>NZ_JANHOI010000009.1 GCF_026930205.1 Bartonella sp. 220B | reverse complement strand
AAAGATGACACTGCTACACTTCATCAGGGGCGGGGGATGTATTTTGTGTTGTGGAGGGAGCGGTTTTTAGAATAAAGAGCGGGAAACTATATTTCTATTGACTTTTGAAAAGTTTTCCCTTTTTCCCTATGCGCTTAGCAAACCTAACTTGAAAGCAAAAGTTGTTCAAAAAACACCAGATTCATAAGCTCACACAATACAAATAAGTATGTGAAGAAAAAAATCCAACGATTCTGCTCTAACTTCATAAAAAAAATGCCTCCGCAACCCTAATAAAGTGCACCAGAACCATCCTTGGAAACAAGAAAAAATACAAAAGCGCCGAAACACACTCAGCGTTATATGTAGGGCTCGCGCTTAAGAAATTTGCTTGCCTACAACAATAAGGGGGCGTAATAAAGGGGGACTACTCAAATCATTCCCTCTAAAGAAAAGGCATGGGAAAAGCGTAGAAGCGCGTAAGTTGCTGTCAAAACATTTGGAAATCTACCACCTTGCATCAACACAACCAGTAAAAACAATAGAGAAATAATAGGGGGAATGTAAGGGGAAACTAGGAAAAATGTAAGGGGAAAACCAGCTTTTCCTTGAGCCCACAAAAAGCTTTTAAACGAGACCTGTTTTTCCAGATGAGGTATAATGGAAATACCACGGAAAAAGGAAAAAACATACGAATGCATATATCCCCATAAAACCATGAGGAAGGGCTAATAGTATTCATAAGTCTTTCCACGTAAAAATATGTTGATAGAAAAAAACACTATACATCTATGTTGAGAGCAAAAAGCCTATAAAGAGAAAATCGTTATGCCATGTAAGAAAAGCAGTTTACAAAAAGAGCTGTACAGTTTAGTACAGCTTTTTCTTTATTTTATGCTTTATGCACTTGCAGTTTTACAGCATGAAAGTGTCCTTACGGCTTCTGTAGCCATAATAACCAAAAACACTGGAAATTACGGCGCCAATCAGGCCTCCTAAAAAGCCCCACCAGCCCATCTGAGAGGCTGTTTTGGTGGTTTTAGTTGCAGTGTTTTTTGCTCCCTTTATGGCATCCTCAAGATTGTCCGAGAGTGTTTCTGCCTGTTCTTCAAGAGTTTTTAGAGCTTGTTCTATTTTTGCCTCTGCTCTTTGATAGACATGAAGTGCATGGTTGGCATTTGTTTGTGCTTCAGCGCGTGTCATGCCATCATGCATAAGGGTGTTGATGATATCGCCTCGATCAAACTTTGCTGTTAGCGCCTGTGCACGATCAGAAAGGCGGTCACCCAGATCTTTCAAATAAATGCGAATGTGAGAAGGATCCTTTTTGAAAGCTGTTATCGCAGAACCAATATCGTTAAGGGCAGCTTGATAAGATTGCTTCAAGCGTTCAGGATTGAGAGCAGGTATATCACTTTTATTGAGAACTGTGCGTAATTCAGCACGCAATTTGTCAAAATTGATACCATTGTCATCGTTTTTTGTAAAAAACTTTTCCAAATTTTCGCTGTTTAATTTTGCAAGCAGAGGGGAAAAATTTGTTTTAAAGCTGTCCACGGTTTGTTGGATTGCAGAGGTGTTTTCGAGAGTAGCTTTAGTGCTGAAACTTGCTGTATTTGAAACCACGTGGATGGCTTGGAGCGCCATGATAAGGGTTAACAGAGCCCAAGTGAGAAAGCCATGAAGTATGCCTGAGGATTCTGCAAAACGTCCAGCAACAAATCCTCCCAAAGCAAGGCTGATCAACATGACGATAAGAGATCCCATGCCAACAGAGAGAAAGGTTCCTTCAAAAGGGATGGAAGAGGTGAAGTCCATTTGGCTGAAGCCTAATGCTGCAACCAGAAAGGATAAGCAGATCGAAGTGGCAAGGGCTGTGACCAGTCCAGCAAAGATTGCGGACCATGAAATGGGTGTTTGAAAAAAGGGATATTCTGTTTCTAGAGATGTTTCTCCTAGAAAATGGGTATCGAATGGTGTGTCTTCAGGAATGCGGGTTTCCATGTTTTTATCTCCTTGAATGATGCTGAAGATAAAATGCCTTTTTCTCCATTATGTTCCCCCCATTATATTCCCAAAGAGACAAATCAGTGCGAATGATGCGCCCAAAATGGGTGGAGACGCACCAAAAATGGAGGGGAAAGTCCGAAAGCAGAAAGGAATGATTATAATGGGAGATATCACGTTATGATGGGGGGCACGGATTTTGATGGTGAGACCATTGGTGATACTTCTTTTTAGATTAGAGAGCAATTTATGGAGTATTGGCTTTGTGAGACGAATGTTTTGAAGGAAAGCAGAACAGGCACAACGGGAGGAGGGGAAATGATCGCTTGTTTTCTTTGCAATGTCGTGGAACTTGTTCGGTTCTTTCTGTCGTGGAATGGGAAAATATTTTCTTTTTTGTGAAAACATGATACCGGTCATTTTGATCAATGAAACGCTTTGTCATTGTATTAGAAATTTTAAAAAGACGCCGTTTGAGGATAAAATGTTTCCTGAAAATTTTTTAAAAAAACGTGAGGTCTATGGACCGCTTTGTGTTGGTTTTGATCCTAGTCATAAAGTTTTGCAATCATGGAACTTAAGCTGTGATTATAAAGGCTTAAAAGCGTTTTGTGATATCCTCTTAACAGCGGTTGTGGAGCATGTGGGGGTTATAAAGCCACAAGTCGCGTTTTTTGAGTTGTATGGTGTGGAAGGCCTTCACGTTCTCAAAGAATTGATTGAAGATGCACGAGACCAAGGTTTGTTGGTTATCGCTGATGCCAAAAAGGGGGATATTGGCTCTACTCTTGAGGCTTATGGGAGAGCTTGGCTTGGTTCAAGCAGTCCATTTAAAGCGGATGCACTGACAGTCAATCCTTTTCTTGGTTTTGATGCTCTCATTCCTCTGTTTAAGATTGCAGAGGAAACAGAAACCGCGATTTTTGTGGTTGTTCAGTCCTCTAATCCAGAGGGGAAGTGTATTCAAAATGCGCGCATTGGGGATCAGACAGTTTCTGTTCATTTGGCACAACGTATTTATGATTATAATAGCCAGTCTTTTGCTCAACATCATTCTGTGGGTCCTATCGGGGCGGTTGTTGGCGCAACATTGGGTAGTGAAGCAAAAGAGACAATTGAACAGTTAAAAAACAGCCTGTTTCTCGTTCCAGGGATTGGAGCACAAGGGGGAACAATCACACAATTGACAAACCAGTTTCCGCAAAATTTGTGGCAGAATATTATTCCTTCTGTTTCAAGATCCATTACAGATGCGGGGCGCAACAGTGTTGATTTAAAAGCGCTTATTCGTGACTTTGCGGAACAAGCGAAAAGTACCCTTCTGTCTTGAAGTTTTTTGCCTATGCACGAACTCTGTAACGCCCTTTCCTTAAAGAAGAGTGCTTCTTTCAGAAGATGATTGTCCTGCTTATTTAAAATCAACCGTTGCTCTTCATGCTTTTTGAAAAGCATGTTTCTCATTTGAGATTGAGAGAACGTAAAGCTGTTTGAAGATGAGGGAGATCATGGAGGGGAAAGCGTGGAAATGTGCTGAGAATTATTTAAAGCAGATGTGTTCAGGGGAGAAGGTTGTATGAGGGAGAGATGGGAATTTGCAATTTATGAGATGGGAGGGAGAAGCGTTTTTATCCTCTAAAGATGAGGGGTATGCTCTTTGTAAAGTAAAGATTGGCGTATTGTACAGCAAAGCTTGGTACATATTGTAGAGGCTTCAGATTGATAAAGTCATTGCAGCCTTTGTTTCTATAAGATAAGACACAAGTTATCCGTGAACACAAATTGTTACGAGAGAAAAGCATGTCATCAAAACAAGAAAAAACTAAAGCCCGTTTGCCTCGTGGTTTTGTTGATCGTACAAGTGCACAATTATATGCAACTGAGACTATGATTGCGCAGATTCGTGAAGTTTATGAACTTTACGGTTTTGAAGCGCTTGAAACACCGATTTTTGAATATACGGATGTGTTGGGTAAGTTTTTACCTGATGAAGATCGCCCAAATGCAGGGGTTTTTTCACTTCAAGATGATGATGAGCAGTGGATGTCTTTGCGCTATGATCTCACTGCTCCTCTTGCCCGTTATTTTGCAGAGAATTTTGAAATTTTGCCAAAGCCTTATCGTAGTTATCGTCTTGGCTTTGTTTTCCGTAATGAAAAACCAGGACCAGGG
The DNA here is from genome assembly GCF_026930205.1 of Bartonella sp. 220B. Taxonomy (GTDB): domain Bacteria; phylum Pseudomonadota; class Alphaproteobacteria; order Rhizobiales; family Rhizobiaceae; genus Bartonella. Next base: position 53,698 of record NZ_JANHOI010000009.1, on the reverse strand, counting down.
CGGTTTCGGCAATTTATGCAGTTTGATGCCGATATTGTTGGAACACCAACAGTGGCAGCAGATGCCGAAATTTGCATGATGGCAGCGGAGAGTTTGGAAAAATTAGGATTTCAACAGCATGAGTATGCTATTCGTCTTAATAATCGGAAAATTCTGGAGAGTGTCCTAGAGTTGATTGGTTTAGGGGGCAATGAGAAGGTTGAAAAGCGCTTAACAGTTTTGAGAGCCATTGATAAGCTTGATAAATTTGGTCCTGAAGGTGTGCGTTTGCTGTTGGGTAAGGGGCGTTTGGATGAAAGTGGTGATTTTACAAAAGGAGCAGAACTTAAGGACAAAGATATTGATTGTATCCTTGCTTTGCTCTCAGCAGAAGCGGGAACAGCAGAGGAAACGCTTGATGCTTTGAGAAAAGTCGTTGGTCAGAGTGTTCAAGGACTTGAGGGGATTGGTGAGCTTGAGGAAATGCAAACAATCTTTGCCGAAAATGGCATGCAAAACCGCATTAAAATTGATCCCTCAGTGGTGCGAGGCTTGGAATATTATACCGGACCTGTTTTTGAGGCTGCTTTGCTGTTTGATGTTCTCAATGATGATGGACAAAAGGTTGTCTTTGGCTCTGTTGGTGGGGGGGGGCGCTATGATGGGTTGGTGGCCCGTTTTCGGGGGGAAAATATTCCAGCAACGGGATTTTCCATAGGAGTTTCACGCTTGATCGCTGCCTTGCAAAATCTTGGAAAATTGCCTGTGAAAAAAAAGACTGGACCCGTTGTAGTTTTGATGATGGATAAAGAGCCAGAGGCGATTGCCCGCTCTCAAAAAATGGTCATGCAATTGCGTCATGCGGGAATTTGTGCTGAACTCTATTTAGGAGCAGCGGGAATGAAAGCGCAGATGAAATATGCAGATCGGCGTCAAGCGCCTTGTGTTGTCATCCAAGGATCACAAGAGCGTGAGAGCGGAAAAATACAGATCAAAGATTTGGTTGAAGGGGCGCGCTTGTCTCATGAAATTAAGGATAACCAAACATGGCGCGAAAGTCGACCAGCGCAAGTGACGGTTGATGAAGAAGAACTCGTCAAAACGGTACAAGATATTTTGGCAACGCAAGATGCACAAAAGTCTTCAGGCTGAAAAGAACCCCCTTATCTTCTTAAGGAAAATATTCTTGAGAAATACGTTTAAATGGTTACCAAAATTGCTTTGGATTTGTTGATGATGGGGAGAGTGCAATAGAGGCAGCTGTTTTAAAGATGGTATGCACTTTGATGTTCTTTATGAGGGAGGAAAAGGTGTCTTTGGCTTGTCGGTTAAGCGGGCACTGTGATGGGTTGCTTGCAGATTTTTGTGGTGAAAACAGGCGGGCAATAGGGTGCGATGAAAAATTCAAACAAACGGCATAAATTTTTCTTTGTGAGGGAATTTATGCCGTGAGGTTTGTGCTCTTTCAATTTAAAGAGGCGATTTTGAATCGCAATTAGTTTTGCAGTTTTTTTAAAACATTTTGTGGTGAAGAAACTTCATAAGGGTCTGTTGTACAATTGTCTGAAAAACCTGCTTCTTCAAACCATTGTTCAATCACACCATCGTTAATAACAGCAGCATAACGCCATGAACGCATGCCAAAACCGACATTGTCTTTAGCAACTAGCATACCCATTTTGCGGGTGAATTCGCCAGAGCCATCAGGAATTAATTTCACATTTTTGATTCCTTGTGCTTTTCCCCAAGCATTCATAACAAAAGCATCATTGACAGAAAGACAGTAAATTTCATCAATGCCCAGTTTTTTAAATTCATCATAAAGTTTTTCAAAATCGGGTAGCTGAAAGGTTGAGCAGGTAGGGGTAAAGGCGCCTGGAAGAGAAAAAAGAACAACTCGTTTTCCTTTAAAGTATGCATCACTGTTAACTTCTTGCCACCGGTAAGGATTATCTCCACCAACCGATTCATCGCGAACACGTGTATGGAAGGTAACGTTGGGAACGGTTTTTCTCATCATGGGTTAGCTCCTGTCTTTTATTGAAAATTGTGTTTCATTATCGAAAATTATGTTTCAAAACAGCTTTCATCTTTAAAAGCGTGTTTCATTAAGGTGTAAAAAAACTTCTATATTTAATAACTGTGCAAGTATTTCTTCATTCCGTCAAGTGGAATTAAGGAGAATTCGTGGTCGACTTTTAGCGATATTCACTTTAAAATTGAAGCCAAGAGTATAAAGGCATTTTTACGATGATAACGACAGTTTTAACAACGGCTTTTGAGGATCAAAAACCGGGAACATCTGGTTTGCGTAAAAAGGTATCGGTTTTTCAACAGCCCCATTATGTTGAAAATTTTATACAGTCTGTTTTTAACAGCATTGGGGATATTGAGGGAAAATGCCTCATTCTTGGGGGAGATGGACGCTATTTTAATCACACCCTTCTTCAAATTGTCCTGAAAATGGCAGCTGCCAATGGTGTTGCTTGCGTAAAGGTGGGAAGAGGGGGCATTCTTTCTACGCCCGCTGTTTCGCATCTTATTCGCAAAACACGTGCCTATGGTGGGATTATTCTTTCCGCAAGCCATAATCCTGGTGGTTTAGAGGGGGATTGTGGCATTAAATACAATATTTCTAATGGTGGGCCTGCTCCCGATTCCTTGTGTGAGGCTATTTTTGCCGCATCGAGGCGTCTTTCTTTTTATAAAATTTTTGAGGCGCCAGACGTTGATTTAGAAAAAGAAGGCACAAGCTTTATAGGGTCTATGCAGGTTGATATCATTGATCCTGTCGCAGATTATGTTGCTTTGATGCAGGAGATTTTCGATTTTGATTGCATTGCTAAATCCGTCGCTAGAGGGCTTACTTTGCGTTTTGATGCCATGCATGCGGTAACGGGGCCTTATGCACATGAAATTTTTGAAAAATGTTTAGGGTTTCCAGAAGGAACTGTGGTGAATGGTGTTCCCTTACCCAATTTTGGAGGAGGGCATCCAGATCCCAATTTGGTTTATGCCAAGGGGCTTTACGATTTTTTAATGTCGAAGCAGTCCCCTGATTTGGGGGCGGCATCTGATGGTGATGGGGATCGTAATCTTATTATTGGTCGTAAGCAATTTGTCACGCCTTCTGATTCCTTGGCTATTATGGTTGATCATGCCCATCTCATTAAAGCGTATCGCCAAGGTATTGCGGGGGTTGCTCGTTCTATGCCAGCAACGCGTGCTGTTGATTTGGTTGCTGCAAAAAAACAATTAAATTGTTTTGAAACACCAACCGGCTGGAAGTTTTTTGGTGCACTTTTAGATGCGGGAAAGGTAACCTTTTGCGGCGAAGAAAGCTTTGGAACCGGCTCTCACCATATCCGCGAAAAGGATGGTTTATGGGCGGTCTTATTTTGGTTAAATCTTTTGGCGGTGACAGGAAAAACTGTCGCACAAATTGTGCAACATCATTGGCGCACTTATGGGCGCTTCTATTCTTTACGTTATGATTATGAAGAAGTGGAGGCAGAAAAAGCGCATGCACTCATCGAGCATGTGCGTGCCCATTTACCACAGGCGGGAACAGAAATTGCTGGACTCCTGGTCGAAAAAGCAGATGATTTTACCTATCATGATCCCGTTGATCAGAGTGTGAGCAGCAAGCAAGGTCTGCGTCTTTTTTTCAAAAATGGAGCACGGTTAGTGGTGCGTTTATCGGGAACGGGAACCGTAGGGGCAACTTTGCGGCTTTATTTTGAGCAGTATGAAGCTGATTCACGTAAACATTTTCAAGAGCCGCAAAAAGTGCTCCAGCCTTTGCAAAAGGCTGCGTTGAAATTGTTAAATGTAAAACAACAGTTAGGGCGTGAAAAGCCCGATATCATTACATAAAGCTTATGGGTTAGGAAAACGTCTCTCTCTGTCATGTTGTGTGGTGCCTTTGTTGTGTGGTGAGCTTTGCGGGGTTCCAGCTATCATCATTCTCATCTGGCGTGCACTTTGTGGTTATCGTGCGCAGAATTATGTGCTCTTTGCAAGGAGCAATTTTGAAATGATGGAAGAAAAAAACATCGAACCGCGAAGGGTCCGATGTTTTCATCAAGCAAAATCTGTTTTCTACATTCATTGCGTCTTGTCTAGATTTATTGTGTAGGCTTATTGCGGATGAATCATCTTTTTAGGATCAACAAGCCGGTCGTAAGTCTCTCCAGAAACGCCCGCTTTTATTGCTTCAGCACGCAAAGTTGTATCATTTTTATGAGCGGCTTTGGCAATTTCGGCAGCTTTTTCATAGCCAATTTCTGGGGCAAGAGCGGTTATCAGCATTAATGAGCGTTCCATGAGAGAGTGGATATGGATTCGATTGGCACGTAATCCTTGTATGCAATGGAGATCAAAGGAGCGCATGCAATCACCAAGAAGCGTAATCGACTGTAAAACATTATAGCCAATAACAGGTTTATAAACATTGAGTTCAAAATGTCCCTGACTTGCGGCAAATGTCACGCTGGTATGGTTACCAAAGACTTGGCAAGCAACCATCGTCATTGCTTCACATTGGGTGGGATTGACCTTGCCCGGCATGATAGAAGAGCCTGGTTCATTTTCGGGCAAGTTGAGTTCTCCCAATCCTGAACGGGGACCTGAACCCAAGAAGCGGATATCATTGGCAATTTTGAACAAATCGGCGGCTAGGGCATTCAAGCTCCCATGGAAATGTGCAAGGGCTCCATGATGGGCGAGGGCTTCAAATTTGTTGTCGGCGGTCTTAAAAGTGATCCCTGTAAGGCTACTGATTGTTTGTGCAAAAGCAATATCAAAACCTTGCGGTGCATTGAGCCCTGTTCCAACCGCTGTGCCTCCTTGGGCAAGCATTTGCACATCGCTCAGAGCTGTTTCAATGCGCTGAAGGTTGGCTTCTAAGGCAGCACGATAGCCCGAAAATTCTTGTGCGAGAGTTAAGGGGGTGGCATCTTGTGTATGAGTCCGGCCGATTTTGATGATATCGGCAAATTCTTCCTCCTTTTTCTTTAAAGTCATAATAAGGGCTTCAAGAATGGGAAATAAATGTTGGCGTGTTTGCAATGTGGTGGCAATGTGAAGCGCTGTGGGAAAGGAATCGTTTGATGATTGACTCATATTGACATGGTCATTGGGGTGAACCGGTTTTTTGCTCCCTAATTTTCCTCCCAAAAGCATGCTGGCATGGTTAGCAATCACTTCATTGACATTCATATTGCTTTGTGTACCAGAGCCCGTTTGCCAAACAGAAAGGGGGAAATGGGTGTCAAAGGCACCTGCAAGCACTTCGTCAGCCGCAGCAATGATCGCTTTACCGATTTTTTCTGAAAGCTTGCCTTTTTCCATATTGACAACAGCTGCTGCTTTTTTGACAAGGCTTAAAGCATAGATGACACTGAGAGGTTGTTTTTCACTGCCAATATTAAAATTATGCAGAGAACGTTCAGTTTGTGCGCCCCAATAACGATCTTGCCGTACAGCAATCGTTCCAAAGCTATCCGTTTCCTGACGTGTTTCAACCATGATAAGTTCCTTTTTGTTCGCAAATTTAATAAAAAGCTAGATAACGCAAAATAGAAAAGAGAAGCAAGTCTTTGAAAGATCTTTAGGGAAATTATTTTATGAACAATCCTTGACATTGAGAAGAAGCAATTTTATATCTTAACTGTTGTTAGCACTCGTAAGTTGAGAGTGCTAGTAGGAACTTAAAATTAATTCAATTCTATCAATTATATTAAGTTTTAAGGATTTAAAATATGGCTAATATACAATTCCGCCCACTACACGATCGTGTTGTTGTTCGTCGGGTTGAATCTGAAAATAAAACCGCTGGTGGGATCATCATTCCTGATACTGCGAAGGAAAAACCTCAAGAAGGTGAAATTATTGCTGTTGGTAATGGCGCTCTTGATGACAACGGAAAGCGTGTGCCTCTCGAAGTGAAAGCAGGAGACCGTATCTTGTTTGGAAAATGGTCGGGCACTGAAGTAAAGATTAATGGGGAAGATCTCCTCATCATGAAAGAATCTGACATTATGGGAATTCTGGGTTAATTCAGAATCTCAGTTTTTATTTTGTACTATTTGAGATAACTCCAAGGAGAAATTAAATGGCTGCTAAAGAAGTCAAATTTGGCCGTGAAGCGCGTGAGCGTTTGTTGCGCGGTGTTGATATCCTTGCTAACGCTGTTAAGGTAACGCTGGGTCCTAAAGGGCGCAATGTGGTGATCGATAAATCATTTGGTGCGCCTCGCATCACAAAAGATGGTGTATCCGTTGCAAAGGAAATCGAACTAGAAGATAAGTTCGAAAATATGGGTGCGCAGATGTTGCGCGAAGTCGCTTCCAAAACCAACGATATCGCTGGTGATGGAACAACAACGGCAACCGTTTTGGGACAGGCTATCGTACAAGAAGGCGTAAAAGCCGTTGCTGCTGGTATGAACCCAATGGATCTCAAGCGTGGAATTGATGCTGCTGTTGATGAAGTGGTAGCAAATCTCTTCAAAAAAGCGAAAAAAATCCAAACTTCAGCAGAAATTGCCCAAGTGGGAACAATTTCCGCTAATGGTGCTGCAGAAATCGGTAAAATGATTGCTGATGCTATGGAGAAAGTTGGTAATGAAGGCGTTATCACGGTAGAAGAAGCAAAAACGGCTGAAACCGAATTAGAAGTCGTGGAAGGAATGCAATTCGATCGTGGATACCTTTCCCCATATTTTGTCACCAATGCTGAAAAAATGGTGGCGGATCTTGATGATCCTTACATCCTTATTCACGAAAAGAAATTGTCTAATCTCCAATCTCTCCTTCCTGTGCTTGAAGCTGTTGTTCAGTCTGGTAAGCCTCTTCTCATTATCGCTGAAGATGTTGAAGGTGAAGCTTTGGCAACGCTCGTTGTTAACAAGTTGCGCGGTGGTTTGAAAATTGCTGCTGTCAAAGCACCAGGATTTGGTGATCGCCGTAAAGCAATGCTCGAAGATATTGCTATCCTAACATCGGGTCAGGTGATTTCTGAAGATGTCGGCATTAAACTGGAAAATGTCACTTTGGATATGCTTGGACGTGCAAAGAAGGTCAATATTTCTAAAGAAAATACCACGATTATTGATGGTGCTGGACAAAAAGCTGAAATTAATGCACGCGTCAATCAAATCAAAGCGCAGATTGAAGAAACAACTTCTGACTATGATCGTGAAAAATTGCAAGAAAGACTTGCTAAACTTGCTGGTGGTGTTGCCGTTATCCGTGTTGGTGGTGCTACAGAAGTTGAAGTGAAAGAAAAGAAAGATCGCGTTGATGATGCCTTGAATGCAACACGTGCTGCTGTGGAAGAAGGCATTGTTGCTGGTGGTGGAACCGCGTTGTTGCGTGCAGCAAATGCGCTCACCGTTAAAGGAAAAAATCCTGATCAAGAAGCTGGTATTAATATCGTTCGTCGTGCACTTCAAGCACCAGCACGTCAGATCGCTACCAATGCCGGTGAAGAAGCAGCGATTATTGTCGGCAAGGTGTTGGAAAACAATGCGGATACCTATGGTTACAACACTGCAACCGGTGAATTTGGTGATTTGATTGCTTTGGGAATTGTTGACCCGGTGAAGGTTGTGCGTTCTGCTCTCCAGAATGCTGCTTCAATCGCAAGCCTTCTTATTACAACAGAAGCAATGGTTGCTGAAATGCCAAAGAAAGAAACTCCAATGCCTCCAATGCCTGGTGGTGGAATGGGTGGAATGGGCGGAATGGATTTCTAAGATCTTTCGCCAAGATAAAAAGGACGGGTCCATTGGGCCCGTTTTTTTTAACCATTTTTTTCATTCCAAGGGAGCAGAGGGGGGATTGTGGAAGTGTCTATCCTGTGAATTTGGTGCTTTGAGTCCTTTGGGAGTTGTTTCCCCTGTAAAGGTTTTGCGTTCTGTTCTCTCGACATGTTTTTTCAATTGTCCGCTTGTTTTATGACTAACGCAATGCTTGCTCAATGCTGACGAGAGACATTTTATGACGCCTCGTGGAGAAAATGGGTTTTTAGCTTCTTTATAAGGGGAAAAAATGGACAAAGTGAATCCGTTTTATGGGGTTGCTCTTTATAGGATTGCAATGTTTTTTCTTGTACCGAACAGACCTTACCTTTCATTGATGCATTGTTTTCTTAAGAAGTGTTGTGAGGGGTGATGATTTTTTTTTGAGAATGTTCTCTATCGGATGTTATGAAATTTTACCCTTATTTCTTTTGGGGTGCATTTAACCTTTAAGAATTCTGAAGAGAAAATGCCATGTTCGTGTTTTGCTTTAGTCATGGACAATGGACACGTCTTGCTCTATGGAGCTCTAAAGATGATGTTTCTTGAATCAAAGAGGGAATCTTATGAGTGAATATCCTAAATGTCCTCACTGTGGTGGTCTTTATACTTATGAAGAGGGTGAAAATTTTGTCTGTCCTGAATGTGCACATGAATGGCCCCAAAAGAGTGAAGAACCTACCCTCGATATCGTTTATGATGCCAATGGTCAGGTTTTGACAAATGGGGATAGCGTTATGGTGGTAAAAGATCTTAAAGTAAAAGGCGCTGCATCGGTTCTCAAGAGTGGAACGAAGGTGAAGAATATTCGCCTTGTGGATGGGGATCATAATATTGACTGTAAGATTCCGGGCATTGGTCAGATTGGCTTGAAGTCGGAATTCGTAAAAAAGATTTGAGAGGAACTAAAGTTTAAGCATGTTCGTTTGTTAAAGCGCAATTGCTTGTGCCGAAGATATAGGGGGTGTTTGAGATGAAGATAGAGGGGGGCGGAATTCCTTCCATTCTTTTAAAGTTTTCAAATATCATAACCATTTGAAAAAAGAAATGGCATGGAGATCTCAAAGAGATCAATGATCGTTATCACTTGTCGTGTTAAGGGGTGCTCTCTCTTTCTTTTTCTTCAGTTTTATAACGCCAATCATTCCAGTGGAAATAATGAGTGTAGACATAGCTAAAAAAGAACTCACTAATCCCACAAGTGCAAAAAGCCCAGCAATAAAGCCAGACACGGCTTCAGCAGAGTTTGCTAAAGTTGAAAAGGTTCCAAAACTCTTACCCAAATTTTCACGACGAGAGTATAATTGGATCGCTGAGACTAAACTAATATCCACAAATGCACCAATAAATCCCAAAACAAATGCTAACACGAGAAGGAGTTTTAAAGAAAGTGTTGCAGCTAAAGGCATAACAAACATAATAATTCCATAGAGAAGCCAAAATACCATGAGCTTCAACGATGTAATATTGAATATCATTTTACTATATAACAAACCACCTAGAAGAGTTCCTACAGCAATGAGAGAAAATAGAGAACTCACAAAGCTTTCCTCTCCACCCTTGGAAAGTACAAAAGCTGGAATTAAAAATCTTAAAATTGCACCCGTAAAGAGAATAGCAAAAGACGAGCCAACCAGTGTCATAAATAAATTATTATTTTCTGTAGAAATATCTTTAAGATAGGAAACTGTTTCTCGATAAATTTTTATAAAATGGAATGATTTCTTCTCATTTGCATTGAAATTCGTGAGATTAAATAATACTATAATAGAGAGAAAATAGGTAAAAAGATCAAAAATGAGGACTGTTGATTTATTGGCGAAAAAAAGCAGTACCGAACAAATTAAAGGGCCAATGAGGGATGCAGTCTCTTCTATAATTTGTGAAACGCTATTTGCCTTTGTCAGATCATTTATTGAAAATATTTTCGGAATAGCAGCTTGAAAACTTGGTTGAAAAAGACTTCTTCCTATCGTTGTACATATTGCCGCAAAAATAAGAACAATAATATGTGTACTCCCTGTTATAGAGGTTATAAAAACGAGTAATGAGGCTAATAATCTCACAAATTCACTGAAGATCATATTTTTCTTCAAAGAAAAATTATCAGCTAACCAACCTCCGATAGGACCAAAAAAGAGAAAAGGGATAAAGCGAAAAAAATACACAAGACCTGTAAAAAGGGGGTTATCTGTTAATTCTAAGACAAGTAAAATAAATATAACTTCATAAGCAGTATCACCAACTTTAGAAATAAAGAGAGAAAAAAAAAGAGACAATGGACTCTTTTTTAAAAATAAATTCATATCAACCATTCGATATTATAAACTTTTCTATAATTAAAGTTATATTACCTTTAATAAAATTGGTGATATAAACTTCAAAGAAATCTTATATTCTCATAAATCGCTTCATGCGTTAAGTGAAAACTTTTAAAAAAGCACGCATTATGATGTAAGAATTTGGATGGATATTAGGAAATATCATCCTTTTTCTTTGATCTTATAAGAGAATAGAAAATGATAAAGGACTTAAAGTCTTCTTTGTTTTTATGGATGACATGATGGGGTTGGGGGATTTAGTTTTATGACAGTATAGAAGTACTCTTTTCACGGATGTATTTGCTTATCGCTGTTTTGATCTCATTTTTATTGTGGCATTGCTTCTACACCTAAAACTTCTGGAATAAAATGCCGTAAAAGATTTTCAATTCCATGTTTGCGTGTTGCGGTTGAAGAGGGGCATCCGGCGCAGGCGCCGCGCATATTGAGATAAACAATAGCATTTTCAAAATCGCGAAAAGTGATATCTCCTCCATCATTGGTAACGGCTGGGCGAACACGTGTTTCAAGAAGCTCTTTAATTGTTAGGACAATATCAGCATCTTTTCGGTGTAGTTTGCTTTTTTATTGTGGCATTGCTTCTACACCTAAAACTTCTGGAATAAAGTGCCGTAAAAGATTTTCAATTCCATGTTTGAGTGTTGCGGTTGAAGAGGGGCATCCGGCGCAGGCGCCGCGCATATTGAGATAAACAATACCATTTTCAAAACCGCGAAAAGTGATATCTCCTCCATCATTGGCAACGGCTGGGCGGACACGTTTTTCAAGGAGCTCTTTAATTGTTAGGACAATCTCGGCATCCTTTTCATCATAAAATTCTTCGTTAAGCGCGTCGGTTTGTGCTTGTGCAGAGGCATTGGTGGTGATAACCGGATCACCAGAGAGAAAATGCTCCATAATTGTGCCTAAAATAATGGGTTTTAGATGTTGCCATTCGCCCTCTTGTTTGCTTACCGTGATGAAATCATAACCTAAAAAAACACCATTGATATTAGGAATATTGAACAGTTTCGCAGCGAGAGGTGAATTTTTAGCCGCTTCTTCACGGTCACGAAATTCTAACACACCTTCGGAAAGAACCACACGACCTGGCAGAAATTTAAGCGTTGCAGGATTGGGCGTGGTTTCAGTTTGAATAAACATAGACTCTCCTTTATATAAGGCCTTTTAGATAAGGGATGAGGAGGATCATGATCTCTCATCCTATTTAAGCTATAGATTCAATGTTTTCATCGGCAATATTACTCGGAATAACGGTAACAGGAATTGAAAATGCCGTTCCCCGATTTCCGATAAGTTGAATCAGTGGTCCTGGTCCTTCTGCATGGGCACTGGCTGCTAAAACAATCAGTGCAATCTCTTTATCTTCGTTGATGAGTTTAGAAATTTCATCAATTTTTTCACCTTCACGGATAATGATTTCTGCTTTTAAAGCGTGTGTTTTGCGTACATCATGGGCAATTTCTCGCAATATTTTATCAGCAATTTGCGTTGATTCTGTGCGCATAACGTTATTGACACCCAGGAAATGTTGAAATTCTATACTGTCTACAACACAGAGCAATACCAATGTTCTGTTGGTATTTTGCGCATGTTGGGCGGCAAATGCAACAGCACGCCGGCATTCTGGTGTTTCATCGATAATGACTAAAATTTTTTTCTTATGAGATTTTTGCGGACTTTTTCTCTTAGAAACCATGGGTTGCTCTCTGTATTCTTGACCATTGAAGCCTTATTGTTTCATGTATCCTGTAAAAAACCAACAATTTCGCGGATTTTTTTCATATTTTTTTCTGCTAATGCACTGGCACGTTGTGCGCCATCACGCAAAACAGAGTCAATATAAGCATTGTCTTGATGTAATCGACGCAATTCTTCTGTTATGGGTGCAAGTTTATGGACGACAAGGTCTGCTAAGGCTGTTTTGAAAAGTGAAAACTGTTGCCCTGAAAATTCTAAAAGAGCTTTTTCTTTGCTTATTTGCGCAAAGGCAGCATAAATACCAAGCAGATTGTCGATTTCGGGTCGCTCTTCTAGCGCTGTTAGTGTATCGGGAAGAGGGACGGAATCCGTTTTTGCTTTGCGGATTTTTTTGGCAATAAGATCAGCATCGTCGGTTAAATTAATGCGCGAAAAATCGGAAGGATCTGATTTGGACATTTTTTTTGTACCATCGCGCAATGACATAATGCGCATCGCTGTTTTGCCTATCAGGGCTTCTGGCAGGGGAAAAAAGCCTTGTTTTTCTTCTTCACCTATTGGTATCGAAACAGCAAAATTTAAATCCGCAATGCGTTTAGCGTAGTCGTTATTGAATTTTTGTGCAATATCGCGTGTGAGTTCAACATGCTGTTTTTGATCTTCGCCTACTGGAACATGTGTCGCACGATAGAGTAAAATATCAGCGGCCATCAGACTTGGGTAAGCAAAAAGCCCAAGGGATGCTTTTTCACGATCTTTTCCCGCTTTATCTTTAAATTGTGTCATGCGTTGGAGCCAACCAATACGAGCAATACAATTAAAAATCCATGCAAGTTCAGCATGTTGGAAAACACGAGATTGGTTAAAAATGATGTGTTTTTGCGGATCAATACCAGCCGCTAAAAAGGCAGCCGTGACTGCTCTGGTTGTTTCAGTCAAAGTAAGGGGATCAGGATTCACTGTAAGCGCATGCATATCGACAACACAGTAGAGGCAATGATAGGATGTTTGCAGCTCAACCCAATGTTTGATGGCGCCAAGATAATTGCCAAGATGTAAGTTTCCACTCGGTTGTACACCAGAAAAAACAAGCGGTGTGAAAGTGTCCATAGAAGTGTTCTTTCTTAAAATCAAATTATTTCTTTTGCGTTTTGTGTCAAAATGCCTTTCTGAAAGCAAGTTAAAATATTAGAGCCGTTTTTTGAAGTTTTTGAGGGTGAGGAAAAAAGAACGCGTATCAATTAAAAAATAAGCGCTAAAATAGACCAAGAAGAGAGAAACCATTATCCCTGATAACGTGCTAGCGCGCAAGAAAAATGATGCTTGTGAGGATAAAGGGAAAGACAAAAAGTCAAGTCTATTTAGGAGATAATGAAGGACCATCGTGCTTAAAACAGTGACGAGTATCAGACAGGCAATGCGTTTTATCAGTTGTGCATCAATTTTCCAATAACCACGTTTGAGGAGAACAGCACAAAGCAAAAGGAAGTTCACCCATCCAGAGGTGATTTCGGCAATGACAATGCCAGGAGCGGATAATATGGGGAATAATATTAAAGCAAGACTGATATTGATGAAAACACAAATGCCGGTGAAAATCATCGGTGTTTTTGTGTCTTCATGGGCAAAGAAATTGGGAATAAACACCTTAATGAGGACAAAGGCTGGAAGTCCTAATCCATAAAGTCCAAGGAGTTGTGCAACATGGTGCGTTGACTCACTGGTAAATTGTCCACGTTCAAAAAGTAAACTGACAATGGGAGTGGAGAGCAGTAAAAAGGCAACTGATGCAGGCAGCGTTAATAAAAGGGTGAGTTCAATAGAGCGGTTTTGCAAATCATGCGTTTCTTCATGCTTTTTGCCGCGCAAAGCTCTTGTCAATTCTGGTAAAAGAACAGTTGCAATAGCAATTGCTATCACACCTAGGGGTAGTTGATAAAGGCGATCAGCATACATCAAAGAAGATACAGCACCAGATTGGCTGGAAGCAATGTTGGTATTAATGAGCAAATTGATTTGCGTGATTCCTCCTGTGATGGCAGCAGGGAAGGCTAAAGTTAAAAGCTTACGAACATTGGGACTAAAATGGGGGCGGCGAAGGAGAATTTTCATGCCACTGCGACGCAAAGCAACAGCGATGAGGGTGAGTTGGAGAATTCCTGCAGCTAACACACCCCAAGAAAGATTGAGGCCGATATGCCAAGCATCAAGTTGATAAAACCAAGCATAGGCGAGCACACAGATGAGAATAATATTTAAAAAGAGGGGGGCTATGGCTGCGATAAAATAGCGTCGTAGGGCATTCAACATGCCCCCCATCATGGCTGCTAAAGACATGCAGGTTAAATAGGGAAACATGATTGCGGTAAAATGAATCGTGGCGTTAAATTTTGTCGCATCCTCTGTAAAGCCTGGAGCTATGATTGTTCTTACCAAAAAAGGCATACTGAGTTCCATGGCAATCGTTAAAAGTAACAGCAGCGAAAAGAGAACGCCAAACACCTCTTCGGCGAATTTGCAAGCAGCTTCTCTACCATCTTCGGTAATTTTTTTGGCAAAAAGAGGAACAAAAGCTGCGTTAAAGGCGCCTTCCGCAAAAAAACGGCGAAATGTATTGGGAAACCGAAAAGCCGCATTGAACGCATCGGAAACAGGACCCGTTCCAAGAGCGGCTGCCATTAACATTTCACGGATAAAGCCAAAAATACGGCTCATCAGGGTTCCAGAAGCAACAGTTGCAAATTTTTTAATTAAAATCATAAAAATATATCAGGTTTATTATGAAGGACAGGTGATAAAAAATGAATACAACGCATCAGATCATAAAAATCTGATCAACATATTAATGTAAGAATGTTAATAAATACTCTTTTAAACTGTTTTATGCTGGTGTTTGTCTTTCTGTCAACAAAACTACATGAAGCTGTCTTAAATTATGCTTATTACCTTTGTGTTAAAGCTTTGAGAACTTCCATACAACATAAAAATTCTTTCTCTCAAGCTGAATATATGGAGCTCTGTAACGAATAAAAAAGACGCAGAGAAAGTGGATAAAACGGATTATTCTCTCTGTTGCTGCTTTTTCTCGTTATTATCCATATGGTATCTCTTAGGCATCTTTTTGCTTCTCAAGCTCTCTGTTTTGCTTTTTAAAATCATGATTAGATATTTTTCCTTTTATGGAAGAAAATGATCAATGGGACAGAGCTCTCTTAAAGCGATAATCCAGCGTAAAAAAGAATGAAAAAAGTGAAAATTTATGCGTGCCTTTAGATGGATATTGTCCTTGCATATTCAGCTTTATGTGGTTGAATGCTCTGTTGTATCGCTTTATCTCGCAAGATGATTTCTGTTATTTTCTCTGCTTTAATTGCGGATGGGTTAAAAATTTTTATGTATTTTTTGAAACGGTTTTCTTTTATAGATTGGTGCAGATTTGGTGTTGAGTGTTCTTTAAATCTACGACAAGAAAGCTCTTTATCGGGAATGCTCTGTCGTATCTCTTTTACAGATTGAACGATTTTTGTAATTTCTTGTGCTTTGCTTAATGATGTACCAAGAGTTTTAGCTAGCTTTTCGTAATTCTTTTCTTCTATTGCTTCATGCTCGCTTGGTGATAAGCGCGCATTAATTTTTGCGCTATAAGCTCGTATTTCTTCTCTGAGTTCGAGAGACTGTGATAAGGCTTTTTGCTGTTGTTCTTTTGACAGGGCGCAGAGATTTTCCATCCATTCTTTAGGGACTTCTACCGGTTGTTCACAGCGTTTTTGTTTTGCACAATGGTCCTGCAGAATATCCTGTTCTATTTGTTTAAAAGTATCCACGTAACGATCAATGGCGATACATAGGGGTAAAATATTGTCTTCAGCACGTGCACGCGCGTTATTGATGATGCTACCTATGTTGATACCAGCAAGCTTAGAAATAGATTTAGGGAATTCTATAATTTGACATGCTAGTTTCTCACCCTCAAGGGGATTTTCATGAATTATTTCAAGTTTTTTCTCTAAAATATGCGGATTACCATAAACAATCTTGCACAAAACTTCGATTGCTTGTTTCTTCGCTTGGATGGATGTGTCTTCTTTAATCCTTGCAATGATTTCTTCTTTTGTGAGAGACGCTACTTTTTCTGCTGGAATGAGTATTTGTTGTAAGTCTTGAGCTCTGGGTACGGTAAAGGTCATAGCATCACCAATTTTGAGTGTTTTCAATTGCTCTGGTGCAAGATGCTTCTTATCCCCTATGATGAAAGTACCCTTAGCATCGATCATGAAGCCATTTGCGCCACCACCTCTATAGAAGCCTGTATAGGTTTCCTCTTCTTTCGCCGTGAGAACAAGACGCTCTTTCATATTCTCAACCCCAATCTTTTTCATGTGGTCCATGAATTCCTTTAAAATGAGCGTTTTTTCTGGATTGGAGATATCGTCAAACAGATGCTTCATCGGTTCTGAATCCCCAGATTGCAGTGATGCAATACTGGCAAGCTTCATGCGTTCTTCGGTGACCAGAGAAAAGTCTAACTTGTGACCTGCAACTTCAGCAAGTTTTTCAAAAAACATCCTTTGGGTGCGTCCATTGCCCTCTCTGAAAGGATGCGTATAGTTCAACTGTATCATCATTTCAGCAGCATTTTCAACGAATGCTTCGCGGCTTAAGCCTTTTAAATTATTCTTCTCGGTTAGTGTTCTGTCTAAATTTTCAAGGCCCTCTTGGACCTTTTTCCCTGATGCAAAAGAAATATTTGCTTTTTTCATTTCTGACATACAGGCAACGGTGCCATCTTTAAAGGTAAAAGGTTTCTCGCGCGTTTTTCCAGCCCATTCAAAAGTGTTTTTAAATAAAGTGTTATGAATATAGAGGAGATAGGCTGATGTTAGCTTTTGTGGTGGTGCTTCTTGGCGCAGATTAATGATTGCTTTTGCTGAATCATGAGCACACTGCATTTGTAATTTACCATAATCTGTTAGGCCATATTTATTTTTTAGTGTGACACTGTTTGGATAAAAAAAATTGCGCGGTGATATATTTTTTTCTTTTAGAGGAAATGTGTTTTGCAGATTTTTTGGCTGTGGCGCTGTAAAAAAAGAAGGAGCATCCATTGTCAAGATTGTTTGTTGCTCTGGTGTGAGATGCTTTTTATTTCCTATGATGTTCGTCTTATGGATATTCATCATGAACCCATGTCTATAACCTTCATAGGAGCCATGATTAGATGGCTTTTTTGTATGATCATTGTAAAACGATATTTTTTTCATTCAATCCTCTCATTTTCAATTCTCTCAAGGTATGCGTAGAATTCCTTGAATTCCTTTAAAACAAGCAATTCTTCTGAACTGGAAATATTCTCAAGATCATGTTTTATAGGCTCTGGAGTGCCATGGTGCGGCGTTGTCGTGCAGACAAATATCTTGCGTTTTTCTCGTGTGAAGCTTTGCAAATGTAAAGAAGGGGGATGTTCAGCCCATTTAAATGGGCTGCGCAGTTTTATGATGAAGTTTTAGCAATTTGCTGATGAAACGACGGAGGTATTTTATATTTTCCGTAACAGCACCAAGGATTTTGGTGCAATGATTTTGCGTCGATTGCACCAAAGGGGCAGGAAAAATAAAACTGTTTATCTGGTGAAAGCCATTGTTTTTTGTGCTTCAGTTCTTCGTGGTCGCACGTCTGGTGGATTTTTGTCTGTTTGCCTAGAGGTTTCACCAGTTTTTTGCTGTATGTTGTCTGACGAGCGCTCGAGCTGTTTGTGAGATTCTGATGAAAGTTGCTGTTTTTGCAAGCTTTTCTCTAGGCTGCGAGAATGTGCATGGCGTCTTTGTTTTTCCTGATGGCTTTCTAAAATGTGTTCTTTTGCATGTTTTATAGCTTCTGCATAACCTTCAATAGCATTCCCTAGATGTGTAAGAGCGTTTTCAGCCTGTTTGCGTGTATTACTTTTAAAGCCATGGAAATTGTGACCAGCAAGTTTACCAAAACAACCGGGGTGATTTATAACTTGCCATGCAAGCTGTTCTCCCTCAGCAGGAGCTTTTTCAACTGTTTCAAGCCTATACTGCAAAACATTTGGGTTACCATAAGCAATTGTACACCAATATGTAATTTCTGCATGACAATATTTGACCGCTGTATGACTTTTAACTCTGCGAGCAATTTCCTTATGGGAAAGGGATTCCATTTCTTGCTCAGGCTTACGCGGATTTTGTAAATCTTCAGCTATTTCAGTTAGGTCCATTGACGTTCTATGGCGTGTGTGTTTCCCTAGATGGCTCTGCGAAATGTTCTCTTTTGCCTGTTTTACAATATCGGCATAATTTTCAAGGGCAAGACAGAGGGATGAAACCTGCTTTTCAGCTTCTTGGCGTGTTTTACTTTTTACACCCAAAATTTGTTTTCCAGCAAGTCTGGCAACAAGGGCAGGATTTCCTGCAACTTGCCATGAAAAACTTTGTCCCAACATGGGATTTTTTTCGATTTCTGCAAGTTTTTTTTCAAAAATATCTGAGTTGCCATAAACAGTTTGAGACAAATTTTTGATTTCGTCCCTACAGGTTTGAACCAATGTATTGTTTCTCACTTTGAGGATAATTTCCTCTTGCGAGAGAGACATAGTTATTCTTGAGGAAGCAACAGTTTGAGTCGCTGTATTGCTTTGCTCTTTTTTTCTTATACGTGGTGGTTTTGGGGGGGGAGGTGTTGCGTATAGATCTTCACGTTCTTCAGATGAAATGCTGCTTGTTTGCACGCCTTTCCTGTCTCGTGTTTTTGGTGGAGTAGGTGGAGCAAGTGTTGCGTATAGGTTTTCACTGTCTTGAGAGGAAGTGCTGTTTGTCTGCATGCCTCTCTTGTCTCGCATTTTTGGTGGAGTAGATGGAGTAGGCGATGCGTAGAGACCTTCACTGTTTTCAGATGAAGTGCTATTTGTTTGCATACTTCTTGCACGTGGTGGTTTTTGTGGAGCAACTCTTATGTTTGCAGTTTCACTTTCTTGTGTGGTTGTTTGGCTTTGTTGTTTGTCTCTTGCGCGCGGAGGTCTTTGTGGAGCAACTCTTATGTTTGCAGTTTCACTTTCTTGTGTGGTTGTTTGGCTTTGCTGTTTATCTCTTGCGCGCGGAGGTCTTTGGGGAGCAGCTCTGGTGCGTAGGGTTTCTTCTGGGCGTTTGGGGAGAGGTGGTTCTTGCTCCTTTGGAGAAGTTTTGGAGGTGATTGGTGTTGCGGGAGAGTGTTCGCCCTGTTCTTGAAATTTTTGCATCATGCTCGCTATAAAAGGGGATGGTTGTCTTTTTTTCATGCATGTTTCCTTTCAAACTTTTACACTCTTTTTAAATCCCCCTTCGCGCCTTTCTCCATCGTGATGCTTTTTCATCGCTTGTTATGGAGGAGACTAAAAATACTTGCAAAAGACCTTGTGTTCTTCGTACAGATCATCATCAATATTTGTTAATATGCAGATTTATGAATAAGTTATATCAAATGATGAGGAAATTTTGATGTAACTTCTCCCTTACAGTTTATGCTACTCGGCGCAAACTGCTTTGCGGAAATCGCGCCAAGAACAACATGAAAAACGCAAATTTATCTACCCTTATCTGGCAAAAGCTATCGTTTTGGGTGCGGTTGCTTGGCGAGAATGAGCCTCCTGTGTTCTTTCATGTATCTGTTGAGAGGTTTTTCTCGCCTCATGATGTACGGTGGATGATAAGTATTCAGGAAGTTTAGAGAGGTTGGTTAAGTTTTTTTGTATTTTAACGCCTTGAGCCAGTTCAGCAGAGGAGCCATGGGGCTTTTGTTGCCGTTGTTGGGACTGTGCAAGGTTTTCTTTTAGCAAATGGACAATAGTTGCATAATTGTCAATGGTGTCAATTAGGGAGGAAAGTCCTGCTTCAGCATGTTTGCGGGCACTATTTTTTAAGCCACACATGTGCACACCAGCATAATTATGAAAAGACTGCGGATATGCGGCAAGTTGCCACGTCAACTCCTCTGCCGTAGCAGGATTCTGGAAAACTTCCTCCATTTTGTTTGCCAAAATATCCGATTTGCCAAAAACAATTTTGCACCAATATGTGACCCGTTCCTGATATCTTGTAACCGCTGGATTTTTAGAAATTTCTGCATTCTCCCTTTCAGATTGGTCTGAACTTTGCAGGATTTTTGCTACAGCCTCGCGGCCCATTGTTTGTTCATAATATGTGAGGACTGCTTCTGGGGTTATCGACAAATCTTCTCTCGCATATTGTACAGCCTCTCCATAACAGGCAACAGCACCACAAAGGGCAGAAAGATTTTCTTCTGCATTTTCGCGGGCGCGAGTTTTCATGCCACAGAGATTGAAACCGGCAAGCTTAGAGACACTTTCCGGATGGGCTGCAAGTTGCCATGAGAGGCTTTCTCCAAGAGCGGGATTTTTTTGAATTTCCTCTATTTTCTCTTGTAAAATGTTTTTGTTGCCATAAACAATTTTGCACAAATGTTGGATTTTCTCTTGATATGCTTTCACCAATCGGCTGTGTGGAAGAAGCTGCATGATTTGTGCTTCTGAGAGTGCCCTTGTTTCTGTTTGTGAAGCTGCTGTTGTGTAGAGGGTTTCCTCTTCATTTTGATCTGTCGCGCTTTTTACAGAGTGTTTTTGTTCTTTTTCTTTTAAGGAAGGAGACAGTTTTTTTCTTTGTGGAGCAGAGTTCGTGGAGAGGTTCTCTGAGGAAGTGTGTCCTGCGACAGCTTGTTCATAGCGTTTTATGCGTTCTTGTACTGAAAGCTGTAGAGGAGGAGGTTGGTTTTTTTTCATGCTTGTTTCCTTTTCATCATTGTTTGAGAAAATCTCTTTGGCACACTCTCCACCTTTATCATTTGAAGCTTTTATACAAAGGATCAATTTAAAGGGGATATTAATGTGAAGGGCTTCCAAAGACTTGTACTACGTCACTATCGTAATGGATATTTGTGTCTTTTATAGAGTTTTTTTGTGAAATTTTATCAATAACTTATATAAATTACGGGATTTCTTTGAGACAACTTTTTTGTCACATTTCATAACAATTCTTGGCGCAATCAAAACAGAGCGATTGCGCCAAGAGATAAGATAAAAAAGTAATAAAATAACAAATGATCACATAATAGGAAAACTTTATGCGTTTTTAATGTGCACACTTACATCGCATAAGCCATTGCTCCTTTTGGGGAAGGCGTTCTGCTGCGTGATTGCTCTTGCTGTTGAGCGCCTCGTTCTCTTCCTCTTTCCTGTTGGTGATGACGGTGATGATGATGGTGGTGATGCCCGTGTTCTGGACTTCCCTCTCCTCTCTCCAAGCCTTTTGTGAGATCTTTGTGTAGCTTTTGTGCAGTATGAATATGTCTTTCAAGAGCGGCACAAAGGGGACGAAAGCCATCTTCTGCTTCTCGACGGGCGGGGCTTTTTACGCCAAATACCTTTTGGCCCGCAAGCTTAGCATGGCTTTCAGGATTTTCTAAAAGCTTTTGTAAAACTTCTTCTCCTTGGCTAGGATTTGCAAGAATCTTAGCAAGATCGCCGTTCAAAGCATGTCTGTTACCATAAACAACGGCGCACCATTCTTGGACCTCTAGTATACCATATTGAAAATTTGGGTTTTGCGCAAGCCCTGAAGTCACTAGATCTTGCTGGGTTCTTGGAGGTGATGTTCTTCTTATTTTTTCCACTCCTTGGTAGAGGGTATTTTCTTGTGGTCCACCACTTCCCATACCAGCTGTTGCATAGACGGATTCTACGGGTTTGGAGGGCTGTTGTCCTCTCTGTGGACCAAATTCAAGCTCTGCATAGAGATGCTCTGATTGTGGGCGTGGGGGATGCTGCCCTCTATTGCCGTCGTAGAGAGGATTTTCTAAGTGGTAAGGGTCTGGCTGTCCTTCTAGCTCTTTTAGATCCCTTACTGCATAGGGGGATACTAATGGTGTGGGTTTTGGCCCACTACGTGGTACCGCATAGGCATTTTCTGGGTTTAATGGTTTTTGGGGGGCATAGGGATTATTTTCTGGTTGTGAGTGTGAACGCTGACCTCTGTTCGGGTGTTTAACCTCAGCGTAAACGACTTCTGGTTGTGAGTGTGAACGCTGCCCTCTATCTGGTTTGTTAACCTTTGCGTAGAGCTCTTCTGGGTTAAAGGGAGGAGGGGTGGGTTGATGTTTTTTCATGCACGTTTCCTTTCAAAATTTAGAAAACCTCTTTGGTGCATTCTCCACCTTTATACTTCGACAGATTTTATCTAAAGATAAGGTGTTCATGTGAATAACCTCCAAAGATTATGCGCTATTCTCCTTCATGGTAATGGATGTTTGTGTCTTTTATAGAGTTTTTTTGTGAAATTTTATCAATAAGTTATATAAAATTACGGGGGCTCTTTTTATACAATTTTTTTTGTAACATCTTGGAACACTCCTTGGCGCAATGGAGAGGAAATGATGTGCGCCAAAAGAGGATTAAGAAAAGCAAAATGACAGCTCATATTCAGCTGGTCAGAGCCAATGATGAGGAACGACTGACTTTAAGAGTGCGTGCTTGGCATTGAGCTTCTTTGGTGAGTTTCACGACTTGAGAGATTTCTTTTGCTTTACTTTCCGATGTACCGAGCAGGCAAGCAAGTCTTGTACAATCCTTTTGTTGTATGGCTTGACGCTCCTCTGATGATAAACGATTGTGTAATTGGCGCGAAAAAACATGGAGTTGTTGTTGTAGCGCGGTAGAATGTGATAAGGCTTCTCTTTGTTGTTCGAGGGGTAAAGCAAAAAGGTTTTGTAAAGCTCTCTCAGGTTTTTCGACAGGTTGGCTCAAACGACTTTGTTCTTTTGTATGCTGTTCTAGAACGTCTTCTTTTGTTTGCTGTGCCGTTATGGAATAAGTTCTGAATGCTTCACTCAAATTTGAAAGTTTCTCTTCAGCTTGTCTGCGGGAAGGACTTTTTATGCCAAGTACTTTTCTTCCTGCAAGCTTACAAATGGATGTTGGATTTTGAATAATTTGCTCCGCAATCTGTTCGCTCAAGCCTGGATCTGTTGCTATCATATCTAGCTCTCTGTTTAAGGTTCTTGGGTTTCTATAAACAGTCTTTACTAAACTCTCGACTTCTTTTCGGCACATTTCGACAGAAGGATTATTTGCAACCTTTGTGAATAATTCTTCATTTGTGAGTGGTGCTAAGTTTTCTTTTGGAATCAGACTTTCTCTTAAATGTTGCACGTTGGTTTTTTCAAAGCAGATTTGGTCGCCATTTTGTAATGTTTTCACTTGCTCTGGTGTGAGATCATCTTTGTGGACGATGACGAAAACACTATCCACTTCCATAACAAAACCTTCTGCGGAACAACCTCTATAGATGCCCTCATAGGTCACACCTTCTTTTGCTGCGACAACAACACGATTATTGATTTCAGGGAGTCCAGAATTTCTCATTTGGGAGATGAATTCTTTTAAAAGAAATGCTTTTTGTGGATGGGTGATATCTGCAAAAAGATCTTTCATCAGTTGTGGATTGTTATGTTGCATTGCTTCAACGCAGGCAGCCGTCATGCGTTGCTGTGTCACAACAGAAAAGTCAATTTGATGGCCTGCCGCTTGCCCAAGCTTTTCCATAAACATACGACTGACACGTCCATTGCCTTTTCGGAAAGGGTGTGCGTGATTAAGTGCCATAAAAACTTCAGCGGCCTCTTCAGCAAATTCTTGGCGTGATAAACCTCGTAAATTGTTTTTTGCGCTAAGTCTTCGCTCTAATTGTTTTAGTTCTTTTTGAATTTGTGAACCGACAGCGAAGTGGGTTTCATAACCTTTTGGTCGCATGGCCGGCATACGAGCAGTGGACCCATCTTTAAATGTAAAGGCTTGATCGCGGGTTTGTCCGGCCCATTCAAAAGTCTTGTAGAAAAGGCTCCAGTGGATTGTTTTTATATAGGCGGCATCAAATTTTCGTGGGGGTGGTTCAAGGCGAAAATTCACGGCTGCTCTGGCTGTATCATGGGCACAGCGTGCATACAGTTTTTGTGGGTCCATGATACCATATTTATTTTTTAGTGTTTTGCTATTTTTATAGAGGTAATTTTGCTCCAACATCTTTTTTTATTCCTTAAAGTTTAGGGGGTGGGTGGTGGATGAGCATGCGAAACGCTTCGTGGATAAATTCCCCCTTCGCGTATTTTTTTGAGATTCCAAGCCTTTCGGGAGAGAGGTTTAATCTCTCAATTCTAGAGCGCCGTATAGGTGCTGCTGGCTGTATCAACGGTTTTATGGTGTTTTTATCATTCTTTTGGCAGAAGAATTGGTGGTTTGTTCGCATTATTTGCAGGCACGTTACTTTTTTCATGTACGTGAGGACAGCTTCTTTGAGATCTCTTTTCTTTCTTTTTATCCTTGTCATCAAGAACATTTCTTTCAAAGCTGCTTTCTTCAAAAGCTCTTTGAGAGGCGTTTGAAGAAGAGATAGGGTGGTCGTGATCGCCATTGGGTGTTTTGGGGCTTTTTATAATGGACGCTGTCATAATGGGCGTTGGTGTTGGTGATCACACGCATAAAAGCACTGATCAAGAATTCTGCTTCATGATTGTTTTTTTGTGGGTCCATACAGAAATTCCTTATTGAAGGGGCTTTTAGAGGATATCCGTTTTTTCTCTTGTATTGTTGTTTTGCTCTGAATACGCATGACCAGAGGGTATTTTTCAGTTTTTCTTTGCTTGTGGGGCAAAACGGTTTTTTTCAGCAGCCGCTAACATTTCTTTTCTTCTAAAATAGATCGCTCGACCACATCGTAAAGGGGGATGTCCTTGCATAAGAATAATTTGTTCGTCTTGACGCATCTCTTGAATAATTTCATGCGGTAAAATCAACGCTCTTTGTTGATAATTGATGTTGTAAGAGCTCTTGCCCAAAGACAAACCTCTTGATTTGCTGGTTCCAGCGACTTCAACGGTCATTTGACCACAGCGCTCTGAAATGTCTTTGGCTGTTTGGAGGTCTTTAATGGCGGCATAACTCACAAAGGAGCAGCTTTCAAACCATGAGCGTGCTCCTGCTTCTCCAAAGTGATTGACCAACTGACCAGTGGATTGATAAAAGAGCATGAGGGACGTGCCATATTTACGACCACGATCGCGTGCTTCTTCTAAAATGTTCATATAACCAAGAAGATCAACTTCATCCAAGACAAACAAAACACGCTTTTTGTAGTTTCCGTCAGCTATAATCATGGCATTTAAAAAGGCACCAATAATCACCCGCCCAATCGCTGGATAACTGTTTAAAATGCTTGCAGGGAGATTGAGAAAAATATCAGTATTTCCGTTTGTAATATCTGAGGATGAAAAATCATCTCCACAAACCAGATCAGCATAGTTTGACAGAGAAAGCCATTGGGTATCTTTTGATGCAGTTGTATAGACCCCTGAAAAGGTCTGTTCCGCCATTTCTGTGAAAATACCAACCATTTCGCGAATAAAAGGAGAAGGGGTTGTTTCTTGAATCATCCGTAATTGATTGACAACTGCCGTTTCTGATTGAGACAAAATTCCACGTAATGTTTTTAAATTGCGTTCACTGTCTTCATATTCATCAGAGAATATAACATGTGCAAGAAGAGCAGTTAAAAGATTATGGGCTTGTGTCGAAAAATATTCTGCTGAAGAATTCTCTGATTTTTTATCTGTAAGAAGCAATTTGGAAAAACCCACAATATTGGCTTCACGTTGTGTACGTGGTACACTCTCGTCTAAGAGCCAGTCGAGAACATTAAAATTTTTTGTTAAGATAGAGTTGGGATCGAGAACAATAACATTTCTATTGCCCATCTTTTTTCGTGCAAATCTAACGATTGGTGCAACTTCCGTAGAAGGGTCGAGACAAACAATAGAGCCTGGATAGGTTAAACATGTTGGTATTACTGTACTTGTGGTTTTATAGCCACCAGAACCGGCAAAAAAGATCATGTGCGTTGAACCAAAGTCAAGATTGAAGGTAAGCAAAGGCACTTTTCCCCCTTTCCCCCATGTTGTTTTATCGCCAGGAGCAAAAGGAATATTGCGTACACTGTCTTGATCAACGCGGCATCTCTCACCAACGACAATTTGCCCATTGGCAGGAAAAATTCGGGCTGCATCTCTTAAGTTCATCCATGAGGCATTTCCAAAAACACCTTTTTTGGCGCGCTTTATTTTGCTCGTATGTGGAGAGAGTGTCATAACTTGAATTGCGAATAGAAAAACGCCACCAATAATACCAAAGATAACCATGGGATCCATGAATTGGAGGGCATAACTCCAAGTTATCCCTTGTTGACCAACATAGGGACTTAAGCGTTTTATTTCACTCCAAATGTAGGAAAAAGCAATGAGACCAAAAAAGACAGCCGAGACAAGCGTGATCGCTTTACGTAGATGCAATTTTTGCGATAAGCTATAAAATAATGAAACAGTAGCAATCAGCACGAGCATCAATAAAGGTTCTGAGCGAAGATACCAGTAGACTTGATTATCCTGCAGCCCATCGATGATAAACAATAACAAATGAGGAACGAGGAATATCGTTAAAGTTCCTAAAGCGATTGGTGCTAAAATAAGTACCAGCTGCATTTTGCTATATTTCATTGTCGTCTTATCCAGTTGTTATCGAGATATGATGTAAAGTTACGGGGTATGCCAAAAAGGATCATTTCAAAAGTGGTCATAAGGTGTTCGTTAACTTTCTTTTTTCAGGAGCGTGAGAATGTTAGAACATCTCTCAGCTATGGGGGTAAATGAAGGAAACAGGGTCCAAACGGTTTAGCTCGCCATAGAAAGCGCTTTTGAACGATATGTCGTGCGTGTTTGCGTTTGTTGGTGTACTTCTCTGGCTTGCGTGGCGATTGCTGTAATTTCCTGTGCTTTACGTTCTGAGACACCAAGGCTTTTCGCGAGTGTCCCATGATCACCATCCCTGACGGCTTTATGCTCGGCTGATGAGAGACGGCTATTGATATTTTTTACAAGAGTACAGAGCTCTTTTTGAAGGGAAGGATCATTTTCTAACGCTTCTTGCTGCAATTCTTTTGGTAAGGTGAGAAGATCTTGCAAGTCTTTACTTGGTATTGCTACTTTTTGTCCGCGACGTTTTTGTTCTGCTTGATGCTCTTGCGTAATTTCCTTTTTAGCATGTTTTACAGCATAGGCAAAATTTACGATTGCACAACAGAGTGTTTCAACATGCGCTTCAGCATTGGCGCGCGCTGAAGTTTTGAGACAAAGGAGGTCAAAACCTACGAGATTAGCAACAGAACTGGGAGATCTGTTAATCCGATCCGAAAGTTGTTGCCCAAGTTCTGGATTTTTAATAATCTCCACCATCTTTTCATTTAAGCTTTTTGAGCTGCCATAAATGGTTTTTGATAAACATTGGATTTGTTTTCGGCAGGTGTGGACACCGGCATCCTCTGCAATTTTTTCAGAAAGTTCACTTTTGCTCAAAGGGGCTAGTGTCTCTTCTGGAATGAGAATTTGTTCAAGCTTTTGCGCCATTGGCACTGTAAAGGTGAACATCTCACCGGATTTTAATGTTTTTAGTTGTTCTGGTGTGAGGTGCTCTTTGTTGCCGATAATGAAAGCCCCTTTCACATTGAATGCAAAACCTTCAACCCCCATACCTCTAAAGAGACCCGTGTATGTTTCGCCTTCCTTTGCAACCATAACAGGGCGATCATTAACATTGCGCCCACTCTCTTTTGTGTTGTCCATGAATTCTTTTAAAAGAAGTACTTTTTCTGGATGAGAGATATCTTCAAACAGATATTTCATAGGCTCTAGATTGCCATTTTGTATTGCTTCAACACTGGCAACCAACATGCGTTCTTTTGTTACAAGCGAAAAGTCAAGCTGATGCCCTGCTGCTTTGGCAAGATTTTCAAAAAAGATCCGTTGTGTGCGTCCATTGCCTTCTCTAAAAGGATGGGTATAGTTGAGAGAGGCAAAAAGTTCTGCTGCTTCATGAGCAAATTCTTTGCACGATAAACCCTGCAGATTATTCTTCGTGGCGAGTGTTTGATCTAAGGTATTGAGATTTTCTTGTAATTCGCTACCGACTGCAAAATGCGTTATTTTTTTCATTACTGGCGCGACGGCAGAAGTGCCATCTGCAAGTACGAAGGGAATATTGCGAGTGTGGCCTGCCCATTCAAACGTATTTGCAAATAAGCATTTGTGCAGAGAGCATAGATAAGCACTATCAAAAATTTCCGGCAAAGGTTCTTCACGAAGATTGATCATTGCCTTTGCTGAATCATGCGCACATCGTGCAGTAAAGGCATCAAGGTCTTTTATTCCATATTTATTTTTGAGTGTTTTGCTTTTAGGATACATATAATGTTCAGGAGAAGGCGCTGTGGATGCTACACCTGTTTTTTTAAATTTTGCTTTTGGCATTATTATCTCCTTATCATGTAGGGGGGGCGGTAAGAGCGTTAAATTTTTCGAATGAAATATCGCCCCTTGGATATTTCTCTAAGATTTCCAGCGTTTTAAATGAAGTCTGTCTCCTTTTTTCATGTGTGAGAGAGTATTGAAACATCTTTCAGCTTATAGATGTTCACGTGAAAGAGACAGGATCTCATCGTTTTTGGCTAGGTTTTTAACTGGCCATAGCCAGCGCATTTGAGCGATTGAGTGTGCGGGTGCAGGCTTGCTTATGTGTTTCTTTGGCTTTCTGAACAGTGTTTGTAATTTCTTGTGCTTTTTGTTCTGAGACACCAAGACTTTGCGTGAGTGCTTCATAATCATGTGTTTTGATTGCGCGATGTTCGTTTGATGAGAGACGACACTCTATACTGCATATAAACATGCGGAGTTCTTTGTATAATGAAGGAGATTGAGACAAAACTTCTTGTTGTTTTTCTGGTGATAAGCAAAAGAGATTTTGCAAGTTTTGACTTGGCTTCTCTACCGTTCTTCCGCAGCGATCTTGTTCGATTTGATGTGCTTGAGTGATTGCAAAACGCGTCTGTGTTACAGCCTCCGCATAATTGACAATTGCGCTACAGAGCAGTTTTACATGCCCTTCAGCATTTGTACGCGCTGCAGTTTTGTAGACAAAGAGGTCAAAACCTCTAAGAGGAGCAACAGAGTGAGGCGTGCGTTCAATCTGATCAGCAAGCCGTTGGCCTAAATCTGGATTTCTAAAAATCTCTTCCATCCGTCCGTCTAATGCTTTTGAGCTGCCATAAACAAGTTTTGACAAATGTTGAATTTGCTCTCGCGCTGTCTGGACACGGGCACTTTGTACAACCTTTTCGGCATATTCACTTGATGTGAGAGGTGCGAGTGTTTCTTTGGGAATAAGCGTATTTTCAAGCTCTTGCGCCGTTAAGGCTGTAAAGGTAATGATCTCTCCAGCTTTTAATGTTTTTCGTTGTTCTGGCGTGAGATGCTCACTGTTACCTAGGATGTAAATCCCTTGTGTATCGAGCACAAAACCACCAAAATCGCCACCTTTATAGGTTCCTAAGTATGTTACGCCTTCTTGTGCAACCATAACAAGACAATCATGAACATTGTGCCCAAGTTCTTCCATATGGTTCATGAACTTCTCTAAAAGAAGCATTTTTTCTGGATTGGAGATATCTTCAAAAAGCTCTTTCATCCGTTGTGTATCGCCATGTTGTGCTGCTTCGCTAGAGGCTGCCATCATGCGTGTTTTTGTTGCAAGCGAAAAGTCAAGCTGATGTCCTGCTGCTTGGGCAAGCTTTTCAAAGAAGAGTTCTTCTACGTATTCATTGCCATCTATGAAGGGATGTATATATTTGAGAGAAATAAACAGTTCTGCGGCTTCTGAGATAAATTCTTGGCGTGTTAAGCCTTGCAAATTGTTTTTTTCAGTAAGCGTTTCCTCTAATCTTTGTAAGCTTTCGGGGATTTCTTCACCGCTTACAAAAGCATCACCACTTTCCGCGTTGTGCATTTCTGGCATGATAGCAGTGGTACCATCTTCAAATGTGAAGGGGGTATTACGGAACTGCCCTGCCCATTCAAATGCGTGCTTCAACAACTGCTGATGGAGATGGCATAGATAAGCACAATCAAAATAGTCTGGTGGTGGTTCTTGACGTAGAGCATTTCTTGCCGCTTCTATATCAGAGGAACATTTTTCCAGAAAACGCTGTAAATCTGTTTCTCCATATTTGTTTTTGAGTATTTGGGTATCAGGATAGACATAATGAAGGGGTGAGGGTGTTCCTCTTGTTTTTGACTTTGCTTTTGGCATAATGGCCACCTTATAAGAGAGTATTGTCCATAAGAGTGTTAAATTCTTCGAGTGAAATATTCCCCCTTGCGTACCTTTCTAAAATTTCTAGTGTTTTGGGATGAAGTGTTAACCCTTCAATTTCATGGCTGTTAATGGCCGCATCAACAGCTTCGCGGCGCTTTTGTAATTCTTCCGTTGTAGGAGAGAAAAGATTTTCTGTTCTCTTTGTTTTCATTTATTCTTCCTTTAGCGTTTTTCAACAGTTGCTTTAAAAGGTTTTTCTTCCAGTAGATGTCTTCTCTCGCATTACCCTCCAAAGATGTTTCGTTGTTTGAACGGATCATAATAGATTTCAGTGACCTTAAATTTTCCTTCAACTCGTTTACATTGGATGATGATATCAATCATTGAGATCAACAGCCCTCGAATATCATCCCGCTCTAAATCACTTCCGCCTTCACTTTCTTTGATCAAAAGAGTCATTTGTTCAAAGGCGGCAAGTGCTGTTGAGGCATGAACCGTCGTAATCGAACCTGGATGGCCGGAATTCACATTGCGGATATAATAAAAGGCTGTTCCATCTCGAAGCTCTTGTAAAAGAATGCGATCAGGACGCATTCGTAAAGAAGATTCAAGCAATTCTTTGGGGCCAATAGAGGCTAAGCCTTGTCCATCTTTTGAATAGATCATAGAAACATGATTGGGTTGAGGAACAATCAGTTCTTGTGTATCTTCAATGGTAATAATACGCTCATTATGAGGAATTTTGGCAATGAGTGCCTTTGACAATGTTGTCTTCCCAGAACCGGTTTTTCCTGAAATCAAAATATTTTTCTGGTATTTTACCGCCTGATTTAAAAAGGAGACGAAGTCCTTGTTGCAGTAAGCGGTTATCAAATCATGTTCAACACTTTTGAGTTCATGAAAACACGATTGATAATCACTTAAAGACGTGAATGACACCTGTTCACACATGGAAAAAAGACCTTTGTTTGCCAGATCTTCGAGGGAAAAATTGTGTGATGATGGTTTGCGAATTGTCATACTGATCGTATCTTTTTCTACCGCCGGAGGAATGACAATTTGAATACGTTCATTATTGGGTAAAGTCGCCGATAAAATTGGATTTTTATCCGATATATTTTGTTTAGAATAGGAAGCGACAACTTTCGCAATTCCCATAAGTTCATCAAAGGACAGGGCTGGAACTTCCATGGTTTTCCACCCCTCAATGCCTTCTGTCATGACTTGATAGGGACGATTGATGACAATTTCAAAAAGACTTGCATCTTGCAAAAAAGCACGGATGGGTTCAAGTTTTGTTAAAACAATTGCAACAGTTTCATCGTTCAAATGGTGTGCGTTTTGGCTCATTTTAAAGTCACCGTTGGGCTTTTATAAAAGTTTCTTGAAAGGGCGCGATGGACAATCTGTTGTTTGTTTTCAATGATTTTCAATTTATAAACATTGGAAAAATCTAAATCACGCGCCACAAAAACATTCACCATTTCTCCTTGATTTTTTGTCAAGGTTGGAGGAATATTGGCGTAGTTTTCTGTGATAATATTGGCAATATTTTTTCCTGAAGAGACTGTTTCAGAATCTTTCTTCTCTTCTTGGCCTTGTAATAAGCGGTTTTTCGCATAGTTTGTGCCATCTTTGATAATCGATACAAGAAGCGCAGATCCAATGCGTTCTAACCAATGATTGTCAATATCTCCATCTATGCCAGAACGCCCTAAGGAATCTGTAGCAGGTGAAGCTAATGCGATAATGACACCATTTGGTGTTTTGGCTCTATTCCAGAGAACAAAGAGGCGATTTTGTCCTTTTTTCAATCCAGCGCGATATTCACCAACAATCTGTGTGCCTTTATCAAGAAGGACAACACGACCATTGTCTGACAAGATATCTCTGGAGATGATGCAACTGGTAAATCCTTGTTGGTCACTGCTGATAGCTGTTTCTAAGATGCAGGGAATAGAAGCGCCCATTGCGATAATGTAGTTGCGATTGCCAAGCGTTGAAGCGCGAATACCTTCAAGGGTTGTTGGCTTGAGAAGATTGTTAAAGCGTTGTGCTGTTTCATCCGGCTTGTTTTCCAGTTGGTTCAACAAAGAGCCATTATTTGTTAGAGTTTTATCCTGTTGTGTATTCGTATAAGCTAACACAGGAGCGCGTTGCGCTGCTTCTAGAAGTTTATCATCGAAGGCTGCTTGATTTATTGTGGGCGTTGGTAGCTCAACCTTTGGCAATGGAGTATTATTTTTTGTCTCATTTTTTTCTGTTGGTTGAAGAGAGGGGGGCTTTGTCTCTGCTGGGCGAAAAAGTTCTGTTTGCTTAATAACCCCTTCTTTTTGAACTTCAACAGGTGGTTTTTTGTCTGTGGCAAGCGTTGAATAGGCTAAATAAAGACAAACACTAAAAAGAATAACAAGAGTTACTGCTTTGCCGATATTGCTATGTTGGTTTTTTCCTCGAGCGTCTTTTATCGTATCGCGATCATTGATGTTTTTTTCATCCATTTTGTCATTCATAGCTGTTTCCTATGTTCACTTTACGTTGTACAGAGGGGGATGTTGTGCCAGTTTCAGGGTTGATACCTTCAGGAACAAAATTTTTGTTGAAGATACAAAGCACGTCATTGCCACGGCGCAGAGTAAATTGCGCAGCTGTCGCATGAACAATGACCTTGTTGCCTTTAATCGATTTTGGAACGAGAGATTCTTGTCCATCACGCGATACAAGATAAATGGCAGGAATTTCGCTATTGCCCAAAAATGTAAAGGTGGTTGTTTTTCCGTTGTCATAGACAGAGTTTGGTTCAATGAGGGGAGAACCTTGTGCTTCATAAGCCCAATTGCGCGGGCCAAAATCTTCATGGGTATTTAAAATATCATTGACAAAATCTTCCTCACGCTGTTCGGCTTTTGCTGCTTCGGCGAGTTTCTTACGCAAGGCTTCATCTGCTGGATAGCGAAACTTTACGAGGAAATAAGTATCATTTCCCGCTGAGACATCACCTTCACGCACTTGGAGTTCAAATTGATAAGAGCGTTTTGTTCCGTCTTGGCGGCTTGTGACAATTTGTAAATTGGTGACGGGTTGTACTTCGCGTGGTTTTAGAAAAACAAAGTGACCAGCTGGTGCAACTTGCCAAGCGACGGAATTGCCAATTCCCACATAGGCAACTTCTTCGTCGTCGGCAAATTCAAGCTGGACCGAAGAACGAATAGAGCCAATAATTTGGGTAACATTGTATGGATCATAATTGACAAATCGAATACGATTGTCTTTGCGGGCACTTACAGGGGCTGTTTCTGCATATAAGGAGGCTGTATAGCAGTTTATTGCCACGATGAAAGCTAAAAAGACTATTTTTGAAAATTGGCTCATTGTATCACCTCTGGATCGGTTCTGTATTCCGACACTTGAAAGCCAAGGGGGTTGATTAAGCGATCTGTCGTTGAAATCTGTGCATTAATATAAGAAAAATTTAAGATCGAAATCCAATGGGAAATATTTTCTTTGCCATTTAATTCTCTGAGCGTTTTGTAATAACGCACTTGGATAAGATCTTTGCTTAAAAAGGAAATAGATTTGATTGTGACCGTAACAATCATATTTTGATAGATATTTTGTGGGCTTTCTGGATTGTTGCCCGCATACCATTTGGCAAAACGGTTTTGTTCTGTTGGAGAAGATAAAAGAGAGATTAGGCTAAAATTGTTTTCTGCCTCTGTTGCTTGAAATCCTTCGCGTGCACGAACATATTTGGCTGCAAAATAACGTGTTATTGCTTCGTCATAGTCGTTGGGAGAGTCTTTTAGGGCACTGATCGTATCAACAATGCCTGTTGAATTATCCACACGAATAACAAAAGGTTCTACGGTTTTTAAGGGTGTTAATGCTGCTACAGCCAAAGCTAAAGCAATCGTCATTAATCCAAAAAGCACCATCAGAGCCATGGCAATTTTCATCCGTACCCGCATGCCATGCATGCGATCAATATCGAAAGAACGTGCTTCTTTTATATATTCTTTGAGTGCTTCACTGTTCACGCACGACCTCCAAAGTTTTCTCAGAGAGCTTTTTATGGTTGATAGGATTGAATGAAGCTGTATGTGGAGTGACAACCGCTGTTGCTTTTTCACTTTCTAGAGTATTAAGGATAATCGGTGTCGTAACAGGCTTTATGATTTTTTCTTGCTGTGTGGCTCTATGGTCCCAATCCCATTTATCTCTATTTAAAACGCGGGTCTGTTTCCCATTACAACGCGGTGGTTTTTTTGGGCCACTCAGAGAAGCACAGCCGGTAAGGGCCATGCTTAAGATGAGAAAAAAAGTTATTTTTCGTTTCATTTCTTAAACTCGTAAATATTTGGAAAGACAACAGCTCTGAACAATCTCACAAAAGCAGGTGATGAAAAGTTTTGGTTGGTTTTGTGAAACTAAGGTTAGGGGGGAACGCAATATGCACGGAGCTCCCGCTTTAGCTCGTGCGTGCAGTGCAAAAACAAAAATTTTGCTTCTTTTAAAAAAGTGCTTCACATTAAAATCGACCACGTCCTTGCGCTCCCGTTTTTGCGACTTTGGCTGCTGCACTCGCTACATTTGCTGCGCTATTTGCTGCACCAGAGAGTTTCGAAGTAGCACTTTTGGCGACATTTCCACCCGCTTTTGCTCCGCCGGAAAGCATTGTGAAAATCTGAGCACCTGATGACATACCAGCGTTAAAGTATGGTCCTCCAGAAGCAAGAGCAGAAGCAATACCAGGAAGTGCGCGAAAAAGAATGGCGCCTATGACCGAGATGACAACGACAGGAGGGAAAAGAATATAGATGGAATCATAGGATCCACCGAGAACATGCACAATAATTTTGCACATAATCGTTCCCAACATGATTACCAGAACTTGCAAAATGGTAAAATTAACGAGCGTTGTAATCCATGCATCGGTAAATTTTCGGGTCGCATTGAACAAATATAAACTAATGAAGAGTGGCCCAAGACCTATAATCATCACAAGTGCAACTTGTGCAAACATTTGGACAATAAAACCACCGATACAAAAGACAATAACAGCGCAAATCATTAAAAAACCAAGCAGGCCAACCAAAATTTTCTCAAAGAACCAAGCTCTAGCTAAGGCTTCTTGATAGCGAGAACATGCTTGTAACAAAATATAATCAAAGACATTAGAGTCAGTATCATTGCCGTTGAAGGCATTGCCAATGGAATTTGCTAAATCATTGAAAAAAATATCTTTAACATAGATATTAAATGTATTTGCATTGGTTGCCATTGTTGTTACAATAACGATTTTCACCACATTGTTGAGAAGACTCTGCGTGGAAAGGGCAACACGACCCGTCATGACATTATAACCATAGAGAAAAATGAAAATGATAGAGGCAAGATTCAGGGGTGCTGAAATAGCAGTAGACAAATTATGCACGGTCATGTCCATCGTATCATTGAGTGGCTTTAAAATATATCCAGAAATACTTTCAAATGGAGCAGAACTAAAATCAGTCATCTAGCTTTCCAAGTGTTGATGGGACATTAGACTTCTCAAGTTTCCCCTTTAATTTTTGTACAATCTCTTCATGCTGTTTTTTAATTTCTTCTTCACGGACTTCTTCTTTTGTTTTGCTGTCTTTTGCTTGAATCATAGCCAAAGATTGGAGCTTTAAAGCATCCGCTTGAAGGTTAGCTTGAAGAACAGAAAGTTTTATCTGAAGAGTTTGTAATTTTTCTGGATCAGGTTTTTCTTGTGATTGTTCTTGTGTAAGTTCCTCATTTATTTTCTGAATTTCTTTTGTAGTTTTCGTTGCATTATCAAGAATAGTTCCAGCTGTTTCTGATTTTACAGTGTTTAATTGTTGTGTGCTTTCTAATGCCTGTTTATAATATTCATCAGCATTTTCTGTAGTTTCTGCCATTGTATGAGAGATAAAAGACAAAGATAATAATGTGACGAAACTATATTTTTTCATTGGTTTTCTCTCCTTTGATAAAAAATGGGCAACCACCTATCGGGGTCTGTTCCATATTCGTTGATAATTTGGTTCATGAGTTCAATATTCTTTGTGGTGCCACTTAAGACAGCAATCTCATCGTTCATTCCACGTAAGTTAAGTTCAGCAACAACAGAATTTTGTCCCTGTTTGATAAGAAAACGACGGGATTCTCTGCTTAATTCCGATTGTATGAGTTCGAATTCCCGTTCAGTCAGTTTGAAATTTTCAACATAATCGTTGTAATTTGCTTTTTGATTTGGAAAAAATATTTGGGTGGGGCATTGCTCAATAATCGTGTGGGCGATTGTTGAATTTAAAGCATCTCTGGGGCTTTGCGTTGCAAACAGCATCATGCCATTTTGTTTCCGGATTGTTTTGAGACGATCTTGCGCAAACGCTTTGAATGAATCATCTTCAAGGGCTTTCCAGAATTCATCAATGACAATAATAATGCGCCGTCCATCAATCAGATCAAGAATGCGGTGAAAAAGATACATCATTAAGGGACACCGAATTTCTTCATTGTCTAAGAAATCGGTCATGTCATAACCAATAAATTTTGCGTCTAAATTCAGATCATCTTGGTCGTTATCAAAAACCCAGCCTAAGGCATTGCCTTTGACCCAAGGCTGTAACCTTATGGCAATTCCCTCTTTTGAGGTGTTATCAAAAAACAGTTGAAGAGCGCCAAGAGAGCGTTGTGCATAGGGCAAACTTTCTAAGGAATCAATAGCTTTGGCGATGTCTTGTCGCTCTTGTTCTGTCACGATTTGTCCTTCAATTGTAACAAGTTTCAAGACCCAATTACGAAGAAAGACTTTATTTTTTTCTGTGTATTCCATGCCTTTTAAAGGGGAAATACCAGTAGGTTGCCCATTTTTTAAAGGTTTATATTTTCCACCTCCAGCGCGCACAAAAATTTCTGCACCCTGATCCTTGTCGAAAAAGACCATGGTAGGGTTGTGTTTTTGCAATTGTGCAAGAAGAAAATTAACAATGACTGTTTTACCAGATCCCGATGGCCCGCAAACAAAGGTATTGCCAAGGTCGCCATAATGAAAATTAAAATAATAGGGGGAGCTGGCTTGCGTTTTTAACAATGCGACAGCAGATCCCCAAACATTGCCTTCAAGCTTACCAATGGGAAAGGAATGGAAGGGAGATAAAGCCGCAAAATTTCTGCTGGTAATAGCTCCAGAACGTGCTCGATAGCTAAAATTTCCGGGTAATTGTGCCCACCATGCCGCTTCCAATCCTAAATCTTCTCTAGCAATCACTGCTCCACCATTGGTTAAATGCGAACGCGCTTTTGAAAGATTTTCAGCTAATATTTTAGGATGATCGGCAAAAACAGCGAGAGAGAGATGATGCTCCCCTAAAACAAAGCGATTTGATTCTAAGTCATCAAGGGCTTCATCAAGGGCATCGATTTGTGAGCTGGCACGATCTACTGCGTTAATCATTTGATTTTGTTTGCGGCTCATAATGATACCGGCCGCTGCTTTACTCTTAAAGACAAAGGATTGTGTTAAGATGAATTCAAACGGTGCTGTCAGTAATTCATCAGTCATACCAGGACGTGTTTTAGAAGGATATTCTTTCCACCCAAATATACCAACAAAGCGTTCATTGCTTTCATGGCGAATTTCGATAATTTCTCTCCCAAAAATCACACGATCTGAATAAATCGTTGAGGCAATGGTTCCAAAGGTGAGGGGGATACGCTCACGTCTTCCCCCTACCAACTGGTGTAGAAATTCACTTTGTTCAGAAAATAAAATGCCTTCATGTTCGTAAACTGATAAGAGGCGCGCGTCATAGACCTCTAAACCTTGTATAAAATCTCGGCTTAATTCTTCGATTTTGTGAATGGCTTCTTCATCTGGTTCAGATTGTGTTTTCTTGGCTTTGCTCAAGCGTTGAAAAAATGAAGCTAACCGTTCTGTCTTATCTGCTGCCGGATTCCAGAGCAGTGAAACAAACAGATCATTTCTATAAAGCTCTTGCGAAATCATTTTCTTTTTATATTTTTCATCTAATGTTGCTGCAAAAGATGAAAGAAATTGACCTTCTGGATAGAGCGTTTCGCGACGACGAATAATGTGAGAATATAAAGCAACACGTTCATCGGCAATATTTTTTAAGAGCGTGTTTAATTGATTATGTAAGGAATTTAATTGATCGATATCTACAGTGTCAAAATTTACCCCCTCAATAGCTATCACGGTCATTAAACAACGCGAATTTAATGCAATGATATGCTGGTTAACATGGCGTATATAGGGAATATAGTCTTCAACAAAAGTTTCTCGTTTCATGATAGACGTTTGTTTCACTGCATAAGTTCCTTATAAGTACGGATAAGGCGTAAGGGGGAAGTCGACCCTCCTCCCCATCTGTTGAGGTTTTTTTGTTTTCCTCGGGTATTCAGCCACGCAAACAATACGCGGAATTGGTTGTGATCATATTTTGTTACTTCGCGCAAAACAAAATGCATCCCAAAACCTAAACCCATCATGGAAAAACTACTTGTTAAAATGAAGAGAATGGTTGTCGCCATGACATTGAGAGCCATCGCCTCCATTGTAACACCTGCAAACATGGCGGGTCGTGTACAGGCAAGGAAAAGAGTATCTTCATTCATTTATGTTGTGCCTGCTAACTGGTTGCGCCCGTTAATTGACCAACGAGAGTGGGGGCTCCAAAAACAATTCCAATGCCGAGAATACAGTAAGCAGCTTTACGTAAATCAATAAAGCCGTACATCCAGCCAATGCCTACAGCTGCAACACATATAATGGCAATAAGCCTTGCTGTGGGACCTGTCATCATCTTAACAATATTATCTAAAACACTATCAAGTTTTCCTAGCCCATTCGTAGCAGGGGCGGCATAAGAAGTATCTAATACAATGAGCGATGTTAAAAGCAGCATAATGGCTATAAACATCATGTTCTTGGATATCTTGTTTGTCATTTTACCTCTCTTTAAAAGAATTCTTTATTTATGGACTTTTATCTCTCCCGAAGAACCTCATTACTTTACGGTTAACAATCTGAACCACTACGCTCCTCCTTTCTAAAAGCTTGAGAGTGATTTTTTCTTACTCTCAACATGCTTTTTTTAAGAGATAAAATTCATCTAAAGATTGTTCTACATAAAAATGGCAATTTTAAGTTGTATATTTCGGCATAGCGAATTTGTGAAAGATCTTCTTTAAAATTTCTTATTCAGAACGAAGAAGGTTGTTGGCAGAATGAAGAAGTTTGTTGGTAAAAATGTGAAAGGGCAGAAAAACAATGAATTTTTTGAGCGAATATATTAAGCGCCTGCGCTTTAAATTCATCGTTATTGTTTACATTATGGGTTCTCTTTTATGGGGAATAAGTCAATATAAAGATAAAATAGATTTGGGCGTTCTCAAAATTACAATGGAAGATACTAGGCAAAATACTGGAATAGAGAGTGTCGATCAGTCTTTGGAAAAGAAAAAGCCAATGGAAGCTCTTACCAAACAGAGATTGACAAAAAACGAACCAGCTCTTCATTTGCAAAAGAGTGTTTTACCAAACAATGGGGTTGTTTTTCAGGGGAAGGCATTTGTTACCAGTGGTGTTACATTTAAATTGTTCACGCCTGTTGCACAATCTTGGCGTAAACATATCACACGCATTGTTCATTTATATGGTGTGGATACTTGTGCACCGCGTCAAAAAGCAAAATTGAACGATCAAGAATGGCACTGTGGTGTCGTTACAACAGCTTGGCTTGTCACTAAAACACTTGGTCAAAATTTATCCTGTAAGCAGGCTCTTATGCACAATGGTATTTCTTATGCGCAATGTTTTATTGAAGGGATTGATCTCGCTGAAGTTGGTCTTGCAGAGGGCATGCTTGTGCTTTCGAAAGAAGATAAAAATCCTCTTCCAGTGCAGTATCGTATTGCTGAAGAAACAGCGCGCAATAAAAAAATTGGTCTTTGGTCTAGTGAATTCACTAAACCTTCACAATGGAGGCGAGACAATGGATCTTACAATCCTTTTGCTGGTTTATGATGCGCTTTATGGAGATATTTTCCTGATGTTTCAGAATCTTATAAAGCCAATTGAAGTGAACCAGAAAGAGAATTGAAAGGAGATATAGGAATTTTTGTAGAGGTTTTTCAGAGAGGTTAATGGATTGTTATATCCCTTTTACAAAACAATATTGCGGTTAGAATTATTTCTAGAGCTATTGTTGAGACAAAGAGCCATTGTTGACACAATTCTATAAGGAAAAACCAGTCTATTCAGATGTAGGCAATAAGAGGATGGTGTTTGAAAATGATTACACACATCGTTGGAGAGAGACGAGAAAGAAGATTGTTTAGAATATCCGCTTATAGATTGTTTTGTCCCGTAAAACATGGCGATTTATCTTACGAAGACCGTAATCTCATCAATTTGATTTCTCACAAGAGTGGAGAAGAAAAAAGGGCGCTCATAATCCACTTGATCTCTAAAGATTGTAAGAAAATCAAGAAAGAAAATGATCTTTAAAACGCAAAGAGAGATTTGTGCTTTAAACAGCTTTGGCTGTCTCATAAGAGTATCATGAAACCTAAAATATGAAATGCTTTCCATGCAATCTATAACATGCTTTTAGGCTTTAAAGTCCACGCATTGATAGGCAATGCCGCATATTGTCTGTTCGGTGTGCGCTTTAAGTGCGTTTGTACCTAGAGACATGGAACTTTTTCTTTTGAACAGTTTTTATGGAAAGATTTCTTTGTTCATTTTTAAAAGAAGAACTTGAGTATTTCAGAGAAGAAACTGTATCACTAGAATAGTTTTTAGAGTTTAAGTTTTTATTCAAAGTAAAGAGCATTGTAGAATTGTAAGCTTTGGAATGATAAGAAGCTTTACGAATTTTATACCACTTCGCTTATTTATTTTATTATTCTTTATGATCTTT
This sequence comes from Bartonella sp. 220B, assembly GCF_026930205.1. Taxonomy (GTDB): domain Bacteria; phylum Pseudomonadota; class Alphaproteobacteria; order Rhizobiales; family Rhizobiaceae; genus Bartonella. The sequence goes on along the minus strand of NZ_JANHOI010000009.1, from coordinate 12,667 downwards.
CTAGGCGATGCAAATTTTAATGTGAGAAAAATACAGTGTTGAGAAAGCAGATGACAGAAGAATGGTTTTTCGATAAGTCGTTTTTAAGTAAAAGACAGTTTCATAAATGACAAATGTATAAGCAGGTGCAACATGAACGAACTTACCCATATTGATACTGTTATAGAGCGTTACGATGCTGTTTTTTGCGATGTTTGGGGTGTTGTACATAATGGTGTGCATGCATTTGAACCAGCATTGAAAGTGTTGCACAAAATTCGACAGATGGGAAAAAATGTTATTTTCTTGACCAATTCACCTCGACGGCGGGAGGATGTTGTTGCTCAATTGCAAAGTATGAATGTTCATAGCGACTATTATGATGCTATTATTACTTCAGGAGATGTGACACGCGATCTTATTCGTGCTGCACCACGTAAAATTTTTTTTATTGGTCAACAACGCGATGCGGTGTTATTTGAAGGATTAGAGTGCGAACTCGTTGAAGAATGGGAAGCTTCTGCTGTGGTTTGTAGTGGCTTTCTTGAGGATCTTGAAGAAGAACCTTCTGCTTATAAGGATATGTTTCATCGTATGCGCGCACGGAATTTGCCTTTTATTTGTGCCAATCCTGATGTGATTGTCCATTATGGAAATCAGGAGTTTTGGTGCGCTGGTGCATTGGCACATCTTTATCAACAATTAGGTGGGGAAGTGCGTATTGCTGGAAAACCCCATGCGCCCATTTATGAAGGTGCTTTTAAAAAACTTCAAAAAATTCGTGGAACAGTAGAAAAAAGTCAGATTTTAGCGATTGGTGACGGTCTTTTGACCGATGTTAAAGGCGCTGTCCATTTTGGTCTTGATGTACTTTATATCATGGGGGGTATTCACCGTTATGACTATGTGCAAAACGGTATGGTAGATAAACAAGCTTTGCACTCTTTTCTTGAACGTTATGGCTATAAGCCACAAGCGATTATGTGGGCTCTTCAATAATGTCTGATTTTTTGCGTCTTCAGGGGACAAAAATGTTTCCTTTGTCTTGGCGGGGAGCCGTATTGGCACTTGGAAATTTTGATGGTGTTCATTATGGACATCAGGTGGTGCTCCAAAAAGCGCTTGATTTAGCGCGTATAAAAAATAAACCCGCTGTTGTTTTAACCTTTGAACCACATCCAAGGAGTTTTTTTTGCCCCTCTGCTCCTGTTGATCGTTTGACAGAAGCTCCTGAAAAAGCTGAAATTTTTAAAATTCTTGGCTTTAATGGAGTGATTGAACAACCATTTGATGCAGATTTTTCTGCTCTTTTGGCAGATGAATTTATTCGTGTGATTTTAAAACAAGCTTTTGATGTTTCGGTTGTGGTGACGGGAGAAAATTTTCAATTTGGTCATCAGAAAAGTGGAAATTCACATCTTCTTTGTCAAAGAGGGAAAAAATATGGATTTGAGGTTTTACAAATTCCTTGTATCTCTAGCAGACAAGATCGACAACAATTGATCATTTCTTCTAGCACTATCCGTAAGCTTCTCTCACAAGGACAGGTAGAAAGGGCAGCGCATTTGTTGGGCTATCATTATCGGGTGCGCTCTAATATTGTGGAGGGTGAAAAACTTGGACGCCTTTTGGGCTTTCCGACCGCTAATCAGATCTTACCCCTTCAAGCCAATTTGGCACATGGTGTTTATGCCGTACGTTTGCGTCGTGCTAACGGTGTTTTGTATGATGGAGTTGCAAGCTTTGGTTGTCGTCCAACAGTTGTGAAAAATGGTGCGCCGCTTTTGGAAACGTATTTGTTTGATTTTAACGGTGACCTTTATGGAGAAAGCTGCACTGTTTCTTTCATACAATTCTTGCGAGGGCAAGAAAAATTTGAGGGACTCGATGCTTTGATTGCACAAATGCAGCGTGATGAAAAAGCAGCAAAAGCAATTTTGGCGGCAGTACAACCATTTTCGCAGTTAGATAGGATGCTCACTTTTAAAAATATGCTCTAAGTTGATCTGAAAAGGAGAGCAGAGCAGCAAAAATAGCACTTAAACTAACTGCCATTAGGAAAATATACTCTAAAACATCATGAAATATATGTTTTTTCCGTTGTTGGGAAGGGGAATCGAATGTCTGGTGATCGGATTTCAGCATTGTCTTTTTCGTAAGTTTATAAAATTTAAATGGCTTTATCGTTCAAAAATTACTGCTTATTTCTTTATGATTCGTTAAGACTCATGATGAGAGACAGGCTAAACGATAAAGATGTATGGAGCGTGTTCCATGGCGGCAATAGGTGAGAAGAGGTCTAGAGGCTGTCTTTAAGATTGTTTTCATGGTTTCAATCTCTGATTTTTTGATGACCGGTGGCACGATAGGAATATGATAGGCTTTTATACCATAGTGGTGTGCTGCTGCTTTAATGATGGAAAAATCGGGTTGATGCGGGTCTTCTTGATCGGGGCGATTACAAATAATCGTTTTAAAACCAGCTTGTGCTAATGTTTTAATGTTTTCGAGAGTGATTTGGGCGCTGATAAAAATATCAGGGGCGATCTGTTGCAAATTTTCAATTTGTTGCAAATTCATCTTTGTCTATCTCCGATCAGGTATTTTCATGATGTTCTCATGCTTGCTTTCCAAAAGGGCATGATGAGAGTGAGATTTTTTGAGTCAATATTTAACAGAAATGCCGCTGCTGTCGAGAAAAATAGACCTTGTTCAAAAAATGATGTGGACTTGCAAGACATCTTAATCATCAAGGATATATTCATTGCTCTTGTGTTGAATTTTTTGCTTTGGTTGTGGTGCTGATCTGTTGCATAATTCTCTTTCATGAGGACTGTTTTTTTGGAGGGAAAACGGATTTTTCTGGTGCGTTTGTTGAAATTAAAGAGTGGGCTCTAAAGTTTTTTCAACTTGTTTGGATGGTGGTATAACGACTAGGCTTTTCATTCGAGGTATTTTGGGGCAATGCGGAGTTGTAGACTTAAAACTGTAGATTTCTTTAAAAAATATTCTGTTTTCCCTTTGGTCAAGAGGAGCGGTGTGTAAAAGGGGGAGAGTGCTTCAAGTTTTCAATGGAGCCTGTATGGCTGTTGCTTTTATATCTGCGAAAGAGAAGAGGGAAGTGTTTTAAGTGCGCCAGATACTTGCTTCTCCAAAGACTTGTCTCCTTTGTTACTTTCTGTATAATCGCAAAAACGTTAAAGCTGAAAGGCGTAAATCATGATCATTGGACTCTTGAATCAAAAGGGTGGGGTTGGAAAAACCACGTTAAGCGTGAATCTTGCGGCTAGTTTTGCACGGGCTGGAGCACGGGTATTGCTTATTGATGGTGATCCACAAGGGAGTGCTTTAGATTGGGCAGCTGCTCGTGAAGGTGCTCCTTTGTTTTCAGTTGTTGGTTTGCCGCGTGCAACGATTCACAAGGAGATTACACAGATTGGTCATACTTATGATTATATTGTTATCGATGGTCCTCCACGTGTGACTGATCTTGCCCGCAGTGCTCTCATGGCTTCGGATGTTGTGCTTATTCCGGTGCAGCCTAGTCCGTATGATATTTGGGCGGCAGATGGAATTGTAAAGCTTATTGATGAAGCACGCGTCTATAAAGAAAATTTAAAATCTGCTTTTGTTATTAATCGTAGAATAGTCAATACAGCGATAGGGCGTGATGTAGGTGAAGCTCTTGGAGGGTATCCCGTGCATGTCCTTTCTGCTAGCGTTGCACAACGCGTGATTTTTGCAGAAGCCGCAGCACAGGGAAAAGCTGTTTATGAGGTTGATCAGCAAGGACCAGCAGCTGCAGAGATTGAAGCTGTTGCAGTGGAAATCAAGGAGTTTGTACAATGAATAAAACAATTAAAACTGGGAACAAAACAATGAAGACCGGAAATAAGAAAATCAACATTGGCACAAAACCAACCAATAAATCAATTCCTTTAACAGCTGATGCATGGGTAGAAAGCCGCAAAGGAAGTATGGAGGAAGGTATGAAGCGTCTCACCATTGATGTGCCGGAAAGTTTGCATCGTTCGATCAAGATGAGTTGTGCTAGCCGTGGAACAAAAATAGCAGATGAGGTGCGTGAATTGCTTTCACAGAAATACGGAAAAATGTAAAAAATGATATACGATAATACGTTTCTTTTGCTTTAATTGTTCTTTCTCCTTTGATTTGTAAGATTCATTCCATGGCATGATACAAATTTCTATGTTTTACAGGATTGAACATTATACAATTGGATATGAATATGCTCTTCTCCAGCATTTCTCTAAAGTTGTTATTATATTTAAAGTAATACAGCTTGTTTGTTGTATAGCACCTAAAGAAGCATCCCCATTTGCTTTATGGAATTTTATTGATAAGGATTTTGAGCAAGAGATTATTTTTTGTTTATTGCACTCTAAAAAAAGAAAATGTTGCAATTAAACAGTAGCGCGTATGTCATGAATTTATTCTGTTAAACTATTAAATGCGTGCCATATAGGGAGAATTTCCGTGCTAAAAATAAATAATCCGTTTATGGGAAGTCTATTTCACAGAATTTATTCTTTCATAAAGCCATTATAACAGTAACACTTTTTAGCGCTAGGCTTATTGTTTCTGGTGGTGAAGAAATTGTAGCTTAGAGGAGTTGAAGAAAGATGGGAAATTACGCGATAAATAGGTAACAAAATGTATAAAGTAGGGAGAACTTATAAAATCCATCTCAAAATTGTAAAAACACTAAACAAGTTCTTAGAAGAAGTTTTAATCGAGCACTAAAACAGTGTTCAAACTTTTTAAATCTAAAAGATAGAAGGGGAAATTCTTTATGAAAAAAATCATTATAACAGCATTGCTTCGTTGTATTGGATTTATCGTTACTGATTGTAAGGATAAGATCTATAGCGTAGAAAATTTAAAAAAAGATCCCAAATTACTCGACGAATGGTATCTAAAATGCGCAAAGGCAGGACCATCTGTACAAGCATCACAGAATTGTAAAAATGTTTTGCAAACGAGTAGAGGGCTTTAGACATATCGCTACAGTTATCCCAAAATTGTAAAAATGCTGGATAAGCGCTTGGTGAAATTTTAATGGGAGATTAAGAAACTCTACTAAAGATTTCGTAAGTTAGAAAAAGTATAAGACAGCAGTGGATAGACAAAAGTCATTGTAACAATTGTGTTTTTTGCTTTCTTTCAAGAAAGAGTGAATTTTGACTTGAACGCAAAGAATGTATATTCCAATAAATGGAAAACCTCCTATTTTTGTGAAGGTTTTCTGCTCTTTAAGATGCAAGAGACAGTCTTTATAAAAGAAAACCGATTTGCATTTGAAATATAAGTATAAGTTTCCACCACATATATACTTCGCTAAAAGCCAACAAAGTTTAGGGAAGTGTTCTACTCTTTAAACAAGAGTCGAAGATGCTAAGATTCTTTTTATTTCTCATAAGTATTTGAGGCGTTTTAGCACTGTAGGGTATAAAACAGTATTGCTTTGTTGTGTATTCATTTGTTTTTTATGTGCTCGTTTCATGTAGCAAATTGCTAAAACACCACAAATCCTCAAATAAATTGGTGAGTACTAAAAATCCCCAAATTTATTGCGCCTTTTCTCAATGAACAACGATCTTTAACTCTTTTATACAAGCTTTGTGAGTGATGCTACATCATAACGAGATTGGCGATAAAGCTGCTTTTATGAAGAAAAAATCCAATATGATCAGTAAAAAGAAGAACAATGAGCTTTCTATTGAATATTGAGAATAAAACAAAGCGTTCACAGCAGAAGTTTTGTTTTGCAAAGGAAATCTATGATTTTTCTTTTAGGGATGAAATGCGTGTGCAGCAAAGGTGTTCATAAGTGCGCACTCTGTTCTTGAGCAAAATGATCTACAAGAAAGAGGCATTTTAAATAAAATACTAAAAGTGTTCGTGCAGAGCTGTTTTAAGGGCTTATGGGGTCAAAAGATTATAAAACGGTGTGTTTTAGAAACTCTTGAAAAGGTTAAGGAAATCCTATATAGTCGTTCATTGCAAAGAAAAGCGAATGATAATTAAAAAAGGGTAATCGTTGATTATTGTAAATTATCTTTTTGATATTATCGCATGGTTATGTTCAGAAGGTGTTTTTCTTGCATTTTGTGCAAGGTACTGTGAGTACGAGGAGTACAGCGTGTAAGAAATCAAGCTTTCTGGGCAGATATGGGCTGACCCTGTAGAGCGCTAAAGTAACGTCTCGGCAGAGTGAAGCCAAAGACTATGGAGGGTAAAATATTGAAATCTTTAAAAAACTCAAACCTTTATATACATCAAATTTTGTCTAGATTAAGGCATTATCGTTGTTCATCGAAAAAAGGTGCAATAAATTTGGAGATTTCTGATATTCCCAATTTGTTTAAGGATTTGCAGTGTTTTAGCAAATTGATATTGTGCTAAGGGTGGTTTTGGAGCAAAGAAAAAACATTTCATAAAATGCGTTGAAAATTGAAGTGGTATGCGCTTTTAAGGATTATCGTGCTTTTTGTCGGAGCAATTTTGCACAATGAACTCAATTGAGTGTATCAGCATTGAAGAAAAGCTGTTTAATCTCCCTTATTTGTGAGCAAGATTGAACAATATTATAAAGGGGAAAGATAAAAATGTCTGTAGTGCAATATGGTGATGATAGTTTTGCATCAAGAGCAAACGTTCTTGATAATAATCTTATTGATCGTGACTGGGCAATGACAAAATTTGTGGCTGCTGTTAAAGGATTGGCACAAGTGGTCGATTATGAAAGCAATATGCTAGAGAGCAATGGTGTTCCAGATTATGAAGAAATAAATTTATGTAAAATACGTGGCTTGCGTGACCTTAATAAATCTATAAGCGATATAAAACGCTACATGAATGAAGATATTGAGAATGAGGTTGAAAGCTTGTTGTCGGATTTACAGGAAAAATTACATCGTAATAGCGAATTACTTCAAATGCATTTGGATGCAGTCAACAATCTTTCGCAAGCTATGCAAGGAGTTGCCGCTCGTACAAAAGAAACGCTTTGATCCAGTTTTGATCAATGCCATAGATTTTGGGTGATTAAAATAATGATGTGCTGTATGGCTTTGTCAAGCAGAGGTGCGCGTTTCAAACTCTATTGGGTATTATCATTCGGCATCTTTTATTATTCACAATAATGGGTGCAATTGGGAATTGGTGCGTTTGGGATTGATCCAATGTGAAAAAGTCTACTCTTTGCTCTTTTTTCTAGCACTCAATGTTGAGAGTGCTCTTGCGTTTAGACGATTCATAAGAGGCATTTTTACTCCTTTTTATAGTTTTTATCCACACGCCAATCCCACTTGTAACGCGCAAGCAGATGTTTTGGCGGATGGTTTGATTGCTTCAACATAAAATAGGATTGAAATGAGAGAACCCCACAGTATTCGAGGCTCTCATTCAACAGACAAAACGATAACTTATCATTATAAATCAAACATATTGTCTGTTGAAAGAATGATTTTACAGAGAGGGTGTGTATCTTTCTCTTTTGTTTATTGAGTGGTTTTTTAGCATTTTTATAAGATTTTTTTTGAAAAAGAAAATTGCATCAAAAAAAAGCAGCACTCTGTGCTGCCTTTTCTTAAAATTAATACTTATTCTGCTTTAAAAACGATAACTTATTCCACCGGAAAAATTGGTTCCAGAAACACCGGCTTTTTGGAGTTTATGCCGATAGCTAATATCACCATGAAGTGCAATATTTTGGGAGAGGGTAGCATTCACACCAATACCTCCTTCAATGGCAGTGCCGGTAGGATCAAGATAGAATGTGTCAGCAATTTTTATCGTTTCACCATCAGCAAAAGCTTTGAGTATGTTCAATTTGCCATAGAAGGAGAAAGTGTTGGCTTCTTCTTCGCTTGTGAGAGTTTGTGTCAAACGTCCACCCATACGGACCAACCATTGACGTGGATTGCCCATATCAATTTCTAAACCATTGGCATCTGATAGAACATCGAAGATAAGATTTTGATAAATGAATTGCGCTTGTGGCTCAAACATCAGCCCCTTTGTACCGGTTGTTATTTTTTGACCAACGGTAGCAGATATATTGAGTGTTTCGGTACCATCCAATTTTACAGCATTTCCAACAAGAGCTGTCGTAATATTTCCTTTTAGTGTTCCGTAGGAAAGAAGCGCATTTACATAGAGACCATTGCTGTGTTGGATGCCGCTGTAAGCTGTGAGTGACCATTTATCAAGCGTTGTCTTTTCAGAATCTTCCATGTCCTTTGGAGTAAAGCCAAGTTTTCCGTATGTTCCTAAAAGACCAAAATGTGTACGGATATCTTCACCTTCTAGTGTTGCCAATACGACACCGAGTTGTAGCCCAGTATAGTTCACATCAGCACCGTAGCCATAGTGCAGGGGGGCACGGTTAGAAAATAAAGTCACCTTCTCACCATAGGAGGACAAGAAGATGCCGTTCTTTTTATTCTTTTCTGTTCCAAATACTGCTGTACCCATATTATCTAATAGCACATTTTGATTATTTACATCAGCAAATCCAGCAGAAAATAAAGCATTGGGCATGACCAAATAATTTGCGACCTGCGGTAAAAGTGCTCGCACTTTCTTATCCTTATCAAGGTAAGCATTTTGCAACCGGAAATCCCAGAAATTCCGATCATTCTTCCCCAAAAGATTTTGGCTTGCATGAGATGTCCCTGGTGCATAACCCGTGAGTATGTACTTATAAGGCAAACCTTCCCTCGTCATATAGTCCCCCGCTAACTTGAATGAGGTTTCATCCGCTTTTCCAAAAACTTGAATGAGCGAAATTCCATGCGTCTCTAAAGGAAGGGAAATCATGTGTTCTCCCCGAACAGAACTGCTCTCGGTTATCTTTTTCTCCTTTTTTAAAAGATTAACATGAACCACAGTATTCCCTGATACGTCACCATGAATGACAACACGATCAGTTTTTTGTTCTTCTATTGGAGAAGAACTGCTCCATTGAGAGTTCAAATGAAGCGCTGTGCTACCTTTTGCACTATAAACTACTGGTGCATTGGAGTTTTCATTTTCTCGTTGCGGGTGAGACCCTATAAACAAAGTCTGGTATTTTCCCTCTGTTGGCTTTTCAAACATAATCATGCTGTCTGTGAGCTTGAGTGCAGAGAGGTTAGAGAATGATTTTTCATCACTACCAAACTGCGCATAATCAGTGGGCTCTTTATCATTATTTATTGCGTTTTTACTCGCTTTTAAAAGCCATTTTGAGCCGTTTGTGAAATCAAAAACTATTTTGCTCTCTTCTGATGTTCTTACCCGCCCTTCTAAAAGGGAATGATTTGCCGTTAACAGAAGAGGAGCAGCAGTTTCACTTTTTAGTAAAACATCAGCATGAATTTCTGAATTTTTGAGGTTGATTTCGTTGTTTATGTATTTCCCATAAACACCAATACCAATACCATTTTCAACAAAAAGCTTCGTATTCTCCAGTGTTATTCTGTTTGCAATGTTTTGCTCTTTTGAGGCAGCATCAGCTTTTTCTTCAGCATTGCGTATATCTTGTTCCGCATCGCGTATATCTTGGTTTTCTAACACGTAGGAGAGAGCATCTTTGAGAACGATACCATCAGATTTATAAAGTCCCGTAACATATACGGTCGAATCTTTAAGCTTTATTGTACCATTGCTGCTTACCAATCCAGCTGTTTCTGCTGTTGCAACAATATTGGAAGCATCAATAGTTCCCCCTTCTGTTGTACTCAGTGCAACAAAACCTGCAGCAACTGTTCCTCCTCGTATTTGGGCTACGGAGTTTTTCCCCTCTACATAGACAGCAAAATACTTGTCGTAAATGTTAACATCACGCAAAGTTACAGTTTCATTGTCTTTAACTACAACCACAGATTGTATATCCTTACCTTGTACTGGTTTTTCAGGCTGTTTTTCTGGTTGTACGCTTACCGGTTTTGCAAGTTCAGGTTTTTTAGGTGCTTCCTGTACAAGCACTGGTTCTTCAGGTCTTGCTTGTGGAGGCATAGAAGGACTTGATGGTTTCTCTCCAGTGACAAGACCTGTGGAAGAAGAGGCACCTTGGCGTCTTCTGGATTTCGCGGGTCCTGCCGCTGAAGATTCCATATCATTTCCTGAGAGTACAGGATTTGCAGGTGGATAGTTCTGTAGACTTCCTCTGGAGTTAGACTCAGTATTTGAACTTTCTGTACCTGTCCGAGCACGTTGAAGCTCTGGTCCAGTGCTAGGAGGCCTATCAGTTTCTGTATTTCTTGGTGAGGTTTCTTCTTTATGGTCTTGAGATGAAGGACTTCCAGTTCCTGTAGGGCTAGGTATTACAGTAGGTGTAATAGTAACTGTAGGTTTTGTCGTTGAAGGTGTCCTGATTGAATATCCATCCACTTTAGATGGAGTTCTTAAGCTATCAGAAGGAGGGTAGCCTACAGTTGATGGTAGAGTCGTTACAGAGAGGGCATAGGATAGGCTGGAAGAGCAAAAAAAAATTCCAGAAAGTGTGCAGAGCAAGAAGCTTTTTTTCATGAGATATATTCCTAAATATCTGCCCCCTCTCTTAAAAAATAAAATTTTTTAACCCATTATGTTTCTTTTTTAAATTGCAAAAAGAAACATATGTAGCGCTGTCTATATTTCAAGATGTTAATTAAATTATTTTTAAAAACGGTAGTGCATTCCAGCGGAAACGCTCATTCCAGAGAGTCCCGCTTTTCTGAGTTTATGTTGATAACTAATATCACTATGAAGCGCAATTTTTTGTGATAAGTGTGCATGAACACCAAAACCACCTTCAACTGCAATTTCCATAGAAGGAAGTTGGAAACTCTTACCCATTTCTATGGCACTCTTATGACCAAAAGTCTCAGTCATGTATCATTTGCTATAGAAGGAAACAGCATGACCTTTATTTTGTGTTAAACGACCACCAATATGCAGCATGCCTTGATGAAGATTACACATATTCGTTTTGAAGCTATCGGTATCTGGGAGGATGCTAAGCATGAGATATTGATAGGAAAATTGTGCTTGGGGTTCAAGGATGAGCCCTTCAATATTAAGGGGGAATTTCTGACCAACGGTGGCAGAGACACTCACTGTTTTTATGTTATTTTTAGTCTTTCTTATGAGAGTGGTGCTGTTATTTTCTTTGAAAATTCCGTAAGAGAGGAATGTGTTGGCATATATTCCATTATCATGCTGGATGTTTCCATATGCTGTAAGAGACCACTTATCGAACGTACTCTTTTGAGAGCCTTCTCTATCTTTTGGGATGAAAGCGAGTTTTCCGTATGACCCCAGGAGACCAAAATCTGTGACGGTATTTTGATCTTCGAATGCGACCAATTTAACACCTGCTTGTAGAACTGCATAGTGCATATTGGCATTAACGTTCTCTTATGGTATATTAACACTGCGAGAGAACGTAAACTTATTCCCATAAGTAGAGAAGAAAACCCCATTTTTTTATTCTCTTTTGGTTCAAACGTTGTTATTCGCATATTGTCTAACAATATATTGTGATTGTTTATATCAGAAAATCCAACGGCAAAAAGAGCATTAGGCATTACCAAAGAGCTTGCCATTTGTGGCGTGAGCATTTTGGTTTTTTTTCAGAATTAAGCGGGGCATGAGAGAGGGCTACGGTTTTGTTATTGTCCGCAAGCTTAGATGGTTTTTCAGTATCACCGGCAGTTTGGCTCGTCGTCTCAATCTTTAGGGGTAAATTCACATGCGCTTTTGATGATGTGTTAGGCGTTGTTTCCAGAGTAGAGGAAGTGGTGTTCTTTACGCGTTCACCACTAAGATAGGATTGTCTATCGTCATTCAAAGCCTTTTTGATTTCTTCTCGTATAGCATTAGCAAGAGCCTTGTTTTGTCCTTGTAAGGCACTATCCACAGCTGCCGCTTTGTGCAGCATGTCCGCTTTATCTTGTAGCTCTTTCCAAGCGCGATTATCTTCCTTTACCCATTCTGTACGTTGGGCATCAACAGGACGTTGATTATCGGCTTCAAGTATTGCTGCTGCCTGTCCGGATTTGAAAAGTGCATCATTGTAACTTTGTAATAAATGTTCTCTTGTTCTCAAACGGTTTTGACGTGATTGCTCAATCTGTGTTCTGGCTTGCATCCTGTATTGTAAGTTTCTATCATACCTATCAGACATGGCGCGAGCACGTACATCACTAAGATTCTTCTGTAACTCATTTTTATGTGCACTAGAGTTATATCTACCGATTCCTGAAAAATAGCTATTAACTCTATTTTCTATCTCGTTCTCTTGTTCTTGAAGCATCTGATCAAAATATGAATTTCCTCCTATAAAATCACCAGATGCTATTTTTTCAAGGTTTTTTTCTGATGCTGTTGGAATGTTGGTTAAATCAATTAAATAGCGATATTGTTCAGGTGCTTTAATAAGCTCTTCGAGTGTATTGCGTGTTTGGGCATTTAAACCAGAGGCGTTGCTTGTGAGGGTAAAGGTAAAATAAGAAAAAAAGCATAAGCGGCTGTACACAAGAATAAACGCTTTTTATGCATAGAAATGCTCCTCAATATTTTTTTGATGAAAACAGAATAATTTTTTGTTTCATTACGTTTTTTGTAATGCAGAAAAGATATGCGGCGCTGTTTATCTTTCAGCGCCGCGTATGTTTTAAAAATAGAAACTAAAGACTTC
>NZ_JANHOI010000008.1 GCF_026930205.1 Bartonella sp. 220B | reverse complement strand
AAGACAAATATTAAGGTGGTTTAGTGCTTTATAGGCAGTCCCAGCTTTTCTATGCCAGATGGAAGCGAGAACTTTGCGTATATCGGTTTGTGTAATCTCTGAAACCGGTAGACAACCTAATTGAGGGAGAATATAAAGTTGTAAAGGTGAAAACCAATCTCCATTTTTACCATCTCCTTTTAGTTCAGCTTTACGAGTTTCAAAAGCATCTAAAGCAACATCTTTTAAATAATGCAGATTACGCATTGCCTCACGCTTTTGTTTGTCACGTTCTTTAATAGGGTCACGCCCCTCACGCAAAACAGAACGCCATTGAGTTGCCAATTCACGGGCTTACTTTAGGCACCCAAGCCCATCTCACGACGCCGCCCGTGGATGGTGTAACGATAAATCCATTGAGCACCCCCATCTTTACGCTTATGAAGTAACAAGCCAGCCCCCAATGTTGCGACAGTCCTTGCATTAAGACGATTCATTAGGCATTTTTGTTCCTTTCTAAACGGTTTTCTACCCACACGATAACCCCGCTTATGACGTGCAAATAAGTGACTTTAATTGATTGAACATAAGATGATTTGAGATGAGAGAATCTTAGGATATTCGGGGGTCTCATTCAATATGTAAAACAGTAAATTATCATTATAAATCAATATGTTGCCTTGAGGAGGAGGCGAAAGGATTAGCGGACAAAGCAACGACGGCATTTACGGAAAGCTCTAAAACAGTCACGCAAATACAAAGTACAGTAGAGGAAGCTGTCACAGAGGCAAAAGAAGCCAAGGCAACGGCATCTACTCATCTCAAGGAAATTGTTGAATCTGTTAAGAGTGCATCCGAAGCAGCGACAGCGAGCAGTACGGAAGCTCTCACAACAGCGAAGGATGCCAAAAGCACAGCAGAGACAGCCTCTAGTGTAGCAGGTGAGGCAAAGGAAACAGCGTCTAGCGCGCTCTCTATAGCCAATGACCTTAAGCAATCGGTTGATCATGTCAAGAACACAGCGGAAGCAGCCAAAAGGACGGCAGAAGGAGCAGCAAGGAAGGCAGATGAAGCGAAAAGCAGTGCGGATGAATTGCAAAAAACAGCGAAGAAAGCAACAGTAGATGTTATCTCCCTAAAAGCCAAGGTTTTGACAGCCGAGAGCACTTCTGATGAAGCGCAACAAGTTTCAGAAGAAGCCAAGCGGACAGCGTCAACAGCGCTGAGTGTAGCCAATGAGGCCAAGGGCGTTTCAGAAATAGCGCTCACAGCAGCGAATACAGCCAAGGACAGTGCAGAACGAGCAGAAACGGTAGCCAATGCAAGCAAAACAACAGCCGATGAAACGAGATCTTTAATATCGGATGCCAAAAAAGCCTCTGATGCAGCCAAGGCAATGGCACAATCGGTACAGACATTAGCGGAAGGAGCTCAAAGAATAGCGGATGAGGCGAAACAAGAATCGCGTGATGCTAAACAATCGGCTGATAGTGCGAAATTTACAGCACAAGAGGTAAAAGAGATAGTTGCAGAAGTACAGGATGAAGCAAATAAAGCCAAACAAATAGCAGATAGAGCAACAGCTAAAGCCAATTTGGCGGCAAGAGAATCCTAAGAAGCGCATGAGGAAGCAGGTAAAGCTAAGCAAATAGCGAGTAGTGCACAATCTACAGCGCAAGAGGCAAAGAATTTAGCTTTAGCAGCAGAACAGATACGGAGCAGCGTTGAAGGTTATGGGGCAAAGATTACAGCGCTTGAGGGCTTTGCTTCGAGTATTGCTCATTTAACTTTGATTGATATTGCGTCTTCTACCCCCTTTTTGGTGGCAAGTAACAAACAACAATTAACGTTAAGAAAAGGAACACACAATAATTTTGCCTCTAGAGAATCGTTTTTTGGTTGCTGATTACACATCTGATCAAACAATCACCGTTCCTTCTTCATTGGCTCGTGGTAAGGATTATTATGTTTATTTGGTGTTTGAAGGAGAACAGTCTTCCAAAGTTGTAGTATCAGAAAACTCTACTTATCCAGATGGTTATACAGCCAATAATTCGCGCAAGATAGGTGGTTTTATACGCTATGTGCGGATGTTGGTACGACTGATGGACATTCTTTATCGGGCTATAGTGCAGGGGATATTTTACCCACCTCAGTTTGGTGTTTGAATCATTGTCCCCATAGTTCTCCAGAAGGAATGGTCTATGATTTCTCACAAGATCTTTGGATAGATATTTATCTCCAATCAGGGACAGGTGCAAATACGCGTTCGGCGCATGGTGTTGCTATAACGACCAATCGTAGTCATACGGATTTTGCAGACGATTTGAGGAGTGTGAAGAAGTGGTTATTGAATGATGAACAGTTTTCTTCTGCGATGTATGGGAGCAACAGCAAGACAAACATTGAAGGGAAAAAAGCGCCTAGCTCTAAACATTCTGGAGGACATGTTGATACAGCGAATAGGCGGATGATTTCGCATATCGGTTGTGAGGATGGTTGCGGTTATGTTTGGCAATATTTATCAGGAATTTTTGCCATGCAAGTTCAGTCTAGCTCGACCTTGTGGTCAAGTTATAAAACAGAAATGAATGTTTTAGTAGGAGGGGGTAGCTGGTCCAATGATGGTCAAAGCAGTGCGTCCCTACGCGGTGTCTTGTCTCGTGGTTCACGGAGTGAGGAAGTAGAACAATTAATTAAAGAGAATAGGGATGAAACCGTCTAGTTCTCACTGAGATATCCCTTTTATGCTGCCTCACTTTTGTGGGGCTTTTTTTATGGAGCAAGCGATGAGAAGAATATCGAAAGAAGGTTTAGAGCTGATCAAGCAATGGGAAGGTTTACGCTTGAATGCGTATCAAGACACGGCATGCATTTGGACGATAGGTTATGGTCACACCAGCTCTGCGGGCAAGCCAATTGTTAAGAAGGGCATGTACATTACACAAGAGCAAGCAGAAGAAATTCTTTGCGAGGATTTAAAGCAATTTGAGAAAGCGGTTGAAGAAGCTGTTACAGTGAGATTAACGGACGAACAATTCGCTGCGTTAGTGTCCTTTTGTTATAATGTAGGAAGCAAAGCGTTTTACAAATCCACCTTATTAAAAAAGCTTAATCAGGGTGATTATGAATCGGTTCCAGCAGAATTACAGAAATGGAATAAGGTTGGAGGAAAGCCTCTCAAAGGGTTAGCAAATCGTAGGGCAGCAGAAGCGGGATTATGGGCGAAAGGCTCTTATGTTTCTTCGAACTACCAACATGTAGAAACGAAAGAAGCAACGGGGCTTCTCAAAATAGAAGCGCTAGCCCCGATTATAGGTTCTTGCTCTGGTCTTGGAGGGTTATTGGCAGGCAATGGACCTATCCAATGGGCGTTAGCGGGCATAATGGTTTTAGCAGCTTGTATGGGCATAGTGTTTGTAGCCAAACGGTTTCGGGAGCAACGGTTGTGATTTTTTGGTTCAAGAAATATTCCCTGATGTTTACAGCGGCTTTAGCCGTTTTTTTTATGGCTTTAGCTAAGGCGTTTTACCTTGGCAAGAGAAGTGAACAGCACAAGCAAACAGAGAATGCTTTGAAGACAGCAATGAGACGGCTTGAGGTTGAAAATGAAGTTAATCAGAAAAGTGATGGTGATGTTTGCGCTGAACTTTCTCGTTGGGTGCGCGGGAAATAGGGTTGTTTCTTGTGTTGGCTGGTTACCACTTTATTTGGATAAGCGCGATATTGCGGTCATCAGTCCCAACCTAGCAAGAGATATTTTAAAGCATAACAAGCAGGGAGCGCATTTATGCGGTTGGAAAGATGGTCGAGAAAGCAAGCAACAAAGATAAAGAACTTACAGAAAACGAACGACAGCTACTTTATGAGATGATCAATACCTATCAAGGTTTGAAGATGATGTCTCGTTGTGTAAAGTGGATAGCGTTCATTGTCTTTATGTTCATTATCGATTTTGCCCGCATTATGGATGCGCTGGATAACATCCTCACACACCTCAAAAGATGGCTAACAAAGAGTTAAAGGCACAAAGTTTTCTCAAAAAAATGCCCCTGTTGTAGAGGCATGATTCGAAATCCTATTCCCTCACTTTTATACACGCATCCCTTACCTTAAAAAAACGTATGGAAAATCAATAAGTTATTTGAGATAAAAAAGAACATGGTGCCCAGACGCGGCAGAGCAGGCTTTATTAGCAAGAATCAAATAGTATAAAGATGTGCAAGAGTGTATTGATGTATATAATTTTTTATGTTCCAATAAAAAAAATAAGTATTAAAGAAAAAATCTCAAATCAAAAATTAAAGGTGGTCTAAAAGGTGGACCAAAAAAGGTGGACGGGCAATGCCTGAAAAGGTGGACGGAAGGGGGCGTTAAGTGAGGGCGATTCATCGATTATCAGCATCATTCGTAAAGACGTCTCCACAGGGTAAGTATTGTGATGGGGCAGGGCTATGGTTAAATGTCCGAAAAGATAATACACGCTCTTGGTTTTTTCGCTATACGCACCACAATAAGCGCCGTGAAATGGGACTTGGTCCTGTTACGAAACTTTCTTTAAAAGAAGCACGCGAGCTTGCAAGGTATTATAGTGATATTCTTAAAGAAGGCAATGATCCTATTGTCTTTAGAGAACAGACTATTTTAAAACAGCAAAGCAATATATTCAGTGAAATTGCACACGCGGCTTTTGAAAGCAAAAAAGCAGAGTTGAAAAATGAAGGCAAAAACGGCCGCTGGTTTTCTCCACTCGAGTTGCACGTCATTCCACACATAGGCAAATTATCTATAGAAAAATTAACAGCCAATATCATTCGCAATGTTCTTGCTCCACTTTGGCATGAAAAAGCAGATACAGCGCGAAAAGCACTTAACCGTATCAATATTTGCTTGAAATATGCTGCTGCTCTTGGCTTAGATGTTGACCTACAGGCTTGTATGAAAGCACGAGCTCTTTTAGGAAAATCACGTGCGATATCGACAAATATTCCTGCTATGCCTTGGCAAGAACTCCCAGATTTTTATCACAACTTAGAGGATAATATCCTTTCAAATTTAGCACTAAAATTACTGATTTTGACAGGTGCTCGATCATATCCATTGCGGTATTTGCGTCTTGAACAAATTAATGAAAATATATGGACCATACCCAAAGAAAATATGAAAGGTATTGTAGGAAAAGTTTCAGACTTTCGTGTGCCACTGAGTAGTGAAGCTATGAAAGTCATTGAAAAAACTCTGCCTTTTGAAAAAAAGGGCTTTCTATTTGCGGGGCTTAAAGGAAAACCAATTTCTGATGCAACGCTTTCTAAATTCATGAAAGACAAAGGCTTTGATTATAGACCTCATGGTTTTAGATCGAGTCTTCGTGACTGGATAGCGGAGACAACATCAACACCATTTGAAATTGCAGAATCTGTTCTTGCGCATTCAGTTGGTAATTCAGTGACAAAAGCTTACATGCGAACAGACTTCTTAGAGCAACGGCGTGTTCTTTTGGAGCAATGGGCATCTTTTGTATCAAGGATGACTTGACAATATGGCATCAATGTGTCTAGTATCGAATCAGGTGCCTCAAAAACACCTTAAACGAACAGCGGATAGATTGCCGACACAATTTTTCTTCCGCACATTAAAGGCTTTGACTCATTGTATGTTACACGCATATAATGGCATTGTCGGGTGTAGTTGCGCTATACAATACCCTTATGGGAAAAGCGTAACGACGGGCTGTTCGCCGTGTTTTTGAGCACCCGGCACTCTCTTTTATCAAGTGTCAATCAAAAACGTCTAATCGAACAGGAGTTCACATGAACACTCTTATTCCGATATCGGAACAAACTTTTGGACAGGAAACTGTTCAAACCGTTAACGCACGTGAATTACATGCGTTTTTAGAAATAGGTAAAGATTTTTCCAATTGGATTACTGACCGTATCAAAAAATATAATTTATTAGAAAATCAAGACTTTGTTTGGTCGCCAAATTTGGCGAGCAAAGGCAGAGGTGGTCACAATCGTAAAGACTATTACCTGACTTTAAGTGTAGCTAAAGAACTTTCTATGCTTGAGAACAATAAGAAAGGTAGAGAAGCTCGTTTATACTTTATTGAGTGTGAAAAACTTGCAAAGCAGGTAGTCACACCAAAGATTGATTATTCCAAACCCGAAGCATTGCTAGGCGTTTTGAACCACCTACAAAGTCAAATCGAGCAGAAAGATCATGTGATTGCCGAATTAGAACCCAAGGCAAAAGCTTTGGATGGTTTAAAGCGCTCTGAGGGGGCTATGTGTGGTATCTTATTGTTTTTTATTCACGGGTGGTTGTTCAAGGAGCTTTTTGAGATCTTCTGAATTCATTGCCAGTAGGTGATTTAATGTAACGGTAGTGCGGATAGAATCTTCTAAACGAGCAAGAATTTCACCCGTAAGGCTACGATGATTTGCTTCAGCAAGCTCTTCCAATTGATTTTTCAGTTCAATTGGAATGAGAAATTTAAATTGCACACGATCTTTTTTTGTCATGCACCTAAAATATACCTAAAATACACTTGACACAAGGTACCTTTATGGTACTAAATATGTGCATATGGAGGTAAAATGAAAACGATCCAATATAAAATAAATATGCCACATACATTAAAGGAGTGGTTGTTTAATCGGGCGACTGAGAATGATCGCTCTCTTTCATCTGAAATAATTAACATTCTCAAAAAAGAAAAAGCGCTAGAGCATAAGTCCGCAAAAACTCTCTCTAACGCTTTACATCTAACTAACCTGAAAGAGGTCAATTACAATGAATAATAGCACATACTTACCTATCAATAAAGACAAATTAATCAAATTACGAGAAGTCGAAAACGAGCCTCGTGTTCGCGATGTGGATTTAGCAGAAAAATTAGGGTTTGTTCGTACACGTGACGTTAGAAAATTAATTACAAGAAATATACAAGAAATAGAACGGTTTGGGAGGTGCGCCACTGTGGCGCACGTAATAAAGGGCAATAACGTAACAGAATATTGGCTTAACGAAGAGCAGGCGTTATTGATTGCGACATTATCGAATACAGAAAAATCTTCTCAAGTCCGTTATATGCTTATTAAGTTATTTGTTGCATGGCGTAGGGGCGAGATAAAGCAATCCTATGTTCAATCGATCGACTACTCCAGTCCAGCAGTAATGCTTGGTGTCTTAACGCATTTAAAAGATGAAAACGAGCGGAAAGACAATATCATTGCTAAATTAGAACCAAAGGCAAAAGCACTTGATGGTTTAAAACGTTCTGATGGCTTGTTTGGTTTGATTGAATCTGCAAAAATGTTAGAAATACGACCAAAGGACTTAACTGATTATTTGCGTAAACATGATTGGGTCTATCGCCGTGCTCCAAGTGGTCCATTGTTACCTTATCAGGATAAGATCAAGAAAGGTTTGATGGATTGCCCTGCTATTACCATTCAAAGACCGGATGGAACAGAAAAGGTCCTGCCTTCAACAAAAATCACATCCAGAGGATTGGCATGTTTGAGAGAACAAATCCATGGAGGTGTACAATGAATACCAGTATCGACTTTTTATGTGATTTGTGGATGGCGTTGTCTCAATTTTCTAATCATCAAGGCATTGGAGATGCAGATTGTAACGCCTTAGTTCAAGTCATGGGCATTGTAGAAAAAGCTTTGATTTTAAAGCTTCAAGATGAAGTGCCAAATATTACAAAGATTCTAGCAGTTCTTACAGACTTTGGAGCTTCAGAGTTTCCCGCAGCGATAGATCCTTTTTTTAAAGCTTACCAGCCAAATTGGGAAAACCCTATTAAAAAGGTTGCTTAAGTAAAAAACAGAACTCTTCTCCCCGTCTCAAAAATGGGGAGGGGATAAAGCTTTTAGTTTTTGCTTAGCCACTGTTTTAAATGTGCAAAGACATTGTCTATCGCATCCATAAGACGAGCAAAATCAAGGATAAGCAAAAAGAGAAAAAACGCTATCCACTTCATCAAGCGAGACATCATTTTCACACTTTGATAGGTGAGTATCATTTCCTGAAGCATTTCCTTTTCTGCTTCTGTAAGCTCGGTATGTTTTTCAGTTTTTTTTCTGGCCATGTTTCCATCCACACAAGTATTCACCCTGCTTGTTATGCTTTAAGATCTCTCTTGCTAAGTTTGGACTGATGGCGTTTAAATCTTGCCGGTTTAAATAAATAGGCAACCAACCAACACAAGAAGAAACGACTCTATTTGTCGCGCAACCAGTCAGAGAGAGCAGCGCGTACATCAGCATCACTTTTTTGATTAATTTCATTTTCCACCTCGAGCCGTGTTTTTGCTGTCTTTAAAGCATTCTCTGTTTGCTTTTGTTGTTCAGCCTTTTTTCCAAGGGTAAAAGCTCTTGCTACAATCATAAAAAAAGCGGCTAAAGCCGCACCAGTTAGCATCAGATTTTTTTTCATCCATAAGATCATAGGCGGTGTTCCTGAAAACGTTTGGCCACAAAGAAAAGTCCAGTACAGGCTGCTAAAACCATAATGGCAGCGAGAGCCCATTGGATAGGACCATTGCCCGCCAACAAACCGCCAAGACCAGAGAAAGAACCAATGATTGGGGTTAGGGCTTCTGCTTTGAAAAGCCCCGTCGGCTGTTTGGTTTCTACTGGTTGATAATTGGAGGAAACATAAGCTCCTTTTGCCCATAATCCTGCTTCTGCTGCACGCCGGTGTGCTAGACCTTGTAAGCGTTTCCCGCCTGCTTTGGTCCATTTCTGTAGTTCGGAGGGAATTGCTTCATATTCACCTTGATTGAGCTTTTTTAACAGTGTTGAATTGCAAAAGGCTCCTGTTCCTACATTATAACAAAAGGACACGAGTGCTGCGAATTGTTCATCCGTTAAGGAAACTTGAACGGCGCGTTCGACAGTATTCTCAAATTGTCTTAAATCTTGGCAAAGAAACGCTTCGGCTTGTTCTTCAGTGACTATCATGCCCTTATGAACAAAGGGGTTTCCAGCAGCGTTTGTATGCCCATAACCAATGGTCCATACACCAATGACATCTTTATAGGCGTGTAGACGTAAACCTTCCCATTGTTTAATCAGTGCTAATCCTTCTGATGATATTTTTCTCATAGGTTTCTCCATAAAAAAAGCCCACCTCTATGGATGGACACTTAAAGTTTCTTGATTGAGTAACGACCAGAAAATTCAACAGCTGTTACTTGTTTTATTAATGATAAAATTCTTTCTCAATATTTTAACAATTAGCAAATTATACAGAATAACTCATCAAACATTTCTTGATTTTATCTTGATATGACAACAAAGGAGGGACTGGAGCAGGTCGGGACATCCAGTGATACTAAGATTCGTGCAATTATGTTGACGTAAATGACCAGTCAAGTCCTTTGCTCGTAACGGATCATATTTTTTCGATATCTGTATGGATAAAATCGTTTCCTTTAAATAACAGTGGTAATTCATAATTTTTGCTACAAGCATAAGCAAAACAATCACCCATATTAAGTCGTGCTTTGCTGCCTGTTCCCTTACCAAAATTCATATAAGCATGAACAGCAGTTTGATATTCGCGATCCTCAATAGTGACAAATTGAATATTGTAAAATTCTAGAAAATTATCAACTAAAGCTTTTGCTTCTACAACTGTTGAGCGTGCAACAGGTTTTCCTTCTTGTGTTTTCTCAAAGCAAAGTCCAGCGACAGCTTCCCACACAGCCATTGCTGACGTATGATTTTGCTGAGTTTTTTCCATCTTTTCGATAAAAACAGGTGCCTCTTCCTCACCTAACAAAATAGCAAGAATAGCCGAAGCGTCGAGAAACATTTAAAAGCCTCCGCTTAAATCATCAAAAAACGCCTTGCGCTGTTCTTCCGTATAAGAATTATATTCTTTACCTAAAAATTTTTTGGTTCGTTGCTGAAGCTCTATAGCCTTTTCCTGATAAGAGACTTCTTTTTTCTTAGCTTCTTTTAACATCAAAAGTGCTGCTTCAATTGTTTGAGTATAAGTATTATAACCATAAAGGTTTTTGACTTCATCAGCTAATCTTTTAACATTTTTATTCGGAACAAAAAGTGTATCAGACATTTTCTAACCTCCAAAACTAATATCAATTTATTACAATTATAATATCATATAATTAATATTAGTTCCAGTATTTTTAAAAATCTCAAACAATTCTCTGTCCTTTAAGCGGAGAGAAACGTTACAATTTCTTTAAATATCTCCTTCATCCATATGGATGACGCCTTCACCTTCATCGCATGCATTTTGTGGAGCGTTTGGATCAAGGGTATCATCCTTGTCTGGCGTTGTGTTTGCAACATTTCCAGCTGCATCTTCTTGTGCTTTGTCAAAAAGTTCGCACTCTATTTTTGTGGTGTAACCACCCGTTTTATCAAGTTTGTGCTTGACGCTTTTGATGCGCCATTCTGCTGGTATATAAGGACGGAAAGGGGGCTCTTGAACAAGTTTTGCCTCTGCTTGCACAAAGGGATTACCTCCAATATCACAGGAGAAAGAAGACTTACCCCGTGATGATTTGTTACGATAAGCAGCAATGGCTGCAACAGCTTCTGATTGATTATGATAGGTATATTTGAGTTCATGAAACGGTGAATGACCGGATTTGACTTCTTTCTTTTCACCACTGCGGATATCATAATAGGTTGCGATAACGCCGCCTTTTTTCTCTTGTTCTTGCTTTTCCGCTTCTTTTTCTGTTTTTTCTCCTCTCTCTGGTTCAGGTGGAACTGGTAGATCATTTTCATCCATATGGATGGTGTTTTCATCCTCCTCTATCTCTTCTGGTGCACGTGCATCCGCTGCGGCTTTTTGGTCCTCATCACCATCCATTTCTAAACCATTGGCTGCACCTGCTTCATCCCGTGCGCTGTATTTAAAATCCCAAGAGGTGCACTGTTCCTCATGAATGACAACAACGGGGAGTGTCTCGCCGGTGATGGCTTTGCCTTCCCCCCGTTTGGCAAGTACAAGCTTACCATCAACAGGCTTTGCTACCGCATCATATTCCTCTGCAAGGCGGGCGGCAAAAGCCATATCACTTTCAGTGGTTTGATCAATATGACGCACAACAATTTTCGCAAGAGAAGGATCAACTTTTGCGGTATAACCATTACGCTGTGCGATTTCTTGAACAATATTGCCAAGTGTTTGCTGGTGATAAGATTGGCTTTTTGGTGTTCTATAAGACGTGTTCATTGCCGCGGCACGCCCTGTAACAGTTAAGCTTTGTGGTGGACTGCTTACAGAGATTTCGTCTATCAGATATGCCCCCATATCGCGTATTTTGCCGCTATCATAGCCAAGTGTTACGGAAAGAACTGTTCCGATAAGAGGTATATCAAGAAAGCCATTATCACTATTCCGTGCACGGTCATCAAGCTCTATGGTGATACGGTCACTCTTGTCTTCTGCCTCATCGGTTATTTCAATCGACAAAACATAATCCATGAGAGTTTTGGTAATGTCTTCTCCATTTGCCAGAACCATGAAAAAAGGTTTCATGATTTGCTGCCCCAAATTCTGATCACGGGTGTGGCTTTAGGATAGGGGAGGGATGGCAAAATGATTGTGATGCCTGCTGTTAAAATGGGTCCATAGTCTGCAAGTCCAAAATTGGCTGCATAAACACGTTCAACAGCAAGCGCTTGTTGACCTTTGGCATAGTATTTCCAGCAAATGGCATCGACCATATCGCCTTCTTTGGTCCTGTAAAGATCACTCATAGGTCTTCACCATATTCTCTCAATTTGACTGTAAATTCTTGTTTTTTTGGGGTGCCATTATGATGAAAAACACTTTGCTTTTCCTCCACGGAAAGAATGACAAATTTTCCTAAAATCTTGCCTTGTCCCGTTATAAGGATGTGAGGTCCCTCATGGGCTATTTGCCGCAAATATTCGAGCTGTCCATGACCACCTTTAAAATCTGGATAAATTATACCCGTTAAGGAAAATTCTGCATTTGCAACAGCAGGTAATTGAAGGGCTGCTTTTCGCCCCAAACGCCCTTGCTCCACCCATGGCACCCCATAAGACAGATCAAGGGTTTGATAGGCTGCCGTTTCGATTGAAAAAATAAAACCACCTAAAGCAAGCATCATGGTATTTAATCCGAAAGGCTAGAGGCTATCGCCAAACGTTGCTGTTTGGCATAGCGTTCAAGGGCTTGATTGACAGCGTCTCTGATTTCGTTCTTGAGACCATTTGGTACTGAAATATTTAAATTTGTAATGGTCACGCGGGCGTCTACTTCAACAGCTTTATGAACTGTAATGGGCTTAGGAGCTTTGAAGGCACTCATTTTTGCATTTGGAGCCTGCATGTATCCTGTCTCAACTGTATCTGTATTAAAACCACTGTTGCGTTTTCCAGATGGACTATTGGGTACAACGGCTGTATCAACCATTCTTTTTGCACGTGCGTTGGTTTCATCGGTAAAGGTTTTAATCGTTTCTGTTGAAGTTTTGTTGATTGAAACATGAAAACCAAGCTTTTCTTTCATCCAATCAGGCATCCAACTGGTTAATGTGCTTATCATGCCGCTAAACCATTCGGATAGGGCTTGCCACTTGCTTTTGATACCATCCCACAAGCTACCAATGAGATTAGCACCTGCATCCATTAAATTGACCCCAAACAACCATTCAATCAGTGCATTGATTTTTTTTGCTATCCAAGCCAGCGGTGAAAACTTTTTAAAGAGATTAAAGAGTTTACTGAAAACGTTACTGCATAAGCTAGCAAAAGAATCCCATAATTTGCTTATGAAATTCACGACGGTATCCCAGTTTTTGTAGAGCAGATATCCAGCGCCAACAAGTGCTGCAATGCCCCCGATTATCCAACCAATAGGAGTGGTCATGATTGCGACACCAAGCGATATAAAAGCAGATGCCGCCGCAGTTAATGCTGAAAGCAGAGAGCCTATAAGAGTTGCAGCAAGTGAAAAAAGAGCGGAACTAACAGAGACTAAGGCTGAAAAGAGTGTTTTTGCAAGAGTTACAGTAAGCCTCATAAATGCTGAACAAACTGAACCTATTGCTGAAAACAGCGGTCCTGTAAAAGCAACAGCCAGTCTGATAACAACTGCACTAACGACAGTTAAGGATGTAGCTAACCATCCATTGATTTTGTCCCAGTTTTTGTAGAGCAGATATCCAGCCCCGACAAGCAATGCAATGCCGCCAAGTATCCAGCCTATGGGAGTGGTCAAGATTGTATAGCCAAGCGTGACAAAAGCTGCACTCACTGCGGCTAATGCGGCAATAAGTGGACCAAAAATAAAGGAACCAAGCGCTATAAGTCCTACCTTTAAGAGAGTTATTTCACCAACAAGCGGTTCCATCCAGCGAAACCAGCCTTTAATTTTTTCTGTGAGATCGCTTATAGTTTTTCTCAAATCAGAGGTAGGATTAAGCAAATCATTAAAGACTTTTTTTAAAGTTTTTGCCCACCCAGCAACGGTTGTTTGAATGAGGTCACGGTTTTCATCAATCAATCTTGAAAAAGCATCAATCATATCATTGATCACGGGCATAAAGCGCGCGCCAATAAAGCTAGCGACACCGCCTATTTTTTTCTTAAAAGCTCCCATTTTGTCACTTAAGTCTGCTGCATAGCGTGCAACATCGGCACCGATAAGCCATTTTCCTTTTCGTGCCTTTGCAAACAGCTCTTTGATGGGCGCCATCCCTTGTGCAAGCATGGCGGCCATTTCTTTTCCATCACCACCAAACAGCAGAGCAGCAATATGCTGTCTTTGCGCTTGATTTTTCATCTTACTCATCTTGTCGGTAATTTCTTCTAACAAAGCGGAGTTTGATTTGAGTTTTCCAGAGGCATCTTTGACAGAAATGCCAAGTGCCTCAAACCCCATAATGCCTCTTTTTTGTCCGGCATATGCTTGTGCCGAACGCCTATTTAAAGTTGCTAAGGATTGTTGAAAAAGTTCAGCAGAATATCCTGAGTTGTCTGCCGCATCACCCCATAACTGAAGTGCTGTAACACTCATGCCCAAATGCCGTGATGCGTGATGAAGACTATCCCCAAGATGCATGGTTTTCATGGTGACAGCGGTGATACTTGCGATAAGACCTCCACCGGCAAGCCCTAAAGCACCGGTAAAGAGCGAAGCACGGCTTGCCGCTGTACCAAGGGCACTTTGAACGCCTTGCAAACGTGATGTCATATTTTTTACCGCAGCAGAAAAGCGGGGGATACTCAATCTATGGGAGAGTGTCTTTGACAATGTATCAAATTTTTTTTGAAGATGTTTAAGAGGTGCGGTGAGATTGTCTTCAAGAGACAATTTTACCTTTGCATCAGCAACTTTTTCACTCATTTTGTCTTATACCTTTCTGCTGCTTGTTTTCGCCAGAAGATTAACTCTTGCGGTTCCATTTCCATCATGTCTGCAAGGGACCAATGAAAAACAATGGCAATATCCGCTATGAGTTTAGCGGCGGTTTCCCAGTCGAGGTATCCCGCCGCTTGATAAAAGACTCTAAAATTTCTCCAATGCTCGATAAGTCACTAATATCGAGTTCCCCAACAGCTTCATGGGGCCATCCAGAAAGGCGTGCAACCATAGCAATTGTTTGTTCAATACCTTCTTTTTTATCGATTGCTTGCACATCTTTTGTTTTGGGGCGCTGTAAGGTAATTGTGGTATGCTCTTTTCCTTCAAAGGTAACAGGGATAAGCAATTGATGCGTAATGCTTGATTGTACGGTCATTTTTATATTCCTAAAAAGTTTTTATGTTCTGCTAATTGATTAACACCATTGAATTTTCTGATTAAGTTGAGGACATCTATCTCAACAATTTCAACATCTTTCTGGACATATTTGAAATACTGCAATGTAAATGTAGCAGTGGATGTTGCTTTGCTTCCCGGTTGCCATTCTGCCATTTCAAAGCCTTTGCAAAGCCCCCTCATAGTGATGACAACACCTTCTGCTGGTGTGCCTTGTGCTTGCATTGAACTTCGCAATGAAATGTTCACATCAGAGCGCCCTAACAGTGCCATCAACTCTGGAGAGCAATCAGAAATGGTCATGGTGAGGATGAGCGTTTCAAGCCCAAGATCAACCTCAAGAGAGCTATCCATGCCACCACCGCGATAGTTTTCAACAACCAAACTTAAATTTGGCAATGTCACGCTTTCGCATTTTGCCTGATAGGGAATACCATCAACAAAAATGTTAAAATATTTTAGAACTCTCGGTAAAACAGGTACAGTCATTAAAAGATCTCCTCTAAGTAATCATTGATGATGCGTGAACGGAATGTGATGTGTTCTGCTGGTGTTGTTGGTGTAAATTCGACATTGAAATAGACTCTACCGCTTTCAATGGCGCTTGCTGTATTCAACTCTGGATCAGGCGTGCACTGCCCACCAAGAATGGCGCCTTGCGCTTTTAAATCACGCAAATAGGCATTGACGCTTTCACTCACATCACTCATGTAGGTTTTTTTGATATTGCGGTCGACAGCCCACATGTGTCCACGCAAGATGGCGTCATTGATCATATCCGCGGTTCTCACAACGGATAAGAAAGCGAATTTTGTGTCGCTTGAAAGGGTGCGATTGCCCCAAAGACGATAACCATTTTCGCGAATAATTGTTGTGATGTTTTGTTCATTGAGGAGGTTGGCACGGCTTGATCTGTCACCAATGGAAAAATCAATTGGGCGGGTAATTCCTACAATGCCATTGATCACTTTGTTTGAAGGGGAATGCCAAAAACCATGTGTGAAATCTGTTTTGGCAATGACACCAGCAACCGCTGCACTTGCAGGCTGTTCTAGGATTTTTCTATCACGATTTACCTTTACAAAAGGATCAACAATAACAGCGCGTTTTGAATCAAAATCCTTTGCTGCTCCAAGAGCTGCTTTATCGGTTGTGTTTGGTGCGTCAAGTACCACAATAGCACGGAGACGCTCGGCAATGCCAATTAACTCTGCTGCTACAGGATTAGAGGTTGCACTGATTTCGGCTTTTGCTGTTGCACCGGTTCCATCACCTTCAATCGTTACATTGGGGGCGGTTTGGTAATCAAAGCCATTGTCTTTGAGAACAATTGAGGTCACTTGTCCATTGGCAAGGATTGCTTCTGCTTTTGCCCCGCCGGCAATTTTAACAGTTGCTTGGGTATAACCGCTCCCTTTGTTGGTGACATCAATCTTGCTAAGGCTAACAGGGCGTTTATGGGTAAAACCTGGAGCAATCAGAATGCGTGGTGTTTGTCCAAGAAGGGATTGCGCTCCAATCAAAGTATGCACACCTTCATAAGTACCATTTGCGTTCACACCGCCTAATACATTGGTCAATGTTGCGTTTTCATTATCGCCTTCTTGCACACGCACGACAACAACAATGGCGCCCACTTGCTTGAAAATGAGATCAAGAGCATTGGGTAGGGTACCTTGACGTTTTCCTGTTTTATCCAGTTTTGCTGCTTGTGAAAGTGAACCGGTAACCAACACCGGTGTGTTTAATGGAAAAGCCTGTTCATCGGCATCGGGTGCTGTGCCGACAATACCGATAACTGCCGATTGAACTGCGCGAAGGGGACGCGTTCCATCGTCCACCTCGACAACTTCAACACCGTGTAAAAAACCTGTTGTCATTATGATGCTCCTTTGCATGATTGGTGAATAAAATGAATGGAAAAAATCAGAGACAAAAAACCGCTCTTGAGAACGACTTGACAAAAATTTTAAAACCGTTAGATTCATAAAAAGGTGCTTGAAAAACACCTCAAAACAACAAGCGGATTGGTTACCGAAATAATCAGTCTTCTGTACATTAAAGACTTTGACTCGTTATATGCTACACGCATATAATAGATTTGTCGGGTGTGGTTATGCTATACAATACCCTTTCGGGGGAAAGGCATAACGACGGGCTTGTTGCCGTGTTTTTCAGCACCCGGCATTTTTATAAAAAATGTCAATGAAAAACGTCTAACAACAAGGAGTTCATCATGAACAATTTAGTAACAATTAACAATGATGGTATCGCTGTCACAACCTCTTTAAAAGTTGCAGAGGGGGTGAGGCATACTCATAAAACAGTTATGCAGCTGGTTCGTCAAAATATTAAAGACTTTGAAGAATTTGGTTCACTCGCATTTGAAATGCGAGTGAGTAGAAAAGATGGTAAAGGCGGTCAAAAGAGAGAAGTTGCTATCCTCAATGAACCACAAGCAACCTTACTCATGACCTATATGCGTAACAATGATATGGTGCGTGCATTTAAAAAAGCACTTGTTAAAGCTTTCTACGATTTAAAAAAACAGTTAATTGATAATGACCGTGACACACGATTTGATTTTCCAAGCAACTGGGATGAAATGGGAGCTACTGAAAAGGCTGTTTACATTTACGGACCTCTCCACATGCATCTTGTCAAAGCCTTTACATTAGCAGAAGAAAGCAAACATTATAAAACACTTGTTGAAGAAGCTAAGCGGGTCTTAGCAAGATCTGTTGTAAAAGCTGCGTAGTTTAAAACATAATTTCATCTCCTCGTCTTTTAGGCGGGGAGAAAATTAACCTTGTAAAACATCTTTACATAATACATATTATACGTACAATACGTGTTATTTAATTAAGGATAGGATGCGCCTATGAAGAAATATAGTTTTACCGATGTAAACCGTGGAGCTGGCGATATTTTAGACGAAGCAATGTCTACACCTGTCGCCTTAACAAAGCGAGGACGTGAAAAGATTGTTATGCTTCCTATCAATTTATATAATGAATTAATCAAATCCCATTCCAGTGTACAAGCTTTTTCTTACACGGATGCACCGAAGAATATATTAGACGACTTAGATCGTGGTTTAGATGATATTTTAAATGGCGACGAATATGTTTAAAGCAGGTGATGTCGTTAGATATTATTATTTGTGGCATGAACAAGCGCAAAAAGGTGAACATTCAGGGCGAAAAGCACGTCCTGCCTGTATGATGGTAAAAACTGAAAGTCATTTCTTTTTGTTTCCGATTACTTCCCAGGAACCTCTTAATTTGCAATTTAGCTTAAAAATACCTGAAATAGAATGTAAGCGTGTGGGTTTACAAAGCAGTCTTGGATACATGTTGATGAATTTAATGTTGTTTCTTGCAAGGCTTTCTATGACTTTGAAGATTTGAAACCACAAGGGCGTTTTAGTCCTGCTTTTATACGTAAAATTGCACTTAAGATTAAAGAAGTTAAAGCAATAAAACCACTTAGGAAAGTTTCTAGAGACTGAGTTACACAATTAAACAGTATGGAGTATCGGAACTTTACTAACATCTGTTTCACGCTCGGCATGCCAAGCATCATAATTGGCTTGCATACGTAACCATATGGCTGCTCCATTCCCAAACATTTTGCCAAGACAAGCTGAAAGAGAAGGGGTGATAGGTTTTTCTGCATTTAGAATATCATAAAGATGCTGGCGTGATATACCAAGCATCTGTGCAATTTCTGTCTTCGTTTTGCCAGTTTCAGGAATAATTTCTGCTAAAATTTCTCCTGGATGAGTAGGACAGCGATTAGGATTACGTGTGGTCATGGACAGTCTTCTTTGCAATTAATTTTAAAACTATTACAATCTAAACAATATGATATCAATATTGTGTAATTTAAAGAAATTTAAGAAATGAATATCAAACCACTTCGCACTGAAAAAGATTATCAAGAAGCTTTAGAGATTGTGTCTGCAATGTTTGACAATCAACCTAAAGAGAATACTCCAGAATTTGATAGAATGAAAATCCTTGTTGCATTAATTGAAGCTTATGAAATAGAGAATTGCCCTGTTTAAGCTTTCTCTTTCGGTTCATCTACAGACTCTACAGGTGTGTCTGTCTTAGCCCTTTCAGAAGACGAAGAAGCATTTTCTTCATCAATAATGGGAGGAGAGAATACCCCATCTTTATAAGTCCAGCCGATTTGCGCTTCATTTGAGGGAATGGCCTCACCATCAAAGATGTGAACATAATCTTCTGGCGCCACAATAATATTTGTCACCACACCA
The DNA here is from genome assembly GCF_026930205.1 of Bartonella sp. 220B. Taxonomy (GTDB): domain Bacteria; phylum Pseudomonadota; class Alphaproteobacteria; order Rhizobiales; family Rhizobiaceae; genus Bartonella. The sequence continues at coordinate 49,273 of NZ_JANHOI010000008.1, read as the reverse complement.
TTTTCAACAACTGCATATTCCATAAAAAACTCCTATATAAAAAATCTTAACAACACTGCTCCATTACCGCCATCGCCACTTTTATCAGATCCACCATCTTCTCCTGGGAAGTAGCCACCCCCACCGCCACCACCTTGTCCACTGCCTTTGCAGCCTTTACCACCATGGCCACCTTTATGGCTCTCTCCGCCATAACCACCTCTTCCATTCTGAGCACCAGCACCTCCACCGCCACCGCCACCAAAAAAAGAGTTCCCGCCATTACCACTCCCCCCATCGCCGCCATTCCCACCAGCGTAAATAAAAGAGCTACCTCTATAACCATTAGAACTAGAATCGCCGCCACGGCTACCATTGATGGATGATGCGCCTCCTGAACCACCGGCGCCCCCACCTCCACCAGCCCCCCCATACGCTATAATAATTCCTTCAATACGTGTATCACCACCAGCACCCCCACCGCCTCTCGGAGAAGCACCTCGTCCTCCTCGACCAACTTCAATAACTTTTGCCGATTTTAGCCGTGAAGCTTTGATTTTAATACATGCATATTGACTTCCACCGCCACCGCCGCCACCGTAGTAGGTGATCATGCTGTTAACAAAACCGGTATTTTTTAACCAGCCTCCATATCCTCCACCTCCACCGCCACCCCATGCCCATATTTCGATATCGGTGTCATTAGTGACGCCATCAGGAAATGGGATGGGACCACTTTCTTTTACAAGAATTTCAAGGGGAGAGGTCGCTTTTCTCAATTTCGTGATTTCATCACGTATTTCTTGAAGAGCAACAAGAGCTTCATCTTTGCTATAAACTTCTGCACCATCCACTTTCAGCGGTCCTTTAAGCGTGCTCCCTGTTGCACTTAAACTTGTGACCACTTCCCCATTATGCATGAGAGCTAATGATGAATTGCCTATGATTTCCAAACCATCACTCATAGTGACTTTTTTTGTGAACTTGTTATAATCCTGCCATTCATTGGCTTGTTTTAGGCGCCCATAGCTTGTCAAATCTTCGTTAATCTTGGCTCTAAATCTATCAAGACCAACAATATCTTCAATTTTGTGTTGGTGTGCTCCAAGAAGGGAGATAGCACTGCCAAAGGTAAAATGATTATTGCTTGCTTTGTAGAGAACATAATTATTGGCGGCATCCTTAGCGCCCTCGATATCGCCCAAATCAGCAAAGGAAAAGGTTTTATCCGCTGGCATCTTGCCTTTGAGGGCTGCCTCAAGATCTGTAACATCCCCTATGCTATGTGTATGTTTTGCAGAGGCTTTGTCGTCTAGCTTTTCCTCAACTTCCATGATGGCTTGATCAAGTTTTGTCAAGTTCTCACGCAAAATGGGGAATTCAGAACTGATAAAACGCCCTTCTTTCGGCAATTCCATGGCAAGCTTTTTGGTTTTTGTCATTTCCATTCTCCAAATTTTCCAAATCTCTCAAGCAGCCCCAAATTTCATCTTTTAAAGTAAGGGGGTATCACAAAATACCCGCACCAAAATCACGCAGCATTGACCGCGCCGAAGGTCCACCGGTTAGCGTGAGTTTCAAGCGCGCTTGCTTTGCTGTTTGGTCGTGACTGACAAATTTTCGCTCCACCCAAAGGGGTTCAGTAAGTTGTTTTGTTTCCTCTAAGGTCAGAGGGGTAAAAGCACCATCATCCAGTTGCATCTCGAGGGTGAATGTGGAGCCGCCTGGTAAAAAGGTCTTGATATAGCTGGTCAATCTTGCCTTCTCACCAAAGGCAAAAGCACGGGTAACATAGGTTGCTGTATTATGGATTTTTCCCGCAATCAACTGAACAGGAGCAAACAAAACCGGTGAGAGCTTCTCTGTACCTCTCAGAATGGCACGTAATTGAACCTTTTCACTGATATATTCGGTGAGGCTTAACAATTGAAAGGGAAGAAGCTGGTAAATCGTGCCATTGTTTCTTTCAATTTCAAAGATCACCGAACAATCACTTGAAGGCAATTCAACCGCGGCACGGATTTGTAAATCAGAACAGTCAGCAAGATCAAATGTGCCAAGATCAATGGTTTTTTCTGTTTGTGTATAGCGTGCTGCCAAGACACGAAAAGCCAAAGCCTCATCTTGATGGGCATTCCATGTTTGCGCATTGACAGAGGAAAAACGAGGACCGGTCACATAGGGATGGCTTGAGACAAATCTTTGCTGTTCTTCATCAAAACCCCCAAGCTTTGCGAGTGAGAGGGAATGATTGCTATCATCGGTTTTAATGACAAAAGCGGTTAAGCGGTCATTGGGCACGAGGAGTGGGACATCATAGCGTGCCTGTGCCCATCCAGTTTTTGCCCCCTTCATGGAATAAAAGCTTTGGGCTTGGATATTGGCGGTCGGATAGCCGTTTTCGGTGGTAACCAAATCAATCACCAGATCATGGTCCTGATTGCCAATTTTGCAAAGATGAAAGTCAATGCCGGTGATTTGCCGTGTTTCATCGGGAGTAAAGACTTGCGCTTGCGGGTCCACTTGCGTCCAGATCTTCACCGTTGTGGTGCGCCGCATCACCTTCACATCAATAACACCTTGCCCAGTAAAGAGACCTGTCGCAAGGGTTCCCCCTTTGCCTCGTGCTACAACATTTTTGGTGCCGGCAGGAATATTTTCAGGGATTTTGAAAGTGCCTTCAAGAATACCATTGCCATCGGCAACAAGGCGGCTTTTTGGCAAGACATTCACACCATCAAAGGTGAGACTGTCTAAAATTTCCCCCTTGCCAAAACCTTCAATTTTAAAGTCAAGGGTAATTTGTCTTAAAAAATCGATTTGTTCATGCGCAACATTGATCAATTCATCCTTTGCCTCTGTCTTGCGAAGACTGCTGCCACGGTGTGTTCCCATAAACAATTGATTGGTGACACTCGAGAGCCAATCGGTGCGCTGTTCGTGCCAAAAGTCTGTTGCGGGTGTGAGGGTTACTGTACCAGGGAGGGGGGCAAAATTTTGATAGGGGTTGATTTTTTCGCAAGCGGTTGTCAATTCTTGCGCAATGATCACTTCATTTGTCCAGTCAAGGGTGACAGGGGCTTTTAAAGGCGCGGTATAGAATGTTGGATCAATGGCAAGCTGCAAAATACCGTTGCCTACGGCTCCTGTTTGTTGAAAGCCTTCATCTCTATAAGAGTCATCCAGAAAAGGGTCGGCAAACATGCCTTTTTTGGCAACAGGCTCTTTAGAGTCGACATTGCTTTTAATGCGCTCTAACTGCATCAACCGGTCAAGGGAAAGCACGCGTTGAAAATAACGCCACATCTCATCATAGGGGGCAACCCGTGTGCCATCATTGACAACTACCGGCGTTTCAAGCCAATTGTTGGTGATAGTTGCAAGGGACAACACATCATCAGGAACACTCGGTGCCATCGGTTGGTCTGCGGAAATACCCTTGATATAAACCACATTGCCTTGTGTATTGAGACCTATACGGTCAATACGCGGCAATTTGTAAGTGTAACTGACAATGATATCCCCCCCTTGCGCACCCCCTGAGACAGTGATTTCTTGTGCCGTTACCTTATCGGCGGTCACTTGTGCACGATAGCGGTAAGTGACTTTATAAGTACTCCCTATAGCTGGTTCATCTCCCACGGGCGCCCAATCAATGGTATCACCGGTCTTTTTAAAATCAGTCCCTTCTTTAAATTCCTTGTCGCCTTGCATGACTTTGAGAAAAGAGGTGATGCTTTTATCGGGAACACCATCACGCCCTGCAACGACCGCACCACGAGTGACGTTAACGGTTTTTTCTTTTGTCAACAAAAGAGAGTGAATATCGGCAATGGGCGCATAATAACTTTTGAAGGTAAAGCTTGTTTTGCCTTTTTGAGGTGCAAAATATGGGTTTCACTAGGAACAACGCTTGTCGAAAACTCTTCTTTCTCTTCATGGCGCAAAGCAGCAAGGCGCTTGCGCTTAAAGCCATTGATATTGGCTTCTCCTTCTTGAATACTAAAGACTTGGCAACTATTGTTTGGTCCTAATGCCGTTACACGGCATCCATTGACGATATAATGACCATGCGCGCGGTCATAAGTAGCAATGGCTTGCATGGCGGGTTCAAGCAGAGAGGGGGACTTTTGATCAATCAAAATGCCATCTTGCAAAATATAAACCGGAAAGAACGTGCCTTGCTGCCCATCCTCTTTGAGTGCCCAAACAAGCTTTGCACTCTCGCGCGCCGCACCGGGCTCTCCTTCTGCCAAGGTGCCGGGGACTTGCCCCAACAGCTCTGGATCATCCTCATGAGTAATCCATGTTTTTTGCAACTTCACACCGATTTCAAGGCGCCCAACCATGGAAACATTGTTGAGAACAGCGGGTGCAACAGGAAAGATATCCCCTGCGATATAGATCTTGCCCTCTGTTAAAGTAACGGTCTTCGCGTCTTTATTAACAAAGGCATCGGCTCGTTCAACACGGTCTCCTTCTTTGGCAACAAGGCGCCCCAAGCGGTCATGGCGCCCTCGAATAATGGTTTGAACCTCATTCAGTTCACCACTTTGGATAAAGGGACGTTGCCCATAGAAAACAACGCTTTGTTGGTCATCTTTGCCGCAAGATCTGTCAATTGCAAAGGGTAAATCACTTTCATGCTTCATCTTAAAACCTCAATAAAATCTTGAATTGCTCGCGAACATCACCGCGCAAAGGAATATTGACGGGCGTTTTGATGATCTCCACACCACCCTTTAATTCATCAGGCTCCAACCAAAGTTTGCCAAAGGGAACATCTTGTTTGGGGATGGCGTGAACGAGAACAGAAAAAGAGGCTGCTTGTTTGCCGTCAACATCGCCAAAATCTGTTCGTGCTGCTAGAAAAAGCGCCGTGCCCATCGTGGAGGGTTGAAATTTGCCGCCTGCATGGCTGTACACACCCTCCAAAGCCTGTTCGACAGGCGCTACAGCATAGCATCTGCGATACCCAATCACGGCATTTTGGTTGTCTCTTAACACGAGATAAAGCGTGCGGTTGCAAAACCACTCTGCCATCAAAATATCGCGTTCATGTTTTTTGACCGAACACCACGGAAAGTTCGCCATATCCCATGGATAATCAATCTGATCCCAACTTAATTCTTCGTCCCCATCATCGATCCAATTGCCAATAAGCCTGCCTTCTTCTTTGCTAAGAAGATGGGTGCTCTCTGTGGTGCGCCCGAAGGAAAACAGTGTATTCCCCGCTGTTATGCACACACCGCTTTCATATTCCAGCAGACTGTCATCAAGGCGTGACATATTGCCTTCCATGGCTTGTACGTCATAACCATTGACACCGCGGCGAAAATCAGAGCGCAAGCTTTTGGAAAGCTCTGTGATGGCTTCAATCGCTTCGAGCTGTGTTTGTTCAGGCAATTGATCAAAGTAAAGTTGAAAGGAATTCCACCATGCACGCCCCGTCCATGCCGGCGTGAAGCGTGCTGTAATTTGAAGCCATTCAAGCCCTCTATCAATGGCGGAAAGAGAACCACGCAAACGCTGCCATTGGAGCCCTTGGTCAATCAAATCATAGAGGTTTGGAACATAAGGTGTAAGCTCTCCAAGCCCATATTCTTCAATCAACCATGGCAAGAAGCGGGGAGGGCGGGTGATCAGTTTAGAACGTGAAATCCCCAAAACAGCGCCATCCACATCTTGATGAAAGTCGCAAGCATCGGCAAGGTGTTTTTCAAATTCTGTTGCATTGTTTGGGAGGAGGGCGCCAACCATTAGCGTGCCCGTCCTTTGAAGTTTAAGATGACCTTACCAATCGCTAAAACCTCTTCATCACCAACGGTTCTGTCTTGTGTTGGTGTAATGGCAATCACTTTCTGAACACCCGCAATCATTAATTTAGAAACCCACCATGAAAGGCTTAATTCACGACCAATGGCTTGTTCTTTTCGCCATGCAGCTCTTAAATTTGTTTCCATTGTCGTGAGAATTTTCAAGGATGTTTCGGGTAACAGCCAAACATCGGCTTGCAAATCCACCACTTTTTTGACAGCAGCATGCACAATGATTGTATCATTGGTCATGATGATATTTTTTCTGTGAAGGGCTTGTGAGACTATTTGTATGAGGTCTTCTGATGCTGTCCCTTCTTCATTATTGCCAAAAAGTGCAACATAGATGGTTGGATCTTTGCCTTTTCGATAAATAATGGCATCCTTAACACGGCTATCTGCGGACATGGCGATAAGTTTGTAATAGGGTTCTGTTCCGCTTCCCTTGCCACCACGGGCATGAAGTTGAATACGTTCACGATACCTCTCGTCACTTTCATCCTCCATGCGGGCAATTCCATGCCAGTTTCCCAAAGCATCAAGGGATTCACCGGTTGCAAAATCAAGAATATTGTTGCGTGCGGCTTCGTTAATACGTTGCCTTAAAAGCAGTTCTCGATAGCTAAAAGCTTCAATGACTTTGACTGCTGGATCACTTTCAAGAACAATATATCCGGGCAACAGTTCTTTTAAATGGGCAAGAGCAGCAGCTCGTATTTCTTCAAAGGAAATTTCTGTGATGATATCTGGTTTTACAAGCGCTCCATTCATTTTATCAGCAATCCTTCCATGGTGATGGGCTTGCCTGATGGCAAATAAAGACCTTCAAAGGACAAGGAAACTTGCCCATTCCCATTCCATTTAAAATCAATCTTGTTCAGTTTAAAACGTGGTTCCCACTTGTCTAAAGCCTCAGCAATAGCGGCATAAAGGGTAACAGCAAAGGCATCATTGACCGGTGCATCAATGATATCCGCAACGCGAGAACCATAATCACGACGCATTACACGCGTGCCAATGCGTGTTGATAAAATATCAAGGATTGATTGGCGCAAATGCGCAATGCCGGTCAAGGGCTTTCCTGTGCTACGGTCCATTCCTATGTTCAATTGGGACCTCCTGTCATGGATCCACCAGGAACAACACCACCGTGAACATGGGTTGCTCCTACATTGGTGCCGTTATGCCTTAATCCACTTGAATGAATGGAAACATGATTACCGGAATGAAGAGAGAGACTATCATTGGCATTTAGTGAAACGCCCCCATCCGCTTTCAAAGAAATGCTGCCCTTTGCATTGAAATTGATATCGCTTTGTGAAACAATTTTTATGCCTTCTGGTGCGGTAAGTTCTAGCTTGCCACCATCACCTTTAAGAGACACGCCATCCGCAATTGTGAGAATGAATTTTCCGCCTGATTTGATATGAATACTATAGCTGTTTTGTTCATCATCATATTCAAGGATGGTGCCATCGGGATAAATTGTTCTATGAATATTGCCTTTATCGGCGGCTTGATGGGCATCTGTATGGATGGAACCAACAATCACCCCTTGCGATAAATCCCCTGATGATGCAACCACCACCACTTGTTCTCCAACATCACGTCCTTCATAAGAGCGTGTTTTACCGGCGCGAGCTTGGGTATCTGGAATCCAGTCACTAATAAGATTGCCACTTTTTACCCGATAGCGTGCGTTTTTATGGTCGACATGGCTAATTTTGCCCACCATAACCATATTGGCTACACGTCTTTTTAAATCGGTGATGTCTTTATCGCGCCGCTCTAACATGGGTGTTCCCAATTTTATGATATTTGTCTTCATTGCCCACATCTGTTTGTGGTGTAATCCTCAAGAAAGGTTCAACAAGTTTTGCGGTTGCATCACCTGCTTGTGTTTCAGGGGAGGGGATATTGGTCACATAAGTGACCTCAAAGGTTAAAATTGCCCCATGGAGTGCTTGAGCACCATTATCGCCAAAGGCAAAAGCAATATTTTGCAGGGAGCATGTTTCCACGGTGTTATTGAGATTGGGATTGGCGTAGAAGATCTCTTCCACCTCCCATGCTAATTGGTCGACAAAACGCGCACCATCTTCTTGTGTAGCATAACATTCAACATCCACGGTTAAGACACGCCGCCTTACTCCATAATCATATCCATCTTCAATTGTTTCGCTTTGTGTTGAGATATTAATGGCCGGCATTTTCTCAACGGAAAAGTTGAAATCACGCATATTGAAAACATTGTCACCAGCAGCCGTCTTTGCTGCTTTGATCAATGCAACAAAGCTTTCTCTTATCGTCTCTCTCGGATGCATAAAAGTTCCTGTTATTCAAAATTTATTCTTTCTTTGAGCATGGTATCATGTTATGATACATAAAAGAATGAATAAAGGTGATTTGGTGATTGAATCTTTTGCAGATAAGCGATGTAAAGATCTTTTAGAAGGGAACCCGCCCAGAGGCTTTCCTTCAACTCTAGTGCGTATCGCCCAAAGAAAATTGTTTATGCTTGATAAAGCAGTTGATCTCAAGGATTTGCGCAGTCCCCCGGGAAATCGTCTAGAGGCATTGAAAGGAGAGCGTAAAGGACAATATTCTATTCGTATTAATGACCAGTTTCGTATTTGTTTTGAATGGCGTTCTAATGGCGCCTATGGAGTTGAAATCGTAGATTATCATTGATCTACAGGAGGTCGAGATGAGAAATTATATAGCAATACATCCCGGAGAAATTTTACGGGAAGAATATTTAAAAGAATATGCTCTCTCTGCTTATGCTCTTGCAAAAGCATTGAATGTTCCACGCACGAGGATAGAACGTATTGTTGCTGAAAACAGTCCAGTAACTCCCGATACAGCACTAAGATTAGCCTATTTTTTTGATACCACTGCTGAATTTTGGCTTAACATGCAAGCTGCTTACGACGTTAGTATATTACAAACTGAAAAAGCAGACGAATTTTCTAAAATCAATAAATTTGAATGTAGAGTTTAACCACCTCCCCACCTTTAGAGATGGGGAAGGGGGATTTTAATTTAAGCAACCTTTTTAATGGGGTTTTCCAAATCTGGATTATAAGCTTTCAAAAAAGGGTCCATAGCCGTGGGAAACTCTGAAGCTCCAAAATCTGTAAGAACAGCCAAGATCTTTGTAATATTCGGCATTTCATCTTGAAGCTTTAAAATCAAAGCTTTTTCTACCACGCCCATGATTTGAACCAAGGCGTTACAATCTTCATCTCCAATGCCTTGATGATTAGAAAATTGAGACAATGCCATCCACAAATCACATAAAAAGTCGATACTGGTATTCATTGTACACCTCCATGGATTTGTTCTCTCAAACATGCCAATCCTCTGGATGTGATTTTTGTTGAAGGCAGGACCTTTTCTGTTCCATCCGGTCTTTGAATGGTAATAGCAGGACAATCCATGAAGCCTTTCTTGATTTTATCCTGATAAGGTAATAGAGGAGCCCCCGGAGCACGCCGATACACCCAATCATGTTTCCGCAAGTAATCGGTTAAATCCTTTGGTCGTATCTCTAACATTTTTGCAGATTCAATCAAACCAAACAAACCATCAGAACGTTTTAAACCATCAAGTGCCTTGGCCTTAGGTTCTAACTCTGCAATCACATGATCTTTCTGTTCGATTTGACTTTGTAAGTGATTCAAAACACCTAATACAGCTTCAGGGCTCGAGTAGTCAATCTGTGGTGTTGTTATCTGCTTTGCAAGTTTTTCACATTCGATAAAATACTCTCTTGCTTGGTGCCCTTTGTCATTACGCTCGATCATCGAAAGATGTTTAGCCATATCTAACGTGATGTAATATTCTTTCACTTTTCCACCCCGGTAAAAATTTACCGTAGTTACAAAGTCTTGATTTTCACGAAATTTACATTCTTTAATACGGTTTTTTATCCAATTTCTAAACTCAGACTTTATTTCTAAAAAACTATGTAACTCACGTGCGTCGACCGTTTGAACAGTTTCCTGATCAATGATTTGTTCTTTAATTTCTATAAGAGTGTTCATATGAACTCCGTACGATTAGATGTTTTTGATTGACACTCTAAAAGAGTGCCGGGCGCTCAAAAACACGGCGTACAGTCCGTCGTTATGCTTTCCCCACGAGGGTATTTTATGGCATAACCACACCCGACGAGGTCATTATATGCGTGCAACATATAACGAGTCAAAGCTTTTAATTGGCGGAGAAAAGATTGTTTCGGCAATCCATCCGCTGTACATTTAAGGTGTTTTTGAGGCACCTGATTCGATTATTCATATTGTCGCTACATTGTCAAGTGGCAATGTAATGTTTTTACGCAGATAATCTGTTTTGCTGCTTCAATCAACCCAAACAAGCCATCAGAACGTTTTAAACCATCAAGTGCTTTTGCCTTTGGTTCTAATTCGGCAATCACATGATCTTTCTGCTCGATTTGACTTTGCAAGTGATTTAAAAAGCCAATCATAGCTTGAGGACTTGAGTAGTCAATCTGTGGTGTTGTTATCTGCTTTGCAAGTTTTTCACATTCGATAAAGTATTCTCTTGCTTGATGTCCCTTGTCATTACGCTCGATCATGGCAAGGTGTTTACTCATGTCTAAAGTTAGGTGGTACTCTTTTACTTTTCCACCGTTTTCTAAATTTTTAGAAAGCGTTACAAAGTCTTTGTTTTCTCGAAACTTACATTCTTTTATGCGATTTTTAATCCAGTCTGCAAACTTTGATGTGATGTTTAAAAATGCATGCAACTCACGTGCGTTGACTGTTTGAACAGTTTCCTGATCAATTGTTTGTTCCAATATTGGAATAAGAGTGTTCATGGTAAACTCCTAGATGTTTGAATGTTTTCATTGACACTCGATAAAAAGTGCCGGGCGCTGAAAACACGGCATCTAGTCCGTCGTCACACCTTTCCCACGAGGGGTATTTTATAGCGTAACTACACCCGACAAAGCCATTATATGCTACACACATACAATGAGTCAAAGCCTTTACAATGCGCGGAAGAGTGATTATTTCGGCAACCAATCCGCTAGATGTTTTAAGGTGTTTTCAGGCACCTGATTCGAAAATATATATTACATAAATAATGTCAAGTATCTTTCGATAATTTTTTAATATTTTTTGCTAATTTGATCTTTGATGCCGGGCGCTAAGAAACACGGTACCAAGTCCGTCGTTATGCTTTTCCCCAAAGGGTATTTTATGGCATAACCACACCCGACAGGGTCATTATATGCGTGTAGCATACAATGAGTCAAAGTTTTTAAATTGCGGAAAACAAACTATATCGGTAGCTTATCCGCTTGGTATTTTTAAAGGTGTTTCTTAGGCACCTGATTCGATTATTCATATTCCCATAATCTTGTCAAGCAGTAATATAAGATTTTTTAAAAATGATAAGAGGGTTCTTTATTTTACCTCCCTTAAAATAAGCTTATACATACCGGATTCTGAGGCTTGGACATCTGTGACAACGAAGCGCTCTAGGGCTGTCTCTTCAGTGTTTTCAGGGGCGAGCACCACGACACTATCCTCAGCTTTTGGTGGCAATCCCCCAATGTCATTGATGCAGAGATCAAGTTCCTTTCTTGCGATTGTGGTAGGGATTCTACCACCGGCGTCCGATTCCGAATGTTTGATGCCGTAAATTGCTGTAATTCGAAAAGATTGTTGATTGTCCTTTCGCGTATAGATGATGGGCTGCCCAAAGGTATTGCGCACATCTTTGACCATTTTGTTTAGCAGCCCGTGCCATAGCATATTATTTCCCTCCAATGACTGCTTTGAACAGCATTTCAGGACGTGTGCAAATGTAAAGCGGATAGCTGTACACTTCAGGTTTCACCCATGCATTACGGTCGTGGTCGACTATAAGCATCGTGTAGAGAGGTTTTCCAACCGTGTTGGCAAAATCCAAGCTTTCGCCAGGGGCAAAGGTTTTCTGAAATACACCAGGCGCATTAATTGGAAAGAATTGACATTCATCAGGCTTAATTCCTATAGCGCGCTTTGTCTCTGCCTTCGCACGCACATTATAGTTGTGAATGCTTCGATAATTGATAAAGGTCACACCCGCAAAGTCAAAACTGCCAAAGCTTCCCGTACCAAGAGCACTTGGTGTTGCAACACCTCCTGCGCTGTTGAGGGTTTGTGCTAAGGCTGTGTTTAAATAGGTCTCACGAATTGTTTTATGGTTTTTTAGTTTGGAAAAGAATTCATTCCCACAAAGTCCAATAATCCGTGAACGATCAGAAAACGCTCCTTTTGAAGCTTCAATCATTCGCATAATGACCCGATCAACATTGTCGGCAACATTGGTTGTTTCATTCTCCAGTTTAAAGTCAATCGGCTTTGGTGGTGTGATTTCCCATTCCTTGTACCAATCGATAATCACCGAACCATCAGCATCAAGGACAACACCTTGAACAGCGCCAAGCTGCATGTTTTCCCATGTCAATTCGATTTCAGAAATCAGTTTCTTTTGTTTTCTGGCAATATATTTCATTGCCGTCTCCAACTGATCTTCTGTACCAAATTCACGCCGGTTTTGGATTTCTTCTAATTTCACGGTATCACTTTTGGCAATACGTGTTGTTTTAAAAAACCGAAGATTATGATCATCTCTGTCACCTTCTACGAAAGGTGCCCCGCGTTCACTGGTTTGAATAAGTGATATATCATTCTTTTTAATGCCAACCTTTGTTGTATTCGTCTCGATTTCTTCAAAAAGATTGAGAGAACCGATAATACCAGGCTGAAACTCATAGTTTTCAATGGCTTTCATCATTGTTGTGGTTGAGAAAGCATCATGTTTAAAAAAATTCATATCCATATATAACCTCCTAGCACATTGTAACATAATTTTGATGATTGTCTTCTAAAGACTGAATAGCTGCCATTTTTTCTTGCTCCAGTATTGCATCGGGCCATATCAGTTCAGAAGCTTTTACAGTACTCAAACGTGCTGTAATGACGGCACGTTGTTCTTCACCTGTTGCATCAACAGTGGCATAAGAAATCCCTGCGGGCACCGCACTGCCATCTGCTGCTGCCGGATTAAGAGGGACATATTTTTCCGTTTTTGTTATCTTTCCCATGACAGTCCCAGCCTCAATAAAGGCTCCTGATGCAAACACCACTTGTTCATTTGACATGTCAGGGTCGTAGCGCCCAAGATAAGCGCCATTGCGAACATCTTCATAAACAATATTATTCATTTTATTGCCTTCCAAATTGATTGCCATTTTGCATGAATTTTTGCCTTGCTTTCTCCATCAGCATGAGGAACATAAGGCGATAGTTTTAAAGAGGCGCTTTGCGAGCTAGCCTCCGTCAAGACGCACTGGCGTGCTTTCTCGATACGCATACCGTTTTGAATAGCCTTTGCGGCATCAAAAGAAACGCCTAGGCGCTTTGCTTGCCTTTCAAGGGTTGTCAGTGCTTTTGCGCGCTTTCTTTCTTGTTCAAGGATGGCTTTTAGGTTTTCGCGTTTGTTTTCATTGTCTTCCTCCTCATCTTCGTTTTCTTCGTCGTCAAAGATTTCGGCATTTTTGTCGATGTCACTATCGTCTTCGTCCTCTTCGTCTTCGTTGATGATGTCGACGATCTTTTCATCTTCTTCTTGTTGGGCGCGGTATTGTGTGCGTGCCATGTGTTTTGTCCTTCTTTTGCTGTTACAGTTGGGTTTTGTGAGATGAAATCCGTTAAGGATTCCAAAGCTTGCGCAAGAGTGCCTTGCGCATCTGCTAATCCAAGCGTGATAGCTTGGGTGCCTATAAAAGTTTCTGCTTTTGTGTCACGGATTGCGTCCGTATTCATTGGTCTGTTTTGTGCTACCCAATCGACAAACATCTCGTAGAGTAGGGCGCAATCTGCTTGCATTTTGTTCAGCGCTGCATCAGCCAATGGCTCGTGAGGATTACCGTGAACCTTGTGATCACCTTCAAAGACAAAGGTCCATTTAAACCCTTGTTTTTCATCTGCGCTTGATTGGTCAAGATGCGCACAAACCACACCAATCGAGCCCACAACCCCTGTGCGAGCAATCCATATTTGCGAAGCAGAACAGGCAATGGCATAAGCCGCAGAACAGGCAAATTCATTGGCATGCGCCCAAATGGGTTTGTTGTATTGTTTTGAGAGTGTTTGAAACTCTTCAACCAAATCAAACACACCGCCGGCTTCTCCACCACTACTGTCAATATCGAGCAAAACAGCACGAACATCAGGCTGTGCAATGGCTTCACGAAAAGAAGCACTTAAGCCTTCATAAGAGGTTAACCCTGAAAGAGCACCAAGCCATGCACCGCGGCGCACAAGCGTGCCATGAACCGGTAGGATGGCAACATTGTTTTGCACCACGTAACTCTCAGGTGGTCTGAAAGATGCTGTATCCCCTTGCAAAAAAGCCTGAGGGGCAAACTTTTCTCCAGCAAAAAGACGCGGTGCAAGAGCATTAAGAATGACATCAAGCTTTGTCGAGGCAAGCATATGTGGAACACCAAAAAGCCGTGATACTAAGAACGGCATGTCAAGATTATTGGTCATTTTTGTGCGCCTCACTGCCTTGATTGCTTTCATAAGTCTCAGAAGGATCTGAATCTGTGAAATTCGTCGTTTGATTTTCACCGGAGGGTGCAGCCATATCGGTATCAAAAGATAAACCACGGGCACGAGCATCGGTGTGTTCTTCTTCAAGTTCGGCATGGATGCTGTCGATATCAAAACCCCGTTCGGCAAGTGCCATACGGCGTGTTTTTAAACCGGCGCGAATTTCTTCTTTTTCTGCCGAGATATCCTTGTTTGGATCAATCATTTCAAGTGGGGGCGCAAAGCTTTCACATTGAAGCCATGGCAAGGGATTTTCCTCCCAGTCCGGTAAATTTACGCATTTGCCAAGCACTGCCATTTCAACAAAACGCTCCCAAATAATGCGGTTAAACTGAAAAGCAATGATATGTTCGCGCCATTGTTTAACATGACGTCTAAACTGAATGATGGAGGTACGCACATTGGAAAAATTCCCCCGCGTAACATCTCCAGTGACAACGGCATAAGGCATATTGAGAGCCGAGCAAATTTTCAAGATATTGCGAAATTGAAAAGCCTCATAAGAGCCACCAACCTCAACAGGATTTGAGAATGTAACCTCTTTATTCTCTCCTAAATAAAGAGATGCACCGGGCGCAATGACAGGTGCTTTGTATTCTTCTTCAACGTTGTTTTTATCACGATTATCGGATAATTTTTCGACGTTTGGTGAATTGTCCTTGACAAACGCTGCGAAAAGAGCCGCCGTCCTTTTTCTATCGAGTTCTGCGTCGTCATAGGATTCCAGTTGAAAGATCTTTGTCATACAGCGCGTTATTTTAGGAGAACCGCGCAATTGTCCGGCAATACGGCGCTCTTTGATATGAATGACCATTTCAGCAGGGATGCGCACGCGCTCTTGGTTCTTAAATGCACTGTTTACAGGACAATCATCATAAGGGTGGTGTTCCCAAAAATGGTAAGCAACGCGCTTGCCACTGGCATCAAATTCAATTCCCATGCGGATGTAATTACCTTCAATTTCCGCAGGACCATTGTAGGTAAGGTCTAACATTTCGGTGGGATAAACTTGCAACTGAAGAGGCACACCAGAGCGCCCGTAGAGGTCAACATAATGTAATCTTACAAAGCATTCTCCGGTTAAAAAGACCTCTCGTGCAATGGTTGCTTGAAGTCCATAAAAATTGGCATCTTCATCATAGTCGGCCTCATCAACCCATTGCCACCATAAGTCTAAAAGCTTTTTCTTTTCTTCTTGAAATCCTTCAATACGAGGATAAGGTTTAATACCGTCACTAACAGCAGCCGAGACCCATTCTTCTGTTGCAGAGCCATAAAGAGCTTCATTGTCATAAAGCCATCTTGAACGGGCAACAATGGTCTCTCCGCATTCTTCAATCGCTTTATTGATATGTTTTTTTGCGGGGTCAAAACCACCCATGCGACGGCTTTTACTTGCAGCCTCAAAAGGCGGATTGTGTTGACGAGAAATTGTAAAAAAGCCCGTGAGTTTATTGAACAAGCCAGCCATTAATAGCCTCGTGATATATTAAAATAGAAAACACGTGAACGCTTGCGTCCTTCAAGGTTGGCTATTTGTGTGTTCAGCATTTCAAGCGCTCTACGCAGTTCCTCAACAGAACGATTGCTTACTTGCTTATCGCCATGGCGCACCGATTGTGCCCCTGAATAAAGAGCCTCTTCAATTTGTTCACGCCGCTTTTTTAAACTTTCAAGTCTCTCAATGGTGCTGTTAATTGGTTCTAAAGTTTCATCCACAAATTACCTCCAATCCCCTTGCATATAAGGATTCATTACCGTTCTGGATTGTTTCCTTTGAGGCTTTGTTGCTTGTAATTTTCTCAGAGAAGGAGAGGGGGAAGGTCTTGATGTTGGCTGCTCTAAAGAGCCTTCAACTTTAAGTTTTTCCAAACGCTCTTCTAAGATATCGACTTCTCGATTCAGGTTTATTCCTGCCGAAATCAAACCTTGTAAAGCAGCATAAGCATAGACCCTACAATCCAAAGCCTCGTTTCTTGCCTTCTCACTTTTTTGCCATTCAATGCGCTTGAAGCCTTTAAAATATTTGATGACTTTTCTTTCAGCGGTCAGCTGATCAAAATATTCCCGATCAAGGTTTTTGTGAAAGTGTGTGGCACCAGCCCCTGATGCTTCAGGACCGGATTTTTTAAACCGTGCCGTGATAATGTCTTTTGCCGCATCAACACCAACAATATAGAGATTAATCTGTCCTTTATTGTTTCTGCTTGGACGGCGCGGCCATACTGCACGCCATCCTGCTTGTCCCTTAATTCCCCAGATGCGCCGTCCTTCACGAGGGCGCACATAGTTGTAAACCGCTTGTGTGTGCCCACCACCGGTATCAATACAAGCAGCCGTTATTCTGATGCCATCTTTGTAACCAGAGTGCGGCCAGCGTCTTGTGAGATATTCATCCAGCTGGTCCCACACTTCAAAAGAAGACGGATCACCAGGGATGACGTGATAATCAATATGCCAGCTTTCTTCACCACGTCCCCATCCTACCACTTCAAGCTCTAATCGGTCGTTTTGCACATCAATGCCTGCTGTCAATAACACGGCTTGCGGCGGTGCAATGGGATAATCTTCGCGTTTTGCATAGAGGCTGTCGGGATCAACAACTTCACCTGTTCTGTCTTCCCATGGCTCTCCAAGCACGGTGTTAATAAAAACTTGTAAAAGAGCAGGGTCTTCTTTGGCTCTTAAAAATTCGCGCGCACAATCGCCCCAAGTCAGCCATGGCGAATAAAGCGCTGAAATATGGTAAGAACGCAGACGAGGTTTACTTGACTCCTGTGTTGCGATCCAGCAAGCACCGTTTTCTTCCGCCATTAAATCCGTTTTTCTGTGTTCGGCATGTTCATGACCACAATGCGCACAAACAAAAACAGCTTTTTCGAGGGCGCCTTTCGGCCACTTGATTTGCGACCAAACAATGGGCTGTAGAACCCCACACGCATCACAAGGAACATTGTAATATCTTTGATCACCAAGCACGAAATCTTTGGCAATACGACTTGTGTCACGGTGTGTTGGCGTGGACAATTTAAAAATTTTACGTTGAATAAATGCAGAGGTTCGCTTTTCAGCAATGGTTACAGGATCGCCTTCGTTATCCACATTCAATGGATAAGCATCGACTTCATCCAAAACCAAATAGCGAATAGGAGAAGAACGCAATCCAGCAGCACTATTTGCTCCGGTAATCATCAATGTTCCCCCATAAAATTCCTTTGAAAACATTGTATTTCCACTGTCGCGTGCACGGGCAGGGGCAATGCGTTCACTTAAAGCAGGGCTAGCGGAAATCATCGGATCAAGACGAGACTTTGATAGTTTCTTAGCGGTTTCAACTGTCGGCATCACATACAGTGCCGGTCCTGGACTATGATGAATAGCATAACCACAAAAATTCAACGCTGCTTCCGACATTCCAACCTGAGCCCCCTTCATCACAACCGTTGTTTCAGTCGGATCATAAACAGAAAGATTATCCATGATTTCGCGCAAATAAGGGGTACGCATCGTCCTCCATAATCCAGGCTCTGCACTCGTGACTGTACTCAAATAACGATTTTTATCAGCCCACTGAGAAACAGTATAAGGCGGGTCAGGACGGCGTCCTTCATTCGCATAGGAAAAAAAGAGTCCAGCCCCAAAGGATGGGGGAGAAGCATCATTTGTCATGTTCTGTTTTCTCTTCTAAAATATCGGGATCGTGAAAAGAAACAGGGACGACATTTTCCATTAAAGCTTTGCGCATATGATGATCGATAGCTCCAATAAGGCTAGCAGCATCACATCCTACTTGCGCGGCAATTTCAGCACCAAAGCGATAGGCAAAATTGAGCATTGTATCTCGATGCGCTCTTCCAAAGCGCCACGCTTCTTTCCTCACTTCTTCACGATCAACAGTTGTTTCGCGTAGCTTTTCCAGAGCAATCTTTTCTTTTGCTAGCGCAACCTGCATTCTCTCCAATTTGATCTCAAATTCATTGGCTGCTTTTACGGAATCCTGCTTAATTTGAGCAGATTTCTGATGAGCTTTCTTAGTAGGATTTTGGTTCCATATTACTGTTGCAAGAGCTTCATTGACAGAACCGTCTTCAAAAAGAGCAGCATCAAATTTGCCTGTTTTTATCCGAGAAACAACCGCATTAGGAGAAACACGCATCTTTTTCGCAAAGGCTCGAACCGAGAGACCATCACGATGCTTCTTGTTCATTAGGTAGTCTCTTCATTCTAAAAAGTGATACTTTATGGCGTATCAGGAAAGCTAAATATTTTGTGGTTGAAATCAAACTTCAATTGTATTACATTGCAATACAGTTAAGAGAGGAGAAATCATCATGGCTACCAGTCGCATGGTGCAAGCGCGTGTACCAGAAGAGATCCAAAATGTCGCTAATCAAGTTATTCAAGCCTCTGGCTTATCGGTGAGTGATGTTGTGAGAGTGTTGATGACGCGTATTGCGCAAGATAAAGCTATTCCGTCCTTCTTATTTCAACCCAATGCAGAGACCATAGCGGCTTTTACTGAATTAGACGAAGGCAATTTAAGAAAGTTTAATTCTGTAGACGAATTATTTGATGATTTATATGCGGAGGATTGAACGTACCACTATCTTTAAACGTGATTTTAAGCGTGAAATGAGAGGACGATATCGGCATCTTCTAGAGACTGATTTGCGCCAAATCATTGCAGCGTTAGCAAATGATCAACCTTTAGAACCTCGACATCATGATCATGCATTAACTGGAAATTGGAAAGATTATCGAGATTGCCATATTCGACCTGATTTGGTTTTGATTTATCGATTAATCGGTCAAGATAGACTCATTTTGGTACGTCTTGGTTCTCATTCACAGCTTAATCTGTAGTTGTAATTAACCACCTCCCCACCTTTAAAGATGGGGAAGTCATATTTTTATTTAAGCAACCTTTTTAATAGAGTTTTCCCAATTCGACTGGTAAGCTTTTAAAAAAGGATCTATAGCCGTAGGAAACTCTGAAGCTCCAAAGTCTGTAAGAACTGCTAGAATCTTTGTAATATTTGGCACTTCATCTTGAAGCTTTAAAATCAAAGCTTTTTCTACAATGCCCATGACTTGAACTAAGGCGTTACAATCTGCATCTCCAATGCCTTGATGATTAGAAAATTGAGACAACGCCATCCACAAATCACATAAAAAATTGGTATCTACTTTCATTGCACACCCCCAAAGATTTGTTCTCTCAAGCAAGCTAATCCTCTGGATGTGATTTTTGTTGAAGGGAGCACCTTTTCTGTACCATCTGGTCTTTGAATAGTAATAGCAGGGCAATCCATGAGACCTTTCTTGATCTTATCCTGATAAGGTAACAATGGACCACTTGGAGCACGGCGATAGACCCAATCATGTTTACGCAAATAATCAGTTAAGTCCTTAGGTCGTACTTCTAACATTTTTGCAGATTCAATCAAACCAAACAAACCATCAGAACGTTTTAAACCATCAAGTGCTTTTGCCTTTGGTGCTAATTCGGCAATCACATGATCTTTCTGTTCGATTTGATTTTGTAAGTGATTCAAGACGCCTAGCAATGCTTCAGGCTTAGAGTAGTCTATTTGTGGTGTCACTACTTGTTTCAAAAGCCGTTCACATTTGATAAAGTATTGACGTGCTTCATGCCCTTTGTCATTACGCTCGATCATTGAAAGGTGTTTAGCCATGTCTAATGTAAGAGCATAATCTTTAGAAGGACGCCCACCTGAACTTTCGCTCAAAAAAGAGCAAAAGTCGTATCCTTCTTTAAATTTACAATCTTGAATGCGTCTGATAATCCAATCTTTAAAACTGGTTTTTACTTCCAAGAATGCATGTAATTCACGAGCATTGACGGTTTGAACAGCTTCCCTATCAATAATCCGTTCTGTAATTTCTATAAGAGTGTTCATGATGAACTCCTATCGATTAGAGGTTTTCTATTGACACTCTAAAAGAGTGCCGGGTGCTAGAAAACACGGTCGATAGTCCGTCGCTATGTTTTTCCCAAAAAGGTATTTTATGGCATAGCCACACCCGACAGGACTACTATATGCTACGTGCATATCGTGAGTCAAAGCCTTTAATGTGCGGCAGAAAGATTGTTTCGGTAATCTATCCGCTATCGATTTAAGGTGTTTTCTAGGCACCTGATTCGATTATTCATATTGTCGCTACATTGTCAAGTGGCAATGTAATGTTTTTACGCAGATAATCTGTTTTGCTGCTTCAATCAAACCAAACAAGCCATCAGAACGTTTTAAACCATCAAGTGCTTTTGCCTTTGGTTCTAATTCGGCAATCACATGATCTTTTTGTTCGATTTGGCTTTGCAAGTGATTTAAAAAGCCAATCATAGCTTGAGGACTTGAATAATCAATTTTCGGTGTTGCTACCTGTGCTTCCAGTGCCTGCCAACGATCTATGATCTTTGCTCGTAACGCCGTGCTGTAACCTGAGACAAGAATAAGACATTCGCGTTTAGGCAGGTTATAACAAGGACGGTTTTCACCTTTTGCATCAACGTAAGTACCGATAAAATCAACCACCCCAAATTTGGGGGCGTTAAGTTCTTCAAGCATTTGCTTAATATCGCGCATAACATGATCGTGTCTTTTGTTACATAATTCTGCAATTTCACGACTAGACATAGTCTGAACCGCTGCACTACTATTAGCAGTGTTTCCCACAGTTTCTATAAAAGTATTCATGATAACTCCTATGCAGTTAGAGGTTTTCTATTGACACTCTAAAAGAGTGCCGGGTGCTAGAAAACACGGTGCATAGTCCGTCGTTACACTTTTCCCACACAGGGTATTGTATGGTGTAACTACACCCGACAAGTCTCTTGTACGCCACAAGCATATCACGAGTCAAAGTTTTTAATGTGCGGAAAAAAGACTGTTTCGGCAATCTATCCGCTATGCACTTAAGGTGTTTTCTACGCACCTGATTCGAAAATATATATTACAGAGATAATGTCAAGTATCTTTCGATAATTTTTGTCTTTAAATAATCATATATTGTACAGTGTACATATTGAAATCGTTATTTATCAATGTGTTATGTGTACAATGTACAGTCAATTTGAAAATTCTAACGCTAGCGATAATTCGCGCTGTCCTGCCCCGCAACAGCCCCAACCCGCTGGGAAGTACCTTTTGCATTGATTTTATTGTATTTTTTCTGGAAAAACCAAAGTATAAGCGATAATCTGCTTTAAAAATTAACATCGTAGTATGTAATACATAGGCATAGCATAAGAATATTATTTAGCTTTCTTGTTAGCGGCATATTCTTGACGATCAAGTTGTCTCTGTATATTGGCAATTAATCTCTCATTGGCATATTGTGTAATAGTATTTGCAATTTCTGGCTTGGACATTACCCCAGCAATTGAGGGCCCTTCTTGTTTTGCAATGGGGAATTGATCACCATCGGCTCTTTGAAAGACATTACCATTCAGCTTTTTTAATTCAACACGCTTTGGAAAACTCCCACCTTTGATAAAAGCATGAGGTAAGATTTCTTTCTTTCCAAACATTTTGTAAGTTACACCGCGTTTTGTTTCTCTTGCTTGAAAAAATTTAAGAGGTATCGGTGTTCCAGAGCCAATGATATCTGTCTCGAGAAGCCGTGCTGTAGCCTTTTCTTTAATATAAACGCCTCGCTTGATACGCTTTGATTTGGCTGATGTAACATCGGCAATTTGTTTTTCTGCAAAGCGTTCCACTTGTTTTGCTGTGGTGTTTAGAGCATTCCGCAAAGCCCAATTAAGGCGTGGTGCTTGAAGACTTGTAAAGGTATCCTTCACCTGTTGAAGATACCATTTTTGGCGGATGATTAATTTCAACTTCTAAGCTTTTTTGGGAGTAGGTGTTGATGACTTGGAAGCTTTAGATGCTTTTGGCTGTTCTGGTATGATTTCCTCTACCACTGGTTCAGTTGATGTTTGTACAATTTCTTTTTCTGCTTTCTCAACCTTTTCAACTATTTTAGCAGGCTTTGCTTTTGTCTTGACTTCAATAAAAGGTTTTGCAGCATTGGCACGTTTGAGACGTGCATAGACCTGATTGGAAATTTCAACAAATGGGGTATTTTGTGTTGAAGGTTCAAAACGAACGGTGCTTTTATTGTCGCCAACGACACACATTGGCTTAGTGATGACAGCTTTCATCATAGCTCCTTTTGGGGAATTATTTAATGACATAATGAGTCAAATATTGATTTTTGTTATTTGAAAAATGGATTAGCCAAAATTTGCAAGAAAACAGGGCTTTTTAGCCACGTTTCAAGTCCACATTTTACTGAATTTTCAGGGGGTATTTTTGAATTTTAGACGCAACACGACTAGTACAGCAGTGTCATAAAATACGATTTTTTACACGATGTCAACAGAAAAAATCATAATCTAGTATTTTTTTATTTTTTTGATCAAAATCTAGTGTTTTTAGAAACAAAAAAGCAAGAAACTCTAAATATTAAGCTCGTGACGTGCTGCTGTTGCTAAAAAAGCAGATCTTGTTAAGCCTCTTTCTTGTGCACAATCATCAATGGCACGTAAAAGCCCTCGTTCAATAGATATATTTGTGCGGACCACTTCAGCATCATTTTCAATAAAGGGGACTTGTATTAAAAAAGCTCCTTCGGCCAAAGCTGTTTTGACAGATTGCCGTTGTATGACTTCTTCAAATTTTAAGGGCATAGGCACTGTATCCATATCTTCACAATAAAGTTGAAGAGCTTCAGTTGCATTTGTGATGAGATTTTTTTCTTCATCTGCAGCAGAAAAAAGTCCTTCAAAATCAGGAAACTGAACACCAAAAGCAGAATCTTCATCTTTATGAACAAGAGCAAAAAATCTTTTCATTCTTCTTCTCCTTTTTTTAACCAGCCTGCTTGTTGCGCAATAGAACGTGCTGTACCAATAGGAAGATTTTTTTTAGGATGTGGGACAATAACAACTTTATCATCTTTTTTTAATTTATGATGAGAACCTCTCACTTTCACAAGTTCAAAGCCATCACGCTTTAATTTTGCAATGATTTTTCGGCTATCTTGTTCCATTACCTAAACTCATAATGTGTAAATATATACACATTTTAATGATTTCTCATTTGATGTCAATTCTTTGTTTAGTGGTTACAATATTTGTGAAGCGCATCAAGTACAATACAGAGTGAATTAACAAGATGCGGTAGCATTTGATCTTCTATAACAAGATATTGTAATGCAGCGTAAAGATTAAACTGTCGATTTAAAGCCTGTGTTTTTCTTATCACTTCTTGCATGCTTAAAAACTGTTTGGTTGCAAATTCAACCCATTTCTCTCTTGCTCTATCATCAGAAGAGGATGGCATTTCATTATAAACCGCATTAGGCAATGCCTTTGCACAGAGATAATCATTTTTTACTTCAAGATATTTTTGTGCAGCCTCATACTGATCTTGAGTAAGTTGACCTTGCAAATAAAGCCGCCCGATATAGGTACCAGCAAGCGGATTTTTGGCGTCTTGTATGGTTAAACAGAAGCGTTTAGCACGTATTTCTATTGCCAATTGATCAACAGGTTCACGCGGTGTTTTGGCTCTTGAGATGCGTCCATTCGGTTCTCTTACACATCCCTGAATTCGTGGGCGCCCACGTTTTGCACGTTTTTTTCTCTTTGTCATATTTTTTTCAATCAAAATGGCACGCTATCATTAAGAGATGTACTAAAATCAGCAGCTCCTGAAGCGGCGGCATAACTTTGGGAAGTGACAGATGAAGGGGTAGGGGAGGCAAGTTGATTTTTCTTTGCATCAAGCAAATACAGTTCGCCTTTGAATTGTGGTAAGACAATCTCTGTTGAGTAACGATCATGACCGTTTTTATCTTGCCATTTGCGTGTCTGTAATTTTCCTTCTACATAAACCTTTGAACCTTTATTCAAATATTGAAGAGCAATTTTTGCTAAATGTGGATTGAAAACTACAACGGAATGCCATTCTGTTTTTTCTATTTTTTGATTGGTCTTTTTATCAGTATAGCTTTCAGAAGTAGCTATACGAAAATTGACTATTTCTGCTCCAGAAGTCATGGTTTTGCTTTCGGGATTAGCACCCAAATGCCCGATTAATGTCACTTTGTTTAGCATGCTTGTAAGTTCCGTTTGATTTGCAATTTATACATGCTAAATCTTAGCATAATTTGCATATTTTATCAAATAATTCAGTAAATTAATAACACATATTTAATGTATTACATTATAATTTTATTTGATAAATTCACCAAATATCTATGCCATAAAAAGGCAAGGCTTTTTTCTTGATTTATTATTGACAATCGAACTTTTTTGTACGATATTGATTTTATAAAATTAAGGGGAGGCTAAATGAAACGAGAAGCACTGCTTAGAGAATTACGTAAAGAAGCCAGAAAAAGAGGTATTCATTACAGTGAAGCTCCTGATGCAGGCAAAGGTTCACATTATTTGGTAACTTTTGGAGACAAGACAACCGTTATAAAATCTGGTGAATTAACACCACTTTACGTGAAAATAATAAAAAAGCAGTTGGGGGCATGAGCTACTCTCTCAACGGCTTTAATTTTTCGTTTCAAAAATATTTCGATCATGGCGAGGAGACCTAAACATGGAATATACTTATCAAGCAAAACTGGAATCTGATCCAGATGGTGGTTTTATTGTAACTTTTCCAGATGTACCAGAAGCAATAACAGCTGGAGAAAATAGAACTGAGGCATTAGAGAATGCTGTTGAAGCTTTAGGGTTAGCATTACGGAGCTATCCTATGCGTGGTTTGCCTTTACCAATGCCACAACAGTATAAAGACCTTGTAGAGGTTACGGTAGATGCGTGGAATGCTCTTAAGCTAGCAGTGGTAGAAGCTTTTAATGAAGCGAATATCACAAAAACAGAATTGGCTAATCGTTTGGGTAAAAAAGAAACAGAAGCACGACGCATTCTTGATCCAAACTATCCAACTAAGCTTCAAACATTAGAGCAAGCACTGAGTGTTCTTGGCAAGCAAGTCGTTATTACAATTAAAGACGCGGCTTAAATATCCTTCTCTCACCCTAAAGGATAAGGTTTTAGAGTACTCTTGACACAAGTGCATGGTGTATAGTATCAAGTATCAAAAGGGAAATATATGGCAATTGTTAGCTTTAAGCATAAAGGGCTTTAACAGTTTGCTTGTAATCTATTTATATCTGTGTAATAATATACATTATGGATAGATTTGTTGGGATAGGTAAGGCCGCTCAAGTTTTGGGTGTTTCGATTAGCACTCTACGCCGTTGGGAAGGTGAAGGCAAAATTATTTCTGAGTATACGGCAGGAGGTCACCGCCGTTATGACCTATCTAGGCTTAGACCTGAGCTTTTTCATTCGAGAGAACTATCACAAAGAACAACCATTGCCTATGCGCGTGTATCGAGCCATGATCAAAAAGACGATTTAGAACGACAAAAACAGGTTCTTGAGCTTTATTGCGCAAGCCAAGGTTGGACTTATGAACTCATCTCTGATTTAGGGTCAGGGATGAATTATCGTAAAAAGGGTCTTAAACATTTATTGGATGCTCTCATTGAAAATGAGATAGGTCGTTTGGTGATTACGCATAAAGATCGTTTATTGCGCTTTGGTGCGGAATTGGTCTTTGCCATTTGTGAAGCCAAGCAAGTTGAGGTTATCATTCTTAATCAGGGGGAAGAAAGCAGTTTTGAAGAGGATTTAGCCAAAGATGTTTTAGAAATTATTACTGTCTTTAGTGCTCGTCTTTATGGAAGTCGTTCGAGAAAAAATCAAAGGTTATTAGAGAATGTCCGTCAAGCTGTAGAGGCGTCGCAATGATTGTTGCTCACAAAATAGCTCTAGACTTAAACAATAAACAACGAAGCTACATGGCTCGAGCCAGTGGTTGCGCGCGCTTTGCTTATAATTGGGCACTGAAGGAATGGCAGCAGCAATATGAAGCATGGAAGAAAGATAATAATTTACCAAAGCCTAATGACTATGCACTACGTAGACAATTCAATTCTCTAAAACGAGAACAATTTCCATGGATGATGGAAGTTACTAAAAATGCTCCACAAATGGCAATTATTCAATTGGGTGTGGCTTTTCAGAATTTCTTTTCAGGGAGAAGCCGATATCCCACTTTTAGAAAGAAAGGAGTGCACGATCGTTTTACTTTGACCAATGATCAAATACAGTTGCAAGGTTTCAAGATAAGAATTCCCAAACTTGGTTGGGTTCGTTTGCGAGAACAATTGCGATTTCAAGGAAAGATCTTGTCAGCAACCATTAGCCGTAAAGCGGATCGGTGGTTTGTAAGTCTTAGCATTGAAACAGATCATCAAAAGCCACTGAGCGAGAACCAAGCTATTGTTGGTCTTGATTTGGGCATCAATGCACTTGCAACGCTTTCGACAGGAGAAACCATAGGAGGCGTTAAACCTTATAAGGCTTTGCTAAATCGTTTACGGCGCTTCTCACGAAGGCTAAGTCGTAAGCAAAAAGGCTCGAGCAACCGCTATAAGGAGAAACAAAAACTCGCTAAGCTTCATGCGCGGATAAGCAATATAAGAACGGATAATTTGCATAAGGTTACAACAGATTTAATTCAGCGTTTTGGTACATTTTGTCTCGAAGATCTTCATGTAAAAGGCTTGCTGAAAAATCAGCATTTATCGCGTGCCCTTGCCGATCAAAGTTTTTTCGAGTTTCGCCGTCAATTGGAATATAAGGCGGCACGTTATGGTCGACAGATTGTTATTGCAGATCGTTGGTATGCGAGCAGTAAGATCTGCCATCATTGCGGATGTAAGATTGAACAATTGCCTCTTAACATACGTGAGTGGAGATGTTCTCATTGTGGTACATACCATGATCGAGACATTAATGCCGCGATTAATTTAAAAAACTTGGCGGTGAGTTCCACCGTGTCAGCCTGTGGAGAGGAAGGCTCTGGCCAATGTCCTGTGACTTTGGTGAAACCAGCCTCGAAGAAGCAGAAAATCAACAGTATATTTAATCAGAAATGATCATATTTACATAAGTTTGATAGAACGGTTGAAATTATTCTTCGAAAGAGGAGTTTGCAAAGGTATACAGCCCGCACATGCTAAAAAATTAGCAAATATTTTGGTAATTTTAGATACGATATCTTCTCCTGAGCAAATAACCCTTAGATCGTATCGTCTCCATGAGCTTACAGGCGATTTAAAAGGTTATTGGTCAATGCGTGTCAATGCCAATTGGCGAGTTACCTTTCGTTTCATTGGTACAGATGTTGAACTGGTTGATTATCAAGACTATCATTGATTTTTGAGGTATTATGATGATGTACAATCCTCCACACCCTGGTGGTATTTTGAAAGAAGAATTGCTTGATGAGTTAGGATTAACAGTAACGGAAGCGGCAAATCGCCTCGGTGTTGCGCGTTTAACTTTATCACGCGTCTTAAACTGTCATGCAGCAATTAGTATCAATCTAGCTTTACGCTTAGAAAAAGCGGGGTTAAATGATGCGGAATTTTGGCTGAAATTGCAACAAAAGCATGATCTTTGGCAAGCTCGGCATAACAACCCAATCCCTCATATTTCACCTTTAGAGCAAGCAGGGCATCTTTAGAACTTAAACCCAGCTTACCACTTAGAGATCATGTCCTTTAAAATCAAGCAGCTTCTGTTAATTGTTTGATACTTTTGTTGATCTCATCTATGAGAGGTTCGATATTCAGAACGCTTTTAGGAACATTGCCTCCATAAACCCATGCTTTCACTTGCGCTTTGGTACTAAAATCCGCATTTTTAGGTGTTTTGTAATATTGACCACCATCAAATTTTTCACACTCTCTTGTGCCGTCTTCATATTCGTAGAGATTGTAAAAATACTCAGCTGCTCCATCGCCCCATGGAACATACCCAACAGCCGTTGCAACAAACTTCTTTTGCCTTGGCTGTTTACGGTTTTTTAAGAACAGGTCTTTTAATATTCTCATGTTTTTAGTCCATAATTTTACCAACTGGTCTATTTGCCTCAAATTTAACCGCACAGTGCGTTTTATATTCCGTATATGGTTTTACATCAAAAAATTACTTAATCGCTCTGTACGGCGCCTTTTTATCGATTTAAACGCATATCCAATCTCAAATCGACATCTCATTTGCTATCTTTTGCTGTTCAGTGAACGTTAAAGGTCTAAATTGCTCTTTCTCTGCCTTCTCTTTCTCTGCTTTTTCACGAGTATTCAAAACAGCCTTGCGTACAAGATTTGCTTTCGTCAAAAGATCGCTTTCCAAATCACGGCATAATCTCACTAACTCACCGGTGCTTGGGAAAAACGTATCTGATAAGCCTTCTACCTCATCACACAAAATCCGTTTTACCGTTGTCATCAGTGACCACGCTGAAACACTTTCCAAAACCATTCCATAGGTAAGTGCCATCCCCTCATGATCTGCCTGTTGCGATATTTTCAAACCACATGAAAGCATCCGAATTGCCTTGGCTATGTCCTCTTTGCTCGCTTTCACTGAAAACAACTCGTGAAGTTGGTCACAAGCATCTAAGGCAATCGCTTCCTGCTGTTTCGTTAACTGACTGCCATCCTTCAAAACCAAAGGAAATCCCGGGGCTATCATCTCGTGAATGTGCTTCAAAGTAACCTCGATTTCCGATATCAAGGATGCTGTCTGCGATGCGTTCACCAACGCTTTTTTGCCTTTGAGAGTGATTTCCATAATTACCACCTATTTGATTAATTTTATGATCTTTTGAATTTCTAATCCAATTACGCCATGTTGCTTGCCAATCGATCTTGGTTGCATCCTTGCCTGTCTTGGCTTTCCAATAATCTCGAAATTTCGCCATCTCGACTTTCACGCGTTCTGGAGGCAAACCCTCTGCAATTGCAAAATCGTAATCAGGTTCAAAATCATCAGGCAATCGACAACCCCGATTACTTCT
This sequence comes from Bartonella sp. 220B, assembly GCF_026930205.1. Classification (GTDB taxonomy): domain Bacteria; phylum Pseudomonadota; class Alphaproteobacteria; order Rhizobiales; family Rhizobiaceae; genus Bartonella. The sequence goes on along the minus strand of NZ_JANHOI010000008.1, from coordinate 19,855 downwards.
AGACCGCTTAGCTTTTTTGGAAACGTTCTCTTGCTCGTGAATGGGAGGTTGGTTTTCTGATACCGTTGCGATTTGATCTTCAAGGTTCTCAACAGCAGCAACCTCTGGTGGCTTGTCAACCTGTTCGTTTGTTTCTAAATCTTCAAAATCAATTTCTTTTTTTGCTAACACGATAGTGTTAGTTTTTTTATTATAACTGTTAATGTTATTGTTATATGGTATCGATTGCGTATCGCTTTCGTATTCAGTTCGTATAGAATCCGTATTACTTCCGTATTTAGTTTGTATAGATTCCGTATTACACTTTACATCTTTTTCTTTAGATTTTTTCCATCTAGCACTAACAGCTTTTGATGCAGCTTCCGATTTTCCCACGCTATCATTTAATTCTGCTTCAACATCTAGATTCCATAAACGACCATCTTCTAAACGAATAATATGACCAGTGCTCTGTAAAACGTCTAATGCTTTTACAAATGCTTTCACTGAATAGCCAGTATAATTAGCCCAAACCTTAATGCTATTTAAGAGAGGTTCACCCGTGTGAAGCATTTGCAACCGTAACCTCATGTATATATTGCCTTCAATAGAAGACAAACAAGTGAGATCAAGAATCCATTTATCGGCAAAAAGCCTTGTCCAAGGTATTTTACTAGACATATATACCCCCTTCTTTCATTAAATATAAAATTGCTAAAGCATCTGCTTCGTTATCATCTTTAGGCTCGTGTCCCTTTGCACATATCGCCTGTATTATCTCTTCTTTTGAGGCATTGCCTTTTCCTGTCGTTGCCTTCTTAATTGTGCCAACAGGGATGCCTTCATAAGGTATTTCATGATGTTCACACCAAGCTGTTAAATGACCTAGAAAACCACCGTAAACATGTGCCGCATCAGTACCAACATGACGACGCACCTCCTCAAAATACACGGCATCAATATCACCAGCTGTTGCTTTCATTTCTGTAAGCCATTGCTTAAAGCGCAAATAACGCATACCTCCGCCTTCAAAACGGCGTGATTGAAAATTGACCGTACCACTAAAGATGTGACCATCAGCACCACGTATTGCCCAGCCCGTTTTGGTACCTAGATCAAGGCAAAGAATGGTTGATGCGTTAGTGATCATAATCCCCCCTTTAGATTGTTGTGTATTTATATGTGTGCGTATGATGACGCGGAATTAATTTGATCTCTTTTAAGAGTGTGAATTGGGTTGGTGGTGTTTGTTGTCAGATAAAGGAGCAGCAATAAAAGCAGAACTAGAAACAGAGCTGTCTTTCAATTGTTGCAATTTTAAATAACTCTTTAAAGATAGTCCTTTGCCTTGTTCCCAACGACAAACAGAAGCTTGCTTAACACCTAAAATATCTGCTAATTCCTTTTGTGTTAGCGATAAACACTTTCGGATAGATTTAACCTTAAATTTTCCCTCTGTGTCCATTTGAGTTAAGTCCTTTATTTTAACCATATACGCAATTGTATAGTATATAATAAAAAAAACAATAGATTTTTTTAATTTAAAAATCATAAGTAACTAATTATGACGAAAAATATCATTGCGACATTGCAAATATTGCAATCTGAGTTTGGTCTTAATCAAAAAGATCTTGCTGATAGACTAAATGTAACCCAAGCAACCGTATCAAGATGGTTAGGAAATGAATCTGATCCCAGAGGTTCACACAGAGACGCAATTTTAGAACTTTATAAAAGCTTAAAGGGTTATAATCAAGTTACTACACTTGTTCCTGTTATGGGGTATGTAGGAGCAGGATTAGAGATTGATACCGATGTTGAGCAAATCCCAGAAGATGGGCTTGAAACAATTGAAATACCATTTGATTTGCCTTTTGAAGCAATAGGTTTCATGGTTCGTGGAACTTCTATGTTTCCTGTGTATAAAGATGGGGACTTAATCGTAGTTAAACATCTGCAAACAAAGCCAATAAGCGACTATTACGGTGATGAAGTTGTTGTTCTAACAGAAGACAATAGGCGATTCATAAAACAAATTGTTCGCTCTTCAGAGGGGATTGTACTCAAATCATGGAATGCAGATCCCATTAAAAATGTTAAGATAAAATGGATTGGGGAAATAGTTTCAATACTGCCACGTAAAGCTTATCGCTTGTTTACAAAATAATTAACAAGTCAACCTTTAATTCTCTTATTTTGAAGATGGCATTTAAGTGAAAATGCAAAAACTAGTGGATAATGTACGAATGACTTGTTTGCCAAAAGATAGACTTAAAATAGCACGTAAGAACGCTGGGTATGCAACACCAAGCGAAGCTGCACGCGCTATACCAGCTCTTAATCAAAATACTCTAATTAGTCACGAAAATGGAAATCGTGGTATTTCTCGCCAAATAGCAGAGCTATATGGACAAGTATTTAATGTAGATCCAGGATGGATTTTATATGGCGAGTCTTCTCAAGAAAATCCTAGCCTTAATATAAGCATTCCTCTCATTTCATGGATTAGTGCCGGAGAGTTAAGTGAGCAGGATGGAATAATGGATTTTTCAGATTATCCTATGATAGAGGCTGTTAATCTTCCCGCCGGTGAATGGATTGCTTTACGTGTGGATGGCGCATCTATGAATAAAATGAGTCCTCCAAATTCTATAATATTTGTAAATATGCGAGATAAAAAACTTGTTCCTAATGCCTGTTATGTAATAGCAGATAAATCTGGGCAGGCGACATATAAAAGATACAGACCCAATGATAATCCTCCTTTTCAGCCCGCTTCATACGATAAAACAATAAAAGCTCCAAAACTTGAAGGCGCTATCTCTATAATAGGTCGTGTACGACGTACTATTCTTGACTTATAAAAGCAATACGGTTCTCTATTCACCTTATCAATTAGATTGCCATCAACAGGTTCTAGAGAGTTTAATTAATTTTTATCAGTAAACTGCACATTTACTGATTCTAAAATCAACTTTTAATTTTATTATTTTTGAAGATAGCATTTAAGTGAAAATGCAAAAAAAAAATGAAATATATGTAATTTTTTGCTTGCTTATATTTATACATTTGCGTATAAGTAATTATATAAACCAAACACAAGAGATCGCCAAGAGGCGTCAGGGAGGGGAAATTATGGATAAGCAAATTCTTATTAATTCCGATGAAATTTTATTAGTTGCCTACGGTGATGATGAACACATTGGGTATTCTGGTCCACTTGATGAAAACCAAATTCTAGCAATTGTTGACGAGGCAGATGATGTCATACAAATCCTTCGCATAAATCCTTCTGAAAACAGTTGCGAAGATATTTCTGAAGAAATCGCAGAAGCATACATAAAAGAAAACAGAGAATTTCTCGATGAGGACAGTAAGGTTCATTATTATGTATGTGAAAGCGCTGCCTACAATAGTCTTTTAGAAGAAATTGCAGACGAAAAATATAATGATGAAGTTTACGGTACTTATGAAGAACAGCACCGCCTGACTTTTTGGGATGTTCTTCCAAATTATCCAAACTATTAAAGGCGTTTTTAAAAACGCCTCCTTTTCTTTCTTTCAAATATCATCACAAATGGAGTGCAGGCATGCATAATCTTATCACAGCAGCAGAAAACAATTTTAACAATCAAACCGCTCCAACCATGTCAAGTCGTGAAATTGCAGAATTGTGTAGTAAACAACATAAACACGTTATGCGTGATATTAAGCAAATGCTTGAAGAGCTACACTCTAAAAGTACTGAGCCCAAATTTGGGCTGAGTGAATTTGTAGGTTTTTACAAAGATTCAACAGGTCGCACTCTCCCTTGTTATAATCTCCCCAAGCGTGAATGTTTAATCCTCGTCTCAGGTTATAGTACTACCTTGCGAGCAAAAATCATTGACCGGTGGCAACAATTAGAACAGCAAGTAGCAGCACCGCAAATCGATTACTCTAGTCCACAAGTCATGTTAGGGGTTTTAACTTATCTCAAAAATGAGAATGAACAAAAAGACAATATGATTGCGGAATTAAAACCAAAGGCAATGGCTCTTGAAACTTTACAACGCCATGATGGGCTCTTTGGTCTTACTGAGGCTGCTAAAATACTCGAAATGCAACCAAAACAGTTCATTCTCTTCTTACAGCAAAAAGGTTGGATCTATCGGCGTGTTCCTAGCACTCCATTGTTGCCTTATCAAGACAAAATCAAAAAAGGTCTTATGGATTGTCCTACCATCACGATTCAAACTTCTGGCGGAATAAATAAAGTTATTCCTTCGGCAAAAATCACAACAAAAGGCATTGGTGTGCTTTCTCAAGAACTTAAAAGACAAAGCGTGCATTAAGGGGTGACCATCATGGAAAAGAAATACGAATTTACTGATGAAATCGATATAGTTTATAGGCGTAGGTTTGCTAATTTTTTATTTGACAATGCACTACTAATATGCCTATTGTCGAATCAGGTGCCTAGAAAACACCTTAAGCAAACAGCGGATAGATTGCCGAAACAATCTCTCTTCCGCACATTAAAGACTTTGACTCATTCTATGCTACACGCATATAATGATCCCGTCGGGTGTAGTTATGCTATACAATACCCTTTATGGGGAAAGCATAACGGCGGACTGTTTGCCGTGTTTTCTAGCACCCGGCACTCTTTTTAGAGTGTTAATAGAAAATGTTTAACAAACAGGAGTTCATTATGAACACTCTCATAGAAATCACAGAACAAACTATTGGTAAAGAAACGGTTCAAACGGTCAATGCACGTGAATTACATACATTTTTAGAAGTAGGTCGTGATTTTACGACATGGATTAAAAACCGTATCAAAACATATAAATTTGTTTGTGCAAAAGATTATATTTTAACGTTCCCCAAAACGGGGGAGCGTCAAAATGTAAGTATGACAGAATATTACCTCACATTAGATATGGCAAAAGAGCTTTCCATGGTTGAGAGGAATGAAAAAGGCAGGCAAGCTCGTCGTTACTTTATTGAGTGTGAAAAGAAATTAAGAAGCCAATCTGTTGATTATGATAGTGATACACGCTTTGCTTTACCAAGCTATTGGGAGGGTATGAACGCTGGTGAAAAAGTTTTGTATCTTTTAGGTCCAATTCATATGCGTCTTATCGATTCTTTTAGAGTAGACGAAGAGAACAGAAAATACAAAGCTCTCATTAAAGAAGCAAAACAGGTTTTAGAAAGATCTGTCGTAAAAGCTGCTTAGTTTATAACGTCATCTCCTCGTTTTTAAAGGCGGGGAGGTGGTCAATATCACACAGCATTTAGAAACAGACCTCTAACAACGACCATTTTAACAAAAGCGTGATTCACGCAACAGGTGAGTTGCACGCTAATGGAGGAAATAAAGATGAATGAACAAAACACGAACTTAACAGAAGTTGAAAAAACGCAACATTTAGACGTCGAACAAACTGCTATGGAACGCATTTTAAATAAAGCCTTAGAAAGTGACGTCGATATGGACCGCTTAGAACGTCTTCTTGATTTAAGAGAAAAAGAAATAAAACGACAGAACCATCAGAGCTTTATCCATGATCTTTCGGCTATGCAAATCGAATATCAAACAATCACCAAAAATGCGAAAAACAACCATACTAAGAGTGCATATGCAACCCTTGATCAGTATATTGACGCTGTAAAGGACACTCTTGCAAAACACCGCTTCGCTTTGTTTTCTCATATTAAAAATCAAACAGAAAAAAACATTACCATAGAAATAACTCTGTCTCATCCTTCAGGCAATCAAATCTCAACAGAAGGAACATTTCCAATTGATGGACAAGGGAGCAAAAATAACATTCAATCTCTTGGTTCTACTATCACTTATGCACGCAGATATCTGTTAGGCATGCTTCTCAATGTCGCAAGCAAAGAAGACGATAAAGATGGGAATATGCCTGAAAAATCAGCTTTTCCGGAACAGATCAATGAAATCAGAAGACTGATGGTACAAACAAAGGTAGAAGAAGAAAAGATACTTTCTTATGCAAATGTTGAAACGCTTGACGATATCTCTGATCAGAGCGCGCAAACCATTTTGCACCTTTTAAAAGATAAACAAAATAAGCAAATGGTTTCAACACAACAACAAACGGCGGTGTGATATGGAACAAAGAACAGCAGAATGGTTTCAAGCAAGATTAGGGAAAGTTACCGCGTCTAATGTTTACAATGTCCTCAGTAAAACAGCCAAAGGATTGCCAACGAGTAAATATGAAGACTACAAAATGAAACTCATCACTGAACGTCTAACAGGAGAGATAAGCCAATCTTATATAACACCATCTATGCAATGGGGGATTGAACATGAAGAGGACGCCCTGAAAGAATATGAATTCATTTATGATGCCGATATCATAAAATGCGGTTTTATACCACATCCTACCATAAAAATGGCGGGGGCTAGTCCTGATGGCTTGATTGGAGAAGACGGTTTAGTTGAAGCCAAATGTCCACAATCCACGACACATCTTCGTTTTTTTATGTATGACGAGATTAAACCTGAATACATAGCGCAGATGCAATTCCAAATGGCTTGTACAGGGCGCAAATGGTGTCATTTCATTAGCTATAATCCACAATTTGTAGGTAGATCTACTGGTTTGAGAATGAAAGTCAAACGCATCCACCGTGATGATGAACAAATTGAACAGATTACTAAAGCAGTTGAGGTCTTTTTAGCAGAAATAGAGCAAGACATGGAGCAGATCTTGACGAAAGCTGCTTAACCCTATGGGGGTGCTCTCTCCTCCCAGCACCCCCGCCCATTTATGTAATATAAAAGAGTGAAAGGTCATGAGATGATATTTGATGATGGCGATAGATATGTAACGACACGTGAATGTGCAGAGCTTTTTAGCGTATCCACAACAACGATTCGCAATTGGGTGCTTCAAGGAGAATTTCCTGAACCCTATAAACTAGGTAGAGCAGTGAGATGGAGAAAGAAAGAGATTTTGGCATTCACTCCAAAGAAAAATAAGGAGCAAATAAGAGCAATATAGATAAAGTTGTATAAATTGTAGAAGGTGGTCTAAAAGGTGGACTGAAAATTGCCAATTAAAGAAAAAATCTATATATTTCAATATATTCAAAGCAAAAAGTGGTGCCCAGACGCGGATTCGAACCACGGACACGCGGATTTTCAGTCCGCTGCTCTACCAACTGAGCTATCTGGGCACATTTCACAAAACATGTGAAACGTGTGCGGTTATAACATTAAAATTTTCTCTGTCCAGTCATGAAACGAAAAATAATTGATTTTTTATAAGTTTATCTCCGTATTCTAAGCAATATTAAGCAATATAATGACTCTTTCTAATAAAATAAACTTGATAGCTATATTATGACACGTTAGTGTACCGTTATCAGGATGCTGTCTTTATCGAGGTGATGACGCGAGGGAATTATTTTAGAGAATCAATCTCGAAGCATGGTTTAAGAGAGATGTTTTTAAAAGGTTTCCGCGTATTTTGAGCCTACGAAATAAATAGAAAACATTTTTGATTTTTGTCTACAAAGATTATTGGTGCAGTCTTTGTAGTAAGACGCCTTTCTTTAAAGAAAGGTAAATCGTCTAAAGGGGAGAAATAATGATAATGTTACAAAAACCAAGTTGTCGTCCAAATAATCCTAATTTTTCTTCAGGTCCTTGTAGTAAACGTCCTGGCTGGACTCTTGAAGTTCTTAAAAATGCATTAGTTGGACGTTCACATCGATCGAGAGAAGCAGCATTAAGACTTGCTGAAGTTGTTGATTTAACGCGTGAGATTCTTGAAGTCCCTTCTGATTATCGCATAGGAATTGTGCCTGCTTCAGATACCGGTGCTGTTGAGATGTCTCTATGGTCTCTATTAGGTGAACGTGGCGTTGATATGGCTGCGTGGGAAAGTTTTGGATCGGGATGGATTGCAGATGTTGTTGAGCAATTAAAGCTTTCTGATGTGCGTCTTTTTGAAGCCCCTTATGGTGAATTACCAGATTTGACACAAATTGACTTTGATCGTGATGTTGTTTTTACATGGAATGGAACAACTTCTGGTGTGTGTGTACCTAATGCAGATTTCATTCCAGATAAGCGAACAGGGTTAACAATTTGTGATGCAACATCAGCAGCTTTTGCACAAAATCTTGATTTTTCAAAATTAGATGTTGTTACCTTTTCATGGCAAAAAGTTTTAGGAGGGGAAGCAGCACATGGTATGTTAATTTTAAGTCCTCGTGCTGTTGAAAGACTTGAGAATTATGTTCCAGCTTGGCCTATGCCGCAAATTTTTTGTATGACAAAAGATGGAAAGTTAATTGAAAATATTTTTAGAGGGGTAACCATCAATACGCCTTCTTTGCTTTGTGTTGAGGATTTTCTTGATGGCTTGAAGTGGGCAAAGGCGCAGGGTGGTTTGCGGGCATTAATGGCACGCGTTGAGAAAAATTTTGCTGTACTTGATGCTTTTGTTCGCAAAACACCGTGGTTAGATTATTTGGCAAAAGATCCTCAAATACGTTCTAACACATCTGTTTGTTTGGATATTGTGGATCCAGTTGTTACTGCTTTAGAGACTGAAAAGCGGGTATCTTTTATAAAAGCGGTGGTGAAGCGTCTTGATGAGGAGGGAGCTGCTTATGATATTGGTTCGTATCGAGACGCTCCTCCAGGACTGCGGATTTGGACGGGTATAACGATTGAGGCTTCTGATCTTGAAATTTTAACGCGATGGCTTGAATGGGCATTTCAAGTTGAAAAAGCGCGGCTTTAAGTCACTCTTAGTGATTTTTATAATGCATTTTCCCAGAAAAAAGAATACGGCAGATTATCATGATCTTTCGTATCCTTTCTTATATCGTACAAACAATTTGCAAATGCTGCATAGATTGTAAAAGATTACAAGGGAGGATAGATGCTTTGTCAAGTGTTGACGAAAAAACTACCAAAAGCGCCCAATCTTTTTACTTGTTGTGAAAAAATGACTGATTTGAAATAAAGATATATTTTATACCTAGTATTTTTTTGCCTTTTATTATCATGAATCTGAAAATTTAATAACTTAAAGATTGGGAAAAAGCTGAAATGAAGAGTCGCACTTGCTTTAAGGTTTCGTTATAAAGAGACATTTGTTTTTGAATGCTGGTTTTATGTGACAAGACGCGACGGAGAAAGTTATGGCCAATGTAGTAGTTGTCGGTACACAATGGGGTGATGAAGGCAAAGGTAAAATTGTAGATTGGCTGTCTGAACGGGCAGATATTGTAGTGAGATATCAAGGAGGGCATAATGCAGGTCATACGTTGGTTGTTGATGGGGTTAGTTATAAATTATCGCTTTTACCGTCTGGTTTAGTTCGTGGGAAGTTATCGATTATCGGTAATGGTGTTGTTATTGATCCCCACCATTTTGTAGCAGAATTAAAAAAACTACGTGATCAGGGTGTAAAAATTACTCCAGAAATTTTACGTATTGCTGAAAATGCTCCGTTGATTCTTTCTTTGCATCGTGATCTTGATGCAACGCGTGAAGGCAGTTTATCTGGTTTAAAAATTGGTACGACAAAGCGTGGTATTGGACCAGCTTATGAAGATAAAGTGGGGCGTCGTGCTATCCGCGTGATGGATTTGGCAGAATCTGAAACGCTTATGGCTAAGATCGAACGGCTTTTAGGACATCATAATGCTTTGCGGCGTGGGATGGGTGTTGCAGAGATTGATTCTCAAACGCTTTATGATGAGTTGATGCAAGTGGCGGATGAAATTCTACCCTTTATGGACTGTACGTGGCGTCTTTTAGATGAAAGTTATCGAATGGGAAAGCACGTTCTTTTTGAGGGTGCACAAGGTGCTTTACTCGATAATGATTTTGGAACTTATCCTTATGTGACGTCATCTAACACAGTTGCTGGACAAGCATGTACTGGTTCAGGTACGGGACCTAGCGCAATTCATTATGTTTTGGGGATTGCAAAAGCTTATACAACACGTGTTGGAGAAGGACCATTTCCAACAGAGCAGATAAATGATATTGGCGAATTTCTTGGGATGCGTGGGTGTGAATTTGGTGTTGTAACGGGTCGAAAACGCCGATGTGGTTGGTTTGATGCAGTTTTAGTACGACAGATGGTAACGGTTTGTGGTGTTCAGGGGATAGCGCTGACGAAGCTTGATGTTTTGGATGGTTTAGATGAAATTAAAGTTTGTATTGGTTATGAGCTTAATGGTAAAAGGATTGATTATTTACCCTCTTCCATGGGAGCCCAAGCCTGTGTAAAACCTATTTATGAGACATTAGAAGGTTGGAAGGAAGCAACGGCACATGCGTTGAGATGGAAGGATTTACCGGTGCAGGCTATCAAATATATACGGTATATTGAAGAACAGATTAACACAAAGGTAGCTTTATTATCCACGAGCCCTGAGCGTGAAGATACTATCCTTATTACGGACCCTTTTGCAAATTAATCATTATTTATGATTTCTCTACAATTTTTTCTGTGTTTTTCTACCAAGAGAGTTTTAAGAGCAAAGGAGAGAAAAGTATAAAATAGCATTGTTTATTTTTCACATTCATTTTAAATTATTACGATAGTTGTATCGATATAAATGGCAATCAATTTAGAAGGCTAAAATGAGGGCGTTTTTAGCTTTATGGTTGCGATTTCTTTTTTCAGTCTGAGAAAGACATAGAAGATATGGTGGATTTCGTTGGAATCTTAAAAAAGGCAATTAATGCGCAGAGTCATGGTACACCACAAGTACGTAAGCAGATTTATAAACGGGCTATCGAAACATTAGAACATCAGTTTTCCGCAGCAAAAGTACCACACGCAATAGTAGATGAGCAGAGAAAGATTTTACAAAGTGCCATTGCAACTGTTGAAGAAGAGTATTTAGCCGTTGAAAAAAAGTTGCTTTCTTCAGTAATTGGATGGAATCCTGCACACAGAGCTGAAGATGACAAGCACATACAAAGTTCTCTATTGTCAAAGAATAATGCGTTTTTAGAGGTAGAAACAAAAGAAAGACAGAAGTCTTTTACAGGTTCAAAGGACAAAAAGGCGCTTAATAAGCCTTATGTACCAGTCATGCCAGATGCAGAGCCTGTCAATATGAAAGCTGTTTTTCCTTCTCAACATATTGATGACAATATGTTAAAAATTTCCCCTTTAACTTCTTCTTCGCAAGGAGATAATTCGCACATTGTGTCGCATATTTTTTCTCAGGCTTTGCGTCGTGCTCATCGGTCGTCGATGCAAAAGCGTATTGTGATAAGTACTGCTGTTTTTGCTAGTCTTGTTGTTTTAACTGCTAGTATTTGTTTCGTTGGGGGGCGTGTGTTTGTATCAGATGATTACGAGTTGACGGGGCAAAACCTTCAAGTTTCTCATACATTACCAAAGGCAATGTCGGCTAATCAAAAGTTAACGAAACGCTTACTAGAGGATGGAAGCGAAGTTGACGTCGGTTTAGATAAAACAGCGGATTCTTCGAATGAAGAAGGAACCTCAACAGTTGTTGCGAATAATATGCAATTATCTGAGCAACTAGGTGAAGCTGTTTTTTATCAAGCGCGTACAAATTCTGATACAGAAAAAGTGGCGACAGGGAGTGCTCGTTGGACGCTTATAAAGGAGTCCCGTGTAAAGGGGGCTCCGGAAGAGTCAGCTATACAAGGTGATATAACAATTCCAGATGAAGGGTTATCATTGCGGTTAATTTTACGTCGTAACACCGATATATCTTTTCCTGCTGCCTATATGATGGATCTTATTTTTATTCTTTCTGATAAATTTTCAGGTCAAGCTATAAGTAATGTTCAAGCATTAACTTTTAAAGCAAGTGAACAATCCATTGGACAGGCTTTAACAAGAGCAGTTGCAGCGAAGATTGGTGATGATTTTTTTCTTGTTGCTTTGAGTGATAATCATCCATTCCTTGATCGAAATTTACAATTGATGCGGGAATTAGATTGGGTGCGTTTGGTGTTAACTGATAAAAATGGACGTATCAATGAATTAACCTTTGCAAAAGGGCCAACAGGTGAGTCTATTTTTAATGAAGTTATTGGACAATGGCTTGCGCAACCAGATAAGCTCACAGTTCTTGGTCAGAAAAAATAAAACACCAATGTGAGTAATGCAAAAAACTCTATAAAGAATCCTTTCTCTCAAAAGGATTCTGTTGACTGACCCAAGAGCATAAAGCTAATATAGCTTTCTCCTTATCAAGAACATGCAAACAAATTGAATTTATATCTCATTTCGTAAGCTCTACATTTAACTTTGGGATAAAGCGAAAGCTTTGATAGAATTTTGTACTTTTTCAAATGCACGCATTTCAATTTGTCTGACGCGTTCACGACTGATATTAAATTCACTTGAGAGCTCTTCCAGCGTTAATGGCTTATCGCTCAAACGACGAGCTTTGAATATACGCTTTTCACGTTCATTCAGATTGTCTATAGCATTTATAAGCATGGAACGACGATTTTCTAATTCACTTTGTTCAATCAAAGCTTGTTCCTGATTGTCGGAGTCATCCACCAGCCAATCTTGCCATTCGCCGTTTTCCCCTTCTTTTGTGCGAAGAGGTGCATTGAGCGAAGTGTCACCACCAAGTCGGCGGTTCATAGAAACAACTTCATCTTCTGTAACATTCAATTGGGTTGCAATCTCTTTTACTTGTTCTGCGTTAAGATCGCCGCTGTCAAGGGCTTGAAGCCTACTTTTTAATTTACGAAGATTAAAAAACAAACGCTTTTGATTAGCGGTTGTCCCCATTTTTACCAAACTCCAAGACCGCAATACATATTCTTGAATGGATGCTTTAATCCACCATATCGCATAGGTTGCAAGACGAAAACCCCGTTCTGGCTCGAAACGCTTAACAGCCTGCATAAGCCCAACATTACCTTCTGAAATAACTTCCCCAATAGGCAGCCCATAGCCTCGATATCCCATGGCGATTTTGGCGACAAGGCGCAAGTGACTGGTTACCAGTTTATGCGCAGCTTTTAAATCATTATGTTTACGATAACGCTGAGCCAGCATGTATTCTTCCTTTGGCTCAAGCATTGGAAAACGACGCACTTCTTCTAAGTAACGATTCAATCCTCCGTCACCTGTTGTAACTGATAGCAGATTCATATGGGCCATAAAGCACCCTCCTTTTGTATGAATTCCCTCATAAGGCAAATTCTTTTTCCAGATATTATAAACATCTTTTCAACTCGATCCTAGCATAATTTTCAAATTTGTTCAAAAAGAGATATCTATTGTGAAATCCTGATAAGGAAAAAAGTTTCAATTTATTTTTTAAAATGCTTGATAAGTTCAGCCATATCTTGAGGGAGTGGTGAAAAAAAAGACACAATTTGGCTTGTCGCAGGGTGTTCAAAAGTAAGGCTAGCAGCATGGAGTGCTTGACGTTTGAATTGATCGATTGCATTTTTAAGGGTGGGATTAAGCATATTTGATTTTGTTCTAAAAGCATTTCCATAAACAGTATCCCCTATGAGCGGGTGTCCAATATGAGCCATATGAACACGAATTTGATGTGTGCGTCCTGTTTCCAAACGACATTCCACAAGACTGGCAAAAGGGGGGGTATTTGCACAGGTTTTATATTTTTCAAGGAGAGAAAAATGTGTAACAGCATGGCGCGCATGAGTATTTTGGTTATGGACGACAGCTTGCTTTGTTCGGTTATGGGGAGAACGACCAAGGGATGCATCAATTGTCCAAACATTGCGGTGAGGTATTCCCCAAATCAAAGCGTGATAACGCCGCTCTAATGCACAAGTACGTCCATGATCAGAAAATTGGGCACTGAGACTTTTATGAGCGAGATCATTTTTTGCAACAACCATAACCCCACTTGTGTTTTTGTCGAGACGATGAACAATACCAGGGCGCTTAACTCCGCCAATACCAGATAAACTATTCCCACAGTGATAAATAAGGGCATTAACCAATGTTCCAGTCCAATTCCCATTGCCGGGATGAACAACAAGACCAGCTGGCTTATTGATGACAATAACATGATCATCTTCAAAAAGAATATCCAAAGTGATGGCTTCACCACGAGGTTCTGCATCACGAAGGACAGGCATTGTCAATTCAATGATTTGGTTGGGCCTTAATTTTGTTTTTGGTTCCTTTACGCGTTGACCATCAACTTTAAGACAGCCTTCACGGATGAGGGTTTGTAGGCGTGAACGTGACAGCGCATTATGGTATTGTTTAGCAAGCCACTGATCGAGTCGTTGCCCAAGAGCATCTTCATCCGTTATTCGCTGTGTGATCATACAATTCCTATTAAGCTTTTAATAAGATCTTTTTACCAACATGAAATTGCTTTGGTATCGAGAAATTCTTTAATTCCCCAATGACCGCCTTCACGCGCACGTCCAGAAAATTTTACGCCTCCGAAATAACTCCCACTAGGCAACCCATGTCCGTTAATTTCTACCATACCAGACCGTACTTGCGCAGCGATACGACGACATTTGCTGCGATCTTGTGATTGTATATAGTTTGTAAGACCATATTCAGTGTCATTGGCGAGTGCTACTGCTTCATCTTCTGTATTAAAAGAAAGAATTGAGAGAACTGGACCAAAGATTTCTTCTCGAAAAATACGCATATGAGGTTTTACATCAGCAAAAACTGTGGGGCGTACATAATAGCCGTGCTCCATTCCCATTGGTAAACCAGTTCCACCTGCAACAAGAGTTGCGCCTTCATCAATTCCGGATTGGATAAGATTTTGAATTTTATCGTATTGTTGTTTTGAAACTACGGGACCAATATGATTTCCTGCTTGATGGCTTGGTCCCACTTTTGTTTGTTCGGCAATCTCTTTAGCTGTTTGGATAGCTTTGTCATAGAGGGCTTGTTCCACAAGCATACGGGTTGGTGCATTACAGCTTTGTCCACTGTTATAAAAGCAGTGTCGTACTCCACGTTGAATAGCGTCTGTATCGGCATCAGCAAAGATGATATTAGCGCCTTTACCTCCAAGTTCCAGACAGACTCGTTTTAAAGTATTGCTGGCATTTTTAGAAATATCTTTTCCAGCTCTGGTTGATCCGGTAAAACTAATCATTTCGAGATCTGGATGAGCAGAGAGGTAAGAGCCAACGTTAGCACCATCACCGTTGATTAAGTTAAAAACACCGGCAGGCAAAGCGGCTTCATCTAAAATTTCAGCAAAGAGCATAGCAGAAAGAGGAGCAATTTCAGAAGGTTTTAACACCATTGTGCAGCCAGCTAAGAGAGCAGGGATGACTTTAAGTGTTACTTGGTTCATAGGCCAATTCCACGGAGTAATGAGTCCTACAACGCCGATGGGATCATAATGAAGAATTGCTTGTTCATTTCCTTCTATTAAAGCCTCTTGGAATGAAAATTCTTTATAAGCTTTGATAAAGTTGCGAATATGAGAACTGCCGGTTGCTGTTTGCGCATTGAGTGCCATATCAATCGGTGCCCCCATTTCCATTGAAATGGTTTTTGCCATATCTTGCGAGCGTCTTTCGTAGATTTCTAAAATTTTTTCAACGAAACCAAGACGTTCACTAGGCTGGGTTGTTTTCCAAGTTTGAAAAGCTCTTTTAGCAGCGTTAATTGCTTTGTCTGCGTCTTTTACGCTACCAAGGCTAATAACAGCACAAGCTTCTTCTGTCGATGGATCAATGACATGTAGATCGTGGGGAGTGCTTGGATCATCCCATAGACCGTTGATATAAAATTTCCGCTTATTAAACATGAACATTCCCTCATTTTTCTCTTTTTATATTGTTAAATTTTATCCTATTTGATCCTTTTTAAACAAGAATAACAAGGATAATTTTATCAAAGCAAGAAATTGATTTATTTTTATGACAACAAAGCACGGAGAATTGAAAGAGCACTTATGATACAAGTTGTTTATATTATTGTGCTCATCATTTTTATGAAAGAAGCAGGGAAGAGAATAATTAACATTTTTTATCAGAGAGTTTTCTTCAAAATAAAGAGAATACAGCTTCATGACATCATGAATTTTGTAATTCATACAGTGTTTACGGAGACAATCTCATGAAAAGAAATTATGGCATTATTTTTTGTTAAAAAGTGACAGCCAGCAAAAGGTTATTAACCTTCATGCTATAGTCTCTATGTATTCTTTTTGAAGCAATTGTTCTCATTATTATAAGTTTGTTGGGTATCATGCATAATTCGAAAAAAAAATCTGTTTCTACGTCTTCTTTTTCTGATGAGAATTCACAAAGTGCATCAGAAGGAAATGCATCTACTAAGATTGTTGAGATATTTCCTTATCCGGAAGTATGGAAGAAGGCGTTTGCTTTGGGACAGAATGTGCGTTTTACGCGAACACCAGAAGTTGAAATTTTACGTCGTCGGATAGAAGAAGATCCAATTTTTGCAAAACAGTTTAAAATTTTTACAAAGCAAGAGCAAAAAAATCTGACCAACATTACACGTACACACAAAAAAACAAAAAATCTCTCATCAACAAAAAGAGTTATTAATTCTCAATCGATAGAGAATAAAGCGTCAATTTGTCATTCAGCTGTTTTGAAGCAGTTGTCACGGCAAGCTGTTAGTACGCCACTTGAGAAGGATACAAAGGAGAATAAATTACAAGTAGAAAACGTGGAGAAAAAAATAAAGCCTGTTTTTCATCTTTCTGATGATGCATTTTTTGAGTGTGAATCCTTTATGCTAGAACAGGTTGATGCTCAAATTTCAGGAAAGGATTTGCCAATTGATTGCACAAATAATGAGAGTACATCCGATACGTCTTCTACCTTTGATGAATCAATTACTGCTCTTTACCGTGTCCTTGAATACCGCTTTCCGCAATTTTACGATTCAATTACGGCAGAAACTCCAGCAGGAGAGAATCGAGAAGGAAAGCAAATTTCTGATTTAATGCATACAAAAAAACACCCTGTTAAAGAAAATCAAGAGTGTCATTCTAAGCTTGTTGTTGGAGATTCTGTTGAGTCGTTAAGCGATGGAGAGATTCCTATAGAAACCAAAAATACGAGCAATATTGCTTGCTCTGCATCAAAAAATATCATAAAGAACTCGAAAGATTTTTCTGTAATGAAACCAAAAGGCAAATCATTACGATCTGCTAGCACGTCGTTCAGCAATTATAATTCCGCTTTTACGTCAAATGTTCAATCTTTTGATGATGCTACTTATGAATATCCTCCAATCAATTTATTGCAGGAACCTGTTTTTCATGAAGGCACGGTGATTCCGCAGGAAACATTAGAACGCGGTGCTGGACTTTTGGAAAGTGTTTTGGAAGATTTTGGCATTAAGGGTGAAATTATCCATGTTCATCCAGGGCCAGTGGTGACAATGTACGAGTTTGAGCCTGCCGCTGGAGTAAAATCATCGAGGGTTATTAATCTTGCTGATGATATTGCGCGTTCTATGTCTGCTATTTCTACACGCGTAGCTGTCATTCCTGGACGCAATGTTATTGGGATTGAGTTGCCAAATGCGGTTCGTGAAACCGTTTATTTACGGGAATTAATCCAAACAAGTTCTTTTTGTGAAAGCCAATTTAAACTCGCTCTTGCTTTGGGGAAGGGGATTAATGGTGAACCGGTTATTGCAGAATTGGCAAAAATGCCTCACTTATTGGTTGCAGGAACAACAGGATCGGGCAAATCCGTTGCAATTAATACAATGATTTTGTCGATTCTTTATCGCATGACACCAAAGCAGTGTCGTTTGATCATGGTTGACCCTAAAATGTTAGAACTTTCTGTTTATGATGGTATTCCTCATCTTTTAACGCCTGTTGTGACGGATCCGCAAAAAGCTGTAACAGCTTTAAAATGGGCGGTTCGTGAAATGGAAGAGCGTTACCGAAAAATGGCTAAGCTAGGTGTGCGTAATATTGATGGTTTTAATGCTCGTGTTGCTCTTGCAGCACAAAAAGGCGAAACGATTATGTGTACTGTACAATCGGGTTTTGATAAGGAAAGTGGGGAAATGCTTTATCATGAAGAAGCAATGGATTTAACGCAGCTTCCTTATATTGTTGTGATTGTTGATGAGATGGCTGATCTCATGATGGTGGCAGGCAAAGAAATTGAAAATGCCATTCAACGTTTAGCGCAAATGGCGCGTGCGGCGGGTATTCATCTTATTATGGCTACACAGCGTCCTTCTGTTGATGTCATCACTGGTACGATTAAAGCAAATTTCCCAACCCGTATTTCTTTTCAGGTTACATCAAAAATAGATAGTCGTACAATTTTGGGGGAACAAGGTGCTGAAACACTTTTGGGGCAAGGAGATATGCTTCATATGGCAGGCGGTGGGCGTATTGTAAGGGTTCATGGACCTTTTGTTTCTGACGAAGAAGTTGAAGCTGTGGTTGCACATCTTAAAATGCAAGGAAAGCCTGATTATTTAGCAACAGTAACAGATAGTGAAGACGATAACAAAGAAGATGAGTTGGCCGCTTCAGTTTCTGAAGTTTCAAAGGAGGAAAAATTTAATGAAGATGGTGAAGAACTTTATATGCAAGCTGTAAAGATTGTTATGCGTGATAAAAAATGTTCAACATCCTATATTCAACGCAGGCTTGCAATCGGTTATAATAAGGCAGCTTCTCTCGTTGAGCTTATGGAAGCAAGAGGCGTTGTTGGAGCTGCTAATCATGTAGGGAAACGTGAAATTTTACTCAATGAGTACACGTAGTAAGCAAAACAATTTTAACAATATATGGCTTTAAAAATGCCTCATTTTAATGGTTAATGTTTGCTTTATGTTGTGAGAGCGGGGGCTATATTTGTTTTTAACTGTGGGGAAAGTTTTAATAACAAAATCAAATAATTATGCCTAATATAAGGGATTGGGTGGTTATTGATTCTATTACGTTTTTTTGCGCCTATCCCTCATTTTTTTGGAGCTTTTTTATCGCTTCTATAGCTAGTCTTTTGCGGTCTGCGCTCTTTGTATAAAGAGATGCCATCTGATCTTCTGTCCAGCCAAACAGTGCTTTCAATTGTGCAACTGTTGCACCGGAATTAGCGGCACGCGTTGCTGCTAATTTTCTCAAACCGTGTGCTGATTTTTTAATTCCTGCTTTGATACAGGCATTATGAAATAAAACCCCAAAACTTTCTTTGGGTATTTTGTTTCCACGTTTATTACAAATGAATGTTTCATTTCCAATAGGACCAATTTTCAGAGTTTCTGCTAATTCAGGCAAAATGGGTAGAAAAACATCTGTTTTAAATTGGCTTTTTTCGGTTTTTAAGTGAATGATATTATCTTTGACGTCTTTCCAACCAATGCGAACCGCATCACCACGACGCAAACCTGTGTAAAGAAGGACATCAATCCAGACGCGTTCATGCGTACCTAGAGCCCATTTTTGATAATATTTCTCAACATCTTCTTCTGTCCAAACAGGAAAGCCCTCTTTGTTTTTAAGAGAAGGTTTTTTGACTCCTAAAGCCGGATTATCTTCTAAAAGACCTTGTTCAATCGCCCATTTAAAAAGTCCATTAAGTGTTTTAATAAAGTCTCTAGCCATAGCTGGTGTTTCTTTACGCCGTTCAACACCGGCTATGATATGTTTTTTTTCGATTGCTTGATATGGAATATTTCCTATTGAATCGCATACCTTCATAAGGATGAATTCTTTTTGTTTTTTCGTAGCTTTAGCAAGGTTATGCCAATTGGAGCTGTTAAAATACTGTTTAACCAGCCATGCAAATGAACCCTCAACAAGTTTTCCTGTTTTGGATTTAGGGAGTATAAGCCCTTGTAATTCGGCAAGTGCACTTTTGTAGTTGTCAACAAACTCTTGCGTTCCGTAGGTCCCA
>NZ_JANHOI010000007.1 GCF_026930205.1 Bartonella sp. 220B | reverse complement strand
ATTTTTAGTGAAAAGGAGTGGCATTTTATTTCTTCGATGTTTGCGGGACAAGCGGGTAGATTTGTAAGGAGTAATATCCTATGACCCGTTATAGTCCTTCTATTGATCAGGCGATACGTCAAACGGCATCACGTTATGGCTTGCCTGAAAGCTATTTGTATCGTGTTGCACAGATTGAAAGTGGTGGTAATCCAAATGCAAGGAATCCGCGTTCTTCTGCTGGAGGGTTGTATCAGTTCATAGACAGTACAGCCAAGCAATATGGTTTGCACGATAGGTTTGACCCCGTACAGGCAGCGGATGCAATGGGCAGATTTACACGGGATAACCGCAATCACTTAAGCCGTGTTTTGGGAAGAGCGCCTAGTGAAGCAGAATTATATTTAGCGCATCAACAGGGAGCAGGGGGAGCAGCGCGTCTTCTCCAAAATCCCCAAGCCCATGCAGCGCAAATTGTTGGCAGCAATGCCGTTGGTTTGAATGGTGGCAATGCTGGTATGCGTGCTGGTGACTTTGTCAATCATGTCTTGCAAATGTATGGAGGGCAGCAGCCTTATCGTGCAAGCCCTGCTGTTGGAGGTAGTGTGGGGAACAGGGATAACGTGCTTGCCTTTTTAAGAGCCTTGCTTTCTTCACAACAGCAAGAAGCTTTGGAAGAAGAGGAGAGTGAAGAAGACAATCCTCTTCTGTCAGACTTTATGAGAGCGTTTTACGGACCCTTTTATAGGGTATAGGATTCACGAACATGTCGACGATTTATGATTGGTCGCTTAGAGCGTCAGAGAACACAGGCGCTGATGATCTGATTGATTGGTCAGAGGGGCAATCGCCCAATACGGTGAATAACAGTGCACGTGTGATGATGCAGAGGGTAAGGGAGTATTTATCGGATACGGGGGGCGCTGTTGTAGGGATTGTTACGGTTGATGAAGAGCAACAACGCACAGAGATTAAGATTGAAAGCACGTCTCAGTTTACAAAGTATCAGGCAGGTCTTTTTATCCAGTTTCAAGCGACAGGCAAGAATGTAGGGGTCACGACAGTTTCCTTGAATGGGTTAGAAGGGAAATCTGTTTATAAGGCAACAGAAAGAGGAGCACAGCTTTTATCAGGGGGGGAGATTCAGAACAGTTGTGTGTATAGTTTGCTTTATAGCAAGGATGGTTGGCATCTTTTGAATCCTACACCGGTGCTTTTATCTCAAGATTTTGACAGCAGTCTTTATCCTTCAGGTTTTATAGGCAGTTTTGCGATGCGCAGTGTTCCTGATGGTTGGTTGTTATGCGATGGGAAAGCCTATTCACGAAGTGCTTATCGACCATTGTTTGAGGCGATAGGGACGGTTTGGGGAGCAGGGGATGATGTGACAACATTTAATGTACCGGATTTTCGGGGGATATTTTTGCGTGGTTTGGATGGTGGGCGCAATGTTGACCCTGAACGTCGCTTTGCAAGTATTCAGACAGATTTAATGCAGTCACATCAACATGAGGGACAGAGTCTTTCTCTTGCCCATTTTTCAGGCAACGAAAACTATTGGGATGGCAATACAACAGATATATTGGGGCATAGGTTACGTTTATTTCAGGGCGGTGTCATATCGCTTTTTACGGGCATAGAGAGTGAGAATATTCAAGGATACATTGTCGAGCCCTATTCCCTTAATGATAGGCGTGATGTTGTTTTGCAAAGGACAGGAGAGGGGGAAACCCGTCCGATAAATGTGTCGATTGTCTTTGCGATAAAAACATGAGGTTGAGATGTCAACGATATATGATTGGTCTTTAACAGCATCAGAGAATGCCTACAGTGATGATGCAATCAATTGGTTTGAAGGACAGTTACCAAGCAGCGTGAACAACAGTGCGCGTGTGATGATGCAAAGGATAAAAGAGTATCTTACGGATACATGTGGTGTACTTGAAAGTGTCTTTACGAATGATGAAGCGCAGCAAAGAACAACCATTAGTCTTGAGAGCAAGTCACAGCTTAAAGAGTATAGGAATGATCTGGTTTTGCGTTTTAAAGCGCGGGGCAAGAATATTGGAGCGACAACCATTGCGCTTAATGGATTAGAGGGAAAAGTTGTTTATAAAACAACAGAAAGAGGAGCAGAGTTTTTATCAGGGGGAGAGCTCCAACAGGGTTGTATTTATAGCGTTGTTTATAATCACGGTTTTTGGCAAGTTTTAAATCCTACCCCCATCCCTTCTCCTATTCCAGTTATTTCTGCTTATCCTTCAGGAACGATAGGAGCTTTTGCCATGCAGCTTTTGCCTCCAGACTGGTTGCTTTGTGATGGGAAGGCGTATTCGCGCAGTGATTATAGTGCTCTGTATGAAGCAATAGGGACCAGATGGGGTGGAAGTGATAGCTATACGAAGTTTCATGTTCCAGATTTGCGTGGAATGTTTTTACGAGGTTTGGATGATGACCGTCAGATTGACCCATGGCGTAGTTTTGCAAAATTGCAAAATGATAGCCTCAAGGTGCATGACCATGGTGGTGAGAGCTTTTCCATTTTGAATAGTGAAGGAGATCAAGAAAGTTGGCATGGGGATATCACTATTTTATGGGGGTATGAACTTAATGATCAACAAAGATTGAAACTTGCAGAACGTTTGGGTGTAAAAGTAGAGGACATACGTGTTCACCATAAGTTTGCTTTCCCCCATTCCCATCTTCATATGCAAGATGTTGTTTTTGAACGTTCAGGAGAGCATGAGACCCGCCCAATGAATGTATCAGTTGTTTTTGCGATAAAAACGTGAGGTTGAGATGTCGACGATGTATGACTGGTCCTTAACAGCATCAGAAAACGGTGGTGCTGATAGTCTCATCAATTGGTCAGAAGGGCAATCGCCCAATACAGTGAATAACAGTGCACGTGTGATGATGCAGAGGGTAAAGGAGTATTTATCGGATACGGGGGGTGTTCTTGAAAGTACGTTTGCAATTAATCAAGAACAGCAAAGTACAGCTATTCGTCTCCAAAGTAACACAGGATTTTCAAATTATAAGACAGGAATGCTTTTGCGTTTTCGCTCGAAGTGCACGACTATTGGAGTGACAACGGTTTCCTTGAATGGGTTAGCAAGCCAACCGGTTTACAAAGCGACAGCAACGGGTCTTGTACAGCTTACCGGTTCCGAAATTCAAGAAGGCTGCTTTTACACGCTTGTGTATGATGAAGAAATAACGGGTTGGCAACTTCTCAATCCAACGATACAACAGGTTTCCTCTTTAAAGCGTTTACCTTGTGGTCTTATTGGTCCGTTTGCCATGCAAAGCTTACCTTCTGGTTGGCTGCTCTGTGATGGGCGCGCTTATTCGCGTGAGGCTTACAGAGATCTGTTTTTGACGATAGGCACGAGCTGGGGAGCAGGGGATGGTGTAAGCACCTTTAACGTTCCAGATTTTCGGGGGATGTTTTTGCGCGGGATGGATTATGGTCGTCATGTTGACCCATGGCGTAGTTTTGCGAGTTTCCAAGGCTTTTCTTTGAAATCCCATGATCATTTTATTGGTCCATCAGTTTCAGAGCGTTTTTCCACACGCAAGAAACGCGATGTGTCTGTTGAGGCTTCTTTACCAAGGAGGAAGAGATCGGTTGATGAGGCGTGTGTTGGTTTAAGCGGTGATGGCTATGAAAGATGTCAAGAAGCCTTTGATGAATTGACTGAACGCACTAAGCCTTTTTGGTTTACCGAAGAAGATAAACCGGCACGCTTGCCTTGGTTTATCAGGAGCCCTTTTGCGAATTTTCTCTATTATTCCACTCCTATCACACAGGGTTTAGAGGGTAGCGTTCATCATGAACACCATCTTTTAGCGGAAAGGTTTGGCGGGGAAGAAACACGCCCGATTAATGTATCGGTTGTGTTTGGCATTAAGACATGAGGTTACAATGTTATCAAAACCGTTTGCGATTTCAGGCATAAGCGACCCGTCTCAAGTACGGGTCGTTTTGTATGAAGGACAGCATTTTGTGCATGCGCCGCTTAATGGGCTTTTGGATTTGTTGCGTTCGTCTTTGCGTTCAGAGTTTGATGGTTCCATTCAAGCATTAGAAGAGCGGATAAAAGTTTTAAGCAGCGAGCTAGAAGAGCTGAAAGAGTGTTCATTTTAAATTGATGGAGCAAGAATATGGGGATACCGTACCATACGCATGATTATCAAATACCGGCAGCAACGAAAGAAGAGATCATAGAGGGGACCTCTATGGATACGGTTGTTGTTCCAAAGTTGTTAGGGACGGCATCTCTTTATGCCTATGAAGCGTTTGCGACAGCGGAGCAGGTGGTACAGGTTCGGCAAGAATCGGAAAAAGCTACGGCACACGCCAATGGTGCTTATCAAAAGGCGGAAGAAGCGAAGGGATTAGCGGAAAGAGCGCTTACAGAGAGTACGAAAACTGGTGCAACAGTGACGACAGCGCTTACAGCAGCCAATGTTGCAAAGGATGGTGTTACAGCCGCTACGACAGCAGCAAATTCTGCGAAGCAGATAGCGGATGAAGCGAAAAGGGTTGCGGATGCAGCGAAGGAATTGGTTGATGCGTCTGCGGTAACGGCAGGACAAGCCGCCCAAAGAGCCAATGCGGTTGTGACAACGGCTAACGAGGCAAAGACAACAGCAGAGCAGGCTTTGGCAACAGCACGTGATGCAAAAAGCAGTGCAGAGACAGCAGTTAACAACTCTCAGAGTGCGAATGATACGGCATCGCGAGCAGAGACAGAAGCAACAGCAGCGAAGACAACAGCAGAAGAAGCAAAGCAGTTGTCAGGAGAAGCGAAGAGCCAATCGGAGAATGCAGAGAGCTTAGCACAACAAGCCAAGAATGTTTCAGACGAAGCCAAGCAAGGAGCAGAAACAGCCAAGGTCAAGGCGGAATCGGCAGAAAACCTTGCCAATGAAAGCAAGCAGACGGCAACGGATGCGAAGGGGACAGCGGATGATGCAAAATCAACGGCAGAAGCAACTAAAAGTTTAGTAGATAAAGCCGTCTCTGATGTACAAGATGTGAAGAATTCTGTTGCAATAGCAGTAGAAAGTTCCAATGCAGCCAAGGCAACAGCAGTTGAGGCAAAGGATGTAGCAGAGCAGGGTAAAGGAGCTTCAGAAACGGCGCTCTCTACGGCTAATGCAGCAAAGGTTACATCTGAAGATGCCAAACAAGAGGCAGAAAAAGCAGCGGCGAAAGCGGATCAGGCACAACAGGTTGCGGATGAAGCGAGGCGCGTAGCCAATGAAGTAAAAGCAGCAACAGAGCAGGCGGTGAGTGTTGAGAGACAAGCGGTACACGCTCTTGATGAGTCTGTTAAGGGATTGGTTGAAGATGCCAAACAGAAGGCGGAAACAGCACAAACGTTAGCGCAAGAAGCCAAGAGTAAATCGGAAGAAGCACAACAGGTATCCAGCGATGCGAAGTCCTTAGCCGATGAGACAAAAGGGATTGCGGAAGCAAGCAAGAAAGCGTCAGAACATCTCAAGGAAATTGTTGAATCTGTTAAGAGTGCATCCGAAGCAGCGACAGCGAGCAGTACGGAAGCCCTCACCACAGCGAAGGATGCCAAAAGCACAGCAGAGACAGCCTCTAGTGTAGCAGGTGAGGCAAAAGAAACAGCGTCGAGTGCGCTCTCTGTAGCCAATGACCTTAAGCAATCGGTTGATCATGTAAAGAATACAGCGGAAGCAGCAAAAAGGACAGCAGAAGGAGCAGAACAGAAGGCGTTAACGGTAGAAACACTAGCCTCAGAAGCGAAGACAAAATCTGTCGAAGCCAAACAATCTGTAGAAGAAGTGAAGAGCACGGCGGATTTGGCAAAGAATATAGCGGATGAAGCGAAACAGACAGCTGATGGCGCGAAGGAAAGCGCCAATCGAGCAGAGCAGATGGCAAGAGAAGCGAAGCAATCGGGGGATGCAGCGCTCAGTGCAGCAAATGATGCGAAGAATGCGTCAACGGCAGCTTCAAGCTTGATTGATGATGTCAAGCAAACAGCGGATGATGCTAAAGGTAGAGCAGAAACAGCAACATCTACAGCCAATGCAGCAAAGGTTGTCTCTGAGGAAGCCAAAAGCGCGGCAGCAGCGGCAACAGCAAAAGCAGAGCAGGTACAACAAGATGTAAGTGAGGCGAGGAAGGTAGCCAATGAAGCGAAAGCGGCAGCAGAACAAGCTGTACAAGCGGATAGACAGGCGATAGCTTCTCAAGACGCATCGGTAAAGCAATTAGCCCAAGAAGCCAAGAGCACAGCAGAAGAGGCGAAAGAGATAGCTGATGGTGCAAAGACGACAGCGGATGATACGAAGGTTTTAGCAGAGCAAGCTAAGAGTGCATCACAAGCAGCAACAGAAGCAGCCCAAGAAGCCAAGAACACAGCTATAGCCGTGCGTTCTACAGCTGAAGAAGCAGCAAAGAAGGCGGATGATGCATCTGATAAGGCTTCAGGAGCAGTGAATACAGCCAATGCAAGCAAAACCACAGCAGAAGAAGCCAAGGCATTAGCAGAAGAAGTTAAGAGTAAGGCAGAAAAAGCAGAAACTTTAACCTCTCAAGCTGAAGCAAAGGTTGGAGAAGCTAAGCAATTAGCTGATAGTGCGAAGACTTTAGCAGAAAATGC
The DNA here is from genome assembly GCF_026930205.1 of Bartonella sp. 220B. Taxonomy (GTDB): domain Bacteria; phylum Pseudomonadota; class Alphaproteobacteria; order Rhizobiales; family Rhizobiaceae; genus Bartonella. The sequence goes on along the minus strand of NZ_JANHOI010000007.1, from coordinate 73,239 downwards.
TCAACAAACAGCATCAGGAGCAACAAAGAAAGCAGAAGAGGCGCAAGCATCTGCTAAGGAATCGAAAGATGTAGCTTCTTCTGCGAAGAGAGATGCGGAACAAGCCTTAGTAAAGGCACAAGGTGCACAGAATACAGCTTATCCAGCCATGAATAAAGCGAGTGAAGCCAAGAGCACAGCGGAAGAGGCGAAGAAGGTTGCAGAGGATGTACAAAAGAAGGTACAATCGTTAGCAACGGTAGTGGATGAAAGCCAAAAAACAGCAAAAGAAGCAAAACAAACAGCTGGTAATGCAAGACATGATGCCGAGCAAGCGCGGAGTAAGGCAGAAAAGGCGGGAAACACAGCTTCTGAAGCTTTGAGTAAAGCTTATGACGCGAAGGAAGCAGCAAATAGCGCTAAGGTTACAGCAAGCTTGGCGGAAATGGCATGTGAAGAAGCCAAGAAAATAGCGAATAAAGCTGATGACCGAGCGTATCAAGCCAGGAATGAAATAGAAAAAGCCACGGAAATAGCCAATAGTGCGAAATATACAGCAGGAGAGGCACAGAAGGCAGCAGAAGCAGCAGGTAAAAAAGCCGCGTCTTTGCAAAGGGAAGCGGAAGAAGCACAAAAAATATCGAAAGAAGCCAAGCAGACAGCCGGTTATGCAAAACATGATGCCGAGCAAGCGCGGTCTATGGCACAATCAGCTAAGAATGAAGCGTCTGGAGCAACGAGTAGAGTTATAGATATCAATCAAGTGGTTGAGAATTTTAGAGCGCCTGTAAGTTTAGCACGGACGTACTCAGAAGAAGCCAAGAAGAAAGCCGAGGCAGCGAATTCACAAGCCTATCAAGCCAAGAGCGAAGCCGAAAAAGCCAAGGAAACAGCCGATAGAGCGAAAAGGACAGCAGAAGAAGCAAAAAGTGTTGCGGAGCAAGTCAAAAAAACAGCAGATACAACGAAGCAAGAGCTTAGTGGTATTAAGAGCTCTCTAGCAACAGCGACAACAGCTCATACAGTAGCCTCACAAGCAAAAGTGCTAGCAGAAGTGACAAACAATTTACTGAAACAGTCCAATTTAACGGTTCTTTCAATTTCCAAACCGTTTCTTGTTGCGACGGGAAAAACTGAATTAACGTTGAGAAAAGGAACGCATATTTCTTTGGCACTCGCCAATGATATTTTGGTTGTAAGTTATACGACAGATAAAAGAATAAGCGTTCCTTCTTTTTCGCCGGGCAAGGATTATTATGTTTATTTAGTATCGGATGGAAGACAGTCTCATAAATTTGTTTTATCAGAAAACTCTACGTATCCAAGAGGTTACACAGCGACGAATTCGCGAAAGATAGGCGGTTTTCATACGCTATGTGCGGATGTTGGTACGATTTCAGGGCATCCCTTATCTGGTTATCGTGCAGGGTATATTCTACCCAACTCTGTTTGGTGTCTCAATCACCGTCCCCATAGTTCTCCAGAAGGAATGGTTTATGACCCCTCTCAAGATATTTGGGTAGATATTTATCTTCAGTCAGGGACGGGTAGCAATACACGATCTGCTTATGGTGTTCCTATCACGACGAACCGTCTACAGACAGATCATATGTCTGATATGTTGCGTGTTAAGAAAGCATTGCTAGATGATACAGAATTTACCTCTGCGATGTATGGAAGCAACGAAGGTGGTCCTATTCAAGGCAAAAAAGCACCTTCTCCGAAACATTCCGGAGGTTATAAGGATACGACGAATAGACGGATGATTTCGCATATCGGTTGTGAAGATGGTTGCGGTTATGTTTGGCAATATTTGAGGGATGTTTGTTTTATGCAAACAGTATCCGGAGAAGCACCGAATCGACAGTTTAAACAAGATATGTATGTCTTGCTAGCTGGTGGAGAGTGGTCAGATACTACGAGTATGACTCCACATCTGCGTGCAACCATTATACGGAATTCTGTTTATGCAGCATCTGGCGCTCGTGGCTGTAGCCGTCCGCTTCATTTTGTTTAGAGAGGATGTAAAGATGATAGATTATCCAGAACATTTAAATAGCAAAGAAGATTATTTGAACATGCTTGACTATGACAAGGCAGAAACGGTGAGAAGGTTGGAGCAGCTTTTAGAGACGCGATTTCATTGGGTTTGTGTAAAAGAACTTGGAGAAGGAGAAGAAGGGATTGAAGATGAGAGGCATAGCGTTCATGTTGTGATGGAAATGGCGGCTTTGGGCGCTCATGGTAAATCTGTAGAAAAGCGTTATCAGTATGAATTACAAGAGAGTGAATATTCCCCTCTTAGGTCCCTTGGCTTTAGCGTTGAAGAAGTAGAGCAATTAATTAAAGAGAATAGGGATGAAACTGTCTAGTCATCCCTGAGATATCCCTTTTATCCAGCCCCCCTTTTGTGGGGCTTTTTTTATGGAGCAAGCGATGAGAAGAATATCGAAAGAAGGTTTAGAGCTGATCAAGCAATGGGAAGGTTTACGCTTGAATGCGTATCAAGACACGGCATGCATTTGGACGATAGGTTATGGTCACACCAGCTCTGCGGGCAAGCCAATTGTTAAGAAGGGTATGTACATTACACAAGAGCAAGCAGAAGAAATTCTTTGCGAGGATTTAAAGCAATTTGAGAAAGCGGTTGAAGAAGCTGTTACGGTGAGGTTAACGGACGAACAGTTCGCGGCGTTAGTGTCCTTTTGCTATAATGTAGGCACCAAAGCGTTTTGCAAATCTAGCTTGTTAAAAAAGCTGAATAAGGGTGATTATGAAGCTGTTCCAGCAGAATTACAGAGATGGAATAAGATAGGGGGCAAGCCACTTAAAGGGTTATCAAATCGTAGAGCGGCAGAAGCGGGGTTATGGGCGAAGGGTTCTTATGTTTCTTCGAACTATCAACATGTAGAAACGAAAGAGGCGACAGGACTTCTCAAAGCAGAAGCGCTAGCCCCGATTATAGGCTCGTGTTCAGGTCTTGGAGGATTATTGGCAGGCAATGGACCTGTCCAATGGGCTTTAGCTGTCATTATGGTTTTAGCGGCATGCACGGGCATAGTGTTTGTAGCGAAACGGTTTCGGGAGCAACGGTTGTGATTTTTTGGTTCAAGAAATATTACCTGATGTTTACAGCGGCTTTAGCCGTTTTTTTTATGGCTTTAGCTAAGGCGTTTTACCTTGGCAAGAGAAGTGAACAGCACAAGCAAACAGAGAATGCTTTGAAGACAGCAATGAGACGGCTTGAGGTTGAAAATGAAGTTAATCAGAAAAGTGATGGTGATGTTCGCGCTGAACTTTCTCGTTGGGTGCGCGGGAAATAGGGTTGTTTCTTGTGTTGGCTGGTTGCCAATTTATTTGGATAAGCGCGATATTGCGGTCATCAGTCCCAACCTAGCAAGAGATATTTTGAAGCATAATAAGCAGGGAGCGCATTTATGCGGTTGGAAAGATGGTCGAGAAAGCAAGCAACAAAGATAAAGAACTTACAGAAAACGAACGACAGTTGCTTTATGAGATGATCAATACCTATCAAGGTTTGAAGATGATGTCTCGTTGTGTAAAGTGGATAGCGTTCATTGTCTTTATGTTCATTATCGATTTTGCCCGCATTATGGATGCGCTGGATAACATCCTCACACACCTCAAAAGATGGCTAACAAAGAGTTAGATATCAAATCTCTCCTTTTAAAATATGATGAAACAAGAATTTACACAAACATTGTTTGCGTGGATGGGGGGTAAACACTATCTGCGTAAGAAAATTATACCGATTTTAAATAATATTGACCATGAAACCTATGTTGAACCATTTTTAGGTTCTGGTGTTATTTTTCTAAACAAACGACCAGCGAAATATTCCGTTATTAATGATCTCAACGGTGAGATTACTAACCTGTTTCAGTGTGTTCAAAATCATTTTGACGAATTAGCCAAACAGCTGGAGTGGTTTGTTTGCTCCAGACAGTTGTTTTTTGACCTTGCGGCTATTGAACCAGAGAGTCTCTCCAATGTTGAAAGAGCAGCACGTTTTTTGTTTCTCCAGCGTTGTGTCATGTATGGTAAAAAAGATTATAGTTCTTTTAGCTTTGGAAGAAAAAAGCCTACGGTATTTCATCCCGATAAGCTTTTAGCAAGGATGAGGCGTGTTAGACAGAAGCTTCTTGATACGACAATTTTAAATTTATCGTGGGAGCGCGTTGTTGGTCTTTTTGATGCACCAGATAGTTTATTTTATTTAGATCCGCCTTATTTTATAAAGAAGAAATGTTATAGCTCTGGGAATTTTGTTGAAGATGATTTTGTGAGTATGGCAAAAGTTCTCAAAAGCATCCAAGGCAAGTTTATTTTGAGTCTGAATGATTGTGATGAGATACGAGAGATTTTCAAAGGTTTTGACTTTTTAGAAGTAGAGACCCTTTGGACCTCTGGTTTTGCTAAAAAAATTCCCCGAAAAGAACTCTTGATTCATAATAATTGTAGAGGCATGATTCGAAATCCTATTCCCTAACCTTTATTTACGCACCCCGAACCTCAAAAAAACATATTTAGAATCAATAAGTTACGTGAAATTTAGAAGCGTATGGTGGGCGATGAGAGACTCGAACTCCCGACATCCTCGGTGTAAACGAGGCGCTCTACCAGCTGAGCTAATCGCCCAATGCAATGGTCAGCAATTGGATAGGCATTCTTTACGGAAAAAAAAATCTAAACGCAAGAATAAAGATAGTGTTTTACAATTTTTTTAAAAAAATGCATAAGCCCGCTTGACATAAACGCATGAACCCCTTACACGACCGCTTATGCCAATGTGAATTGGTTTGAAAAAAGTGCGCGGGTGTAGCTCAGTTGGTTAGAGTGCTGGCCTGTCACGCCGGAGGTCGCGGGTTCGAGCCCCGTCACTCGCGCCATTTTCGTCGTTTCTTTATAGGTTCTTTTTGAGTATAAACATCTTTGTGCGCAAGATATATGGACCTTAAGGCGTTGTTTTGGGGTGTTTCTTAAAATTTTAGATTTTCTTCCTTTTTACGTGGTTTATGAGAATAGGGCTTGCGTCTTGCTTTTCTCTGCGTTACCTATGCCGATAAGAAAAGCACGCTCAATATGTCCTTGAAACAGTACGAGCGGAAATGAACAGAAATAATTTATCTGTTTGGTTTAACAATATGGAATGATTGCTTTAATCCGGTCATTTCATTAAGGTGGAAGAGGATTATGACTCATTTATTGGGCTCTTATTTGCCGGTGTTAATCTTTATCATTGTTTCGGCAGTTATTGCTGGGGTTCTTTTGATTATGCCTTATATCGTGGCTTATCGTTCTCCCGATCCTGAGAAATTATCGGCTTATGAATGTGGCTTTAATTCATTTGATGATGCACGTATGAAATTCGATATTCGTTTTTATTTAGTGTCGATTTTGTTTATTATTTTTGATCTTGAAGTTGCTTTCCTGTTTCCTTGGGCAGTTTCATTTAACTCGATCGGTATGTTTGGTTTTTGGTCGATGATTGTGTTTTTAGCACTTTTGACCATCGGGTTTATATATGAATGGAAAAAAGGAGCTCTTGAATGGGATTAATATCTAATAATTCAACAATTACTGCACCCAAACCGAGAGGGGTTATTGATCCAAATACAGGAAAGTTAATAGGCTCTGACGATAGTTTTTTTCGTGATATTAATGCTGAATTATCGGATAAGGGATTTTTAGTTACCTCAGTAGATGCTCTGATTACTTGGGCGCGTACCGGTTCTTTAATGTGGATGAGTTTTGGTTTGGCTTGCTGTGCTATCGAAATGATGCAATGTTCAATGCCTCACTATGATAATGAACGTTTTGGATATGCACCACGCGCTTCGCCCCGTCAATCAGATGTTATGGTGGTGGCCGGGACCCTAACAAATAAGATGGCACCTGCTTTAAGAAAAGTATATGATCAAATGCCCGAACCACGTTATGTGATTTCTATGGGATCGTGTGCCAATGGTGGTGGGTATTACCATTATTCTTATTCAGTTGTTCGTGGCTGCGATCGTATTGTGCCTGTGGATATTTATGTTCCAGGATGTCCTCCTACGGCAGAGGCACTACTGTACGGTATATTATTGTTACAGAAAAAAATTCGTCGTACTGGATCTATAGAACGATAGGGGCTTTATGTTATGGTGAATGAATCATTGGTTGAACTTGCTGCCTATTTGAAAAACAAATTAGGAGATAAACTTGAAGAGACCATTCTTGCATTTGGTGAACTGACCATAATATCACGGCTCTCTGCAATTACGGACGTATTAATGTTTGTTCGTGATGATTCTCGTTGTCAATTTGTTAATCTTACAGACATTAGTGGTGTTGATTATCCATCTCGCGATAAACGTTTTGATGTTTCTTACCAACTTTTATCCCCTCGTGAGAATTTGCGCTTACGTGTTAAAGTACGTACTGATGAAAATACGCCTGTTGCTTCTGCTTGCGGGGTTTATCCTGGGGCAGAGTGGTATGAACGTGAAGCGTACGATATGTATGGAATTTTATTTTCAGGGCATCCAGATTTAAGGCGGATTTTAACCGATTATGGATTTGAAGGGCACCCTTTACGTAAAGATTTTCCTGTGACAGGGTTTGTTGAATGTCGTTATGATAATGAAGCAAAAAGGGTGGTTTATGAACCTGTTGTTTTGCGGCAAGAAATGCGCAATTTTGATTTCCTTTCTCCTTGGGAGGGAGGACAATATGTTTTGCCATGTGATGAAAAAATAGATGTTCAAAAATAATATTTGAGCGAATAAAATTAGAACTTAGAGTTTAAAATAATTACATGTTTTTCGTATGATAAAAGGTTTTATTAATATTTAATATGAAGTTTTTAGATGAAGCAAGGGGTTGAATGTGGCTGAGGTTAATGTTCGGAACTTTAATATCAATTTTGGACCGCAGCATCCTGCAGCGCATGGGGTTTTGCGCATGGTTTTGGAATTGGACGGTGAAGTTGTTGAGCGTGTAGATCCACATATTGGATTATTGCATCGTGGTACCGAAAAATTAATGGAAACCAAAACTTATCTTCAAGCTGGCCCTTACTTAGATCGTCTGGATTATGTTGCTCCTATGAATCAGGAGCATGCTTTTGTGCTTGCTGTTGAAAAATTATTGGGCGTTGAGGTTCCCAAACGAGGACAGTTAATACGTGTTTTGTTTTCTGAAATTGGACGTATTCTTAATCATTTGCTTAATGTAACAACGCAAGCAATGGATGTTGGTGCTTTGACACCACCGCTTTGGGGATTTGAACAACGTGAAAGATTGATGATTTTTTATGAGCGTGCGTGTGGAGCACGTCTTCATGCAAATTACTTTCGTCCTGGTGGTGTGCATCAGGACTTACCGGAATCTTTAATTGAGGATATTGGTAATTTTATTGATCCCTTTCTTATTGCTCTTGGTAAACTTGATGCGCTTGTAACGCCAAATCGAATTTTTAAGCAGCGTAATGTTGATATTGGCGTAGTAAATATTGATGAAGCTTGGGCTCGTGGTTTTTCTGGTGTCATGATTCGTGGAGCTGGTGTGCCATGGGATTTGCGTAAAAGCCAACCTTATGAATGTTATGATGAAATGGAATTTGATATTCCTGTAGGTAAGAATAGCGATTGTTACGACCGTTATCTGATTCGTATGGAAGAGATGCGTCAATCAGCGAAAATTATGCGCCAATGTGTGGATCGTTTATTAAGTACTGAAAAAAGCGGACCTGTTTCGAGCTTAGATCGTAAAATCGTTCCTCCAAAACGATCTGAAATGAAAAGTTCAATGGAAGCGCTGATTCATCACTTTAAACTTTATACGGAAGGTTTCCATACACCTCCTGGTGAGGTATATGTTGCTGTAGAGGCCCCGAAGGGAGAGTTTGGGGTTTATCTTGTTTCTGATGGAACCAATAAGCCTTATCGTGTTAAATTACGTGCTCCGGGCTTCGCTCATCTTCAAGCTATGGATTTTTTAACTCGAGGTCATATGTTGGCAGATGCTACAGCTATTTTGGGCTCGATTGATATTGTTTTTGGGGAGGTTGATCGCTAATGTCTGTACGCCGTCTTGCAGATGATGTCTACCAACCCGCAGAGTTTTCTTTTACAACAGAAAATCAGGCATGGGTAAAAAAAACGATAGAAAAGTATCCTATCGGGCGTGAACAGTCTGCTGTCATTCCGTTATTAATGCGTGCTCAAGAACAAGATGGGTGGATCACACGCGCTGCGATTGAACATATCGCTGAACTTCTTTCTATGGCTTATATTCGTGTTCTAGAAGTGGCTACTTTTTATACTCAATTTCAGCTTCAGCCTGTTGGAACAAAGGCGCATATTCAAGTGTGTGGTACAACGCCTTGTATGTTACGTGGATCTGGTGAATTGATTAAAGTTTGTCAGAAAAAAATTCATCATGAACCTTTTGTTACCAATCAAGATGGAACATTATCATGGGAAGAGGTGGAGTGTCTTGGCGCTTGTGTAAATGCTCCCATGATTATGATTTTTAAAGATACTTATGAAGATCTTACCGCTGAGCGTCTTGAAGAAATTATTGATGCATTTGCGGCAGGTAAAGGCTATGAGATAGCGGTTGGTCCACAAAATAGTCGTAAATCATCTGAACCGATTAATGGTTTAACGTCTCTCATTGATGGAGAAGAAAAGAAGTCGTTTAAGTCTTCAAAGAAAAAGGATAAGGATGAAATGGACGAATAATAAGTATTTTTTGAAGAATATTTTGTTATTTTATTCATTGTGGCAATATTGAATCGAAAGTAAATCTTTTTAAAAAGATGTCTAAGAAATTGCATTTGAGGAAAAACTAAGAATGCTAGGAGCAAGAGAAAAAGGGGGAGGGATGCTGGCTGATAAGGACCGCATTTTCACCAATATTTATGGTTTGAAGGACAAATCATTAAAAGCCGCAATCTCTCGTGGGCATTGGGATGGCACCAAGGCAATTATTGAAAAAGGCCGTGACTGGATTATTGATGAGATGAAGGCGTCGGGTTTGCGTGGGCGTGGAGGTGCCGGTTTTCCGACTGGGATGAAGTGGTCTTTTATGCCAAAACAAAGTGATGGTCGTCCCCATTATTTGGTTGTCAATGCTGATGAATCAGAGCCTGGAACATGTAAAGACCGCGATATTTTACGGCATGATCCCCATACTTTAATTGAAGGATGTGCGATTGCTACTTTTGCTATGGGGGCAAATGTTGCTTTCATCTATATTCGTGGTGAATATATTCGTGAACGTGAAGCACTTCAAGCTGCCGTTGATGAGTGTTATGATGCGGGCTTACTTGGCAAAAAAACAAAATATGGGCATGCTTGCGATATTATTATTCATCATGGTGCGGGTGCTTATATTTGTGGTGAAGAAACAGCTCTTCTTGAAAGTCTTGAGGGAAAAAAAGGGCAGCCTCGACTTAAGCCACCGTTTCCTGCCAATATGGGTGTTTATGGTTGTCCGACAACAGTGAATAATGTGGAATCTATTGCTGTTGTTCCAACGATTTTGCGGCGCGGTGCTTCGTGGTTTTCATCGATTGGGCGTGCCAATAATGTTGGAACAAAATTATTTATGGTTTCTGGACATGTGAATGCGCCTTGTACATTTGAAGACGCTCTTGGTGTTTCATTTCGTGAATTAATTGAAAAGCATACGGGTGGTATTCGTGGAGGATGGAATAATCTTTTAGCTGTTATTCCAGGGGGGGCTTCTTGTCCAGTGGTTCGTGGTGAAGATATGATTGATGCGATCATGGATTTCGATGGGATGCGAGAGGTTGGGTCTTCTTTTGGTACAGGGGGAATGATCGTTATGGATAAATCAACTGATATTATCAAGGCAATTTGGCGTATAGCTGCTTTTTTTAAACATGAAAGTTGCGGTCAGTGTACGCCGTGTCGTGAAGGTACCGGATGGATGATGCGCCTTTTAGGGCGTATGGTTGAAGGAAGGGCGCAAAAACGTGAGATTGATCTTTTGTTTGAAGTGTCTAAACAAGTTGAAGGGCACACTATTTGCGCACTCGGGGATGCGGCAGCATGGCCTATACAGGGGTTGATACGTAATTTTCGTCCAGAAATTGAGCGTAGAATTGATGATTATACGCGAAATGTCGTTCAAAGAAAAAATATTGCTTTGGAAGCAGTTGGATAGAGGATTTTTTTAAGAGCAATGAAATACAAGTTTTAAGTGGATTATCCATAGGCTGGATGAGTAATGATAAATATCAAAGTTGATGGTAAAGAAATTGAAGTTCCTGATTACTATACGCTGCTTCAAGCTGCTGAGGCTGCTGGTGCTGAAGTGCCGCGTTTTTGTTTTCATGAATCTTTATCAATTGCTGGAAATTGTCGCATGTGTTTGGTTGAGGTTAAGGGCGGACCTCCGAAACCGCAAGCTTCTTGTGCTATGGGAGTTCGCGATTTACGGCTAGGACCAAACGGTGAAGCGCCAGAAATTTTTACCAATACAGAGATGGTAAGAAAAGCACGTGAAGGTGTGATGGAGTTTTTGCTCATCAATCATCCTTTGGATTGTCCTGTCTGTGATCAAGGGGGAGAATGTGATCTTCAAGATCAAGCAATGCTCTATGGGCGTGATTGTTCTCGATATAAGGAAAATAAGCGCGCTGTAGAGGATAAATATATTGGTCCACTTGTAAAAACTGTTATGACACGATGTATTCATTGTACGCGTTGTGTTCGTTTTACAACAGAGGTCGCGGGTATTTCTGAACTTGGTTTGATAGGTCGTGGTGAAGACGCTGAAATTACCACATATCTTGAAAAAGCAATGACATCTGAGTTGCAAGGGAATGTTATTGATCTTTGTCCAGTGGGAGCTTTAACTTCAAAACCTTATGCATTTCATGCACGTCCTTGGGAACTGGTTAAAACAGAATCGATTGATGTCATGGATGCACTTGGCAGCGCGATCCGCATTGATAGCCGCGGTCGTGAAGTTATGCGGATTATGCCGCGCACAAATGAAGATATAAATGAAGAATGGATTTCTGATAAGACACGCTTTATTTGGGATGGGTTACGCACTCAGAGGCTTGATAAGCCTTATGTACGTAAAGATGGAAAATTTCAACCTGTAAGTTGGACAGAAGCTTTTGAAAAGATTAAAATGGTGATTTCTAAAACTTTGCCAGAAAAAATCGGAGCAATTGCAGGAGATCTTGCATCCATTGAAGAGATGTATGCGCTTAAAAAATTGCTGATTTCACTAGGATCAAAGATCTTTGATTGTCGTCAACGAGGAATGGCTTTATCGTCTGAATTAGGGCGTTCGAGTTATATTTTTAATCCAACCATTGCAGGAATTGAACAGGCTGATGCATTGCTTATCGTAGGCTCTAACCCACGTCATGAGGCTGCTGTTTTAAATGCACGTATTTTAAAGCGTCAACGAATGGGACAATTTCCCATTGCATTAATTGGTGAGAAAGTTGATTTACGTTATCCTTATTCTTATCTTGGAGTTGGGACTGACGCATTGAGTGCCCTTGTTCGTGGAGAAGGTCCATTTTTAAATGTCTTAAAAGAAGCGAAGAAACCGCTTATCCTTATTGGAGAGGGCGCTGTTTCAGGAAAAGAAGGATTGGCTGTTTTAAAAAATCTTGCAAAATTAGCTGATAGTGTTGGAGCCCTTAGTGAGGAATGGAATGGATTTGGTATTCTTCATACTGCAGCATCAACGGTTGGGGGATTAGACATTGGTTTTACTTCTGAGCTTGGGGTTGCTAATATTCTTAAAACTTGTGAAGTTTTATTTTTACTTGGTGCTGATGAAGTAGAATTAGCCAATACTAAAGCTTTTACAATTTATATTGGCAGCCATGGTGATAATGGAGCACATGCTGCGGATGTTATTTTGCCAGCGTCCGCTTATACTGAAAAATCAGGACTTTATGCGAATACAGAAGGGCGTGTGCAAATGACAAATCGAGCTGGTTTTGCTCCAGGTGAAGCAAAAGAAGATTGGGCTATCTTACGTGCTTTATCGGATATTTTAGGACGAAAGCTTCCTTTTGATTCGCTTTCTCAATTAAGACAGAACCTGTTTAATGATTATCCGCATCTTTGTGCTATTGATGATATAGCACCTTCTTGTATAGATGATCTTAAAGCACTTGGTTCGCAAATAACTGCTCTTGAAGAGCAAACATTTACTTCCATGGTTAAGGATTTTTATTTAACAAACCCAATAGCACGTGCTTCTGCAGTTATGGCTGAATGTTCATCTCTTGCACAGAATCGTGCTATATAAACTGTAGAGTAAGGGCAGAGGGAAAAGAATAATGATGTATGATTTCTTTATGACTTGGCTATTGCCATTACTCATTATCGTTGGAAAAACACTGCTCCTTTTGGTTGTTCTTCTTGTTTTAGTTGCGTATCTTCTTTATGCAGATAGAAAGATTTGGGCAGCCGTACAATTGCGGCGTGGTCCGAACGTTGTTGGTCCTTGGGGATTGTTACAGTCTTTTGCAGATTTAATTAAATTTGTTGTTAAAGAGCCTATTATCCCTTCTGGTGCTAATAAAGGTGTTTTTCTCTTAGCTCCTTTTATTTCTGCTACGCTTGCTTTATCAACGTGGGCTGTTATTCCAATTAATGAAGGATGGGAAGTTGCAAAAATTAATGTTGGTTTGCTTTATATCTTAGCCATTTCGTCTCTTGAGGTTTATGGTGTTATTATGGGAGGATGGGCATCAAATTCGAAATATCCTTTCTTAGGAGCTCTTCGTTCAGCAGCGCAAATGGTTTCTTATGAGGTTTCCATTGGGTTTGTCCTTGTAACTGTCATTTTAGTAAGTGGTTCATTGGATCTTACAACAATTGTACAGAAACAAAGTTATGGACTTGGAACAACTCTTGGTCTTCCTTTTAACAGTTTTCTTGATTGGAATTGGCTCGTTCTTTTTCCAATGTTTATTATATTTTTTATTTCTGCACTTGCAGAGACAAATCGTCCGCCTTTTGATTTAGTGGAAGCAGAATCTGAACTTGTTGCTGGTCACATGGTTGAATACTCTTCGACACCTTACATGCTTTTCTTCCTTGGTGAGTATGTTGCTATTGTTTTAATGTGCGCTTTGACAACTATTTTGTTTTTAGGTGGTTGGCTACCTCCCTTGGATGTTTGGTGGCTTAATTGGGTTCCTGGTGTTATTTGGTTTGTTCTAAAAGTTTGCTTTGTGTTTTTTTGGTTTGCTATGGTTAAAGCATTCGTTCCACGTTACCGCTATGATCAACTTATGCGGCTTGGTTGGAAAGTTTTTCTTCCACTTTCATTGGCAATGGTTGTGATAACCGCTGCTTTTTTAAAGTATACTGGTTTTGTTTAAGAGGAGGTTTTACGGATGTCAGGTCTTTTTCAGGCAGCAAAGTCACTCCTTTTATTGGAATTTGTGAGTGCTTTTTTCTTAGCTATGCGTCAATTTTTTGCACCAAAACCTACGATTAATTATCCTTATGAAAAGGGTTTTGTTTCTGAGCGTTTTCGCGGAGAACATGCGCTGCGTCGTTACCCAAATGGTGAAGAGCGGTGTATTGCCTGTAAATTATGTGAAGCAATTTGTCCCGCACAAGCTATTACAATTGAGGCAGGTCCGAGACGTAATGATGGTACACGGAGAACTGTTCGTTATGATATAGATATGGTTAAATGTATTTATTGTGGTTTTTGTCAAGAAGCTTGTCCTGTTGAAGCTATTGTAGAAGGACCAAATTTTGAGTTTGCAACGGAAACACGTGAAGAACTTTATTATGATAAAGAAAAGCTTTTAATGAATGGAGATCGTTGGGAGCGAGAAATTGCTCGTAATATATTGGTGGATGCACCTTATCGTTAAGTGTATCCTCGCATGAGATGTCGGATAATTTTTCCGATAATGTTTAATCTGGTATGAAATTTTCTACCAATTGTTTAATTGATTGAGGAGAAGCCTATGCTAACGGATCTAGCGGCGGCATTTTTCTATTTATTTGCTTTTGTTATGCTTGTGAGTGCAGTTGTTGTTATTACAGCCCGTAATCCTGTGCATTCCGTTTTGTTTTTAATATTAGCATTTTTTAATGCTGCTGCTTTATTTTTGCTTGCAGGAGCAGAATTTTTGGGGCTTATTCTGCTTGTTGTTTATGTTGGTGCTGTCGCGGTTTTATTTTTGTTTGTGGTTATGATGCTTGATGTTGATTTTGCAGAGTTAAAAAGTGGTGCACGTCGTTATGCTGCTATTGGAGCTTTTGTTGGGAGTATCGTTGCTTTAGAATTGATTTTGGTGTTTGTTCGTGGCAGTTTTACTACTGTTTTTCGACCGCATGTTACGCAACCAATGCCAGATTTATTGCAGCGAACAAATACACAGGCATTAGGTGATATTCTTTATACAGATTATGTTTTCTATTTTCAAATTGCTGGAATAATTTTATTGGTTGCAATGATTGGCGCGATTGTTTTGACACTTCGTCATAAGTCAGGTGTTAAGAGGCAATCTATTGCGGTGCAAGTTTCTCGGACAGTAGAAAATGCAATTGAAATCAAGCAAGTTGAATCAGGCAAAGGCATTTAAGGGGGGAATTATGCATATTGATATTACGCATTATCTTGTTGTTTCTGCTTTGCTTTTTACAATTGGTATTGCTGGCATTTTTCTTAATAGAAAGAATGTGATTATCATCTTAATGTCTATTGAGCTTATATTGCTTTCAGTTAATCTCAATTTTGTTGCGTTTTCGGCATTTCTTCATGATCTTGTTGGTCAGATATTTGCTTTATTTATCTTAATGATAGCAGCTGCTGAAGCCGCAATTGGTTTAGCAATTCTTGTCGTTTTTTTCCGTAATCGTGGCTCTATTGCGGTTGAAGATGTTAATGTAATGAAAGGCTAACCAGCAATGTATTATACGATCGTCTTTCTTCCGCTTTTGGGTTTTTTAATTGCTTCTATAGGAGGAAAAACTATAGGAGATCGCGCTAGTGAATTGGTAACATGTAGCTTTATGGTGATTGTTGCCATATTATCATGGATAGCCTTTTTTAATGTTGCACTTGGTCATGTTCCAGTGGTTGATGTATTCGTATTACATTGGCTAACTGTTGGTAATTTATCCTTTAATTGGGCTTTACATATTGATACATTAACAGCTGTCATGCTTGTTGTTGTGAATAGTGTTTCGGCAGTGGTACATATTTATTCAATTGGCTATATGCATCATGATCCTTCAAGATCCCGTTTTTTTTCTTATCTTTCCCTCTTTACGTTTATGATGTTGATGTTGGTGACATCTAATAATTTGATTCAGATGTTTTTTGGATGGGAAGGTGTTGGACTTGCTTCTTATTTACTTATTGGTTTTTGGTTTCAGCGAGATTCAGCCAATAAAGCTGCAATGAAAGCTTTTGTAGTCAACCGTGTTGGAGATTTTGGTTTTCTTCTAGGAATCTTTAGCATTTTTGTTTTATTCCAATCAGTTGATTTTTCTTCTATTTTTGCAAAAGCGGCAGACAAAAGCTTCATACAAAATGTAACGTTTTTAGGTTGGCAGCTTGATGGACAAAAAGCAATTACCGTTACTTGTCTTTTATTGTTTATTGGCGCAATGGGAAAGTCAGCGCAATTTCTTTTACATACATGGCTTCCTGACGCAATGGAAGGACCAACGCCTGTATCGGCGCTTATTCATGCAGCAACAATGGTAACAGCTGGTGTCTTTATGGTTGCGCGTATGTCGCCAATTTTTGAACTTTCTTCCATTGCTTTGACAGTCATTATTATTATTGGAGCAACGACGGCATTTTTTGCGGCAACTGTAGGATTGGTTCAAAATGATATTAAACGTGTGATTGCTTACTCTACATGTTCACAACTTGGTTATATGTTTGTTGCATTAGGTGTTGGAGCTTATGGAGCAGCTGTTTTCCATCTTTTTACGCATGCTTTTTTTAAAGCTTTATTATTTCTTGGGGCGGGCTCTGTTATTCATGCCGTCTCTGATGAACAAGATATGCGAAAAATGGGTGGGTTACGCAAACATATAAAGACAACTTATTGGATGATGATGATCGGAACCGTTGCATTGACGGGTGTTGGAATTCCAGGAACAGTTTTTGGGACTGCCGGTTTTTTTTCCAAGGATGCAATTATAGAGTCTGCTTTTGCTTCACATAATATCGCTTCAGGATATGCTTTTTCTCTTCTTGTTTTTGCTGCCTTATTGACAAGTTTTTATTCTTGGCGGCTTATCTTTATGACATTTCACGGCAAACCACGAGCGACGGTCGATGTGATGCATCATGTTCATGAATCCCCTCCCGTTATGTTGATTCCACTCTTGATTTTATCTATTGGAGCAATATTTGCTGGTTTCGTTTTTCAACCTTATTTTTTTGGTGATCTGTATGATTCTTTTTGGAAGAGTGCATTGTTTACAAGCGACCATAATCACATTCTTCATGAGGCTCATAATGTGTCCAATTTGGTGAAATGGTCTCCATTCATAGCAATGATTCTTGGTTTTATAGTAGCCTATTTATTTTACATTTCTTTCCCCTCTCTTCCTAAAAAAATAGCTAGAGTTATGCCGAGAGTGTATAATTTTCTTTACCAAAAATGGTATTTTGATCAATTCTATAACTTTTTATTTGTTCGTTCTGCTTTCAAAGTGAGTTTCTTTCTTTGGAAAGTGGGAGACGGTAAGATTATTGATGGTCTTGGTCCGAATGGTATTGCAGCACGTGTTGTTGATATTACAAATAGAGTGGTTCGGATGCAGACAGGTTATCTTTATCACTATGCATTTGCGATGCTTATAGGTGTTGCATTGTTGATCACATGGATGATGATCGGGGGCGTAAACTGATGACCGATTGGCCTATTCTTTCTACAGTTACATTTTTGCCGCTTGTTGGTGTGCTTCTGATTTTGTTTATTAAAGACGATAGCGAAGCAGCGCGACATAATATACGCAATGTAGCATTTTTTACGACTGTGTTTGTTTTTATTATTTCCTTAATTATTTGGGCGGGTTTTGATCATACAGATGCTCATTTTCAAATGGTTGAGAAAACCAATTGGTTAGGAGGAGGGATCAGTTACCATATGGGGGTTGATGGTATTTCTATCCTCTTTGTCGTTCTTTCAGCGTTTCTTTTGCCTTTCTGTATTTTAGCAAGTTGGGAAAATATTAAAGATAGATTAAAAGCCTATATGATTGCTTTTCTTCTTCTTGAAGTTGCAATTATTGGAGTCTTTTGTGCTCTTGATGCAATGTTGTTTTATGTTTTTTTTGAAGGCAGTCTTATTCCAATGTTTATTATCATAGGTGTTTGGGGCGGCCCACGACGTGTTTATGCAAGTATAAAGTTTTTCCTTTACACTTTACTTGGTTCAGTGCTTATGCTGGTTGCTCTTATGCTGATGTATTGGCAAGCTGGAACACTTGATATACCGACTTTATTAACTTATCAATTTCCTGCGCATATGCAAATTTGGTTATGGCTTGCCTTCTTTGCTTCTTTTGCGGTTAAAATGCCCATGTGGCCGGTCCATACATGGTTGCCTGATGCTCACGTAGAAGCGCCCACGGCTGGTTCAGTTATTTTAGCCGGTGTCTTACTCAAATTAGGTGGATATGGTTTTCTCCGTTTTTCTTTACCGATGTTTCCTATCGCTTCAGCTGATCTTGCTCCGCTCGTTTTCACATTATCGCTTATCGCTATTATTTATACATCGCTGGTTGCACTTGTTCAAAATGACATAAAAAAACTTATTGCTTATTCTTCAATAGCGCATATGGGATATGTAACAATGGGTATTTTTGCTGCGAATGAACAGGGTATCCAAGGTGCTATTTATCAGATGCTCTCGCATGGAATTGTTTCCGCGGCTTTATTTCTCTGTGTCGGGGTTATTTATGATCGTCTTCATACACGTGAAATTTCAGCTTTTGGTGGTCTTGTTAATAATATGCCTAAATATGCTGTTGTTTTCTTAATCTTCACTATGGCAAATGTTGGTTTGCCTGGAAGCTCAGGATTTTTAGGTGAATTTTTAACCTTAATAGGTGTTTTTCAAGTCAATAAATTGATTGTTGTTTTTGCGACGACGGGTGTTATTTTGTCTGCTGCTTATGCACTTTATCTTTACCGGCGTGTGGTTTTTGGTTCTTTAGATAAAGAGAATTTAAAGGTTCTGATGGATCTTTCTGTAAGAGAGAAATTTATTCTTTATCCAATGGTTGTTCTTACAATATTTTTTGGTATCTATCCAACGCCTATACTTAAAGCAACGGCGTTTTCCGTAGAAGCCCTCATCAATAAACTGCACTAGATAAGGGAAGAATGCTCATGCAAACTGAAATCATAGCTCAATTGGTCTTAATTCTTCCAGAAATTTTAATAGCATTAGGAGCAGTAGTCTTACTTTTGATTGGTGTTTATTCTAATACACGTTCCTCTTTAACTGTAACGGGTTTGACCATTGCCCTTCTTATTGCAACCATTGTGATTATTGCCGTTTTTCCGAAAAGCGGCTTATTTCAAACTAATGCACTCATTATCGATTCTTTCGGTCGTTATATGAAAATTTTGACGCTCATTGGGGCACTTTTTTCTCTTATTATGTCTGTTGGTTTTACGAACTCTCAAAAATTCGATGTATTTGAATTTCCTATACTCGTTCTTTTAGCGACTCTTGGTATGATGCTGATGATTTCAGCTGGTAATATGCTTTCACTTTATATGGGATTAGAATTACAATCTTTATCTTTATATGTTTTAGCTGCCATCAATCGTGATAACGTAAAATCTTCTGAAGCTGGGATAAAATACTTT
Source organism: Bartonella sp. 220B (assembly GCF_026930205.1). Classification (GTDB taxonomy): domain Bacteria; phylum Pseudomonadota; class Alphaproteobacteria; order Rhizobiales; family Rhizobiaceae; genus Bartonella. The sequence goes on along the minus strand of NZ_JANHOI010000007.1, from coordinate 54,372 downwards.
GTTTTAGGAGCGTTATCTTCAGGATTATTGCTCTATGGTATTTCTTTGCTTTATGGTTTTACTGGTCAAATTGGTTTTCACGAAATTTCTCTTGCTTTAAAAGGTGAAAATTTACAATTGGGAATTATTTTGGGAATTGTTTTTATTTTAGCTGGTTTGGCTTTCAAAATTTCTGCCGTTCCCTTTCATATGTGGACACCTGATGTTTATGAAGGAGCACCAACACCTATTACAGCATTTTTTGCTAGTGCTCCTAAAGTTGCTGCGATGGCACTCATTATTCGTGTTATTGTTATGACTTTTATGCCACTCAGTAATTCTGACGGCTCTATGCCTGCATGGCAGCAAATTTTGATATTCATGGCAATTGCATCAATGATACTTGGTGCATTCGCAGCAATTGGTCAGAACAATATTAAACGTTTAATGGCTTATTCATCAATTGGTCATATGGGGTATGCGCTTGTTGGTTTAGCTGCTGGAGATATGCTTGGAATAAAAAGTGTTATTCTGTATATGACTATTTATCTTGGCATGACGCTTGGCTCATTTGCTTTTATTCTTGGGATGCGCTCTAAGGGTGGAAATGTTGAAAATATTTATGATCTCTCAGGGTTAGTAAAGACACATCCGTTTATGGCTGTTGTGATGACACTACAGCTTTTTTCTTTAGCTAGTATTCCACCCATGGCCGGTTTTTTTGGAAAATGGTATACATTTTCTGCTGCTGTTCATGCTGGACTTATTCCACTTGCTGTCGTTGGGATGATAGCGTCTGTTGTTGGAGCTTTCTACTATTTGCGAGTCATCAAGATTATGTGGTTTGATGAAGCAAAGGCACATTTTATTGTTTTATCGAATGAGCTTCAATTTTGTCTCGGTCTTTCTGCATTATTCATTTTATTTTATACGCTTTTTGGAGTTTGGTTTGCTGAATTAGCAGAAAAAGCGGCAGTCGCATTGTTTTAATAGATATGGTTTATATTTTATCAGATTTTACACAAAAACAAGGATACACTGTTGAATCATATGAAAGCGTTGATTCAACGAATCTTGTTGCACAACGAAAAGCGCAAGCTGGTCATCAGGGTTATCTTTGGGTTGTTGCACAAGAACAATCACAAGGAAGAGCGCGAAGAGGTCGAACATGGTTTAGTCCGAAAGGGAACCTTTATTCTAGTCTTTTGTTAATTGACGATATTGTTCATCAAACTGCTGCTCAACTTGGTTTTGTTGCTGGAGTGAGTGTAGTAGAAGCAATAAAACATTTTATAAAGGATGAAAAGAAAGCGAATAATATTGTTCTTTTAAAATGGCCAAATGATATTTTGCTAGGAGGAGCTAAAAGCTCTGGAATTTTACTTGAGATTTTTAAATTGCCATCACAATGCTATGCATTGGTTATTGGTATTGGAATCAATGTAAAACATCATTATAAAGACGCACCGTATCCTACTTCAAGTTTAAGTAATATTGGTTTGCATGTTGAAGAAGAACTGTTATTTACAGTTTTGGCGGAGTGTTTTTCTAAAAATTATCTTCTTTGGAAACAATCAGAAGGAGTTGATATAATCCGCAAAAAATGGCTTTCCTATTCTGTTCATCTTGGACAGCATGTTAAAATAATCAATGATGAAAAAATCATTGAGGGTATTTTTGATGGTCTTGATAGTGATTTTAACTGTATCATAAAACAAAAAAATAGTCAGCCAGCCATTATAACAGCTGGAGATGTTCATTTTGGTTTAGCTGCTTCTGCTCATGCGGGTCGTTATTAATTTATGGAAATTTTATTTCACCATCAGATTATTTTAATAACTTAGGAGATATTTATGGTTGCAACCAATGGGAGCGAATTTGTTTTTTTACCTTTAGGAGGGGTAGGTGAAATAGGGATGAATCTCGCTGCTTATGGATTTGGACTACAGAGTTCTCGTGAATGGCTCATTGTTGATATGGGAGTGAGTTTTTCTGGTCCTGAATTACCAGGAGTAGATCTTATTTTACCTGATATTCGGTTTCTAGAGAGTGAAAAACACAATGTGCGTGGACTTATTTTAACACATGCTCACGAAGACCATTATGGTGCTGTCCTTGATTTATGGCCAAAGTTACAAGTTCCACTTTATTGTACGCCTTTTACGGCAGGCTTATTGGAAAGTAAAAAGCAATCAGATTTTGAATCTTATAAAATTCCACTCAATATTTTTCAATCTGGTGATTGTTTTCAGGTTGGCCCCTTTGCCATTGAAGCTCTTGCCGTTAATCATTCAATTCCAGAATCTGTATCTTTAGCGATTACAACGTCTTTAGGCACTGTTATCCACACTGGCGATTGGAAAATTGATCATACGCCCTCTCTTGGCGCTATGACAGATGAAAAGAGATTTCGCACTTTAGGCAATAAAGGTGTATTAGCACTGCTTTGCGATTCCACGAATGCATGTCGAGATGGTATAACACCATCGGAACAGCAAGTTCAGACAAATCTTTCTGAAATTTTTTCGAAAGCTGAGGGGCAAGTGGCAATCGTTACTTTTTCCTCTAATGTTGGTCGAATACGTTCAATTGCTCTTGCTGCTGAATCTGCTGGGCGCCAAGTTCTTGTTGTTGGACGTTCGTTAAAGCGCAGTATTATGGTCGCGCAAGAGCTTGGTTATATGGATGGTTTAGCTCCATTTATTACGGAAGATGATTATGGTTATATCCCACGCAAAGAGATCGTTTTAATCGTAACAGGTAGCCAAGGAGAGCCGTGTGCTGCCTTAGCAAAATTGTCACGCAATGGCATGAGAAATATTGCACTTTCTGCTGGTGATACCGTTATTTATTCATCACGAAGTATACCAGGAAATGAAAAAGCTATTCTTGAAATACAAAACCGTTTCATTGATATGGGAGTTAAAGTTATTACGAATGAGGATGCTCTTGTTCATGTTTCAGGTCATCCTCGTCGTTTAGAACTTATACAGATGTATGATTGGGTAAAACCACAGATACTTGTTCCTGTCCATGGAGAAGCAATCCATCTTACTGCTCAGGCAGCTTTAGCGCGTCAAGCTGGAATTGAAATTGTTTCGAATATTAGAAATGGTAGTATGTTACGCCTTGCACCAGAACCTGTAGAGGTTATTGATCAAGTTCCTGTTGGTCGTATCTATAAGGATGGTTGTCTTATTGGAGATGAAGATGAATTAGGAATCCGCGAACGTCGTAAATTAAGTTATGCCGGTTATGTTGCTGTTTCTCTCCATATGAATAGTAAACATGAATTATTGGGCGATATTGGTTTAAATACTTTCGGATTACCTGAAAATAATGGAAAAGGGGAGAGTTTAAAAAATATTCTCTTAAATGTTGTGGAAAATACATTTTATAGTATTCCACGCATTAAACGAAAAAATAATGAACTTATTCGAGAAGCAACACGGTGTGCAGTAAGAGCTGCTGTCAATGAAGCTTGGCAAAAAAAGCCTGTTTGTACAGTTTTTTTACATCAGTCAAAATGAAACATTTTAGTATTATGTTATTTTCTTTTTAATGAAAGAAAGAGGAAAAAGAATTATACAATTATTTTATTGCAAAAAATAAACTTAATAGAGAATGGAATACATAAATTTTCAACAATATGATTGTTATGGTTACAAGCATTCGGAACAAAGCTATAGACGTGCATACACACTATTTAAATTGTTCCAATGTGATAGGACTGATTAGGAGTTAATTATTTCAATGCGTCTTTCTCAATATTTTCTTCCACTTTTAAAAGAGAATCCTAAGGAAGCAGAGATTGTTTCTCATCGATTGATGTTGCGTGCTGGTATGATTCGACAACAAACTTCAGGAATTTATTCTTGGCTTCCTTTAGGTAAAAAAGTGCTAGATAAAGTCTGTAAAATTATTCGAGAAGAACAAGAACGTGCTGGTGCTATAGAAATATTAATGCCGACAATTCAATCTGCTGATCTTTGGCGTGAAAGTGGTCGTTATGATGATTATGGTTTGGAAATGCTCCGCATTAAAGATCGTCAAAAGCGTAATTTACTTTATGGTCCAACAAATGAAGAGATGGTAACAGATATTTTCCGTTCCTATATTCGTTCTTACAAAGATCTTCCGCTCAACTTGTACCATATTCAATGGAAATTTCGTGATGAAATCCGTCCTCGTTTTGGAGTGATGCGTTCGCGAGAGTTTTTAATGAAAGATTCTTATTCTTTTGATCTTGATTATGAAGGTTCTCAAACATCTTATAATCGTATGTTTATTGCTTATTTACGTACTTTTTCTCGTCTTGGCTTAAAAGCAATTCCCATGCGTGCTGATACAGGCCCGATTGGTGGTGAACTCAGTCATGAATTTATTATTTTGGCGGAAACAGGGGAGAGTGCTATATTCTGTGATAAACAATTTCTTGAACTTACTGTTCCAGATAGCTCAATTGATTTTAATGATAAAGCTGTTTTAGCTGATATTGTTAAACAGTGGACATCTTTTTATGCAGCGACAGAGGAAATGCATAATGACGAAGAGTGGTCTAAAGTTCCTGAAAAGAACCGTCTTTCCGCACGTGGTATTGAAGTAGGGCATATTTTCCACTTTGGTACGAAATATTCCGCTCCAATGGGAGCAAAAGTTATGGGGCAAGATGGAAAAGAGCATGTTGTCTCGATGGGATCTTATGGCATTGGGCCTTCACGTCTTGTTGCGGCTGCTATTGAAGCTTTCCATGATGAAAATGGTATTATTTGGCCAAGCTCTATGGCACCATTTGATTTTGGTATTATCAATATGAAACCAGAAGATGAGAAATGTACGCATTCCTGTGAAACGCTCTATCAGGGGTTAAAACATGCTGGTTTTGATCCATTATTGGATGATAGAAATGAGCGTCCTGGAACAAAATTTGCAACAATGGATTTAATTGGTTTACCAATACAAATCATTGTTGGACCTAAAAGCATCGCAAAAAATGAAGTTGAAATGAAAGATCGAAAAACAGGTGTAAAAAAATCTTTAACGGTTGAAGATATACTCAAACAATTTTCTGTCAGTTTATAGGCAATATTATGAAGAGGTTGAGTAGCAAATGGTTTTTGTCTTATGAATGGATGATTGCTTTTCGTTATATGATTCCCAATAAAAAACACGTTGTTGCATCTGTTATTTCAATCATTTCTCTTATTGGGATTATGTTGGGTGTATTTGCTCTGGTTGTTGTTATGGCGGTGATGAATGGTTTCCGAACAGAGCTTCTCAATCGTATTCTTGGTATGAATGGGCATCTTATTGTTCAGGCAGTGCATTCTGGCTTTTCTGATTATAAAACGCTTATTTCTTCTTTAGAATCTGTAAATGGTGTAAAATTTTCTTTGCCTGTTATTGAAGGCCAAGCACTTGTTCAAGGTGAACTTGAAGGAGGTTCTGGTGCGTTAGTTCGTGGTATGCGTAAACAAGATTTAGAAAAGCTTAAAACAATCTCTCAAAATATTAAGTTGGGTTCACTTGCTCAATTTGATAAAGAAGAGGGTGTGGCAATTGGAAGTGGTTTGGCTACAAAATTGGGGCTTACCGTTGGGCGTTATCTTCGTATTATTACTCCAGATGGTGATGAAACTCCTTTTGGGGTTACTCCGCGGGTGAAAGCTTATAAAGTCGCTGCTATTTTTGAAGTTGGTATGTCTGAATATGATTCAATCTTTGTTTTTATGCCTCTTCATGAAGCACAAATGTTTTTTAATTTAGGAGATAAGATTCAGTCTCTAGAACTCTTTCTCAATAATCCTGATGCTGTTGATCGAATAAAACCAATTATAGAGAAAGTCGTTGATCAACAGATCTATTTAATTGATTGGCGGGAACGCAATCAGGCTTTTTTTTCTGCCTTACAGATTGAACGAAATGTTATGTTTTTCATTCTTTCTCTAATCGTTCTTGTTGCTGCTTTGAATATTATTTCAGGATTGATTATGCTTGTAAAAGATAAAAGCCATGATATTGCAATTTTACGCACGATGGGAGCACAACAAAGTGCGGTCATGCGTATATTTATTGTCACTGGTATGATGATTGGATTGATTGGAACAATATTGGGCTTAATTTTTGGTATCATAGCCAGTACGAATATCAATCATATTCAAGATTTTGTCTCTTGGTTATTTAATGTAGATGTTTTTAATCCTCAACTTTATTTTTTAACAAAATTGCCTGCAGAAATTGATTGGAGGCAGACAGTCTTAGTTGCTGTAATGGCTTTGTTTTTGTCATTTCTTGCTGCACTCATTCCAGCATGGCGCGCTGCTAAGCTAGATCCTGTACAAGCTTTAAGGTATGAGTAATGACAGCAATTTTAGAGCTTGTAGAGATTGAGCAACATTTTTTTGAGAGTCATAAACCTCTCGTTATTTTGGATAAAGCGAATTTTGTTCTTAATCGTGGAGAACTTGTTGCACTTGTTGCACCATCTGGTGCTGGGAAATCAACACTTCTTCATATTGCTGGGTTATTGGAAAAACCAACCGCTGGTGATGTGATATTACGAGGAATTTCTTGTGCGAAGCGTTCTGATAGTGAGCGAACAGCCATCAGAAGACATGATATCGGTTTTGTCTATCAATTTCATCATTTACTTCCAGAATTTACAGCATTAGAAAATGTCATGATACCGCAAATGATAGCAGGATTAAAAAAATCCATAGCAGAAGACCGTGCACGCAAATTATTGACGTATTTGCGTGTTTCTCATCGTGCTAACCATCGTCCCTCAGAGTTATCGGGAGGAGAACAACAACGTGTTGCTATTGCACGAGCAGTAGCAAACGGCCCTTCGGTTCTTTTAGCTGATGAACCTACAGGAAATCTTGATCCAATAACTTCAGCTTATGTCTTTCAAGCTTTATCTATCCTTGTTCGTCAGTCTGGTCTTTCTGCTCTTATTGCAACACACAATTACGCTTTAGCAAAACAAATGCATCGTCGTATTACACTTAAAGAACAAAAGATTATAGAACTTCCTTAAAAGTAAGGTACAAATTTATTCCATAAATTGAAAAGCTTACCTATATCACTTTTTTTAATTCAAGGAGATCTTTTATGACAGATTTTGACGTCGATGGAAATCAACTAGACGCACGTCGTCGTCGGTTGGTTTTTCGTGCGTGGCACCGCGGCATTCGTGAAATGGATCTTATTTTTGGACATTATGTCAATGCTCATATTGCTGGAATGAGTGATAAGATGCTTTCTGAACTTGAGTATATACTATCTTTTGATGATCGTGATTTACTTACATGGGTTACTGGAGAAATTTTGCCCCCCTTTGAAGTTGATAGCCCACTTTTTCGTGACATTATAAACTATCATATTTGCATAAATTTAAATTGATCTCTGTGTCTATGTTCAAAAAAATAGTTATTCCCCAACATCTTTCTTCCCATATGATCTTTGATGGTGTCATTGACGGATTTGAAGCCTTTGCACTGGTTAAATTGTGTTCTACAATGGCACAGGATAAACCCCTCGTCTACGTTGTCCGTGATGGAACAAAGATTGCTCATTTGCAGCAAGTTTTAAATTTTATTGAACCAAATTTGCCTGTATTTCAATTCCCAGCATGGGATTGTTTACCCTATGATCGTGTGTCCCCTGGAGTTGCTATTACAGCACGTCGCTTGTCAACTTTAACCCATATAGCAAATTTGCGTCAGAAACCACGTGCCGCAATTATATTAACAACAGCAAATGCAATTATACAAAAATTACCCCCACGTGAAATGATTAAAACTCAGATAATTCACGCACGGGTTGGACAACGTATTCATATGAGGCATTTAATTCAATCTCTAGAATGCAATGGTTTTGAGCGTGTTACCGTTGTTCGAGATGTTGGTGAATTTGCTGTAAGAGGAGGGATTCTTGATATTTTTTCTCCCGTTGATGCTGAACCTTTGCGGCTTGATTTTTTTAGTGATACCTTAGAAACTATTCGCATATTTGATTCAGAAACACAAAGAACGACAAAGCAAAAAACTGAGTTTTTCTTACACTCGATGAGTGAAGTTGTTCTTGCACCAGAATATGTAAACCGTTTTAAAAGCAATTATATTCGTACATTCGGTGTATCTCAAAAAAACAATATGCTTTATGAAGCGCTTTCTCAAGGGCGACGCTTTTCCGGTATGGAACATTGGTTGCCTTTTTTTTATGAGAAGCTTGACAGTTTTTTTGACTATTGTGATAATTTTCCTCTTGTTTTTGAACATCTCATAGAAGAAGTGCTCGTTGAGCGTTATCGCCTTATTGAAGATTATTATAATGCACGCAAGGAGCGTGAAAGTGATAAAGAAAATTCTACTTCTTATCATCCGATAGAACCTAGCCTTCTCTATTTAACACCAAAACATATTTTAGAGCGTGCACAACACTCTGGACAGCATATTGATTTTACACCTTTTAATGTTCCACAAAATTCAGAACAAACCATTGTTCACGCAAATGTTAAACAGGGATATGATTTTGTAAAAGAGCGTAATGCGCATGAAAAGAATGTTTTCTCAAGTGTTGTTCATCATATCGCCTCATTGCGTGCTGCGGGCAAAAAGGTGCTTTTAGCGTGTTGGAGTGAAGGATCTCTAAACCGTTTGTTACAAGTTCTTGAAGAGCATGGGTTACAAAAAATAGATATTGTAAAATCGTTACAAACTGTTAAAGCAACACCACGCGATCATATAACAGCAGCTGTTATAATGATAGAGCACGGCTTTGAAGTGGAAGATTTTGCTATCATAACAGAGCAAGATATCCTTGGCGATCGACTAATAAGATCACCAAAACGGCGTAAAAACAATAAAAATTTTATTTCTGAGATTGCGGCTTTAAATTCTGGCGATCTTGTTGTGCATATTGATCATGGTATTGGACAATTTATTGGTCTTAAAACCATTAAGACAACAGGAGTTTTGCAAGATTGTCTGGAAATTCAGTATGCTGGAGGGGATCGGCTTTTTTTACCCATTGAAAATATTGAACTTCTTTCACGTTATGGATCGGAAAGAACGGATGTCGCGTTAGATAAATTAGGTGGGGTTGGTTGGCAAGCACGAAAAACACGACTGAAAAAACATTTATTGGAAATGGCTGGTCAGTTGATACATATAGCAGCAGAGCGTGCTCTGTGTTCGGCACCTGCTTTAGTTCCACCAATTGGACCATTTGATGAATTTGTTGCATGTTTTCCTTATGAGGAAACGGAAGATCAGATGGATGCGATTGATGCTGTTTTAGATGATTTAGCTTCAGGAAAACCGATGGATCGTTTGATATGTGGTGATGTTGGTTTTGGAAAAACGGAAGTCGCTATTCGAAGTGCTTTTGTTGCAGCATTAAATGGTTATCAGGTTGCTGTTGTTGTGCCAACAACTTTGCTTTCGCGACAACATTACAAAACTTTTATTTCACGTTTTCAAGGACTACCCATTAAAATTGGCCACGCTTCAAGGCTTGTGAAAACTAAAGAACTTGCGCAAGTCAAAAAAGGGATTTCAGATGGTACGATTGATATTGTTATTGGAACGCATGCCTTATTGAGTGATGCAGTTAATTTTCTACGGCTAGGCCTTCTTATCATTGATGAAGAGCAACATTTTGGTGTCAAGCATAAAGAGCGTTTAAAAGAGCTTAAAAGTGATATTCATGTTCTCACACTTTCAGCAACCCCCATACCACGTACTTTAGGGTTAGCATTATCAGGGATACGTGAACTTTCACTGATAACAACGCCTCCCATTGATAGAATGGCAGTTCGTACCTTTATTGCACCTTTTGATTCACTTGTTATACGCGAAACATTGCTTCGAGAATATTACCGTGGTGGACAAAGTTTTTATGTTTGTCCTCGCATTTCTGATCTTGGTTTTATAGAAGAATATCTCAAAACGCATGTTGCCGAACTCAAATTCGTCGTTGCTCATGGGCAAATGCCCGCTGGACAGCTTGATGATATTATGAATGCATTTTATGATGGGCAATATGATGTTCTGCTATCTACAACTATTATTGAATCAGGCCTTGATATTCCAACAGCTAATACATTAATTGTGCATCGTGCTGAGATGTTTGGTCTTGCCGCTCTCTATCAATTGCGTGGTAGGGTAGGGCGTTCAAAACAACGTGCTTATGCACTCTTTACCTATCCTTCTGGTAAAGTTTTAACACCTGCTGCTGATCGTCGCCTTAAAGTTTTACAATCTCTTGATACATTGGGGGCTGGTTTTCAATTGGCGAGTCATGACATGGATATTCGCGGTTCAGGTAATTTTTTAGGTGAAGAGCAATCTGGGCATATTAAAGAAGTTGGATTTGAGCTCTATCAAAAAATGCTTGAAGAAGCTGTTATTGAATTAAAAGATGGTGGGCATAAGGAAGACAAGCAATGGTCTCCTCAGATTTCACTTGGTACAACTGTTATGATACCAGAAGGTTTTGTACCTGATTTATCACTCCGTATGGGACTTTATCGTCGTTTGACAGAATTTGATAATTTAGAACAAATTGATGAATTTGCGGCTGAGTTAATAGATCGTTTTGGTCCTTTACCACTTGAAGTTCAGCACCTCCTTAAAGTCTTTTATATCAAAACACTGTGTCGAAAAGCCCATGTAGAAAAAGTAGATGCTGGACCAAAAGGGATGGTTATACAATTTCGCAATAATTATTTTGCGAATAGTGTTGCTCTTGTTCAGTGGATTGGAAAACAAGGCGCGATGGCAAAAATCCGACCAGATCAGAGTATTGTTCTTGTTCGTGATTGGACTACAGTGGATGAGAGACTTGTTGGAGCAGCAACTATTATGACACAGCTTGTAGAAATGGTAGAGAAACATACTGTTTAAAATTTCTTTTTATAATTCAAAGTGATAAATCATTTCATTAAAGCATATTCATAAAATATTTTGTTGTTAAGTTTTTATAAAAAGAAACTTTTAGTTTGCAAATAAAAAGACTCTTGAAATATTCATTTTAAGCCTTCCAATATAATACATATTGATACAATAAAAGAAATAAATTAAATAGCACAGCCATAATGAGAGACTCCAACATAGAATGGAATGCCTTTTTATTATTAATTTCAATCTGTGGATTTAAAAACGCACATGCTGAGTTTAGTTTAACAGAGTTATCTCTTTCTGGTTTAACTTTTAATGAAAAGTGCAAGCGACTTAAAGAAAGATTGCAAGTTATTGAAAACAGAATAAAGTTTATTAAAAACACATTTGCTGATTGGACGCTTTCACAAATTCGAGTTCCTAAGACAGAATATCATAAACTTATACAGGAACAAAGAGATCTTATTAGCAAGAGTGATAATCTTAATTCGAAATTACGTGCTTTAGTTGAAGAACGAGAGGATTTAATAGACAGAGCACATAGGGCAAGAGCTTATGAAGCAGGGGAGTATGAAGAGAAGTTAATTTAAAGCACAGAAACATCTGAGATCACAAGGTTTATATGCACTCGGATTGGATGAGGAGGGATATTTTAAGGAAAAAGAGATTAATGAGATATTAAGAACTTATCCGCAATTTATTCTCATGTGTAAAATTCATGAAAATATGTTGTACACAGACGTAGGTCCTTTGTTACGTAAAGATTTTGGTTGGAAAAAAAGAAAATTTTAGCTGGGTGAACGATGCAATTAAATTCATAGATCAAGAGTTTATCGAGGGCATGAAAGAAGTTATGATGGTAAATCATTTTAAATATAATTTTGAAAATTTTTCTGATTTTGAAAAAGACGTAATGAATGCTATAAGGGATACGATAATACGTAATCCTTCAGATGTGAAAAAGATTCCTTCAATGTGTAAAGCTGTCAAAAAACTACATGATATCATGCTTCCCAATAGAAGAAAGAATATTATAAACCGCATAGGTTCTCATATTGAAGAATGGTTCCACTAAAGGTAGCTCATTTATTCACGTCCCCAAGTTGGAAGACTATACCTATAAGGCGATGTATTATATGTGGGATATTAATTATAACCAATGCGCTCCCCATTGTTCAGGTAAGTGATAGAGTATATCGGCTATTATCAACGATTCTTATTTCAAAATGAAAAGGTAAAATCGGAAAAAGTATTGCATTTATAGATAATTCGTTCACTTGGATTAACATGCTCAATAATAGAGAGACTGCTTCTTGGAATTTTATTTCACCCCATTTTTTTCAAAATCATCAATATTAACAGCATGTTAGGGTAGTTAATCATGACGCTTGCCAAAAGAAGTGGAAATTCACGATCTTTTGAGTGTAAAATGCATTTTAATACCATAATCCAACTTTTACAACGAATTCTATCTGTTTCATATAGCCATCACATGGGGGCTTCCTTTATCTTCAAGAAGCTTTATTGTGAGTAAAACGTCTCAACTATTATAGGTTTTCCATCTGAAAAGCACACCTTTGGATTAAGAAAAAAGATAATTTCAATGCGCTCATTGTTTAATTCAACTTTTTCTGCCAAAAGGCTATAAATGTAAAAGCTTCATCACGAGAACATATCCTCATTGTTTCATAAACAAGACTAAAAAATTTTTCATCAGAGAAAAGTCCCTTTGTGATTGTTCTAAAACTGTGGATGACAAATGGATTTGATTCATCAAATATTCCAACAACACTATAAGGAGCTTAACCTTTTTGATTTGCATCAGGAGGATACATAAGGGGGATATTCAAATATATCTCATAATTTGAGAGCTCCATGCATTGCAATGCCTACTACTAGAGCTCCATAGCTTAAAAAAAGAACTATAAATATAATGAAAGTTAAAGTAATAATAGTTGTAAAATAACATAGGAGTTTACTTTAATTATATTGCAATATTGATTTGTTTATGCGATCTTACTTTATTCCTTCGCACTAAGGTATTTTATGGATAAATTTTATAAAAGACTAATACCATAAAAGGGGGGGATGCTGTATATGAGTGCATAAGAGTTTCATTTTCTATTTGTAACTTTTTTCTACAGATTTGACTTTTTTCTTTATCTTGCAGTAAGAAGCATAAAGTGGATATCATTTCATTGGTTGAATTTAATATACTTGATTAAAATCATATTTAATATTCCTAATATTGGGATTATTGTACAAGCGCGTTGAAAGGACTAACTTAACCATGTCGCACAAAAATATTTTTTCCGTTGTTTCAGTATTAGCTGGAGCTGCTGCCCTTTTTCTTACAACCCATAGTTCTGCGGGTGCGCAAACTTTATCTCAAGGTTGGTATAAGGTTTGTAGTAAACAGCATGATGTTGATGTTTGTAATACAATGAATACGGTTGTATCAAATACTGGACAGCCTTTGACGGCTTTTAATCTCGTTGAAATAAAAGGAAAACAAAACGAAAAACGCATAGGCATTCAAGTACCTACAGGTCGCTTTTTGCCAGAAGGTGTTCATATTCAAATAGGAGATAATTTCTCTAAAAAAATTCCTTATATTATTTGCAATGGGCCAAGCTGTATTGCCAATGATGTCTTAGATGATAAGCTTATTACTGCTATGAAAAGCGGTTCGAAAATGGTTGTAACCACAATTAATTTCCGAGGCTCAGCTAATCCTATTGAATTTTCTCTTAGTGGATTCACAGCGGCATACACAGGACCTGGTATGGAAGAAAAAGATTTTCAACAAGAGCAAATAAAATTGCAGCAAGCTATTCAATCAAATCAAAAAGAAATTGAAGATCGTATGCGTGCCGAACAGGAAAAAGCTAAACAAAAATAATAATAAATGTAAAATTTTCTATATTTACTTACCAAAACCGCCACAAATATTTTGTGGCGGTTTTCTTATACCTTAACTTTTAGAAGAATTTCTGCGTTTCCACCAACCAACACGTCCAGTTTTAGGAGCATCGTCAGGAACTGATGATATGACAACAGGATGACTAACTTTCTCTTCAATTTTAGAGGAATCTACTTTAACAGTTTCCTCTTCTAGAATTTTTTGTTCTGATGTTTCTTCTTTTGGTGTTGATTTTTGAGAAAGTGATTTTTTACGTGTTTTATGTGGTGTAGATTTTTTAACTTCTGTAGATTCTTTTTCCATCATTTCATTAGAAGATTTATCTATTTTTTTTGTTTTAGCTTTATGTATCGAGCTTGTTGTAGATTTTTCTTCCAAAATTTCTGGTGCTTTTACATTCTGATCGTTCTCAAGGATTTGTTGATTTTGAATTGTTTTTGAAGAACGTGTTTTACGTTTTTGAGGTTTTACAACCATCTCAATTTCTACAACTTCATTTTGTTCTATATTTAAATGTTGTGTATCACTTTTGGCTTCCTCAAATTGAACAGATTTAGTCGCTGAAGCGCGGCGTTTACGATGTGCTGTTTTAATTTCTTCTAACGCCCGCTTAGCAAAATCTCCTACTGGTTCTGCATAAGGAATACGAAGCTGATAAAAACCATTTTCTTGATTCCGACGACCACCGCGACGTCCGCGACGACGTCCCCGACGACGAGAATCTTCATTTAGCGTATTGTCTTTTTTATGAATGCTGGAAAAAGAATCGTCATTAATCTCATCTTGACGTTTTTTACGCCGATGTTTCTGGTTCATTTCAACAGGGATTTTATCTTCGATAGATGCGCTGTCTATTAAAATTGTATCTTTAGCTTCCTCTTTATCATCATCTTCAACAATTAACGGTGGTTGAGAAATTGGCTCCGCTATTGTACCCTTAGAAATAATGAGATGTTGCGTTCCAATGCTATCATCTGCTTCAATACTGATATTCAATTTAAAGCGCGCTTCTAAATTAACAAGAATATTACGTTTGTGGTTTAATACATAGAGCGCTGTTGTGACAGGTGTACGCACAGTAATATTATGTTGCGGATTACGAAGAAGATATTCTTCAATTGAGCGCATGACATGTAAAGCAATCGATGATTCAGAACGCACATTTCCTGTTCCTGCACAATGTGGGCAAGGTTGTGTTGTACTTTCTAAAACCGATACGCGAATACGTTGACGACTCATTTCTAAAAGACCAAAGTGTGAAATGTGACCAACTTGAATACGGGCACGATCGCTTTTTAAGCACTCTTTCAACTTCTTTTCGACCAGTCTTACATTGCGCTCTTCAAGCATATCAATGAAATCAATAACAATCAAACCAGCAAGATCACGTAAACGTAATTGACGCGCTATTTCTTCTGCAGCTTCAAGATTAGTTTGTATAGCTGTTTTTTCGACAGACAATTCTTTTGTAGAGCGGCCAGAGTTTACATCAATAGCAACAAGCGCTTCTGTTTGATTAATAACAAGATAACCACCAGATTTTAGAGAAACTTGTGGGTGCAACATTTTATCAAGTTGTATTTCGATATTGTTGCGTGCAAAAATAGGGATAGGATCGCGATAGGGTTGCACAACTTTTGCATGACTTGGCATGAGCATACGCATGAAGTCTTTCGCCTCACGATATCCTTGATCACCAGAAACAAGAATTTCATTGATATTCTTATTGTAAAGATCGCGTATAGAGCGCTTGATAAGATTGCTTTCTTCATGGACAAGACATGGTGCTGTAGATTTTAACGTCAATGTGCGAACAGTATCCCATAATCGCGTGAGATACTCATAATCGCGTTTAATCTCAGCTTTTGTTCTATTTGCTCCAGCAGTTCGTAAGATGACACCCATGCCCTTAGGAACTGCTAATTCTTTTACAATCTCTTTAAGACGTTTACGGTCTTGTATATTCGTGATTTTGCGTGAAATACCACCACCACGTGCTGTATTAGGCATTAAAACAGAGTAACGACCCGCCAAAGATAAATATGTTGTGAGTGCAGCACCTTTATTACCACGTTCTTCTTTAATAACTTGTACTAGCAAAATTTGACGTCGTTTAATCACTTCTTGAATTTTATACTGACGTCCTTGTTTTCGCTGATAGGTAGGGAGTTCTTCACGTACATCTTCTGCACCAACCATTTCGATATCATCATGAGAAACATTTGCATTGAATACTTCTTCTGTATCATCAAGTGTTATTGCTTCAGATGTTATATCATTTTCAACATTCGCTGCCATGGTACTATTACGCTCATCTTTTTTTGTTTTTCTGGAGCGTTTTTTACTTTTGTTTATTTCTTCAGGAGGATTCTCTGCATAATTTTCTCCTACAGCCGTTTTTTCTTCCTCTTCAAGAAGAGCAAGACGATCAGCAATAGGAATTTGATAATAATCGGGATGAATTTCAGAAAATGTTAAGAAACCATGGCGATTGCCACCATATTCTACAAAAGCTGCTTGAAGAGACGGTTCTACACGCGTAATACGTGCTAAATAAATATTCCCCTTAAGCTGCTTTTTATGTTCTGATTCAAAATCAAGTTCTTCAATTTTGTTGCCGTGAACAACAACAACACGAGTTTCCTCCGGATGGGAGGCATCTATAAGCATTTTGTTTGACATAAGTTAAAATCCTAAAGGCGACATATACAACTTTACTCAAACGAACAGTATAACTGTTCGCAAAGGTAAAGGGTTGTCTGCCATAAAAGGGAGGTACCAGAAAAACAGGATGGGATATTACGTGCAAATGCATAACTGTATTTACAGCATTTCTCAACATCATCTCCATCTGTTTTGTATGACTCATAATTTTGTAAGTCTCCGGCAAAACAATCTTTAAAAAGTTCGGACATCCGAACCAGCGAATCTTAAATAACGCAATCCTAGCTTTTGTGACATAAAGAATTTTTATCCATAAAAAGCCTAAATGTGTAATATGCAATAAATCTTCTAAAAACAACTTAATATGGACTACAGATAATTTAGATGGTCTATCAGCTAGAAAGCATAAGTGTTCTTTTATGTTGATATCATGGTTTTGGCAAGTAACAATATAATGCATCCTATTATAATGTCTTTGAATTGCTTTAATTTAGTTTTTTAGAGATATAAAAATTCAAAGATTTATCATTTGTTGAAAACTATGGAGTAAATTTGGAATATTGCTTTTATGCAATTGAGATCAATCATGACTAATGTTAGAGTATTTTATTTAATGATAAAAAAAAAAATTACCCAAAAGCTAAAAATAACCTATTTCGATGTTATTCTGTTTGTCCCATATTTTTTATTGTTTTTTTTAGTATTCCAACCAAGTATCCAAGCTGCAGATGCCTTAAAACTTGTTAATTTGCGAACTATTGGTGATAATACTCACACGCGTATTATTGCAGTTTTTAATGCTAAGCCAAATGTTCGTTTGCAGATTTTGGATAAACCTGCACGTTTAGTTATCAATTTACCTATAGTTGATTTTTCCGCACAAAATACATCTTTAAAGAAACAGAATACATTATCAAGTATGTTATTAGATGTACGTTACAGTTTTTCTGATATACAGACTTCACGCATTATTTTGACAAGCAAAGTTACTTTTATTATTGAAAAAACTACAGTACAAAAATTAGATAATGGTTTATGGCAACTGTTGATTGATATGAGCAAAAGCACACAAGAAAAATTTAATGAAATATTTGAAAAACAACAAAAAACGCATCTCAATGTACAACAAAACTTAATGCCAACACGTAATTTCCGCGTCATTCTTGACCCTGGTCATGGTGGAATTGATGGTGGTGCGCGAGGTATTACTGGAATTTTAGAAAAAGATGTGACATTAGCTTTTGCACATGTATTGCGAGATGAATTAAGAAAAGATTCTCATATTACTGTTGCTTTAACACGTGATTCCGATGTCTTTTTAAGATTAAGTGAAAGAGTTAAAAAAGCGCAAGAATTTGGTGCTGATCTTTTTATATCTATTCATGCAGATACCATTAATACGCATTCTCTTCGTGGTGCTACAGTATATACGATATCCGATAAAGCATCTGATGCAATTGCAAAATCTTTAGCCGAAAATGAAAACAAAGTTGATCTCCTTGATGGTTTACCTGCAGATGAATCGCATGAAGTTACAGATATTTTGATTGATCTTACTCGACGTGAAACCCATGCTTTTTCAGTGAATTTTGCGAACAGTGTTGTTTCAAGCTTATCAAAAAATAACATCAATCTTATAAATAATCCTCATCGATATGCTGATTTTCAAGTTTTAAGGGCTTCGGATATACCCTCAGTCTTAATAGAGATAGGTTATTTATCCAATAAAGAGGATGAAGAATTATTAAACAATCCCCAATGGAGGAAACAAATGGCATATTCTATTGCTCATTCTATTAGGCAATTTGCTGAGTATAGGCAGAAAGTTATGCAGCCTCTTTAAATTTGTGATAAAATAGAGTATCAATCTTTTTCTCTATGTATAAAAGCAGAAAATATTTTTCTTTATCTCAGTTTAGTGCTGATATCCTTGTGATATTGATGATGAGATAACATATTTTATTTGATCAATTCTAAAGAAAGCGATAGCCATTTTGATAATGATTTTTTTTAGATATCTTCTTAGTCTTGTTATGACTATTGGTTTTTGGGCAGTAGTAATACAAGGGGCGATAGCAAAGGAGGCAACCAATGAACTTCCTGATTATGAAGTTCTTTCGCTCTATGAACCGCCTGTGATGACTCGTGTTCACGCTTCTGATGGTAGCCTTATGGCAGAATTTGCTACAAAACGTCGTCTTTATTTACCAATTCAGTCAATACCAAAGCTTCTTAAAGATGCCTTTGTTTCAGCTGAAGATAAGAATTTTTATTATCATTTTGGTTTAGATCCTGAAGGACTTTCTAGAGCTTTGATCAATAATATCCGTAATATTGGTTCTGGAAAACGTCCAGAGGGTGCATCAACTATTACACAACAAGTTGCTAAAAATTTTCTTTTAAGTTCAGACGCGACGTTAGAACGTAAATTAAAAGAAGCTATTCTAGCAATGCGTATTGAGAAGACCTATTCAAAAGATCATATTCTTGAGCTTTATCTCAATGAAATTTATCTTGGTCGTAGCACTTATGGTATCGCAGCAGCATCTTTAACTTATTTCAATAAATCTGTTAATGATCTTACTTTAGAGCAATGTGCTTATTTGGCTGCTCTTCCCAAAGGACCAGGGAATTATGACCCTTTCAAAAATACACAACGCGCTCTTAATCGACGCAATTGGGTTATAGATCGGATGGTTGCAAATGGATATGTAACACGTGAACAAGCTGAAAAGGCTAAAGCAAAACCTTTAGGAACAACACTGCGCGGTAGCGATAGCTATGTTTTTGCTGCTGACTATTTTACTGAAGAAGTGCGTCGCCGTTTAATGCATCGCTATGGAGCAAAAACACTTTACGAAGGAGGACTTTCAATTCGGACAACACTTGATCCATCTTTACAGCTTATTGCTCGGCGTGCTTTACATAATGGATTAATTAAATTTGATCATTCGCAAGGGTGGCGCGGTGCTTATAAACATATTGATAAGAGTGATGATTGGGGCATAGAACTTGCGGATATTATAGGATTAAGTGATGTTCCTGAATGGCGTTTAGCTGTTGTTCTTTCAACTAACGCTAATAAAATAGAGATTGGTTTACAACCACAACATGAAGATTCAGGTTTATTGTCAACAAAGCGCGAAACAGCCATTTTGTCTGAAACCGATTCAAAATGGGCGTTAAATGTTATCAAAGAAAATGGCACTCGAAAAACTGTTCGGGATTTATCTCATGTTTTGAAAGTTGGAGATGTCATTTTTGTCGAAAAAACATCAAATACAGGTAATATTTATCGTTTACAACAAATTCCAAAGGTTGAAGGTGCGATTGTTGCTATGGAACCTCATACAGGACGTGTTCTTGCTATGGTAGGAGGATTTTCTTTTGCAGCTTCTGAATTCAATCGTGCAACTCAAGCCTATCGTCAACCCGGTTCTGCTTTTAAGCCTTTTGTCTATGCAGCAGCACTTGATAATGGGTATACACCAGCATCGGTTATTTTAGATGGTCCTATTGAAATTCGCCAATATAATGGTGAAATTTGGCAACCTAAGAATTATGGTGGTACATTTGCAGGTCCTTCAACACTGCGCTATGGCATTGAACATTCTCGCAATCTTATGACGATACGGCTTGCTTATGATATGGGGATGCCTCTTGTCGCTGAATATGCAGAGCGTTTTGGTATTGTAGATAAATTACAGCCTTATCTTCCCATGGCTTTAGGAGCTGCCGAAACAACAGTTTTGCGAATGGTTACAGCTTATTCAGTTATTGCCAATGGGGGACGCTCTATTCATCCCTCTCTGATAGACAGAATTCAAGATCGTTATGGAAAAACAATTTACCGCCATGATGATCGTCTCTGTGAAAATTGTAATGCTCCGTCTTGGGATAACCAAAATGAACCCACATTAATTGATGAGAGAGATCAAGTTCTTGATCCTATGACAGCTTATCAAATTACGTCAATGATGGAAGGGGTTGTTCAGCGTGGTACAGCGGTGCGTTTAAACTATCTTAATCGACATATCGCTGCAAAAACAGGAACGACAAATGATTCTAAAGATGTGTGGTTTATGGGATTTACTCCTGACATTGTCGTTGGTATCTTTATCGGCTACGATCAACCAGCGCCATTGGGATATAATGGAACGGGAAGTTCATTGGCAGCACCTGTTTTTGGTGAATTTATGGAAAAAGCTCTGAAAGGAAAACCCGATGTGCCATTTAAAATGCCAGAAGGAATGATTTTAATGCCGATTAATCGTAAAACAGGGATGCTTGCTGAAGCAGGAGATCGTGATGTTATTATAGAAGCATTTAAACCAGGAACTGGACCTGCTGATATCTATCAGGTCATTGGTAGTACAAATTCTTTTCAAGAAGGAATTCCTGCAACAACCACTTCTCCACAAGTCAACAAAGCTCTTGAAAGTGGTACAGGTGGTTTATATTAATTGGAATCCCTTTTTCTGTTTTCATATGATTGAGGAAGTGAAATAGTTTTTATTTATTTCTGTAATAGAACCGTAATAAATGGGTTGATGAAGCCATGCC
Organism: Bartonella sp. 220B; assembly: GCF_026930205.1. Classification (GTDB taxonomy): domain Bacteria; phylum Pseudomonadota; class Alphaproteobacteria; order Rhizobiales; family Rhizobiaceae; genus Bartonella. Next base: position 33,339 of record NZ_JANHOI010000007.1, on the reverse strand, counting down.
ATTGCTTTACTAAATTCATTGAATTTGTATAAAATACGAAAAAATATAATCAACAAGAGTCTTAAAAAATGAAAACTGTGGTGTGAAATTATGCGAGCTGAAATAGAAGCATTGGTTGATGAAATCCAAAAAGCAATTAAGTTGCTAAGGGGGCATCTTTGACTGGGATCAGTCACTAAAACGTCTCGAATATCTCAATCAAAAAGCAGAAGATCCAGCACTTTGGGAAAATGCACAACAAGCGCAAGAGATGATGCGTGAACGTCAGCGTCTTGACGATTCAATCAATGGTATTCGATCATTTACAAAAATACTCGAAGAATGCATTGAATTAATCGAAATGGGCGAAGAAGAAAGTGATATGGAAATTATCACTGATGCAGAAAACTCAATACGTCATCTTAAAAATGAGATAGATAAGAGGCAAATTGATGTGCTCCTTTCAGGAGAAGCCGATCCGAATGATACTTATTTAGAAGTTCATGCTGGTGCAGGAGGAACGGAAAGCCAAGATTGGGCTTCTATGCTGTTACGCATGTATACACGCTGGGCTGAACAGCATAAAATGAAAGTTGACTTATTAGAAATTCACGATGGAGAAGAAGCAGGAATAAAATCAGCGACTCTTCTTGTAAAAGGGCATAATGCTTACGGTATGTTGAAAACAGAATCAGGCGTTCATCGTTTGGTACGTATTTCCCCATTTGATTCAAATGCAAAGCGCCACACTTCTTTCGCTAGCATTTGGGTTTACCCAGTTATTGATGATAATATTGAAGTTGATGTTTCAGAGGCAGATGTTCGTATTGATACATATCGTGCTTCAGGAGCAGGAGGACAGCATGTGAATACGACAGATTCTGCAGTCCGCATTACACATATCAAAACAGGTATTGTTGTTCAATGTCAAACCGAGCGTTCTCAGCACAAAAATCGAGCAACTGCTTGGTCTATGTTGCGTGCAAGACTTTATGAAGAAGAGCTCAAAAAAAGAGAAGAAGAAACAAATGCCATTGAATCTTCTAAGACAGAAATCGGATGGGGACATCAGATTAGATCTTATGTTCTTCAACCCTATCAACTTGTCAAAGATTTACGCACAGGTACTGAAAACACGGATCCGCAATCCGTACTTAATGGAAATTTAGATGCATTTATAGAGGCAGCACTTGCTCAACGCGTTTATGGAAAAGCCCAAGAAATTGAAGATATTGATTAATCAGAAATAATATTTTCCCAAAAGTTACAGATTTATTTCTTGGCTCTTTTATTTCAGCTTTTCAAGCTCAATTTACGAAAGCTAATAGGAGAGGGGATTTCACATCCTATAGGCGCTTGAATCAAAGTTTACAAGCTATTGCGATGTAAAAGTGCAGCAGCAGCAAATACTTCATCTGCGTGTCCAGGTACGTTAACTTTACGCCATTCTTCTATTATTTTTCCAGTTGAATCAATCAGAAAAGTGCTGCGCTCAACACCCATATATTTTCGTCCATACATACTTTTCTCAACCCAAACACCATAAGCTTCAAGTGTCGCTTTTTCTTCATCGGAAACAAGGATGATATCAAGCTCGTGTTTTGTTTTAAATTTGTCATGTTTTTTAACACTGTCTGGAGATATTCCAATAATAACAGCTCCAATTTCATCAAATTTTGTCTTCAATCGCGTAAAATCAATTGCTTCACGTGTGCATCCACTCGTATCGTCCTTTGGATAAAAATATAAAACAATAATTTTTTCCTGAAGATCAGAAAGACGTAAATTTTTTTCACCGTCGCGTGGTAAATTAAAATCAGGAGCAAGAGTGCCTTTTATCGGTTTTGTCATTTATTTTGCTCTTTCTTTTCTGTATAGTAAATATGAAGCAAGAGAATACATAGAAGGAGTAAAGATACAATTCTCTCGTCATTTTTTTAAGAATGTTTTTTTCCTTAAAGAATACCTTATATCATAAGAATGAAACCGAGAAAATGAGAGAGAAAATTATAAATCAATTATAGTGGTTTTATCAAAACATGTTTTTTCTTACCAAAAGAAAGTTTAATTGTTCCTTCAGCATTGATGTCTTCCTCAAAAATAAGATGCGTTTCATTCTCAATGGTTTTATCATTGATACGGACACCCCCACCTTGAACATGTCTACGTGCCTCACTGTTAGATTTGGCTAATCCTGCTTGTACTAAAAGAGTTAATAATCCCACACCTGTTATTAATTCTGTAGCGTTAATTTTAACAGTTGGAAGGTTTTCTCCGAGTGTTTTTTCTTCAAAAGTTTTACGAGCAGTTTCGGCAGCTTCATTAGCAACACTGCGCCCATGCAGCATTGCTGTAACTTCTGTTGCAAGAATCTTTTTAGCTTCGTTAATTTCAGTTCCTTGTAATGTAGAAAATTTAAGAATCTCGTCCATTGGTAATGTCGTATAAAGCTTTAAAAATCTTGTAACATCAGCATCTTCTGTATTGCGCCAATATTGCCAAAATTGATAAGGTGAAAGCATATCTGCATTAAGCCATACAGCACCATTTAATGATTTACCCATTTTGGCACCGGAAGATGTTGTCAATAATGGTGAAGTTAATGCATATAACTGTACTGTTCCTAAACGATGTCCCAACTCAATGCCATTGATAATATTGCCCCATTGATCAGAGCCTCCCATTTGCATGCGTAACCCATAACGCTTATAAAGTTCAACAAAATCATAAGCTTGTAGGATCATATAATTGAACTCAAGAAATGACAAAGAATGTTCACGTTCAAGTCTCAATCTAACAGAGTCAAATGATAACATGCGGTTAACAGAAAAATGTTTTCCTACATCACGTAAAAACTCTAAATAGTTCAAGTTACATAACCATTCAGCATTATTAACAATGCATGCATCGGTTTTTCTATCACCAAATGTTAAATAGTTCGCAAATACCTTTTTAATACTAGCGATGTTTTTAGCAATATCATCTTGTGTCAAAAGGCGCCGTGCCTCATCTTTAAAGGAAGGATCACCAATCAATCCTGTTCCTCCACCTATCAAAGCAATGGGACGATGACCGGTTTTTTGTAACCAATAAAGCATCATAATTTGCAGAAGACTTCCAGCATGTAAACTTGATGCGGTAGGATCAAATCCAATATAAGCACTTACAACTTCTTTTGAAAAAAGATCATCTAAACCTTTTTCATCCGAAATTTGGTGAATAAAACCACGTTCACTCATGATGTGTAAAAAATCAGATTTAAAGGCAAGCACAGTTTTTGTATCCTAATTAAATTATATTCGTTTATACAATGGATTATTCATCCATTCTCCCTAGCATAAATAATACAGTTCTCACAAGAGAACGAGAGATTTAGTCATGAAAACAAATGTTTTATACCTTAAGAAGAAATGCTTTTCATTGAGAGAAAAGAAATTATTTTTATCTTTAAACGCAAGTGGATATAAGAGAGCTAGAGAATACTAAAAAATAAACTTTCCTGTTATTATCGGAATAACTTTTTTCATTTTTGTAAATCTTAGCTTTTGTAAGCAAGTGAAAGTATTTCAGGAGGAGGAGAGAGAAATTCACCTGTAATATGATTATCCAAATATTGTGCACATCGTTCAATAAGCTCTTTATTGCATCCACTAAAAAAGTGGTTAGCACCTTCCATTATTTCTTGTGTAATTGTGATACCTTTTTGTGTTTTTAGTTTATCTACAAGTGTTTGTACATCTTTTTGGGGAGCAACTTTATCAATGTCACCGTGAATGATAAGTCCAGAGGAGGGGCAGGGGGCAAGAAATGAAAAATCATAAACATTAGGTTGAGGAGCAACGGATATAAAGCCTTCGATTTCTGGTCGACGCATTAAAAGTTGCATCCCAATCCAAGCACCAAATGAATATCCAGCAACCCAGCAATTTTTAGAATCAGGATGTTGTGTTTGCACCCAATCGAGTGCAGCTGCAGCATCTGAAAGTTCTCCTATTCCATAATCAAATTCACCTTGGCTACGCCCTATACCACGAAAATTAAAACGCAATGTAGTAAAACCGCGTTGTTGGAACATGTAGAAGAGATCATAAACAATTTTATTGTTCATTGTGCCACCAAATTGAGGGTGAGGATGTAAAATAATGGCAATTGGTGCATTTCTTTGTTGTGAAGGTTGATAACGGCCTTCAAGTCGACCTGCGGGACCATTAAAAATAATTTCTGGCATTAAATGCTCCTTAAATGCTCTAAAGGCCCTCATTGACCTTTGCCGACTTTTACCATAGAATCTCTATTTAATTACTAGATATTCTTTATTTAAGTGCATTTTTCAAGAAAATTGCACTATTTTTTTAAAATCAACTGATATTGCTTGATGATTGCGATGTAAAATGGCTGTAAAACGTCGATATTTTGATCATAATGCGACAACACCGCTCAAAAAAACGGCGCGCGTAGCATTACTGGAAGCTTTAGAGATATTTGGTAACCCATCATCTGTTCATGCAGAAGGACGTGCTGCTAAAGCTTTATTAGAAAAAGCACGCAGACAAATTGCTGAAAATCTTAACAGCCATCCAGATCATGTTGTCTTTACATCTGGTGCAACTGAAGCAGCAATGACGCTCTTAACACCCCTTTATGATATGGGAAGCTCTAAAGTTCAATTTTCTCATCTGTATATTGGAGCGACTGAACATCCATCTATTGCAGAAGGAGGACGTTTTTCTAAAGAATCCATTAGTGTCGTTGCTGTTGATCAAGATGGGCTCATTCAACAAGATAAATTAATTTCTCTCTTAGCCGTTCACAACAACATAAAAGGACTTCCTCTTGTTGCTATTCAAGCTGCTAATGGTGAAACCGGTGTTATTCAACCAATAAAAGAAATAGCTGCTATTGTTCGGAACTTTGGAGGCATTCTTATCGTTGATTTGACACAATATGTAGGAAAAAACTTTGTTGATATTCATCAAATGGGAGGAGATTTTTTTATACTATCTGCGCATAAAATTGGTGGACCAAAAGGAATTGGTGCTTTTGTTTCATGTGGGAACCTTCTGATGCCATATCCCCTTATTATAGGAGGAGGGCAAGAAAAGGGTTTGCGTGGAGGAACAGGAGCTGTGCCACTTATTGCTGCTTTTGGGGCAGCGATAGCTGATTGTTTCACACAACAAGAGAGAGAACAGTTAATATCTTTACGTAATAAATTAGAAGATGGAATACAGACAATATCTCATAATGTTGAAATTTTTGGTAAAAGAGTTCAACGTTTGCCAAACACAACTTATTTTACTGTATGCGATATAAAAGCTGAAACTATGCAAATTGGTTTTGATTTAGCAGGTTTTTCTGTCTCAGCAGGTTCTGCTTGTTCCTCAGGAAAAGTAACACAAAGTAAAGTTTTGACAGCAATGGGACATCATGTCCCTAATGGAGCGATTCGCATTTCAATAGGACAGAGCACAATGTCTCAAGATATTGATGATTTTTTATTATTTTTTTCTCAAATGATCAGTAATAAAAAAAGGTAGAACTTATTTATTTATATTTATAAATTAGAATTATTGTAAAAAACAAATAAGTTTGATTGAAATTTCTTCACTTTATATATAGCCTAGAAAGTGAGCTAGTCATTCTAATTCTGTAAAAACAAGACTTTTAGTTACCGGTTCTTGATACCAAAAATGGAGAAAGTTTATGCCGGCAGTACAAGAAACAATACGCCAAGTGCGTGAAATAGATGTTGATCAATATAAATATGGTTTTGAAACCAATATTGAGACAGATAAAGCCCCAAAAGGTTTAAATGAAGATATTATCAGATTTATTTCTGCTAAAAAACATGAACCTGAATGGATGCTGACATGGCGTTTACAAGCTTTTCGTCGTTGGTTAACAATGCAAGAGCCTGATTGGGCGCGCATTAAATACCCAAAAATTGATTTCCAAGAGCTCTATTATTATGCTGCTCCTAAAAATCATACAGGGCCAAAATCTTTGGACGAAGTGGATCCTGAGTTATTGGCAACTTATGAAAAACTTGGTATTCCTCTCAAAGAACAAGAAATTTTAGCCGGGGTAAGAAAACAGTCTGATCCCTCCACTTTTGATGATAGCATTTATGAATCGGGGCAGGTAGCCGTTGATGCGGTCTTTGATTCTGTTTCTGTTGTAACGACATTTAAAAAAGAATTGGCACGTGCTGGTGTTATTTTTTGCTCCATTTCAGAAGCAATTACTGAACATCCTGTTCTCATTAAAGAATATTTAGGAACCGTTGTGCCTGTTGGTGATAATTATTATGCTGCCTTAAATGCAGCTGTTTTTACAGATGGTTCATTTGTCTATATTCCCAAAGGCGTTCGTTGTCCTATGGAGCTTTCAACCTATTTCAGGATTAATGAACGCAATACAGGCCAATTTGAGCGGACATTAATTATTGCGGATGAAGATTCTTACGTTTCTTATCTTGAGGGATGTACTGCCCCCCAACGAGATGAAAATCAACTCCATGCTGCTGTTGTAGAGCTTGTTGCGCTTAAAAATGCAGAAATTAAATATTCTACAGTACAAAATTGGTATCCTGGTGATAAGGATGGTAAAGGTGGTATTTACAATTTCGTGACAAAGCGCGGGGACTGTCGAGGCGATAACGCAAAGATTTCATGGACACAAGTTGAGACGGGTTCGGCCATTACTTGGAAATATCCCTCTTGCTTATTGCGTGGTGATAACTCACGTGGAGAATTTTATTCTATTGCCGTTGCAAATGGCCATCAACAAATTGATTCCGGTACAAAAATGATTCATTTAGGAAATAATACATCAAGCCGTATTGTTTCGAAAGGTATTTCAGCTGGTTTTTCAAATAACACCTATCGAGGGCAAGTGACAGCACATAGAAAGGCACAGAATGCACGCAATTTTACACAATGTGATAGTTTGTTAATTGGTAATGATTGTGGTGCTCATACAGTTCCTTATATTGAAGCAAAGAATGCGACAGCGCAATTTGAACATGAAGCAACGACATCAAAAATTTCTGATGATCAGCTTTTTTATGTTATGCAACGAGGGATTCCTGAAGAGGAAGCAATCGCGTTAATCGTGAATGGTTTTGTCAAAGAAGTCATTCAAAAACTTCCAATGGAATTTGCTGTCGAAGCACAAAAACTCATTGGTATTAGCCTTGAAGGTAGTGTGGGATAATTATTTAAATAAAGAGCACACTTAGATATAAAATAGCCAGAGCAGGATTAAATTATGTTGGAGATAAAAAATTTGCGTGCCCGTATTGTTGGAACCGATACAGAAGTTATTCGTGGTTTAAACTTGACTGTCCAAGATGGTGAAGTTGCTGCTATCATGGGACAAAATGGAGCCGGAAAATCAACTTTATCTTATTTGCTTGCTGGTCGTGATGATTATGAAGTGATAGAAGGTGATATCCTTTATAATGGACAATCACTTTTAGAAATGGATCCCGCAGAACGTGCTACCTATGGTGTTTTTCTTGCCTTTCAATATCCAATGGAAATCCCTGGAGTAGCAACAATGGAATTTCTAAAAGTTGCAATGAATTCTCAACGCAGAGCGCGTGGTGATGCAGAACTTAAAATTCCTGAATTTATAAAATATGTTAAAGAAGTTTCTTCAAAACTTGAAATAGATATGAATATGTTAAAACGTCCATTGAATGTAGGTTTTTCAGGTGGAGAAAAAAAACGTGCTGAAATTTTACAAATGGCGCTTCTTGAACCTAAACTCTGCATCTTAGATGAAACAGATTCTGGCTTAGATATTGATGCTTTAAAAATTGTAGCGGATGGTGTGAATAAACTTCGGGATTCAAAGCGTTCATTTTTGGTGATTACGCATTACCAGCGCCTGCTTAATTATATTATTCCTGATACGGTACATGTTCTCTATAAAGGACGAATTATTAAAAGTGGCGATAAATCATTAGCGCTTTATTTAGAACAAAATGGATATGCTGATCTCATCAGCGAAGCTGCTTGAGGTCATTGGATATGAATGCACAGCAAGAATTGTTAGCAGTTGAAAAAGATATACTTAATAATTTCAACCAATGTGTAGACAATTTACCTGGTGATAGAGCTGTACAAGCAATTCGCAAGAAAGCGATTGAACTGTTTCAAAAAACACAACTCCCTTCACGTAAAATTGAAAATTGGCATTATACGAATCTGCGTACATTATTGAAATCTGTTAGTCATTTTTTAGAAATAAGTGATGAGAAATTTATTGAACCTTTACTTTCAGAAAATGCTCTCTTTTCTATTAGAAATGGAAAAACAGTTACGCAATCACAGATAACAAATATTACAGTAAAACGTCTTGCAGAGGCATTATTAAAAGAAAATTTTGTCAAGATAGACCAAATTATTTCTGATGATGATTTTATTGGACAATTAAATACAGCTTTTGTTACGGACGGTTGGCTTTTTCATATTCCTGAAAATACAAAATTAAATGTTCCCATTGAATTACAAAATATTCAAATGGGAGGGCAATCTCATATTTTTTCAGACATAAAAATTGAGAAAAACTGTCAAGCCGTATTTATTGAACATCAGATTGGTAATGATAAAGATACCTTTGTCAGTTCGATATCTTCCTTACATATTGCTGCTTATAGTGATATTACATGGATCATCATTTGCAATCGTGGTTTCAACTCTACACAGTTTAGCCGATTTCGTACTATTCTTGGGCGAGGAGCAAAACTATCCCTTTACGTAGTTAATATAGGCAGCGAACTTAATCGTCAGGAAATTGATGTTGCGTTACAAGAAGAGGAATCGAATTTTCAATTACGAGTCATCAATTTATTATCAGGACAAACGCATAACGATCTTACGATGACCGTCGGTCATGTTGAAGAAAAATCAACCTCAACTGAAATTATACGCAACGTTGTCACGGATAAGGCTGTTGGTGTTTTTCAAGGAAAAATAAGTGTTGCTCAAAAAGCGCAAAAAACAGATGCGCGTATGGCTTGTAATAGCCTCGTACTTTCAGATACTGCGGAATTTAATGCAAAACCTGAACTAGAAATTTTTGCTGATGATGTTGTATGTGGACACGGTGCAACAGTTGCTAATATTAACCATGACCATCTTTTCTATCTCATGGCACGTGGCATTCCTTTTAAAACTGCTCGCGGACTTTTAATTAAAGGATTTGTCTTTGAGCTTATTGAAGACATCAAACAAGATGATATTCAAACTATTTTAAAAAATATTATTAGCAGATGGTTAGAAAAAAATGTTTAAGGTAAAAAAATGGGAAATGACGTACAAACATTCAGTTATGATGTAGAAAAAATTCGGCGTGATTTTCCTCTTTTACAGCGTAGTGTTTATGGTAAGCGGTTAGTTTATCTTGATAATGGCGCCTCTGCTCAAAAACCACAATCAGTGCTCAATGCAATGGATAATTTCTATCAAAATAACTATGCGAATGTGCATAGGGGAATGTATTTTTTAGCAAATACAGCAACACAAGCTTATGAAAATGCTCGTGAAACAGTTCGTGCTTTTGTAAATGCTCAAACTGCTGAGGAAATTGTTTTTACAAAAAATGCAACAGAAGCCATTAATACTGTTGCTTATGGTTGGGCTATGTCCAAGTTAAAAGAAGGGGATGAAATTGTTCTCACTATTATGGAGCATCATTCAAATATTATCCCTTGGCATTTTCTTCGTGAACAAAAAGGTGTTAAGCTCATTTTTGTTCCGATTGATGAAAATGGTATTTTACATATTGAGGATTTCCAAAAAGCTTTAAGTAAACGGACAAAACTGGTCGCTATTACGCATATGTCGAATATATTGGGAACTATTCCTCCTGTTAAAGAGATTGTTAAGCTAGCACATCAAAATGCCATTCCTGTTCTTGTTGACGGTTCTCAAGGAGCTGTCCATTTAACAGTTAATGTACAAAATCTTGATTGTGATTGGTACGTGTTTACAGGTCATAAGCTTTATGGTCCTACAGGTATTGGTGTTCTTTATGGTAAAAAAGATCGGCTAGAGGAAATGCATCCTTTTCAAGGAGGAGGGGAAATGGTTGAGGATGTAACAACTGATAAAGTTTCTTACAATGCTCCTCCCTACCGCTTTGAAGCAGGAACGCCTCCCATCGTTCAAGCTGTTGGATTGGCAGCAGCTATTAATTATGTACAAGAAAAAGACAGAAACGCTATTCATGCCCATGAATCAGCACTGTTAGCCTATGCACATGAAAAGCTTGAAATGGTTAAGTCATTGCGTATTTATGGACGTTCTCCTCATAAAGGAGCTATTATATCTTTTGAAATGGACGGTATCCACGCACATGATATTGCTATGTTTATTGATAGAAGAGGGGTTGCTATACGTGCGGGAACACATTGTGCACAGCCTTTATTACAACGCTTTGGTTTAACATCTATTTGTCGTGCTTCGTTTGCTATGTATAATACCCATGAAGATATTGACCAGTTAGTGGAAGCATTAGAAAAAGCAAGGACGTTTTTTAATGGCTAAAACAATTGAAGAACATCATTCTACAGGATCTGTTGAAACTGTAAGTGAAAATGAAAAGCCTTATATATCAGCAATTCCAGCTGATGAGATTGATCGTATGACAAATGATATCATTTCCGCTTTGAAAACGGTTTATGATCCGGAGATTCCTGCTGATATTTATGAGCTAGGATTGATTTATCGTATTGATATTGAAGATGATCGTTCAGTAAAAATTGAAATGACGCTTACAGCACCGGGATGTCCGGTTGCCGGTGAAATGCCAGGTTGGGTAGAAAATGCTGTAAGCGCAGTTGAGGGGGTTTCGCACGTTGAAGTCACCATGACATTTGATCCGCCATGGACACCTGATTGTATGTCAGAAGAAGCGCAAATTGCTGTTGGATGGTACTAAAAAATTTAAGGGAGTTTAATTTACTCATAAGTGAGCTTTTTATTTTTTGCAAGCATATAAATTGAGGACATCGAATGGGGTATCATAAACAAAAATTAGAACTTACTTGGATTGGAAAAGAAAGGCGTCCCAAACTCGAACCCCGTATTTTATTGGAAGATCTTGAAAAATCTTATCATGCGGCGCATCAAATGTCCGCTCAGGATATTTTTGATAATAAACTTATTTTTGGTGATAATTTGCTCGCACTCAAAGCACTTGAACAAGAATATATGGGTAAGGTGAAATGTATCTATATCGATCCACCTTATAACACAGGAAACGCATTCGAACATTATGAAGATGGTTTAGAACACTCTATATGGCTAAGCCTTATGAGAGATAGATTAGAATTGTTACATCGTTTGCTTGCAGATAATGGAAGTATTTGGATATCCATTGATGATGATGAACAAGCTTATCTTAAAGTTATGATGGACGAAATTTTTGGTCGACAAAATTTTGTAAACAATGTCATTTGGCAAAAGAAATATGCTCCACAAAATGATGCAAAATGGCTTTCAGATAATCATGATTTTGTAATGGTTTATGCCAAAGATAAAACCATTTGGCATCCTAATTTACTTCCTCGTTCATCTGATATGGATGCGCGCTATAAAAACCCTGATAATGATCCTCGTGGTTCCTGGAAATCAGGAGACTTATCCGTGAAAAGGGTGACACCTAAGGATATTTATGAAATCACCACACCTTCTGGACGTAGGGTGATGCCGCCAAATGGCAGAAGTTGGGCAATTAGTAAAAGTAAATTTTATGAGCTATTAGAAGATAACCGTATTTGGTTCGGACCAACAGGAAGCAATGTACCTTCTCTGAAACGTTTTTTATCAGAAGTAAAAAATGGTATAGTTTCAATGACTATTTGGCTTTATGAGGAAGTTGGACACAATCAAGATGCCAAAAAAGAAGTTAAGGTCTTTAATTCCGATAATGTATTTGCAACTCCCAAACCTGAACGGCTTATAGAACGCATTATTCAACTCGCCACCAATCCTGGTGATCTTGTATTGGATTCCTTTGCGGGTTCTGGTACCACCGGAGCGGTTTCTCACAAAATGGGGCGCAAATGGATTATGATTGAACTTGGGGAACATTGTCATACCCATATCATTCCTCGTTTGAAACAAGTGATCGATGGCACTGATCAAGGTGGTATTTCTAAAAATGTAAATTGGCAAGGTGGAGGAGGATTCCGCTATTACCGTCTTGCACCTTCTCTATTGCAAAAAGATCCTTGGGGACAGTGGATTATTAGTCGTGAGTATAATGCTGCTATGCTTTCAGAAGCCATGTGCAAACATATGGGATTTACTTATGCCCCTGATGAAAACCATTATTGGATGCAAGGATATTCAACTGAAACGGATTATATTTATGTCACGACTAATGCTATGACACATGAACAACTACGCGTTATCAGTGAAGAAGTTGGTCCTCATCGCACTTTGCTTATTTGTTGCTCAGCCTTTGATACAAAACCGGAATCTTTTGAAAATCTCACACTTACCAAAATACCTCGTGCTATATTAGAAAAATGTGAATGGGGGAGGGATGATTACAGTTTAAATGTGGCAAATCTTGAACCGATGGTTGTCGTAAAAGAACCTCAAAAAGATAAAAAAATTGTACAAGAAGAATTAAATCTATTCGGATAAAAAGTAAAGAAATAGATTACAAATGAGACACAATAAACAAAAATTAGAACTTACTTGGATTGGAAAAGAAAGGCGTCCCAAACTCGAACCCCGTATTTTATTGGAAGATCTTGAAAAATCTTATCATGCGGCGCATCAAATGTCCGCTCAGGATATTTTTGATAATAAACTTATTTTTGGTGATAATTTGCTCGCACTCAAAGCACTTGAACAAGAATATATGGGTAAGGTGAAATGTATCTATATCGATCCACCTTATAACACAGGAAACGCATTCGAACATTATGAAGATGGTTTAGAACACTCTATATGGCTAAGCCTTATGAGAGATAGATTAGAATTGTTACATCGTTTGCTTGCAGATAATGGAAGTATTTGGATATCCATTGATGATGATGAACAAGCTTATCTTAAAGTTATGATGGACGAAATTTTTGGTCGACAAAATTTTGTAAACAATGTCATTTGGCAAAAGAAATATGCTCCACAAAATGATGCAAAATGGCTTTCAGATAATCATGATTTTGTAATGGTTTATGCCAAAGATAAAACCATTTGGCATCCTAATTTACTTCCTCGTTCATCTGATATGGATGCGCGCTATAAAAACCCTGATAATGATCCTCGTGGTTCCTGGAAATCAGGAGACTTATCCGTGAAAAGGGTGACACCTAAGGATATTTATGAAATCACCACACCTTCTGGACGTAGGGTGATGCCGCCAAATGGCAGAAGTTGGGCAATTAGTAAAAGTAAATTTTATGAGCTATTAGAAGATAACCGTATTTGGTTCGGACCAACAGGAAGCAATGTACCTTCTCTGAAACGTTTTTTATCAGAAGTAAAAAATGGTATAGTTTCAATGACTATTTGGCTTTATGAGGAAGTTGGACACAATCAAGATGCCAAAAAAGAAGTTAAGGTCTTTAATTCCGATAATGTATTTGCAACTCCCAAACCTGAACGGCTTATAGAACGCATTATTCAACTCGCCACCAATCCTGGTGATCTTGTATTGGATTCCTTTGCGGGTTCTGGTACCACCGGAGCGGTTTCTCACAAAATGGGGCGCAAATGGATTATGATTGAACTTGGGGAACATTGTCATACCCATATCATTCCTCGTTTGAAACAAGTGATCGATGGCACTGATCAAGGTGGTATTTCTAAAAATGTAAATTGGCAAGGTGGAGGAGGATTCCGCTATTACCGTCTTGCACCTTCTCTATTGCAAAAAGATCCTTGGGGACAGTGGATTATTAGTCGTGAGTATAATGCTGCTATGCTTTCAGAAGCCATGTGCAAACATATGGGATTTACTTATGCCCCTGATGAAAACCATTATTGGATGCAAGGATATTCAACTGAAACGGATTATATTTATGTCACGACTAATGCTATGACACATGAACAACTACGCGTTATCAGTGAAGAAGTTGGTCCTCATCGCACTTTGCTTATTTGTTGCTCAGCCTTTGATACAAAACCGGAATCTTTTGAAAATCTCACACTTACCAAAATACCTCGTGCTATATTAGAAAAATGTGAATGGGGGAGGGATGATTACAGTTTAAATGTGGCAAATCTTGAACCGATGGTTGTCGTAAAAGAACCTCAAAAAGATAAAAAAATTGTACAAGAAGAATTAAATCTATTCGGATAAAGAATAAAAAGCGGAGTTTCGCATGAACACTGTTGAAAAAAGGATTTCTGCTCGCTTATCGTTGCGCTATCCTCAACATGAAGCCTTAAATGTTTTGGCACACATCTTAGAGAACATTGAACTTTCTAAAAATACTGATTTGGTTGCGGATCTAGAAGCAATAAAAAATCTCTATCCTTCTATACAAGATTTTGAACGCGATTTTCCTTCTTTTTGTTTTGCTTTGGCAACTGGAGTTGGAAAAACACGACTGATGGGTGCTTTTATTAGCTATCTTTATTTAACAGGTCGCAGTCGTCACTTCTTTATTTTAGCACCCAATTTAACTATTTATGAAAAATTAAAACAGGATTTCAATCCTCAAAGTTCTAAATATGTATTCAATGGAATTAATGAATTTGTTACAAATAGACCAGTAATTGTGACAGGTGAAGATTATGAAACTGGTAGAGGAATCCATTCTCATGAACAGAAGTTTCGTGGGCAAACACGTTTGTTTGAAAATAGCGATACAATCTTTATCAATGTTTTTAATATCTCAAAAATTAACACAACAGATAATAAAAAAAGCGCTGCAAAATCGAGTGTTCCGCGTATTAAACGCCTACAAGAAACTATTGGCGAAAGTTATTTTGATTATCTCGCAAATCTTCCTGATCTAGTACTGTTAATGGATGAAGCACATCGTTATCGTGCTTCTGCCGGTGCTTCAGCGATCAATGAATTAAAACCTGTTTTAGGTATAGAACTTACAGCGACACCGAAAACAATAGGAGCAAAACCGGTAGATTTTAAAAACGTCGTTTATGGCTATTCACTTGCAGAAGCTATGAGAGATGGGTTTGTAAAAGAGCCAGCTGTCGCTACGCGTAAAGACTTTCAACCGAAAAACTATACGCCTGAACAATTAGAGTATATTAAACTACAAGATGCAATTCATGCGCACGAAAAAGTAAAAGCAGATTTAATTATTTATGCTAGCGATTATAAAAAAAAATGCGTTAAGCCTTTTGTGTTAGTTGTAGCTCAAGATACAGAGCATGCACAGAAATTGCGTGATTTGTTAGAAGCGGATGATTTTTTTTCCGGAGCTTATAAGGGAAAGGTTATAGAAATTCATTCAAAACAATCGAATACAGAAGAAGATAAGAATATTCAAAAGCTGATTGCAATTGAAGATCCAAGTGAGCAAACGGAAATTGTTATTCATGTTAACAAATTGAAAGAAGGATGGGATGTCACCAATCTCTATACCATTGTGCCTTTGCGTGCATCTACTTCAGAGATCTTAACTGAACAAACGATAGGTCGTGGGTTACGTTTGCCTTATGGTAGAAAAACCGGCATAGAATCGATTGATCGTTTAACAATCATTGCACATGACCGTTTCCAAGATATTATTGATCGTGCTAATGAGCCAAACTCAATTATTAAAAAGCATATTGAGATTGGAATAGGGGGGGATATATCAATTGAAAAATCAGATATACTCACAGTACCAAGTTGTGCAGAAACAGAATCAACAAAGACAACGGTGACACGCTACTCCAATATAAACGGAGCATCTGATTTACAAGATATCACGTTGCATAATACGGCTCCATCTTTTACTTCCGAAGAGAAAAAAATTGCTGATATCACGTGGAATATTATCAAAGGATATGAGAAATTGCCGAATTCTCAGGCACTTTGCTCCACTGTAATACAAAAAAAAATCAGTAATGAAGTTATAGAAACCATGCACGTGTCAAAGGATGCCCTTATTTCTGATCGCATAAAAGGAGAGGCTGAAGCTTTGGTGTCAAAAGTGGTTGCAGATCTAACACAAAATTTAGCAAAACGTATAATAGATATTCCTAATATTGTGCTTATTCCCTCTGGTGAGGTTACTTATGGTTTTTCTGACTTTGATTTACAAAACCTAGAAAGTTTAAATTTGCAACCTGTGAGTGAAGAGCTTTTAATTCGAGAATTACGCACACATAAAAGTACTTTTCTTATCTCTGAAAATGAGTATCTTAAAGAGCCTCATCTTGAAAATTATATCATTCGTGCTTTAATTGATAATGATTTTATTGATTATGACAACCATACGCCACTATTACGAAAATTAGCGCGGCAGTTGGTACAACATTTTCAATCTTATTTACCAAATGATGATGCTGTTGAGAATGTATTGATTCACTATCAGCATCAACTTAACAATTTTATCGTTGCTCAATTAAAATCACACCAGTGGGAAACACAGCGAGATTATGAAGTTAAAATTACGCGGGGGTTTACAATTTTAACAGCTATGCATTACACACTACCACAAGGTACATCTCCTCTTGATTTTCGTTTTATTCCTTCCAATAAAAGCGATATTAAAACACTTGTATTCAAGGGATTTAAAAAATGCTGTTATCCTTTACAAAAATTTGATTCAGTGGAGGGGGAGTTGCGATTTGCTCAAATATTAGAGGATGATGTAAAAGTATTAAAATGGATGAAACCCGCTCGAGGTTTTTTCAAAATAGAATATGGCAAAGGATTGATTTATGAACCGGATTTTGTTGTAGAAACGAAAGATGCTAAATATCTTTGTGAACCTAAAAAAGCATCTGAAATACACAATCCTATTGTTTTGAAAAAGAGAAATGCAGCCGTTCAGTGGTGCTATCATGCAACGAGTTATGCTGTTACGCATGATGGAAAACCATGGCATTATGTTCTTATTCCACATGATACTATTAAGGCCAATCGTAGTTTTGAAGGTTTGTGTACAGAGTTCACAATTTCGAGTGCTGAACTTAATGCGGAATAGCTCTTTTCCCAAACAATAATAACCTCAATAACAGAAAAAGACATCTCTTCAGAAAAAAAACATTTGGTTGAACAATGAAAAGGAATAAGCTCTTCTCAAAAAATAAAACTATTTATTGTTCCCTTTTGTGAAAAATGACTAGAGTGGTTGAACCATAGCAGACTGTAAAAATGGATGACTTGACATATGTTCCTAAATTTAACGAAAACGACTTTTAGCTTTTTAAAGCAAAACCCGACAAAAAAATTTACAGCTAGAGAAATCGCTCAATGGATATTCGAAAATTACCCAGAGGAGTGTCATAAAAAGCAAAAGCGTTCAACTGCGACAGTTGCTCCCCTTAACAGTGAAGCTGCTCTTATTCAGCAAATTGTTGCTGAAATAGGATCTAGGCGTCCTCAATTGCAAAAACGTTATCCGGAAATTAAAACCACGGAGGGTCGACCACGACAATATTATTTTACACAATTAACAGATAAAGATGAAATTGACGAACTAGAAAAAAGTGTCGTGTATTAAACTTCTAAGATAAATGATTTTTCTGTTAGAGAGCATGATCTGTATCCATTATTATCTCAATTTTTATGGTCAGAGCTTGAAGTATACAGCACGCGTATTGACGAAAAACGTTCTCATAACAAACATGGTAATGGTGGTAATAAATGGCTTTATCCAGATGTTGTAGGACTACAAGATTTAAGTAATGAATGGCATCCTGAAATCAAAGATTGTGTTTTGCAATATTTTGATAAAAAAACAAAACTTTGGTCTTTTGAAGTTAAAATTCTTATCAACCGTTCAAATCTGCGACAAGCTTTTTTTCAAACAGTTAGCAACTCCTCATGGGCTAATTTTAGTTATTTAGTTGCGAGTGAAATTGAAGGCATTGATACTTTAAAAGAACTTCGGATACTTTCAAGTTTACATGGAATTGGATTTATAAGATTGGATAAGGAAAACACATCTGAGAGTCAGATTATCATTCCTGCTAAAGAACGCAGTGAAATTGATTGGAATACTGCTAATAGATTAACACAAGAAAACAAGGACTTCTTTGATTATATTAAACTCATTCGTCAATTCTACCAGACTGGTGAGATTCGCCCATCTGATTGGGATCAGATAACTCCATGAGCATTATTGTTTTAAAATTGTTCCTCATTTTCAAATTTTTAGTTTATTTTTATTGTTCTTAAATACTCGCTATCAATATAAAGCTGTCAATTGTAGCTTGAAAAACTCTTTGTTTGTGTTTCTTTTAATTAAAAAAATATTATTTCCCCACGTGATTGTCTTAAAAGAAATTGGAGACAATCAACGATCAATAAAAAAATCTACCCTTATTTATCGCATTGACAAAGTAAGTGAATATAAAAAATATCCTAAAAAAGTAAACTTTTATAATCTCTTAATAAGAAATCACATGGAGAAATTGTAGATATAAAATACAAAATTGATGAACTATAAAAAAGTGCATATTTTCATAGTTCATTACGATTTTAAGTTTATTCTTCGATAATGCCACATGCCAAACGCACTCCACCTCCACCAAGTGGTAATGGTTTATCAGAGTGGTTATCTCCTCCTAAATGAATTATTAATGAACGTCCTTTAACTTCAGAAAGTTTTTTAAGACGTGGGGCGAGAACACTCATTGTTGATTTCCCTTTATCATCAACATACAGTGCAGGTAAATCACCCAAGTGACCATTGATATTATAAGGTCCAAGATGTTTGTTGCTATGCTGCGGATCATAATGTCCACCAGCAGCACCACCAATGACACCCTCTTTCGTATCACATGAAGGATTTTCATGGATATGAAAACCGTGCAAACCTTCTGGTAAGGCAGATAAATTCGGTACAAAAATCAAACCATATATACTTTCCTCAATTTCAATTGTACCAATAGGTTTTTTTGTATTGGTATTTTCTAGCTCATAAACCTTTACCTGTATAGATTCTGCTAATGCCGTAGAGTAATGAGATAAAGACATAAACAAGGTTAATAAGAGAAAGAAAACTTTATTCATAGAACACCTTTTTATACTTATTTAAATTTAAAATAAATTTTGTTAATGGAATACAAAATAAACAACGTAATGATAAAAATATTTTTTATAATTTACACACCATTGATAAATCATATTTCCTTGAAAGATCTCTCTTTAAATGTTTTTAATGTAAATTAAAACGATCTTATCCCTTAAATGGATAATGTGGCTTTTATAGGCATTTTATCTTATTTTTTAGAAAATACTTCTAAAATGGATTTCATAATTTTATAAAACATTTCTGTTTTTAAGAGTGATTAAATTACAAAAACTCCTCATTTATTATAAAATTTAACCTATTATAATGTGTATTTGTTTCCTAAAAAAGTACAAAATGTACCAACAAAAATACCCATTATTGATCCTATTATTACTCCAATTATCGTTCCAGTAAAAAATGCTATACTTATACCCATTGCGATGATTGGGCCAAATCCTGGCAGAGAAATATACCCATAAGTTGCGAGAATTGATGCAATTGCTCCTGATACACTACCATTTAATCCTCCTATAAAAGCAGGTTCTTTAATAGAATAATAAACTTTTTTTAAAAAAGTTCTCTCACAGCTAATAGGATTACTATTGCTATCGGGCTTAAAATTAATCATATTGTTTTCTTTCATTTTGAATGCCAACTGTGCCAGAGTAATCAACTGATACGAGAAAATGGTGATTTTCAAATTCCACTAAAGCGCGCCAAATACCTTTATCATCTAAACGCAATCGTTTAATATCCATGAAACCATTTTGCATGAGACAATTTTTAATTTGTGAAGCCGTAAATGAATTTTGGCCTTGTTTTGTAATATCTTTGGTAAAATTATAAGAAAAAGCTTGGCAATAAGGAGTATAAAAAATCTTATTTATCAAAACTATAACTATAGATGAGAGACAGATCATCGCCATAAAAAGAATAGCCAATTGCAAAATTTTACTTAATCTCATCTTTTCACCATTCTGTTAAAATAATAGTTTATTAACATCTGTATTGCGAACAGGTTCCCAAAGGTCTTTTATTTTCAATGGTATATTTAACGAAGAAATTTTTTTAAATTTATATTGATTAATCAAAATCATCTTATGAGATAAAAATAACGCACATTTCTGTTCATATAACAACATTTTTTGTTTTACAGTGCTTATATCCGCAAATAACTGATATCAAAAAGGCTTATGATAATAGACTGCACGCACTCTCATTTTTTACATGCTTTATCATAAAAGAGCATTTCAAGTTTAAATATTGAATAATAATTTGAATGCCAAAAAAACTTTTCTTACCCGCACAGATATCAGCGATCGTTTTTCGCCTTTGATTACTATATGTTTGTTTTTATTCAAAAATTCAAATGAAACTGCTTTTAAGATTTTTTTTGGAATTTTTGCATAATTGTTTCGAATCCTTGACCGGGATACATTCCTTCACGCATAAATAAATTCCGTAATGGTGAGCAATGACGTAATAATCCAAGCCCAACACTGCGCATAATATGAACAGGCAACAGACCAGAAAGTAAAGAAGCGTTAAGCATATGAACGGCTCCACTTCTGACTAATATATCAGGTTTTCGGCACCTATTATAGTGTGTAATAATCATTTCAGAATTAGATTCGGATATTTTGTTGGGTAAAATATCAATCAAAGTTTGAATATCACGAATTCCTAAATTCAATCCTTGTGCCCCAATAGGAGGAAAAACATGTGCTGCTTCACCTACTAAAATTGTTCGATTGGCCGCAAAACAATGAGAGATAAGCCCAGAAAGCGGCCATACTTGAATGGGAGTTTCTAATATCAGTTTTCCAAGCATTGTTTGCATTTGATTTTCTATTATTTTTTCAAATTCCTTTGATTCTATGTTTAACAATTTTTCAGCATGAGAAGGACTAACGACCCATACAAGACTCGATCTTTTCCCTGGTAGTGGAACCTGTGTAAATGGACCATTTTCTGTATGAAATTCGGTTGATGTATTTTGATGAGAAAATTCATGAGAAAAATTGAGAACAAGTGCTTTTTGCGGATAATTCCACTGCTTCACTCCGATACCCGCTGCTTCTCGTGCTGAAGAGTGGCGTCCATCAGCTGCTACAATAAGCGACGTTTGAATATCCCTACCATCTGCAAGAGTAATATAGACATGCTTCTTTTGATGATGAAAAAATTTTGCTAAAGAAGTAAACCTTGTAATATTGGGTGTCTGCGCAATTTTAGAGACTAACGCATTGTTTAACTCTATATTAGGGATATTATAACCAAAAGCTTCTTCACCAATTTCAGCAGAAGAAAAATTGACAGTAGGGGCATGCATAACTCTAGAAGTTATATCTATAATTCTCATGCATGATAAAGGTGCTGCATGATGTTTTAGAATACTCCAAATGTTGAGACCTTGAAGCATATATATTGCAGGCATCATAAGAGCCGTTGTTCGTAATTCATCTGCATGCGTAGGGGGGCCAATAAGACAAACAGAATAGCCCTTATACGCAAGATTAAGGGCTGCTACCATACCCACTGGTCCCGCACCAATGACAGCAATATCTTTATGCGTTCTTTTAAATGTCACTGCTCGTTGAGCCTTTTTTCATTTAATTTTAGTGTTTCCAAATGAACAATCTCTTTTTATTGTATGAAGATTTTCTATTATATTATGTAATAATAAAGCGATATAAAAAAGTAACCTTTTTATGATTTTTTTTACAGTAGATGAAACCATCAGTAGAAATGGCAGATTGGTACATGGATAAAAACTTTAGAAACGAGGATAAGAAAACTTTGAAACGTAATCTAACAAAAAAAATCAAAACGAATGCCGATCTATTGCGCCATAAAAAAGTGACAATGCCACAAGCAAAAGCCTTTTCGGTCCATTTACTCACAGCTTCCGGTTCGTTTTTAGCATTTCTTTCTCTTATATCGGCATCTCAAAAAGAATGGACTGCTATGTTTTGTTGGCTTGGACTTGCACTTCTCGTTGATGGGATTGATGGACCAATTGCGCGCAAACTTGATGTTAAATATATATTACCAACTTGGTCTGGAGAATTGTTAGATAATATTATTGATTATGTAACTTATGTTTTAATTCCAGCTTTTGCTCTTTATCAAAGTGGTTTAATAGGTTCAGGGCTGTCGTTTCTATTGAGTGCTATTATTGTCATTTCATCAGCTATCTATTATGCAGATACTGGGATGAAAACCAAAGAAAACTTTTTTAAAGGGTTTCCTGTCGTTTGGAATATGATGGTTTTTACGATTTTTGTAGTAAAACCAGGGGAGTGGATTACTTTTATCATTATTGCCTTATCGGCAGTCATATCTTTTTTACCAATTTATTTTATTCATCCAATAAGAGTTATCCGTTTGCGGTGGCTTAATTTTCCAATTTTTCTTTTATGGTGTTCCTTTGGTGTTGCAGCATTTTTTTACCAACTTGAGACTCCCCATTGGGTTAAGATAGGAATTTCAATAACAGGTATTTATATGTATTGTATTGGTGCTATTATGCAACTCTTTCCTCAATTTGGTTTAAAAAAAACAATAATATAGGCATTGTGAAAAGGAGATGAGATGCAAATTGATTTTGGAGCGGGTGATGATATTCTTTTTACAAAGGAGGGACATGCTGGCATTATAAAGCTCACACGTCCTCTCGCATTAAACGCTCTTAATCATCGAATGGTTTTCGCTTTTAAAAAAGCTCTCAAAACATGGGAAACAGATGATAATGTTTCTTGCATCTTGGTTGAAGGAGAGGGGCGTGCTTTTTGTGCTGGTGGGGACGTGGTAGAAATCTACCATATGGGGGAAAAACCTTCTTCTTACCAATATTTTAGTGACGAATATCGCTTAAATGCTTATATTAAACGTTTTCCAAAACCCTACATTTCTTTTTTAAATGGTATTTGGATGGGAGGAGGAGTAGGTATTTCTATATATGGTTCATATAGAATTGTTTCAGAAAATGCACTTTTTGCTATGCCAGAAGGGGCTATTGGATTTTTTCCAGATGTTGGTGCAAGCTTTTTCTTACCCTCTCTTCCTGATCATTTTGGTATTTATCTTGCATTGACCGGAGCACGCATAAAATGGGGCGATTGCTTAAATTTAGGGTTAGCAACACATGCTGTTCCTGAAATTAAATTAGAGTACATTAGAAAAGCTATTATTGAGCAAGGGAATCCTAATTTAGCTTTAGAAAAACACGCAGTTACAAAAGACTATGAAACAAATTATGAAATGCGCTGTCTTATTGATGCTTGTTTTAGTGTGGATACGTTAGAGGAATGTATTGAATTGCTTTATAAAAAAGGCAAAGAAGGCATCTTATTTGCCAAAGAATGTTATGATATTTTGCAGTCGCGTTCCCCAACAAGTTTAAAAATTACTTGGAAACAAATGAAGCAGAATCTATCTCAAAATTTGGAAGATTGTATAAAAGTTGAAAATCGTATCGCGCATCATATGGTCAGTTCTCATGACTTTCGTGAAGGTGTGCGTGCAATGTTAATTGATAAAGACAAAACACCTAAATGGCAACCGAATAAACTTTCCTCTGTCACAAATGAAATGATAGACGCTTACTTTCAACCTGTTGAAAAAGAATTATTATTTTGAAAAAAGATTCTCAAAAAAAGATTTCAAAAATTAATTTAATTTATAACTGTTATTTGCGATTTTTAGCGCTTATTTGCCTAGGTTTAAGTATTTTTTATTGGGTACGTCTTGTTGGCGTATTCCCAGGCACTCTATGGTGTTTTGATCTTATGCCATGGCAGTGGCAATTCATCTCAGCTACATTGGCTATTGTTTATCCTATTGCCTTAATTGGACTTTGGATGTTTTCATTTTGGGGAATTGTCTTATGGTGTATCGCAGCAATTATCGAAACACTAACGATGTATTATGCCACTTCCATTTATCAGTCATTTGCAATATTTCATGGAATATTATTTTTAACTTTTATCATAATACAAATCACAATGACCTTTTTGAAAAGAAATCATATAAAAGATTACTAGTTTAAAAATAAAAATTACTACTGTTGCGATTTAAATTTTTGGGACAGAATAAATGGGCCAGAATAAACTGGCCCATTTTTTTAATTTTTTCTCATTTTAAAGCTCATAAAGAAAAAGGTACCCATTAAAGCTCATAAAGAAAAAGGTACCCACCACAAGTCCCAAATACTAGTGGCTTTTGTTGAAAATATCCATAATAATGTTGCTATCGTTCCCCAGAGTGCTGCTGCCATAAAATATACCCCTCTTGTTTTCAAATTTTCAAAAAAGTTCCATAATATATATTATGCGATAATATGATATAAAAAAAATAAAAGGGTATAATCTAAATCTGCAATAGAAACAGAAAACCCACTTTAGACATATTTGTCATATTTAAATCGCACTTTTCATCTTTTAAACAAGATTATGGCGAAAATTTGTTAAATATTAAAAATAATTCGATAAGTATTTAAATAATAATAATTTAAATACTATATTTAAAAAACTTGGCTTTAAGTAATATTACTTAAAGCCAAAAAACAAATATGCTATAATAATAAAAAAATTATTATTGTGGTAATTTACAACGTTTCATATATGCAAGATCACTTAAAACAGCATTACGGTTGTTTAAAGCTGAGATCTCGTTGCTCTCGCTTGACTTTACATCTAGAAAAAATAAAGCAGGAATAAATACAACACTTGCCGCTGTTAAAGCTACATTTTTGTTTCTTGCCTTAGATCGCTCTATAAGAGTGTCATTAATTTGACGTTTATTAGCAAAAAATTCTCGTTGAATATCAGCGCAACTCATTGCTCCATCATGTAATGTTGTGACTGAAATGTTTTTTTCTACACGTCCCCCACATGCTGATAAGGAAATCGCTAAAATCATAGTGCATGTTACCCGCTTTAAATACCTATACATAAAAACCTCACTTTAACATAAAAAAGGACACAATTAGTACGAAAGTGAAACAAAATAAAGGCCAGAATTTTCAAGAATCTTTTAGTTAACAGAAATATTTAATACTAAGCTTGTGCTTCTGTTTCAAAAATAAGTCCTTGATATGCAGGCTTAACATGGGATGGGACATAGTTTACAACGTCATCATAATCAAGCGATCTATCCATATGTGTAAGTATGGCTTGTTTTGGTTTTAAGTATTTTATCCATTGTAATGCTCGATCAACGGAAAGATGACTTGGATGAAATTCAAATTGAAGGGCTTCAATAACCAATACATCTAAATTCATTAATTTCGGTAATGTTTTCTCAGGAAATTTACTAACATCTGTACAGTAAGCAACATTGCCAATACGAAAACCTAAAGAATGGATATTCCCATGATATTGCAAATGCGTATTAACGGTTATTGCTCCGCCCTGCCCCTGAATGATAAATTGGCTATCTTCATTGATGAGATGCTCTTTTAAAATGGGGGAATAAGAAGAACCTTTTGGTTTTTGAAAACAATATCCGAAAGCATTTTTCAAATGCTTTAGCGTGAACATATCGGCATAAATGTCTATTAAACATCTTTGTGCAAGTGCATAACTGCGCAAGTCATCAATACCGTGAATATGATCTGCATGAGAATGTGTATAAAGTGCAGCATCAAGATGGTTCACATGGGCATCAATCATTTGTGATCTAAAATCTGGACCCGTATCAATAACGACTGTTGTTTTCTTTCCTGATGTATGAATGCGTTCGACTAATAAAGAACTTCTGTAACGTTTATTTTTAGGGTTATGAGGATCACAAGCTCCCCAATCACCATTAGGGCGAGGCACTCCTGGAGAGGGACCACAGCCTAATATTGTAAATCGGTACTTATCACACATAATCTTTTTGCCTTATTTCATTTTGCTAAATAAACGAAAAGCATTGTGCGTTGTTATCTGCGCTATTTCTTCAGTAGTTAAGCCAACCGTTTCAGCCAAAATAGCTGCTGTATAGCGTACAAAAGATGGCTCATTTGTTTTACCTCTATGAGGAATGGGAGCTAAAAATGGTGCATCTGTTTCTACTAATAAATTCTCATGAGGCACAATTTTTGCTATTTCACGGATTTCACTTGCATTTTTAAAAGTAAGAATACCTGAAAAAGAAATATAACCACCAAGTTCAAGTCCAGCACAGGCAAGTTGCATCCCAGACGAATAACAATGAAGGACAAATGGAAAAGTACCTTCTTTTACCTGTTCACGTAATATTTTCTCCATATCCAAATCGGCATTACGTGAATGTATGACAAGAGGAAGTTGTGTTTCTTGAGAAGCGATGATATGTTCTCGAAAAACTTTCTTTTGCTCTTCTGGTGAAGAATAATCATAATGATAATCAAGACCAACTTCCCCAAATGCAACGATTTTGGGATGCTTGGAGAGATGAATAAGCCTTTCAGCTGTAATATTTTGTTCTTCATGGGCATAATTGGGATGTGTACCAACGGAACAAAAGACTTGCTCATAGGTTTGCGCAATTGCTAAAAGTTTATCTAACTTATGAACATGTGTTGAAATTGTTATCATACGTTTAACGTCGGCATCTAAAGCTCGTTGGATGACATCATCCAAATCTTTTGAAAAATCTTCAAAATCAAGATGACAATGGGTATCAATCAACATGATAAGTATCGTCTTTCTTAAGAACATAACGAGGGAAAATGGGTTCTGGTGGTGGAAGATCAAGACCTTCTTGAATTTTTGAATGACTGATATGATGCAATAGCCGGTTCTCTTCAGCGATGGCTAGACTATCAAGAAGCTTAGCCGCTGATTGTGGAATGAAAGGCAAGAGCATAATTCCTATCCGCCGCAGAATTTCCAATGTTATGTAGAGAATTGTAGAAAATCTTTCTGGATTATTTTTCCGTAAACTCCAAGGTTGTTCGTTAGCAAAATAGCGATTAGCATCTGTCACAACTGAAAAAATAGCTGAGAGTGCTACATGCATCTCATGAGAAGATATAGCTTGGTGTACACTCTCAAGCGCTTGAAGAGATTGTTCTAGAAGCTGTTCATCTTGAACTAAAAATGTAGCTGGTATAGGAACTTTTGCATTACAATTCTTGGCAATCATAGACAAAGAGCGTTGCGCTAAATTGCCAAGATCATTCGCAAGATCTGCATTAATGCGATTTACAAAACTATCGTGACTATAACTACCATCTTGTCCAAATGGCACTTCACGAAGAAGAAAATAACGTACCTGATCGAGACCATAGTGGTCAACCATTTCAAACGGATCAACAACATTTCCAATGGACTTTGACATTTTTGCGCCACGGTTGAGTAAAAAACCATGTGCAAAAACATGCTTAGGCAATTCAATTCCAGCAGACATTAAAAATGCTGGCCAATAGACTGCATGAAAACGAATAATATCTTTACCAATAATATGCGTATTTGCAGGCCAAAAAACACGTTTGTTTGAATTTTCATCGAAAAAGCCAATTGCTGAAAGATAATTTGTTAGTGCATCAACCCAAACATACATCACGTGTTTTGGATTACCTGGAACAGGAACACCCCAATTAAAATTCGTTCGTGAAATGGAAATATCTTTTAAACCTGATTTAACGAAACTCATAATTTCATTACGTCGTTCAAGTGGAGCAATAAAATCAGGATGTTTTTCATAATATTCAAGAAGCGTTTTTTCATAACGAGAAAGTCTAAAAAAATAACTTTCTTCTTCGTTCCATTCTACTGGAGAGCCTAGCTCCTTTTCGCGACGGATATTATCTTCTCCAACGACAGTATCCTTTTCATCATAATAAGCTTCCTGACGAACTGAGTACCAACCACTATAACGGCCGAGATAAATATCACCATTCTCTTCCATCTTTTTCCAAATTTCTTGACAAGCTTGGTAGTGGCGCTCTTCCGTCGTGCGGATAAAATCGTCATTAGAACAATTTAATACTGTAAGCATTTTTTGAAATACCGCACTGTTGCGTTCTGCGAGTTGTTTAGGCGTTATACCTAATGCCGCTGCTGTCTGTTGCATCTTTAAACCGTGCTCATCTGTACCAGAGAGAAAAAATACATTTTTGCCGTCTAATCGTTGGAAACGGGCCAAAACATCGCTTGCAATTGCACTATAGGCATGCCCAATATGGGGTGTACCATTAGGATAAAAAATTGGAGTTGTTATGTAATATGTGTCACACATGTCAGACTCATTGTAAAATACAATAAAAGATACAATGACATAACGTCTGTTAATCACATTGTCACGGAAAAAGCGCATTTTCACAAATGATCTTATGAATTCTAAAAAGCAGATTAATAACAAATTGCTTTTTATCCAGATTAAACGCTTGTATTTCCCCTATCTCTTGATGAATTTCCTGCCATGTTTGCGCACATTTTTTTGAGAGATCTAAATTTCCCCTTTCAACAAGCATAATAGCTTTTTTTTGAATTTTATCAAGAATTTCATCACAAAATTGTTGAAATTGAATCCCTGAAGAAAGAGAGGAAAGTTTTTGTGCAACTGTGTGTACAACAGTTGGATTACAAACAGATTGCCCTAAGAGAGTGTCAATTGTTTTTATAATTTCAAAACCATCATCGCAAAGAAGTAGAGTCGCCTTTCGAGGATTTCCTTTAGATCTTTGAATAATCATTTCAATGGTTTTTTCATCCGGTAAATTCTGATTGGAAAAAATATGTGCAATGACCTTTTTCATGTCATCATCACACAATGGTCGCAAAGAAATTTGCTGACAGCGTGAACGAATTGTTGGGAGCAGTTTTCCTAGAGAGTGCGTGATAAGAAGAAATAAAGTCTTTTTAGGAGGCTCTTCAAGCGTTTTAAGAATTGCATTTGCTGCACTTCTATTCATATCATCCGCAGAATCAATAATAACAATACGCCACCCATTATCTTGTGATGTTTGGTTTAAAAAATGCATAATGTCGCGGATATCATCAATGAGTATACCTGTTTTAAATTTTTGCGTTTTCAAATCAAAGCGACGTGAAATATATAAAAGATTAGGATGACTTCCCTGCGTAATTTGGTGCCATGTCATAGAATGATGTTCTGGTTGCAGAAAATCATCCCTTTGAGAGCTTAAGATATTCCAAGCAAGATGAAAGGCTAATGTTGCTTTTCCAATTCCTTGTTTTCCTTCAAATAATAACGCGTGATGCAACCGCCCTTCTTTAAGCATTTGTGCCAAAAAATGACGAATATCTTTATGCCCAAAGATTCTGTTATTCTGCGAAGGGGATAAAACGGTATCAATATCATCATAATGGCGCAAAAAATTTACATCACTCATGAAAACTGTTCCAACATTGTTTGATCACAAATGTCTTTTATTTGTTGTGCAATAACTTCCACTGTACCTGTAGCATCAATCACACGAAACCGATGAGGTTCCTGTTTAGCTAATTGCAGAAAGGCTTGTCGTCTTTGCTCTTGTATCTCTACATTATCTTTTTCAAAATAATCTATCGTGACTGTTTTGTTTCTTCGCAAACTTGCACGCTCCATACCATATATTGCTGGTATATCTAACAGAAATGTTAGATGAGGCATTATCCCATTGAGGGCAACACATTCTAAAGTAGAGAGAGTAGAAGAACTTACTTGATCATTGAGCCCTTGATAAACGCGTGTAGAATCAATGAAACGATCACATAAAACAACTTTGCCTTTTTGCAAGGCAGGTATAATAACTTCACTCACATGATCAGCACGTGCTGCTGTAAATAAAAGCGTTTCCATTAAAAGTCCGTACTGTCGAGCTTGACCAGATAATAGAATATAGCGGATTGCTTCTGCACCCTCTGTTCCTCCCGGTTCTCGTGTTGTAACAACATCATAACCTTGGCTAGCAAGATACTGAGAAAGCAAAAAAACTTGTACTGTTTTTCCCGCTCCCTCCCCTCCTTCGAATGTAATAAAATAACCTGACACGTATAAACCTTAATCTTATTATGTAGCGTATATTATAAATATTTTCGTAACCATCCAATTGTTATTTCATAAAATGCATTTTTTGCTTTTGTAAAAAAGCTTCCCTCCTGAACATTGTTTCCAGCAAAAACCTTTTTTTCAAAAAGAACTTTTTTATCTTCTAAAATTTGAAGAACACCAACTTGTTGCCCTAAAACAATGGGTGCTTTTAAAGGACCACGATATTTAATTCTTGCCTTAACATTCAATTTTTTTTCATTCGAAAACATAAATCTTATTGGTTCTTTAACAATAAGGGAAACAGAATTTTGCACTCCACCATAAACAGAAGCATAACCAATTTTTTCTCCTTTTGTGAAAATCGTTTTTAGATCAAAAGCTGTCATTCCCCATTGAAGAATGCGTTCTACTTCTTTTGTGTGTTCTTTACCATCTTGCAAACCATTTATTGCTAAAAAAAGACGTTGATGATTTTTATAGGCGGTAATAACCATTGAAAAGCCTTCTTCTTTGCTATAACCGAACCCAAATCCTTCTACACCAATTTCCGTAGAAATAAGAGGATTTTTGTTCCGTTGAAAAATCTTATTCCAAGTAAAATCAGGTTCACGATAAAGCGCGTAGTAATCGGGATATTCATGAACAATATGACGCGCTAATGTAATCATATCACGCAATGTCACAAATTGTCCTTCTTCAGGAAGTCCCGTTGCGTTAACAAAGTGGCTATGCAACAATCCGAGTGTTTTAGCTCTCTGATTCATGAGTTTTGCAAAATCAGCTTCGCTTCCCGCTATTCCTTCAGCAAGGATAATCGCGGCATCATTTCCATTGACAACAATTAAACCACGTAAAAGATCAGAAACACTAATTTCTGACTTCACTTTCGCAAACATCGTTGTTGTACCAGAAGGTGCCCCCCCCTTGCGCCAAGCATTTTCACTTACTATAAATGTTTGTGTACTGTTTAATAATCCTTTTTTTAATTGATAAAATATGACTTCAGCCGTCATCAATTTTGCTAATGATGCAGGGGGAAAAGTCATATCACTCTGTTTTTCAAAAAGTATTGTATCCGTATCACTATCTAATAGGAGTAATTGCGATGCAGAAGTTTGAAAATTTTGTGCTCTCCCTCCCCCATCCAATATTAACATCCAAAATAACGTAAATAAAACCCTCAATGCACCGTGCATAACCGCTTCTCCCATATCTAAAGGAGAAGCATAAAAAATCTTCTTATATAAGGAAAGATTTTTTTGTTTCTACAAGCTAAGAAACAGCACAAACTTAGAAGCAGTTGCCCTTTCACTCAGCCGCCCCAAAACAAACCAACATTCTACACTTCTTTTTTCACTTAATACGTAGAATTTATTTTTAATTTTAGTTAGGTAAAGCGTAACAAGCTTTCCAAGCCCATCTACCTTTAAAATAAAAACAACAACTTTCACTAATTGTCTGTAATTCGAAAATTACACATTCCAGAAATAAAATTTCTTTCACTCATAATAGCTTTAATCAGTTGATTGTTATTTTTTTACTCGGCTTATTCATAAAAGCTACTTGATCAAGTAAAATCGGCTTATCAACCAAAACAGGACCAATTTCCGGTAATTTTATTGAAAGTGTTTTGCTGAATTTTTTTTGTTCAATTGCAATCTCGTCTAGCCGTTTTTGTCGCACTGCATCAAATTTTGTTGGCATGATGTTTTCTGTTTCTTTCTGGAGATTTGCCAATACTAATGAAGATGGAGTGTTATTTCCTGACGTATAAGAAGCCATTAAATAAGCAGCATCATAATATCCCACTGGTGCTTCAGAAATATATTCCACTTTAACATTTGTCACACCTGCATTTGCATAACCAAGTATCTCCGCGGCTTGTTTTGATAAATCAATGATTCTTTCTTTCATAAAAGGACCACGATCGTTCACTCTAACAATAATAGAAGATCCATTTTTTAGATTAGTAACACGAGCATAACTGGGTAAAGGCATTGTGGGATGAGCGGCCGTCAAGAGATTCATATCATAGATTTCACCGTTTGCAGTTAAACGTCCATGAAAATCTGAACCATACCATGATGCTTCTCCAATACGTTTATAAGCTGAGTCATGTTGGGGATAATACCACTTTCCTTTGATTTGGTAAGGTTTACCGATAATGAAGCGCCCGCTTTTCTTTTCTTTTGATTGATTTTTTCCACTTGAAGTTTTTTTAGAAAGAACAGCAGTTTTTACATCCGTTGGCTTATTATTATGATAAAAACTTTTCACTCCCAAATGTGCTGTTTCACTTGCACAACAAGACACCAATAACTGAGAAACAGCTATTACAGAAACGAATTGAAATGCCGAATTAAGAATGGAAGTAAATTTTTTTTTGCTAATTAAAAGCATCTGTCAGCCCGCTTATTTCTATTGAGTATATACTGCAAAAAACACACCCCACCTTGCTGTATGCGATAGGGAAATTCATATTTTAGATGATTCCCCTCGCGCGCCCACGCTATCTCGAAAAATTAACCTTAATCAAGAAATTAATACAATATTAACTATTTTGTGAGTTTTTGCAAGAAAAAAATGCAGTGTAAATGAATTAAAAAATAAGTAAATCAACATCTTAATAAAAGATATGATCTCGTAATATAAATTGTGAATAAGTAAGATAATTCTACATTACAAATGTTAAATGACTCTCAATAATTAGACATCGTTTTTTTAAATTTTGAGATATTAATATGTGAGCTATTCTGCTCTGAAATAATATGAGAAACTAGACTTCAAGATAGAGTGATACGCAGAAATTTCTAAAAGTCGCCCTCAATGAAAGATAGTTCTAAAATAAATCATTTCATTGGATATTATATCAACTTTTCATTTCTTTCGGAAAAATATTCACTTTAAAATAAGATTACTGGTTTTAGTGCTCTTTTGAGAAAGCGTCGAACTTAAAAATTATTTGATTTAGATTCAAGCAGTTTTATTAAAAACGTTTAGAATCCCATTTAAATGATTGACCTTTTGCAAGAACTTTGTAAAAAGGCATATTTAGTTTGGAGGGGTGGCCGAGCGGTTTAAGGCACCGGTCTTGAAAACCGGCGTGCAGGAGACTGTACCGTGGGTTCGAATCCCACCCCCTCCGCCACTTAGTTTTTTCTAACCAATAACTTATTGATTTCACATATGTTTTTTTAAGGTTCGGGATGTGTAAACAAAGGTTC
>NZ_JANHOI010000067.1 GCF_026930205.1 Bartonella sp. 220B | reverse complement strand
TGCCTAAACAGTGCCCTTCCCAACGGGAAATACTGCCATGAAGATCTCTATAAGAAATCAATCGTGCACCCATCAACGCAATGCTTTTGACCATCAAACAGGTTTTTGATCTCGAACCATCATGGAGAGCTGTCGCATCATCATCCGGCAAAGATATCCCTTGCGTTTTGTTTCTACGGTGTAATTGCTGAAAACGTTGTTCTTGCGTTTGTTGACGCTGAATACCCTCTGATTGATTAATTGCTTTCTCACGTATAGTTTCTGCTAAACTCGGCAACGAGAAAAGGCACAAAAAAGCCGTGGTAAGCACAAAAGAAAATAAAGAGCAACGCATTTAATTTTTACACTCAATGTGACGTGCCAAACAAAACATTTTATCCTCTCCAAAAGGAAAAGAACGAACTACGTAATAATCTTTTACTGTTTTGTTGAAATCATTTTTTTGAGGATGGTCGTAAAGAGCAGAAACCGTATTGACCGCATCATATGTCCCCGTCTTATTGCTTGCATAAGTCATATACCGCCCCCCACCTATGAAGATGATAATCACCCCTTAAAGTGTAATCTTACACACTATGCACTCTTTATCTAAGCCACAGTACATAAAGCTATTTTGAGAATAAAGAAAGACTTTAATTTATAGAATATACCAAATTTATTGGAACTGTCACATATTAGAAACAACAACAAGCTATCTACTTTTACTATGATCTGATAAACAAAACAACATGACCATGGCTTATTAGCTACAAAAGTAAAAAAGGTCGTTATAGAATTACTAATGAAGGATTAGCACATTTTAAAGCTGCTTATCCTCATGAAACCATAACGAAAGATGATATCTTTTATTACGTTTACGGTTTGCTTCATTCAGAAGATTATAGGGCTCGTTATGCTGATAACCTCTCTAAAGAATTGCCTCGCATCCCTTGTGTAAAGACTACTGAAGATTTTTGGATGTTTGTTACAGCAGGGCGTGAATTAGGAAATTTACACGTCAATTATGAAAGCGTAGAACCTTATCCTGTGACCTTTAAAAAAGG
>NZ_JANHOI010000066.1 GCF_026930205.1 Bartonella sp. 220B | reverse complement strand
AATAACCGATATCAATCTTGCAAATGTTCCTCTGTGACGAAAAACATCTTGACTATCTTGTATCGGTCCGCCCGTTCTTATCGTTATGTAATGGCGTGACATCAGACTCCTCTTAGCGATTAGTCACGAATTGCACGACCACAACGCACTCACCAGCAGCTGTTGTTTTGTCCCGTGTTGCATAAAGAGTTAGCTCTTGATCATAAGGAACAAACTCTTTTTGATTGGTCGAGGCAAAATCTTGCGTCCCTTGGGCTTTGACGTCCTTTTCACTAAACTCATTGCCACCATAGGTACTGCCAATCTTTAGTTTCGCATCCGGAAACGCTGTTTTAACGAATGCCTTAATCGAAGTGATCATTGCTCCACGAGGCAAAGTTCCTATCTTGCGTGTAAGTTGCGTATCGCTATGTGTGATATTTAAACGCAAAAAACTAACATGATGCGTATGAAGATCTCTGCCGTGTAAGTGACCTGTAACTCCATCTACCATATCTTATTTCCTTTCCTCATTAAGCCGCGTCAACTTCACCAGTGTAGGTGGGAATAACGATCGTTCCAAAATCCTGAGCTCCTTGCGCTCTTCCAGGCATTTGGAAACGCGTTTTCTTCATGCCTATAATCGTATGAACACCAAAACCGTATTCACGTTTATAGTCGAAGGTTTCTTCTTCGATCTTATAGCGTGTATCCCCATACCCCTTACCAAAAGCCATAACGACACTTTGTGCACCAAGCAAAACAGCACGACGAACACCAGCAACACGAGTACCATCCGTGGATTTTACACCATTGGTAACATGCTCGGATTCCCGTAAAATCACACCGTTATACATGCCCAGAGAACCATCAAAGATGGGGTTTTTCGCACGTGAACCGGTATAAGCAGCCTTCTGTATATCAAGCCACTGACCCGTTTCTGTGTTAGTACGCAATTGTGTTACTTGAATGGGGTGCAGATAAAGCACATAGACACTTTCGCCATTCACACGAACCGGTCTAATTTTAGGATTTGCTAGCTTCGCGCACTGAACAGCTTCATCTATCAA
>NZ_JANHOI010000065.1 GCF_026930205.1 Bartonella sp. 220B | reverse complement strand
AGGGTTGGGTGGCTCCACCAAGGATGCTCTTGCCAATATGACTGATGCTTCTGCGAGTGTGACCGTGGGCTTTAAGACAGAGAAGACAGAAGCCTCTTCTCAAACCTCCACAGCGATGACAGGGACAATGAAAGCAGGGCGTGCTATTAACATACAAGCCCATAAAGGCAGCATCCATGGTATTGGAAGCGATATTATTGCCGGTACTAATCCTGTTTATACAAATGATGAGAAAAGCGGGAATATCAACTTAGGAGCAGGGAAAGATATCATCTTTGAAAGTGCACAAAACACACAAAGTACACAAAACAGAAGTGAAAGTGCTTCGGTCAATGTTGGGTACAGTTATGGTACTGGTGGTGCGGGGGGAACAGGCAATGCTTCCTTTAGTCAAGGGGAAGGCTCCAGTGAAGAGGTTCACCACAAGAACAGCCATGTCATTAGTACCAGCACTGTTCACACCAACAGTGGGGAACACACCACACTTTCGGGTGCCGTGGTTTCTGGAAATCAGGTCAAAGTGGATGTGGGGGGAAGCTTGACCATTACCAGCCGCAGTGATACGGGACAAACTTCTAACAAGCAGAAATCTGCTTCTGTTGGGTTTGGTGGCAGCAAAAGTTTTGATGCAGGCTCAACAAGCCTTTCCTTACAAAAGGATCAATCCTCCAGTGATTATCACAGTGTTGTGGAGCAATCAGGTATCAAAGCGGGTGATGGAGGCTTTGATATCACGGTAAAAAACCAAACAACAATGACTGGAGGTCTCATTTCCAGCACTGCACCGGCAAACAAAAACAGCCTGACCACGGGAACCATTAGCACCAGTGACATCACCAACAGTGCGAGTGCTCAAGCCAGCAGCCATGGGTTTAGCCTTTCTGGGAACGACACGATAAAAAACCTTGCCAAAAATGCTCTGAGTCATGGCAAAGCCAAGGATGCGGCAGAAGGGGAAACCAAATCCGCCATCAGCGATGGCACCATCATCCTAACCGATGCAACCAACAAAAGAGCGATGGGGCAAGACGCTGGACAAATCATTGCCTCTCTCAACCGCAATACCGCAGCAGCCAACCAAACCGTGGCACCGATAGATGCCACCTCGCTTGAGGGGGTAGT
>NZ_JANHOI010000064.1 GCF_026930205.1 Bartonella sp. 220B | reverse complement strand
CACTACCCCCTCAAGCGAGGTGGCATCTATCGGTGCCACGGTTTGGTTGGCTGCTGCGGTGTTGCGGTTGAGGGCATCAATAATTTGTCCAGCATCTTGCCCCATCGCTCTTTGGTTGGTTGCACCGGTTAAAATGATGGTGCCATCACTGATGGCAGATTTGGTTTCTCCTTCCGCCGCATCCTTGGCTTTGCCATGATCTAAAGCATTCTTAGCGACATTTTTAATGATGCCAGATGTGCCCTGTTGTAAAATACCACCACCAGAAACACTAACCCCATGGCTGCTCGCTTGGGCATGCGCACTGTTAGCAATATCCGTGGCTGTGATGCTTCCAGTGGTTAAACTGTTTTTTTCTGCTGGTGCACTGCTGGAAATAATGCCCCCTGTCAGCGTTGTTCTATCTTTAATGTTGATATCAAAGCCGCCATCACCCGCTTTAATGCCTGATTGTTCCACAACACTGTGATAATCGCTGGAGGATTGATCCTTTTGTAAGGAAAGGCTTGTTGAGCCTGCATCAAAACTTTTGCTCCCACCAAAACCAATTGAAGCAGATTTCTGCTTGTTGGACGTTTGCCCACTATCACTGCGGCTGGTAATGGTCAAGCTTCCCCCCACATCCACTTTGACCTGATTTCCAGAAACTACAGCGCCTGCCAATGTGGTATCCCCCCCACTGCTGGTGTGAACCGTGCCCGTGCCTATAATATGGCTGTTCTTGTGGTGAACCTCTTCACTGGAGCCTTCCCCTTGACTAAAGGAAGCATTGCCTGTTCCCCCCGCACCACCGGTGCCATAGCTGTATCCAACATTGACCGAAGCGCTTTGCGTATGATTTTGTGTGCTTTGCGTGTTTTGGGCACTTTCAAAGGTGATATCTTGCCCTGCTGCCAAGTTGATATTCCCACTCTGCGCATCACTGCCTGATGCATAAACAGGATTGGTGCCAGCAATAATATCACTTCCAACACCATGGATGTTGCCTTGATGGGCTTGCATTGTGACAGAACGCCCTGCTTCTATTGTCCCTGTCACCGCCGTAGAGGTTTGAGAAGAGGCTTCGGCCTTCTCTGTCTTAAAGCCCACGGTCACACTCGCAGAAACATCAGCCATATTGGCAAGAGCATCCTTGGTGGAGCCCCCCAGCCCC
>NZ_JANHOI010000063.1 GCF_026930205.1 Bartonella sp. 220B | reverse complement strand
AACAATGCTTCTGTATCGGGTTCTGTTTATGGCAAGGCTCATGTTTATGGCAATAGCCGTGTTTGTATGGAAGCCCATGTTTATGGCAATGCGCATCTTTCCCATAATAGTTATCTTTTTGAATATGCAAGGGTCTATGGCAATGCCAAGGTTTCAGGTTCTGCCTGTCTTTTTAGCACTGCACGGGTTTATGGCTATGCTGTTGTTAACAGCCGTGCACAAATCCATGGCAAGGTTTATGACTATGCGAAAGTGAGTGGCTGTGCTGAAATTTATGGCTCTGTTTATGGAAAAGCTCAGGTTTCTCATACTGTCAAGGTCTGGGGGTGTGTTTGTGGGCGTGCAAAACTCAATCGACAAAGTAAGATAAGAGAGGTTCCCGAAAATAAGGAGGTTTCTAAAAGAGATATTCTTATGGAAATTATTGAGAGAATTGAAACAAAGGAATAATCAACAAACGCGGGGGTGCTTTTTATTTGCTATAAATGCTATTTTAAAAAGAGAATTCAAAAAAACAAGCCGTGCCAATTTATATGACACGGCTTTCTTATTCCATTCAAATTTTATCCATAATGGAGGCATAAATACATATATACAGAACGTATCATATTGCAAGATCTCTATTCTCTTTATGAAAACTTATCCAAAATAATATAAAGGAATGCTTCTGAAAGCGCTTTTTTAGATCATCACATTTGAATGAAAAAAGCCTATTAGCTCTGTGATGATTTCAAACCCTATCAATAACAACGCCCTCATATTTGAGGTGACCTAATCACTCAATCCAAATTTGGATTGCCCCCTTTCAAAAGAAAACGTTTCAAATATTTGCATTTTAACAAGCTCTCATATTCAATTGCGTTTTAACAATGCGATTTATTATGATAAAAACGTCTTATAAAATTTATGAAATGTTATGAATGATAACAGCTTTGCATTTCATTTGAATGCTCACATGCGTTATAACATTGGCATCATGATTTGCTTTTTATGCTCTGTTTATAGATGGCTATTGTTTATAAAAAATGGTCAATTGAATCGTGCATAAAAGTGTGGATTCTTAAGTGGATTCAAATAAAATAAATACACTCAAACTATTGATTTTATTGTGTTTTTTTGTATAATGCCATTTCTTTGGGTGAAGGGCATTGTAAAAGAGGAAGTGGGGGATCTGAATGGGCGCACACCCACACCAGAAGAACAAGCCCGC
>NZ_JANHOI010000062.1 GCF_026930205.1 Bartonella sp. 220B | reverse complement strand
AAAACGTCTCTTACACCAAAGACGTTTTTCAATAACCATTCCTTACTCAATGATCTTAGAAACGATACCAGCACCAACAGTACGACCACCTTCGCGAATAGCAAAACGAAGCTTTTCTTCCATGGCAATGGGAACTATCAAAGAAACATCCATCGCAACATTATCTCCAGGCATGACCATCTCTGTTCCCTCTGGAAGCGTCACTATTCCCGTAACATCCGTTGTACGGAAGTAAAATTGTGGACGATAATTCGTGAAAAATGGTGTATGACGACCACCTTCATCCTTCGTTAAAATGTAAGCCTCTGCTTTAAAACGCGTATGAGGAGTAACCGAGCCAGGCTTTGCAAGAACTTGTCCACGCTCAATCCCTTCACGATCAACTCCACGAAGAAGAGCGCCAATATTATCACCAGCTTGACCTTGATCTAAAAGCTTGCGGAACATTTCAACTCCAGTAACCGTCGTCTTTGATGTAGGACGAATACCTATAATCTCAATTTCCTCTCCAACCTTGATAACTCCACGCTCAACACGACCAGTTACAACCGTACCACGACCAGATATCGAAAAAACATCTTCAATCGGCATCAAAAATGGCTGATCAACAGGACGCTCTGGTGTTGGGATATAATTATCAACTTCACTCATCAAAAGACGAACCGCATCTTCCCCAATGCTCTTATCTTTATCTTCAAGAGCAGCCAACGCAGAACCCTTAACCACTGGTATATCATCTCCTGGGAAATCATATTTTGACAAAAGTTCCCGCACTTCAAGCTCAACAAGGTCTAAAAGCTCAGCATCATCAACCTGATCAACCTTATTCAGAAAAACAACAATCGCTGGAACACCAACCTGGCGCGCAAGCAAAATATGCTCACGTGTTTGAGGCATCGGACCATCAGCAGCAGAGACAACCAAAATCGCTCCATCCATTTGCGCTGCCCCCGTAATCATGTTCTTCACATAATCCGCGTGACCTGGACAATCAACATGCGCATAATGCCGCTTCTCTGTTTCATACTCAACATGTGCCGTAGAAATGGTAATTCCACGCGCTCTTTCTTCTGGTGCCGCATCAATTTGGTCATACGCTTTAAATTCACCAAAATATTTCGTAATCGCTGCTGTTAACGAC
This sequence comes from Bartonella sp. 220B, assembly GCF_026930205.1. Lineage (GTDB taxonomy): Bacteria > Pseudomonadota > Alphaproteobacteria > Rhizobiales > Rhizobiaceae > Bartonella. Next base: position 77 of record NZ_JANHOI010000062.1, on the reverse strand, counting down.
GTCTTTCCATGATCAACGTGACCAATCGTTCCAATATTAACATGCGGCTTCGTACGTTCAAATTTGCTCTTTGCCAT
>NZ_JANHOI010000061.1 GCF_026930205.1 Bartonella sp. 220B | reverse complement strand
CTCAAATAATCGAAGGGAATAAACCTATGAATACACAGGACGCTAATGAAGAGAAAGAACAGTATCTAATCCCTAAGGATGAAGTGAAAGACAAAACAGGCTATGTCGAAATGATCAGCGCTCATGCAATGCATAAACGCTTACAATTGGAAAAAGATTTTGACACTTGGTTTAATGATCATGTGGAAAATCTTGGTTTGAAAGAAGGCGTCCATTTCGTCTTTACAAAACGAGAAGGCAAGAGAGACAAGGTTTGTAAAAAATCTGAAATCGACCCCAATGACACGGATAATTATCTCTTCAAAATTTACGCAGCAAAACAAATCCTCGAAGCAGAACCCCATAGAACCCAAGTGGTGCTTTTGAAGCAAGCACTGTTATTTTAGAAATTAGCAGGAGGATAATTTGTATGAAAAGTCTTATTCCTACTCAATACTATACAATCAAACATCACAAAGTGGAAACGGTGAATGCTCGTGACTTGCATGCCTTTTTAGAAATAAAGTCTGAGTTTAGTTATTGGATTAAACATCGTATTAAAAGATATAAATTTCTTGAAAATATTGACTTTGTAAGTGTTCCTAAAAAATTAGGAGACTACAATGTCGGTCGTAAAAGCATAGAATACTATCTCACTTTAGACATGGCTAAACATATTGCCATTTGTGAAGCGAGTCCCAAAGGCAAACAAGTTCGCAAGTATTTTCTCGAATGCGAAAAAAAAGCAAAGCCGCAAATCGACTATTCAAATCCTGAGACCCTTGAAGAGTTTTTAAAGCATTTAAGAAAGCAAATTAAGCACAATGAAAATGCTTGCACTAACATGGAGTGAGACATGTATAACCTTATCAAAACAGAAGAAAGTCATTTTAAAAACGAAGCTATTCAAACCATGTCGAGTCGTGAGATTGCTGAGTTGTGTGGGAAAGAGCATAAACATATCATGCGTGATATTCGACAAATGCTTGAAGAACTTAACGGGTCCAAATTTGGACCGGTTGATTTTAGTGGTACTTATGTCGATTCAAAAGGAGAACACCGCCCTTGTTACTACCTTCCCAAGCGTGAATGCTTAATTCTTGTCTCAGGTTATAGCACCACATTACGTGCAAAGATCATTGACCGGTGGCAACAATTAGAACAGCAAGTAGTAGCACCGCAAATCGATTACTCTAGCCCACAAGTCATGTTAGGCGTCTTAAATTATCTCAAAAGCGAAAATGAACAAAAAGA
>NZ_JANHOI010000060.1 GCF_026930205.1 Bartonella sp. 220B | reverse complement strand
AAGCTTTTGAGATGTTTCAAGGTGGAAGTGTCCATTTGAGGGATAATACTCTTCAGCTTACTGATATGCATGGATTTTTAATTAAAAATTACTCGGGTTATGCATATGCTAATGGTCAATTGACTGAAAAATATGGTGTACTCGACAATTTTAAGAATACAAATCTTCAGATTGAAAGATCTTATATTTCTGTGCAGGGCGAGAGTGCCTATGGTTTATATTTTCATACATTAGATCCAGAAGAAGCTGCAAAAATGTTAAGCCGAAATGATGAAAAGCTTTCAGATATGCAAAAAATCATCATGGGAGTCGCATCTGTTTCTCTGTCAAAGACAAAGTTTGCAGTTCCAGATGGTACGGCTATTTATGCTACGGGAACTAATGGCTATGGGGCTAAAGGTATTCTTAAGTTATCAGAAGAAACTCAAGTCTCTGGTGATTTATTATTAAAAGCTGAAAATGATGTCTCTCTTTTTGTTAGAGCGGATGCTTCTACCCTTATAGGAGGTATCCGCACTGAAGATGTTTCTACCGTTAATTTACAGTTAGCGCATGGCTCAACATGGTTTCTCAAAAAAAGAAAGCAGAGAAGTTTACAAGGGTTGGATTCTCCAGATTCATCACTTTCATCTCTGAGTCTTTCTGATAGTATACTTATTTTTGATGAAGATACTTCTGATGGTTATCAGACGCTGCGCATTGGAAAAGAAACAGAGATAAATGAGAAAAACAAAGGAATTATAAAAGACAAAGTCGTTATAAATGAGGAAGACAAAATAGTATTGTCAAAATATAAAAGAGTATATAGTGCGCAGGGTAATGCTCAGATTAAGCTGAGTGCATTTTTGGATGATAATGGTTCTTTTGATCCTCAAAAAACCGATCGTATTTTGATCTATGGTGATATTTCTGGAACCACTGTGGTTCATATGCAAAACTTTAAGAACAATTCAGGACGAGAAGTACGTGATGGAAAAGATCAAAGCATTTCATTGATTCAAGTTTCTGGGACAGCGAAGGAAGATTCCTTTAAGCTTGCTGGTAGTTATATTACAGTCAATGGTTTTCCTTACCAATATTGTCTTCGTGGCTATGGTCCTGGTTCTCCTTTTGGAGAAGCAGATGCTACGCAAAGATTAGTTGCAGGTGATGGAAAATTTTGGGATTTTCGCCTTGAAGGCCTCTATATGAATCCAGAAACAGATTCCTCTGAGACTATATCTTCTCCAATTTCGCTCTCTGATGCAATAGATCCGCAACCTGCAGATCTTGC
>NZ_JANHOI010000006.1 GCF_026930205.1 Bartonella sp. 220B | reverse complement strand
GAGGTGCCTTTAGAGATCCCCCAGGAGGATACTCCAGGGTTGAAGCCCGAGGTGCCTTTGGAAACACTCCAAAATGAGGAGAAAACATTACTGCAAGAACCGGCTCCAACGATACCCAAAATATCTGTAAAATCAGCACCAGCACACCAACAAATTCCCCCCATAACGCTGCCAGATAAATTTCCTCTTCCACAATCCAAACCAAAATCACCCAAACAATCTACATCTCAAAGTGCGCAAGTAGTAAAAAAACAAAACCAGCAAATAAAAGACCAAACAATTGAAGATATTTTGGCAAATGAGGAAAATAATCTGCTAAATCGTGTACGTACGCAAGGAGGGGGAGCAAAACGCTCGAGATCACCAGAAGCTTTGGGAGCAAGAAAAAATATTGATGACACCACAAAAATGGCACAAACATTGGTCAATATTGCGGGGGGATGCATTCAAAATAAGCTTAAACTTGTAGCACTTGGTGGTGATTTAAAAAACCGTCCGGTTGTGCGTTTGCGGTTTTATCTAAACCGTCAAGGAATGGTTATGGGAGACCCCATTATTGATCCTTTAAGCGGTGCTGAGAGCCAGCAAGCCATTATGATAAGGCAGGTGTATGCAGCTGTTTTTTCATGTCAACCTTATGCTGATCTTCCACGTGATCAATATGATTTGTGGGGGCAAGGTTTCGATTTTAATGTTGATCCCCTTCAAGAAATAACGCGATAAAATACAGATATGTTTTGTTCTTAACGAAAGGATACATTCCATGATGACTATAACGAGACATAATTTTTTTTCTTGGCTTATCGTCACGTGTTGTTTGTGGTTTGCGAGTTTTTCACCGGTTCTTGCACAACTCAAAGGCACTATTTCTAGTGCTGATTTTAATCCTATTCCTATTGCTATCACGGATTTTATTTCTAATGATTCGATAGGGGTGAAAATAGCAGCTGTTGTTAAAGATGATCTTGAACGGTCAGGACTTTTTTTATCGCTTGATAAAACGTCTTTTTTTGAAAAAAGTATCAATGTCAACAGGCAACCGCGTTTTACATATTGGAAAAAAATAAAAGCACAAGGGTTGGTCACCGGACAAGTGATAAGGGAAGTTGATGGCCGGTTAAGAGTCGAGTTTCGTTTATGGGATGTCTTTGGACAACGACAACTCAGAGGACGGCGTTTTTATACTGCTATAGAACATTGGCGGCGTGTTGCACATATGATCGCCGATGAGATCTATAGTGAGATGACAGGGGAAAGTGGTTATTTTGATACGCGAATTGTTTTTATAGATGAAACGGGTCCCCAAAATGCACGTATTAAACGCTTAGCGATCATGGATCAAGATGGAGCAAATTTTGTCTATATTTCTGATGGGAGTGAGTTGGTCCTCACACCGCGCTTTTCACCAAAACGACAAGAAATTACCTATATGGCTTATCCACATAATCAAGTGCCTCACGTTTATCTTCAACAAATTGAAAGAGGGCAAAGAGAGTTGATAGGAACCTTTGACAATATGACAATTGCTCCACGTTTTTCTTCTGATGGACAAAAAGTGATTATGAGTTTGTTGCAAAATGATGGGAGTGCAAATCTTTATACTATGGATCTACGTACCCGCACAATAACCCGGCTTACAACAACTTCGGCCATTGATACATCCGCTTCTTACTCGCCCGATGGAACAAAAATCGTCTTTTCATCTGACCGAAGCGGAAAGCCGCAAATCTATACAATGAATGCGGATGGGAGCGATGTTCAGTGTATTTCCTCAAATGAAGGGAGCTATTCTACACCCATTTGGTCACCACGGGGCGATTATATCGCTTTTACAAAACAATTGCAGGGACAATTTTCCATTGGTGTTATGCGCCCTGATGGACAAGGAGAACGAATTTTAACGACAGGTTTTCACAATGAGGGACCAACTTGGGCTCCTAATGGGCGTGTGTTGATGTTCTTTCGTAAAAATCCGGGCATGGGACCAAAACTTTATACCATTGACATTACTGGACACAATGAACGCCAAGTCGATACGCCCAATGATGCTTCTGATCCAGCATGGTCACCATTGCTTAATATGCAATAAAAAGAGCTATTGAGGAAAAAACAAATAATGCAAAGTCTATGTAATAATAATTATCTCTAAAGCTGAAGAAGGGTGATTTGTTGCATTTATAAATGGTTTATCTGAATGGTTCTAAGCTTTGTACTCCATGTGTTGTGGTTTGGTGATGTTGGAGTGTCTTGCGAAGAATGCTTTCAGAAAAGAGGTTCTGGAAAAAATTGATAGAAGTTTTTGTATTTTTTGTTAAAAATTTTTTTGAATCTGTATGAGAGTCCCCCACTCTTAAAGCGGGGCTTTGTTTACGTTGCAGTAATAATGAAAGGCAATAACAAGTTTATAAGGAGTGCAGAATGTTTTCTGCACAAGTTTATAAGCAGTGCAGAATGTTTTCTGCACAAGAGCGCGAGCGCAATCATTATTGCATGCGGGATGATTGCATGGAGGATCATTGTAGAGGGGTTAATCAGAGAGTTTTGCTAAAATCTCTTCACTGACATCAAAATTGGCATAAACATTTTGTACATCATCATCTTCTTCTAATGTCGAAATAAGCCGTAAAACAGATAAAGCTTTTTCTTCATCTATTGGTGCAAGGGTGGAGGCTTTCCAAATGGTTTTGATCGATTCTGCTTCACCAAGTTTTGCTTCAAGCATTTTAGAAACTTCGCCAATATCTTCAAAGGCACAAGTAATATGGTGTCCTGTTTCTTCTGATTGCACATCTTCTGCACCAGCTTCTATTGCGGCATCCATGATGCTGTCTGCTGTTCCTGTTTCGGGCTTATAGATGATTTCACCAATTCGCTGAAACATGAAGCTTACAGAACCTGTTTCTCCCAAAGCTCCACCTGATTTCGTGAAGGCAGCCCGCACGTTTGAAGCGGTGCGGTTGCGGTTATCCGTTAAAGCTTCGACAATGACGGCAACACCCCCTGGACCATATCCTTCGTAGCGCACTTCATCATAATGTTCGACATCATTGCCTGAGGCTTTTTTAATGGCGCGCTCAATATTGTCTTTCGGCATCGACTGGGCCTTGGCATTCTGAACGGCAAGCCTTAAGCGTGGGTTCATAGCTGGATCAGGTGCCCCTTGTTTGGCTGCAACTGTAATTTCGCGTGCAAGCTTAGAAAAAATTTTCGAGCGCATCGCATCTTGACGTCCCTTACGGTGCATAATGTTTTTAAATTGTGAATGGCCTGCCATAGTTTTCTTTCCAGTTTAAAGGCTTGTCTTCCCGTTGGGTTTCTTCTGAAAATCTAAAGTGATCAAAGATCTCTTTTCTCAGAATAAGTGTGCCGCAACAGAGGGTATAAGTGATCGAATATACTCTTTATAAGAAAATTCACTTTAAAGGTAAAGACACCCTGAGGATCATTACAGGACAGATGTCTTGTCGTTCATGAAAAATCAGGCTATAAAGAATATAATTTCATGGCAAAAATGGTTTAATCCCAAAATGGTTTAATCCATGTCTCGCTTTAAATTGAAGAGTGAGTGAAAAAAGCCTAACGTGTAAGAAAAAGTTCTAATGCTCTACAGAGAGCAATAACCTGCCTCAAGAATGCTATAAAGAGGCAAAGTGAGAGGATATTATAGAGATGGCAACGCAACTTTTGATGCCCAAAGCGACAGCTGTTTGGCTGGTTGATAACACTGCTCTTTCTTTTGATCAGATTGCAGAATTTTGTAAATTGCACGTGTTGGAAGTGAAAGCTATTGCCGATGGTGAAGCAGCCCATGGTATTAAAGGTCTCAATCCCATTAATTCTGGACAATTAACACGCAGTGAAATTGCACGCGTGGAAGCGGATAAAAATGCACGCTTAAAAATTTCCGAGTCCAGAGTCCGCATTCCGGAAAAAAAACGAAAGGGTGCGCGTTATATTCCTCTTTCCCGACGTCAAGATCGTCCAAATGGTATCTTGTGGTTGGTAACAAATCATCCCGAATTGAAAGATGCGCAGATTGCACGGTTAATTGGGACAACAAAAGCAACTATCGAACAAATTCGTCATAGAACCCATTGGAATAGCGCCAATTTGGTTTCTCTCGATCCTGTGGGGTTGGGGCTTTGTTCACAAATTGATTTGGATTTTGAACTCCAGCGGGCTGCAAAAAATCGCCCTGCTTCTGTAGAGGGAGATCTGTCTTTGCTTCCAGCATCGGTGACAGAAAATGCTGCGTTCAATCAAGATTTTGAGCAAAATCAGGAAGAAGGTGAAAGAGAACATGATCTTCACAAGAATTTTGATGCCGATAAGGTTTTTGCGAAATTGAATGCTTTGCAAAAAAGCCAACAGGATGACATATAACAGGGTAATAGAAAGATAGCGTAAGCGCTGATTATCGTTGATTCTGAAAGGCTGTCGATGAAGAAAAACAGCGAAATTTAAAAATGATGAATGGGAAAGAAGGAAAGAAAATTTCTGTTTCATTAGGAATTAACGCTTATTCTTAAAGCGCTCTTGAAAGAAGCTATTCTTTCAATATTTATTCATTAAGGAGAATCACTCTATGCGCTCTATTAAAAACATACTCTTTCATCCCTTAGCTGTTGTCTTGGTTTTCTCATTGTCTTTGGTTGGTTGTGGCAAAAGTCATGTGGGGGGACCAAACGGTATGAACGGTGCTTATTGGAAGGATGGTTTTAATCAATCCTCTCCAGGTTCGGAACAGGAATTTGCTGTTAGGGTTGGAGATCGCGTTTTCTTTAGTCTTGATTCTTCTGCAATTGAACCTGATGCTGAACGTGTTTTAATACGCCAAGCAGAATGGTTGCTTCGTTATCCTTATCATTCTATTATGATTGAAGGTCATGCCGATGAGCGGGGAACTCGTGAATATAATTTAGCACTTGGACAGCGGCGTGCTGTTGCTGTGCGTAATTATTTGGTTTCTCTTGGTGTGTCTGCGCAACGGATTCAAACGATTTCTTATGGAAAAGAAAGACCTGTTGCAGTGTGTGATGATATTTCTTGTTGGAACCAAAATCGACGTGCTGTTACAACTCTTAATAACATGAACAGTAATTAAGAAGAGATGAGTTTCTCTAAACGATTGGATTAACTCTTAAAGGGAGACAAATATGAGACTGTGTTGTAAGAAAAATTGGAAAACTCTTTTTTGTATGGCAGTTCTCATAGCCTGTTTTACTTCTTCTGCTCAAAGTGCAGCGCGGAAGGCTTCTCAATACTCTCCATCTGACAAGGCTTCTGCTGTAACGAATGAAGCAGCACCTGCTGCGGACAAGGCTGTGGAGGCAGTGAAAGAGGCTGCACCTGCTGCGGAGAAGGCTGTGGAGGCGGTGAAAGAAGCTGCACCTGCCGCGGAGAAGGCTGTGGAGGCGGTGAAAGAAGCAGCACCTGCTGCGGACAAGGCTTCTGATGCGGTGAAAGAGGCTGCACCTGCTGCGGAGAAGGCTGTGGAGGCGGTGAAAGAAGCAGCACCTGCTGCGGACAAGGCTTCTGATGCGGTGAAAGAGGCTGCACCTGCTGCGGAGAAGGCTGTGGAGGCGGTGAAAGAAGTTGCACCGGCCGCGGAGAAGGCTGTGGAGGCGGTGAAAGAAGCTGCGCCTGCTGCGGAGAAGGCTGTGGAGGCGGTGAAAGAGGCTGCACCTGCTGCGGAGAAGGCTGTGGAGGCGGTGAAAGAAGCTGCGCCTGCTGCGGATGAAGGTCCCTCTTTTCAGGGGATGATGCAAAGTCGAGAGTTTATTTTACAAAATCAGAAGGATTTCTTTAAAGATTATGATTTGGATAAACTCTTGCAAAGAATACGTACGGTGCTGGAGCAGCATGATTTGAAAAATGTTCAAAAGCAATTTCACCAGCTTTTTGATAAAAAAGATTCTTCTGTTTATTCTTGTGCTGTTGAGAGCGCTGCTTTGGATGAAAAAGTGCAGATTGCAAAGGAAGGGATGGTTCAGGAGCAGAACACAAAAGAGGTTCAAGACAGTGTTGCCCAAAACGGTGTTGCCAAAGACAGTGTTGTCCAGGACAGGATGACACATGTGGAGAGCTATGAAAGCCGTTTGCAGGAAATCTATGGTCACGGGCAAAAAACAGACGAAAATCTGAAGCAAGAACATCAAGATGCGAAGGAAACAGGAGAGCGTTTAGAGGAAAGCCGTTTAGAGAAGATTCATGAACAAGGAGAGCACTTCGATCCCCATCAGGGCGAAGATTCTTCGCTTCTTTCTGCTAAAGAATTGTATAAAAAAGGCTATAATCTACTTCTTTCCGCTCATTATGTTGATGCTGAAAAAGCTTTTTGCACTTTTCAACAGCATTATAAAAAAAATCCTTTGCGTGATGATGCTTTGTTTTGGTTGGCAGAAGCTTTGTTAGGACAAAAACGCTATCATGAAGCAGCACAAGTTTATCTTAACGCATGGTATACAGATAAAAAAGAGCTCTACTCCTCTGAGATTTTGCTGAAATTAGCAATCAGTATGGTCGCTCTTGAACAGAACAAAGAGGTTTGTACGCTTGCTGCTAAACAAGCAAAAGAAACGTTAGAGTCCGTCTTTTGTAAACCCGTTAAAAGGCGCGGAGTCGGTCACGGTGGGCATTAAGCTAGCAGGAAATCTCTTTAAGCCATCGGATTTTATCCAATGTCAAAAGGTGATTCTTGCAGTTTCAGGAGGAGGTGATTCTCTAGCTTTACTGTTTTTGGTTCAAGACCATTTAAAAACGCTCTCTGTTCCTCCGGAAATCATTGCTGTTACCGTTGATCATCAATTGCGTAAAGAATCAGCCCGTGAAGCTTCTATGGTAGCGGAAATTTGTCGTGCCCATCATATTAAGCATATTATTGTGCGCTGGGAAGGCAAAAAGCCAAAGACGCATATCGTTTCAAGTGCCCGTATTGCGCGCTATAATCTCTTGTTTAAAGAAGCGCAAAAACAAGGTGCAACACTTATTATGACAGGGCATACGCTCAATGATCAGGTTGAGACCTATCAGATGCGCTCTCAGCGTCTTTCAAAAAGTCTCAATGTTTTGCAATGTGGAATCTTTGAAGGTAATGGGGATGATGCCAGAAACACTGAGGGTGTTTTGCAGCGTGAAGCCTTTGAAACTGTGTGGGATGAGGGAGATGCTAGAGACAGTGGAGAAAATATTGCGCAAAAAAATTGTCTTCTTGCTGAAAATGATGGGTTAATCTATGCGCGTGGTTTGTCCTGTATTCCGCGTGAGGCATTGTTGCTTCGAAAAATACGTTTGATTCGTCCGCTCCTTGGTGTTAAGCGCAAAACATTACGGACTTATTTGCGTCTCCAAGGAAAAACATGGATTGATGATCCAACCAATGAAGATCTCAATTTTGAGCGCGTGCGGGTGCGTCACTCCCTTCATCCCCAAAAGCTTAGCGGTATCGCCCAAAGGGTTCATGAAGCTACACTGAAACGTCGTCAACAAGCACAAATTGTTGCCAATTTGATTTTGTCCCTCGATATCGCTGTTGAATATGGACGGTGTTTTATTGCAAAGCCTGCGCCATTCTTACAAAAACACCCAAGTTTTCCTTTTGTTGTTGGGCTCTTTGCGGTGTTAATGGGCGGGGGCTCTTATTTGCTTCCTGCTCAAAAATTGATCACTCTTGTTCAAAAGCTTTGTCTCAACTCTTCCCAAAAGCAGCGCTTTACGCTGGCTAGATCTGTTATTGAATGTAATAAAAGCGGAATTGCTCTTTGGCGCGAATCTCGTAACATGAAAGAGGCGGTTGTTGCACAAGGTAAAACTTTTTTATGGGATGGACGCTATCAGATTATAAACAATGGAACTGATGCCATAAAAGTTGGAGCAGCGGGTTTGGAACAGCTGAAAGCTTTACTACAAAACAGCAATTTCGATCTTGAAAATCCTCATTTTCCCTCTTTGCAATCGTTGCTGATGCTCTCGAATGATAAAGGATGCGATATTCCAGAGTTGCCTTTTCAACCTGTTTCTCATCAAAATGTGACTGTAAGGCGGATTATGGCTCCTTTTGATTGGCTGTTGTCGTGCGAAGATGTCACTCTTGTGCGTGTTGTGGAACCTTTTTTTAAGATTGAGGTGAAAAGATAAAGAAAAATCGCCCTAAAAGACAATAAACATTCTCTCATCCCTTGGCAAGGGACAGACAAGGTTATATGTTAAGGGAAACTATTTAAAATCTAGATTTGATTAAAAGTGTGGGCCAAATATGAATTCCAATTACCGCTCTCTCCTCATTTGGGGAGTTATTGCCTTAATTTTGATTGTGTCGTTTTCTCTCTTTAATGGAGATAGCCAACGGTCTGGAGGAGGAGAAGTCTCCTATTCTGAATTTTTGCGAAAAGTTGAGAATAATGAGATGAAATCTGTAACCATTCAAGGGCAAAAGTTAACAGGGCAAACCGTTGAACATAGAGTTGTTTCAACCTACGCTCCTCGAGATCCAGGTTTGATAGAAAAATTGGAAAACAAAAATGTCAATGTCAAAGCTGTTCCCGAAAGCTCTGGCAATAGTATTTTCCTCAATCTTCTCTTTTCCTTGCTGCCTGTCTTTATTATCGTTGGGGCGTGGGTCTTTTTTATGCGACAAATGCAAAATGGATCACGTGGCGCTATGGGATTTGGCAAATCAAAAGCGAAATTGCTTAATGAAGCACAAGGACGTGTGACCTTTCAAGATGTTGCTGGCGTTGAAGAAGCAAAGCAAGATTTACAGGAAATTGTCGAATTTTTACGTGAACCACAAAAATTTCAACGCCTAGGTGGGCGTATCCCAAGAGGTGTTTTGCTTGTAGGTCCTCCTGGAACGGGTAAAACTTTGCTTGCACGCTCGGTAGCGGGGGAAGCAAATGTACCGTTCTTTACCATTTCAGGATCAGATTTTGTCGAAATGTTTGTTGGTGTGGGTGCTAGCCGTGTGCGCGATATGTTTGAACAGGCGAAAAAGAATGCGCCTTGCATTATCTTTATCGATGAAATCGACGCTGTTGGACGCCATCGTGGTGCTGGACTTGGCGGGGGAAATGATGAACGTGAGCAAACTTTAAACCAGTTGCTCGTTGAAATGGATGGTTTTGAACCTAATGAAAGTATCATTCTTATTGCTGCAACAAATCGTCCTGATGTGCTCGATCCTGCTTTGTTAAGACCTGGGCGGTTTGATCGGCAAGTTGTCGTGCCAAATCCCGATGTGTCTGGGCGTGAACAAATCTTAAAAGTGCATGTGCGCAATGTGCCCTTAGCGCCTAATGTTGATCTGAAAGTTCTTGCAAGGGGGACACCAGGATTTTCTGGGGCTGATTTGATGAATCTTGTTAATGAAGCTGCTCTTATGGCCGCTAGCCGCAATAAAAGAGTCGTGACAATGCAAGAGTTTGAAGATGCTAAAGATAAGGTGATGATGGGGGCTGAACGTCGTTCAACCGCTATGACACAAGAAGAAAAAGAACTGACCGCTTATCACGAAGCAGGACATGCTATCGTAGCACTCAATGTGCCTGTTGCTGATCCTGTCCATAAGGCTACAATCGTGCCAAGGGGACGGGCGCTTGGAATGGTGATGCAATTGCCTGAAGGAGATCGCTATTCCATGAGTTATCGGTGGATGATTTCTCGTTTGGCTATTATGATGGGCGGGCGTGTGGCTGAGGAACTGAAATTCGGAAAGGACAATATCACTTCTGGTGCTTCTTCTGATATTGAACAAGCAACAAAATTAGCACGTGCAATGATTACACGGTGGGGCTTTTCTGATCTGCTTGGAAATGTTGCCTATGGTGATAATCAGGATGAAGTCTTTTTAGGACATTCTGTTGCACGGACACAAAATGTCTCTGAAGAAACAGCCCGAATGATCGATATGGAAGTGCGTAAGCTTATTGATGATGCTTATAAAAGTGCGACAAGAATTCTGAAAGAAAAAAAGAAACAATGGTTTGCCCTTGCCCAAGGCTTGTTGGAATATGAGACTTTAACGGGCGCTGAAATTAATGAAGTTATTGCAGGAAAGCCTCCTTCACGAACCCAGAAAGATGAGACCGCTGCTCCTCGCACATCTTCTGTTCCTAAAACTGGTGCAATGAAGGCGGAAGCGCATCGGACAACAGCGGATAAAACAGGCGCTGGTGATGTTCGTAAAATGAATGTCGATAAGGAAGAGATGAGAAAAGCAGAGGAAAAAGTTGGGAAGACAACAACAAAATCCAGTGAAGCGCAATCTCAAGGTGTTGCGTTGAAAAAAGCACAATCTCAGGGCGTTGAGAAGAAAACACAAAGCGCAAAAAATACCACAAAAGCAGTTAATCGCTCTAAAGGTAAAGCAGGCCCTGATAAAAAATCAAATGCTATGGGACATGGTAAAGGAGAGCCTTCTAACGACGCTTGAGCAGTCATGTTTTGGGGAAAAATCTGAAGAAAAATTCTTTGAAAAGGCGCAAGCATTGCTTGCGCCTTCACAACAATATTGGGGGAGAATATGAGAATGGAGGCGTTGATGGCTGGTGGGCTTGGGGCGTGTGCAAGCAGGGGTGTTTGGGAGAGGGATTGTTTTTAGGATGATGTTGCGAAAAAGCACTTTTTTATTTTGTTTAAAGGGTTCGTTTAGATAAAGCCTGTAAGAGAATATTATTGCTTAATCTATGGGATGTAAGAGCATAATTGCGTGGTTGTTGGTAGAATCAAAGATTTTTTTGGTTTTTTCTGGGCAGTGGATATGGTCGTGTGTTTTGATTTTCTGAAAGTGTAAGTGATCGACAGGAGTAATTTCGCTGTATTAAGAGTTTCTGCTCTGTTCTAACTGCAAGAAAACAAGGGTGTAAAGGAAAAAGGGATGGCACAAAAATATTTTGGTACTGATGGTATTCGAGGGAAGGCCAATTCTTTTCCCATGACACCAGATTTTGCCATGAAAGTGGGGATGGCTGTGGGCGTGTTGTTTCGTTCACAACGCCAATCCCGTCGTGTGGTGATTGGAAAGGATACCCGATTATCTGGTTATATGTTGGAAAATGCTTTGGTTTCAGGATTTACCGCTGCTGGGATGGAGGCTTTCTTGTTGGGGCCTGTGCCAACACCTGCTGTTGCTATGCTTTGTCGCTCGTTGCGCGCTGATCTTGGCGTGATGATTTCTGCTTCTCATAATCCCTTCTATGATAATGGAATTAAACTTTTTGGTCCTGATGGTTTTAAGCTTTCTGATGATATGGAAGCAAAAATTGAACAATTGATCGATACCGATCTCTCAAAATCCTTAGCAAGTTCTGCCGAAATTGGCTATGCAAAACGCGTCGAGGGCGATATTTATCGTTATATCGAATATGCAAAACGAACTTTGCCACGCGATGTTCGACTGGATGCTGTGCGTATCGTGGTCGATTGCGCCAATGGGGCTGCTTATAAAGCTGCTCCACGAGCTTTGTGGGAATTGGGAGCAGAGGTCTTTGCTATTCATGATACCCCAAATGGAACCAATATTAATCAAAAATGTGGTTCAACCGATTTGGCTTCTTTAAAACAAAAAGTTCATGAAGTGCGTGCCGATGTGGGGATTGCTCTCGATGGGGATGGTGATCGTGTGCTCCTTGTTGATGAAAAAGCACAAACCATTGATGGAGATCAATTGATTGCTGTGATTGCTGAACATTGGCATAAAACCGGACGGTTACAGCGTAATGGTGTGGTTACAACCATTATGTCAAATCTTGGACTCGAGCGCTTCTTAAAGAGTAAAGGCTTGGAGCTTGTTCGGACAAATGTGGGTGATCGCTATGTGGTCGAAGCAATGCGCCAAAAGGGATATAATGTCGGTGGTGAAGCTTCTGGGCATATTGTGCTTAGTGATTTTGGTACAACAGGGGATGGGCTGGTGGCTGCCTTGCAGATCTTAGCTTGTATGCAAGAAAGTCAAACCCCTATGAGTCTTCTTTGTAAGCGGTTTGATCCGGTACCGCAAATTTTGAAAAATGTCCGGGTTAAAAACAAAAATCTTTTGAAAAAGAATCCGGTTAAAACGGCAATTGATCAAGCAACACAACGTTTGGGAAAAGAGGCACGATTGGTTATTCGTGCTTCTGGAACAGAGCCGGTTATCCGCATCATGGCTGAAGGTGATGAACGAGAAACTCTCAACACTGTTGTGACAGAATTGATGGATGTGATTACACATCATGATGCCCTTTCAAAGGTCGGGGCTGTCGCTGAGGAAGCCTGAATCCTTTTATAAAATCTGTAGAGTTGTAATCTGTAGAGTAGTAAAGAAATATTTTTAGCAAAAAACATTGTTGATAAGAGAGTATAGTGGGTGTTTTTCTGAAAGCGGGCTGGGCAGTTTGTGGTGTCTAAAAACAATAAAAAAGATGGTGGATGTTTGAAGGGGGAGAACATTTTTGAAGAAACAGGAGATTTTTTACGTCAATATATTGATTTATAAAGATTATTCTTTTTTGCAACTTGAATTAGAGCCCCAAATATTGTAAGATTCTCTTATCTCAAACTCTCGTATATTCAATCAATTAAAATCATTTGCTTGCACGTCAAAAGTGGGGGCAGGTGTGTCGGTAAAAAACTCTAAAGAAAGAATAAAATACCTCTCATAAGTCGTCTTAATGCAAGGGCTATCGTAACATTTCAGGTTGGGTAAATAGCAAATATAATGATGATGCCGGTTTTCACCTTCGCTCATTAAAAGAGAAACTCTTGAAGCAGAGCTCCTTGCATGATGCCTGAAGGACACAATGTTTGACGCGTAGGGGTGTGGCGCGTAGGGGATAAAAAGTTTTTGAGATTCTTGTGGATGGAGAGGGTGGATTTTTAACCCTCGTGATATTGATCAGATATGCTTTCAAGGGTGTGCGAGAAGCTTCGCTGTTGATGCGTGTCATCTTTGTTGGAAGCTTCAGATGCTCTTTGATCATTTACGAAATCATCTCTGAGATTTGCTCTTAGCCCCCTTCTCAAGGCGTTGAGAAAAAAACACAAAGCAGCCCTCTTATCGAATATTCTGATTTTATTACGCGTAAATAATAAAAGTGTTTTTTATTGCCCATAAAATGATGTGGTCTGGTTGTTTACTCTTTGGCTGTGAGAATGCCCCCTTAAGAATGAAGGTCATCCTCACTTTGTGAAGAGGGAAAAGTGAATGGGAACAAAAAGGGTGTTTTCTCTCAATTGAGAGAAAACACCGGGGGATTAAGAGTGCACAATTGCATATCTTAATCTGAAAGGCGGCCTTTTTTGTCTTTTTTCCACAGAAAATAGGTTGCAAGCCCAAGAACTGGAACGCTCAATTTGGCAAAGGGAAGATTCCGACTTAAAAGCGCAATGCTGGAAAGTGTTGCTTCTGTCATAAGTTCATGACGTTGTTCTTCCGACTTCTGTTGTTGAGCGTAGCGTTGAGAAGTTTTAAGAATGCGGACAATAACAAACCCTAAACCGGCAAGAACGAGCCAAATGAAAAACATTGTGGTGGCTGCTGCAAAGGGATTCATAATCCAACATAACGCAATAAAACCCATCATACATAAAAAAAGCAACGACACGAACAAGGAAATGCCGATAATACTACAGCAAATTGCTTGAAGGCGCACTTGCTTGACGGTGCTTTTGAGCCCTCCGCCAACAAGATGGTTTAACAGGGGAGCGATAAACTTATGCATTGCTTAACGACGCAATAATTGAGAAAGAATAAAACCAATACCCGCTGCAAACAAAACGCTTTTATGCGGATTTTTACGAACATATTGATTCATGTTTTGTTCAAGATCACCGATTTTGTCTTTTGCTTGAGAAAGAATATCTCCACTGCTTTCTTTTGCTGTCTTATACAGTTCTTCAGCTTTGTTTTTGGCTTGATTTAATTTGCTTGCACCAAGATCTGCTAGTGTTGAAGTGACTTCTGAAACGTCATTGCGTAACTTATCAAATTGTCCTTGTGGATTTTTTTTCGCTGTCATTTTACAATTCTCCGTTGTTTTATTGTTTGCCATGATGTTCTTTCCCTCTCTGACTCATCATGACTTAAGTTATCTGTGTTCATGGTGATCATTTGCATTGGAGTAAAATTTTCACTGCTTTTGTAACGCCAAACAGGTTTTTTAGTTCCCTTTTTTTTTCAATTTAAAAATATTTTGAGGTCATAAGTTTTTATTTGCCTTTAAGGATTGTTTTGCCTGTGTAGGGGTGTGATGTGTAGGATTGTGATGTGAGGGGGTGTGAAAGCCCCTTGGAAAAAGTTCAGAAAGGTCTCTCTTGCGTACTGCTTTACGGTTATGAAGGAGAGATCCCTTGATGATTTTTCACCTCTCTCTTGTTTTTTGTCTTTAATGAGGGGAGAGTTAAGTCATTGTGGGCAATACACTTATTTTCCTGATAAATTTATTCTTATTCGTGAGAAGAAAAATTTCTTGAAATATTTCTCTTGAAAGAGAGGTTTTTTGAAATAAAACTATACTTGATTTATCAAGTTTTATTTTTTAGACTAAACACAAAGTGATGTTATAGAGGCATGTGGCATTGTGGAAGGGTAATGCTGCCGAATTTGATGACATGGCTGTAGGACACGAGTGAAGTCTATAACGATGTGAGACAGAAATGGAATCTGAGACAGTACCCTTAGAAAGCACGTCTGCTGTATTTGCAGCACATGATTTTTCCCCTTTTTCTATGTTTATGGCGGCTGATTTTGTTGTGAAATCCGTTATCGTTCTTTTGTTGTTGGCTTCTCTTGCTTCTTGGACAATTGCTTTTGTCAAAATCGTTGAGATTACTTTGGCAAAACGAAGAGTGCGTCAAGAACTTCATTTGGCTCTTCATGCGCAGACTCTCACGCGTTTGGCTGCTAGCTTAAAAGAAAGCAAAGGGGCTGGTGTGTTCTTCCTGAAGCAAGTTTTACAGGAAGTCTATCTTTCTACACAGCAGGTGCGTTTTATGGACTCTGAAGTCGAGGATGAGAGAACCGATGCAAGACAAGAGACACCCGCCGTTGCGCATGAAGGACTCCTCTTCTTTGAGGAGATTGGTCAGTATGGTGAGGGGGGACGCGATATTGATATGAATGAGGGTGTAAAGGAAAGGGTGAATTCGCTTTTGTCGCGCTGCTTGTTGACAGCTATGCGCCGTGTTGCATGTGGAAGTGCTGTTCTTGCAACCATTGGTGCTATTGCTCCTTTTGTTGGTCTTTTTGCCACTGTGTGGGGAATTATGAATTCTTTTATTGGTATCGCCCAATCTCAAACCACGCGGCTTGATGTGGTGGCACCTGGAATTGCTGAAGCTTTGCTGGCAACGGCTATCGGGTTGTTTGTGGCTATTCCCGCCGTTGTGATGTATAACAGCCTTATGCGTGCATTGAGTGGTTATCGTAATGATTTGGGCGATATTGCCGCGGCAATTGAAAGGCTCTTGAGCCGTGAACTTGATCGACACCGTCAACAGAAAAGTCATAAAAAATGAAAGCAGACTTTCAGGATAATTGGGAAAGCGATGACAGTGGATTGCACAATGAAATCAATGTAACCCCTTTTATTGATGTTGTTCTGGTGTTGCTTATTGTTTTTATGGTCGCAGCACCTTTGGCAACATCTGTTATTCCGGTTCAACTTCCTTCTATAACAAAAGCGTCCTCTGCGGTTCAACCTGATGAGCCTCTTTATGTGACTTTGCAAAAAGATCGTTCGCTTTATGTGGGCGATAATCTTATTGGTCAAACAGCATTTGTCGAAGCTTTGTTAAAAGCAACAGAGCAAAATCGAGAGACAAAAATTTTGATCAAAGCCGATAGCGAAATCAATTATGGCGCTGTCGTGGATTTGCTTAATCAAATACGGATGGCTGGATATACTAAAGTGGGTCTTATGGGGTTGCAAAAATCTTCCAATGTTGCTGCAAAAGGAGCAACAAGTGAGGGAAGTGTGGGGGTGACCGATGCGGGTGGAGTGAAGGTTATAGAGAATGCGCGTGCAGTGGTAACGAGCGATGTGGCAAACACCAATCATTCTGTGATGAAATCTGTTGCTCCTGTAGAGGAATGAGTCTTTCTATAGAGCTTTGCCGTTTTTTTCTCTTTCAGTTTTTTTATTGTGCAAAAACCACCAGCGCCTCTGCTTTGGGAAGCTTGGTTTTCTGCATTGTTTTGGCTGCTTTCTTTTCCATCCGCTTCAATGGAAAAAACGCTTAATGGCAAAAACATTGACTTGAATTTCTGGTATTGAAATTTCTGGCATTGACCTCAATCACCGATGCGATGACTGTTTGTGCAACGCGCATGGCCCACGCTCAATAAAAAAATCTTCTTGCTCCAAATCTTTCACAATCAGCCACACTCCATTGTTTTGAGTATGGAGCATGTGATGGTGTGCTTTAAGATTGTAGAGCGTGGGTGACTTTGTGCTGCTTTGTTCTTCAACCTTGAACTGAAGAGGAAAAATCAGATCTCAGGGTGGGTGCTGTGGGGGCGCCCATTTCTCTTCTTTTGTATTGCGTGCTGTTTAAATGTGCCCTGTTGAACCAAAACCACCAGCGCCTCTGCTTTTGGCTGCTTGGTTTTCTGCATTGCTTTGGAAGCTCTCGTTTTCACTGGATTCAATGGCACAAACATTTACCTGAGTCACCGGTGCGATAATAGTCTGCGCAATGCGCATACCGCGTTCGATAGAAAAATCTTCTTGCCCCAAATTAATGAGAAGAACTTTGACCTCACCACGGTAATCGCTGTCAATTGTTCCTGGTGTGTTTAAACATGTGATGCCATGCTTTAAGGCTAAACCTGAACGTGGGCGTATTTGTGCTTCAAAACCTGGTTGAAGATGAAAAATCAGACCCGTTGGAATAAGGGCACGTTGCCCCGGTACGAGGACCACCGTTTCTCCTTCACCAAGTGCTGCGCGAAGATCAAGACCAGCAGAACCGGCTGTAGCATAGTGAGGAAGCTCTAAACCTTGTCCATGTTCAAGACGTTGGACCGATAAGGTCACTTTTTGCGAAAGGTGAGAAGATGGGTTGGGTGAAAAAGAGCTCTCTTGGTTGTTCAGGTGCGTGGAAGGCATGGTCAAAGCATCTCCAAAATATAAAAAACAAACATAGCTCTAACAAAAGAATCTTTTTAAAACAAGCAGTGAAAAACCACTCGATGGGGTGATGGTTTCCACTGCTTGTTTTGTACGGTAAATGCTTATTTTCCATAATGTTTGTTAAATACTACCAATGAAGATCCCTGTAGCAAAAACGAGTGCTCCACCAATGATAACCTGTAAAGATGCACGCCAAAAAGGGGTCGACATAAATCTATTTTGAATCCAAACGATAGCCCATAGTTCGAAAAAAACAATGATAAAGGCAATGATTGTTGCAACGTAAAAAGAGTTGATCAAATAAGGAAGGGCATGGCCTAATCCCCCCAGAGTTGTCATAATGCCGCTGGCAAGGCCCCTTTTAAAGGGAGAACCTCGACCGGATAACTTTCCGTCATCGTGGGCTGCTTCTGTAAATCCCATTGAAAGACCCGCGCCAATTGAAGCTGAAAGCCCTATCAAAAAGGTTTGATGTGTATCACCCGTTGCAAAAGCAGCAGCAAAAATGGGGGCAAGCGTAGAGACAGAACCATCCATTAAACCTGCAAGACCAGGTTGAACCCACGTCAAAAGAAATTGTCTGTGTGTTTTTGATGACTTTTTTGTGTCTTTATTTGTGTTTGCTACTGCTGTTCGAGGGGTTGCGCTGGCAGGCTTGCTTGCTACAAGAGCTGGGTGGTTACAGAATGAACCTACCGCGTTATTATGTGCACGATTATTACAAGAAAGGCAAAGAAGCTCCTTATAATTCTCAAGCTCGTGCATGCCCATGGCTGCAAAAATCGCTGCTTGCTTGGGAGAATAAGATTGGAAAGCTTTTGCGTATTTTAAATAAAGAGAGGCATGTCTCTCTTTTGCTTTGAGCGTACGAATGATCATTTTTTGTGCTGAACGAAAGGACAGAGCTTTACGTTTTATAAATGAAAAAAACGATCTCAACATTTTCTGTTCCTTTACACTTTAGAATAATTCTAAGATATAAGATAATAAAAACGAAAGTCAATCCAAAATTTAAAAATTGGTAAAAGACCGTGTTGAGAAAAGAAGAGTCTTGGTAGGGTGAGAAAATAAAATGAGGCAGGAGACGTGATAAAATTGTGGTTCTCAAAAATGCGATCGATTGTGTTGGTCGTCCATATTGAACTGATTATGCTCAAGAATCGTGTCGAGGAATGCTGTGGGGGAGATCGCTTTTTCCTTCTCAGAAGAGATTTATGAAAAGAAAATGAAACAGTTGCAATGATTCAATTCTATTGAGTTCATATTGGACTACGAGAAGTATGATGGATTAGAGAGGTGATTGTTTGTATGAGAGACCAAAAATAGTAAGAAGTTTTTGTGATAGGCACTGTGTGAGCACTATCATCCACCGCAAAACGAAAGAGCTCAATCACGGAACATTCATAAATTCTATCAACTTTTCAGATTCATTGCTTTCCTTGATATTGCTCTTAAAGAGTCATTACGCAAAGAGTCATTACGCATTCCACAAAACTTAAAAACAGGATAATTTGTAAAAAAATATATGAATATTTCTGAGCACGAAATCGTTGTGAAAAGGTACTATATCGCGCTGTTTTGCATCTGAATTTATAAGATTACGGCAAGTTAAAATGGCAAAACGCTGAGAGAGATGTTTCGCATTATGATGATTTATGAAACCATTGCCAAATGCGTATCCTTAATTGAAAAAAAGAAATCAATTTTTATTGGTTATCACGTATACAGTCAAAGAATGCTTCATTTATAGCATTTCACCTGTAGGAATAGAGCCGATGAAACTTTATTCATTATGGTGAGGTGGGGGAAAGTCAACGATATACATTGAATAAAAAAAAACATAAACTGTAATTCACATTACAGTTTATGGTATTATATTAAATGACCTTACTCTTTAAAAGCATCAAACATTCTTTCATACCCTAGGTGAGTGGAGTTGAGCTTTCTCGTACATAAATACGCAAGATACACGATAAGACCCAAAATTTCTGCTTCTATCCCTGTCAAATCTGATACCTTTATAACACCTTTTTTAATACCCTTATTTCCTTCTGACATTATAGAAGTCAAATGATACTCTTGAGAAGAAATATTACTCAAGGAATGCGCATGAACTCCTGAACTCTGAGAAAAGAAAAAGACTATGATAACACTATATAACACAAAATTTTTAAATATTTTCATAATAGTCACCTAATTTAAAAACTTTAATTAAAGTAAGTTTTTTATTTCACCCTCTAAACAGAAAAAAAAGAATACTATGGCATCTTATGATGCATCTTTTCACTCTCTTTTTAAGGTGTTTCTAATACAAAAGACTCAACTACACATTTTGTATTATTATAACTCATTTCCATAGTTTATATATTTTGTCAACTACTTAATTTTTGTTGTTAACTTGGACGACTAATCTACAAATTCTGTTTTTAAATGAGAAAGTATTTTAAATTATCTTATTGTTTTTATTGTCTTTCTTGTAATATGTTTCTAACAAAATATCATTACAAAGAGAAACTCTTATCGAATAATTTTGAATATATAAAATACTTTTTGTAAAAATACACAACGTAATTTTAATGTGCTATAAAGAGCATATATTGTGCGTAAATTTTTCCTATTCTATAATTCTCTTATAAAATGCTTTGCATCAATGATACAATTTTTAAGATATATTTCTATGTGAAATAATAGCTTTATGTTACTCTCGTAAAAGACCGTTCTTTAGAGCGGTAATCTGCGTTTTGATTAAGTGTTCTATTTGCTCATTAGTTATCATTTGGTATGCAAACCGATATTATTGAGATGCTCTAAGAATTGTTGGCTCTCTCTCCCCAAATTGAACTGTTCAGGGATAGATAAAGGTCTCTGTATCGTTTTTGTCTTAAATATTCATGCTTATTGCTCTCTTGTTCTTTGCAAAAAGAGAGTTTTTTATTCGTATTGAAGGAAGGAAATGGGTGGATGGTGAGTCCTCGTCTCTTTTGGTAAAAAATTTAGCAATTGAACATTTCAAGAGTTGTCGTGATCAAGAGGTTACGTTCTGTAGAGGTTATAAAAATGGTATTTTAGTCTTGAAAGGGTATTTCTATTGTAGGAAATCTCTTATGCGATGGTATCACGACTTTTGTGTAATGATAATGGGGATGTACATTACGGTCATTTTCATTAAAAAATTTTACCAGATTAAGAGTATCAATATCGTACTTTGTCCAGCCAATTTATAGAGATTTCAAAAAAATAAGAGTAGAAAATAAAAAGACCAAAGATATCTTTGAAGAGTTGGGACATCTTTAAAAAGCTTGCAAGACGTCGCTCAAAAACTTCTTAAAAGGACAGTAAAAATGACGAAAGGAGCAGTTGCCTACTCCTTCGTTCCTATCTCCCCTTGCGGGGAAGCGGCCACCATTCCTGATGCCGTATACGTTAATATATATATGCTTATTCTTTTAAAGAGTCAATGGTCTAAAGAGTCAAGGCTCTTGGTAAATGTTTGAGCATCAGAGCGACAATTTTATGAAATTCTTCACTGGATATTCTTGGAATAGTTCGTGAGCAGCTTAAACGACTGACGGAAACTGTTGTGACATAATCGCAAATGATCCATGCTTTTTTATTCTCTATAGGAGATTGGAGCGGATAAGCAGCGGGATTGTTGGGTTGTGATTTTGTCGAAAAAGGCAAGACTGTGACATTTCCATATAATTTTGCATTCTTAGACAACACTAAAACAGGTCGCTTTTTCCAAAATTCAGGTAATAGCGCATCATAAGGAAAATCGCACCAAAAAACTTGCCTAATGCGTGGTGCTGATTTAAGGCGTGGTTTTATATGTGGTGGTTTTTTGTAAGGAGCATTCAAATCTCCTTTTTGTGTGTGTTCCCGCCATGCGTTATAATCATGTTCCATCATAACACAGGGTTCTTCAAGTTGGCTTATATCGAAGGGAGGTGGTGAGAGAGGAGAAGGCGTTGTATTCTTATCTTCAGCCATGGTAGACCATTCATCTTTATCGGTCCCCTCACTTATTGTCTTATGGCTTTTCTATTTTAGGTTTGTATCAAAATGTTTTTAATAAGTATAGGGAAGCAAAATCATAAAAGGCACGCGTCGACATTTTTTATTTTTATGGGGACGCTCTTGAGAAAAGCAGGCTTGTATTGGGTGAGGGGGGCTACTGTTGGCAAAAAGGGTGCTGCTGTTGAATGAGACCGTTGGTGCTGGGGAGCACGGGGGCTTATGGTTTCACTCTTATTTTGCCCTTATCGTTTTTGATAACTGAGAAGCCCTTTTGAAGCGACATAAAAACTGACAAGCATGTAAAACAAACTCGCAACGGCATTCCAACCGGCAAATGAAAGAAAAAGAAAGCGCATGGGCGCTTCAGAACAAGAGGAAGGATGGATATTGTTCAATCGGTTGAACAATTGATTAACGTCCGTTGTTCTTCTTATTGCTCCTACACCGCAACTGGGAGGAGCTGGCCAAAAGCCATATTCAACACCCGCATGATACACCGCTAAAACAAGGCTGATGCTCATGAGGACAAAAACACACCAAAATAAGAGTTGTACCCAAGAAAACATGCGGGAGCATTGTGCTCCAAAACCTGCTAAAATCAAAAAGGGGAGTGCGCCATAATAGGGCAAACGTTCAATGAGGCATAAATCACAGGGAAGATAGCCTCCAATATGTTCAAAACAAAGCGCTAGGATAACGGTAGCAGAAAGGCAAAAAGCGAGAAAAAAAGCCCATAAACCTAGCTCTTTCCTACTTGGTTCAAGATAAAGATGCTTGTTCAAAAGAGTAGGATGAGAAGAAAAAATGTGTGTCATTGTGCGTGTTCCTTAAAATAAAAGGTACTTGTTCACAAAAGCTATAAAAACTCCATAGACCAAGAGAAGAGTAACACAACCAATGAAGACAATCCATTTGAAATGTCGGACTAGAAAATTCATTGCTTGTTGTCCAAAACGCTGAATGAGCCATGCGAGAAGATAAAAACGAGCGCCACGAGCAAAAATACAGGTAAGAATGAAAATTTCAAGATGCACACCTATAACACCTGCCAAAATCGTGACAATCTTGATAGGAGGTAGGTGTAAAAAACCTGAAGTAATGAGTAAAATGATAAGAAATTGCAGTGTTGCACTGCTTTTTAGCGCTTGAAAATTTTCAACTTGACCATAAAATTCCAAAATTGGTTTGGCAATGGCATCATAGGCAAAGTGTCCAATAAACCAACCGGCAATCCCCCCTAAAACAGAACATACAGTTGCAATAAAGGCATAACGATAAGCCCGCTTTTGATGGATAAGGAGCATCGGAATATACAAAACATCTATCGGAATGGGAAAAACAGAACTTTCAATAAAGGCAATGAACCCAAGCCAATGGGGGGCTGTCCGCCGATTTGCTAAAGAAATCGTCCAAAGCTTTAGTCTGTTTAATATCATGAGGGCTTTCATATCTCTAAGAGGTAAAGACTTTACAAATGATACTCCAAAAATGAAGTGAGGCAAATACTCCCCAAAATGAATGGAACAAAAATAATATGAATTCTTAAAAAAACAGAAGTCTAGTGTTGACGAATCTGTTTCTCTTCATATAGAGCAAAGAGATAATGGGAAAGTCTGTTCTTTATGACAGTCCTGTATAACAGTGTGCGGGTGTGGTGGAACTGGTAGACGCGCCAGACTCAAAATCTGGTTCCGAAAGGAGTGTCGGTTCGAGTCCGACCACCCGCACCACTTTATGTTATTTTTATTTTCAGGTGATATTTCTTTGTTCTGTAAGATATCGTCCTTCAGAGTGGTGACATAAAACCCTCTTCACGCATATTAAAAAAAACAATGCCGTTTTGTTTTATTTCAGTTTCCTTTTGCATCAACAAAAGAGAGAAATAGAAAGAAATGTGCATTTGAAGGAATATTCCATGAGGTCTATTCAGGAAAATTTTGCCTAAGCTTATCGAGGGAAACGCATTTCGTAGTGAGTAGCTGTTTCCCTTTGGAAAAATCAATCTGTCATCCAATTGCTGGTGATTTAAGAAACTTTATCTTTTAAAGAGAAGAGGGGGGAAATCATCAAATTAAAAAAATCGACCGTTTTATGTAAAGGGCGCTCTTTTTGTCAGATGAAGCTGTGATGGATGCAAAATTGCACTACAATTTCTTTTTCAAACGATAAGGGCAAAAGAGAGGAAACTTGAGAGTTTAATATATCATTCCCATGACTTTTTTGAAGTTTATGAGAATTGGTGTTCTCCGTTTATGAAGATTTTTGCAAAAGGTGAGGAGATGAGGGAGCAAAACACTATCACCAGCATTTTTGAAAATTATCAAAGCTCTTCTTGCGCATCGAAAGGCGGTTTTGATGCCCAAAATGTTTACAAAAATGGATTTTTTAAAAACAATATGCTCATTTGATCGGTATATCACATCTACAGCAGATATATCTTGACAAGCCTTAAGGACCATATTGTTTATTTCAATCGCACAATCGCACAATCGCACAATCGCACAATCGCACAATCGCACAATCGCACAATCGCACAATCGCACAATCGCACAATCGCACAATCGCACAATCGCACAAATTTGTGTGTAGACCGTGTGTGGATCTCTTTCTCATCGCCATGAAGGCGTTTTTTTAACAAAAAAATAAAAAAACCCTGACTGTAGCAGGGTTCTTTAACTGTTTTATTTTGTTTTTAATCTTGCAATAAATTAGAATTTATAAGCTAAACCAAAACGGAAATTATTGATCTTGTAGCTTATTTTAAGCGCATCGTCTGCAAATTTTTTCTTAGCAAAATCCGAATAACGATATTCTGCACGCATGATAACATTATCTGTCATTGCAAAATCAAGTCCACCACCTACTGTATAACCAAGCCTGGTTTTTGTTTCATCAAACACATTGCCAGAAGCAAATATAAAAGATGGATCTTCTTCTGACTTTACCAAAATTGACATGCTATATTGCATCTTTGCATAGGCTACACCAGCAGCAACATAGGGCATCACACGATTTGCAGCAAAACCAATACGTACACGTGCCGCACCAGACCACTGTTCTTTTAAAGTAACACTGCTTTTAACAATGTCGCCAACATTGGGAATTGTTTCATCAGCAGATCCAGGTCTGTTAATAGGAAGTCCAGCTTCTTTAAGGACAGCGTTAATAGAGTTTAATTCATTGTCATCTGAAATTTCTTTTTCGTCACCCGTTTTGGTGTTTTTCTTTCCAGACCAAGTGAGATCCGTATCAACACCGAAAACAAAGTTATCGCCAAGATTAATATTAGAACCCGCATAAAGACCCGCTACAAATCCTGATGGTTTCGGCGATAATTTTTTATCAACCCAAGACCATTTTTCAGCCGTTGCATCTTGAGCGTAATTTAAAGAGTTTTTACTTGAAAAACCACCAATGTGTCCTCCAAGATATACACCAGTCCAAGAGAAAGGAGGAGCAACAATAACAGGTGAAATACTTGTTTTTGATGCTTGGGGAATTGCAATATCTGCCGCTTGCACGATTGAAGTTGCCATTAAAGTAAGAAACGATACGGTCGTTAAAATTTTTTTCATAAAAATCCCTCTATTTCAAACACACAATGTATTATACATAACGAAGTTAAAAATCCATTATTAATATAATTTATAAAAAAATAAAATACTAAAAAAAATTTTATTTATATAATAATTTACCACAGATAAAAGTATTCAATTCTTTAATTAGCTTCATCCTCAATATTTTACGGCATGTCGGCATCATAGATAAGATTTTGAGGATAAGTTTTTAGTGTTTTGAAAACCACTGCTTTAAATGTGCAAAGACATTGTCTATCGCATCCATAAAACGAGCAAAATCAAGGATAAGCAAAAAGAGAAAAAAGGCTATCCACTTCATCAAGCGAGACATCATTTTCACACTTTGATAGGTGAGTATCATTTCCTGAAGCATTTCTTTTTCTGCTTCTGTAAGCTCGGTATGTTTTTCAGTTTTTCTTCTGCCCATGTTTCCATCCACACAAATATTCGCCCTGCTTGTTGTGCTTTAAGATCTCTCTTGCTAAGGTTGAGCTGATGGCATTTAAATCTTGCTGGCTTAAATAAATAGGTATCCACCCAACACAAGAAGAAGCAACTTTATTTGTCGCGCAACCAGTCAGAGAGAGCAATACGTACATCAGCATCACTTTTTTGATTAATTTCATTTTCCACCTCAAGCCGTGTTGTTGCTGCCTTTAAGGCATTTTCTATTTGCTTTTGCTGCTCAGTCTTTTTTCCAAGGGTAAAGGCTTTTGCTAAAGCCATAAAAAAAGCGGCTAAAGCCGCAGCTGCTACTATCAAATTTTTTTTCATCCACCACATTATAAGTATTCCTTTTGAAAAAGTTTAACGACAAAAATACCAGCACAGGCTGCTAAAATCATAATGATTGTTAGTGTCCATGGGATGGGACCATTGCCTGCTAAGAAACCACCAAGACCCGGAAATGAATCCATGATCCGAGCAAGGGCTTCTGCTTTGAAAAGTGTTGTTGGCTCTTTTGTTTGCTGTTCATAAGCTTATAAGCGTTGCTCTCGAAAGCGTTTGGCGACAAAGACAATTCCAGCACAGGCTGCTAAAATCATAATGATTGCTAGTGTCCATGGGATGGGACCATTGCCTGCTAAGAAACCACCAAGACCCGGAAATGAATCCATGATCCGAGCAAGGGCTTCTGCTTTGAAAAGTGTTGTTGGTTCTTTTGTTTGCTGTTCATAAGCTTATAAGCGTTGCTCTCGAAAGCGTTTGGCGACAAAGACAATTCCAGCACAGGCTGCTAAAATCATAATGGTTGCTAGTGCCCATTGGATGGGACCATTGCCTGCTAAGAAACCACCAAGCCCTGAAAAAGAGCCAATAATCGGTGCAAGGGCTTCTGCTTTGAAAAGTGTTGTTGGTTCATGCGTTTCCACGGTTTGATAATTGGAGGAGATATATGCCCCTTTCGCCCATAAACCAGCCTCTGCTGCACGCCGGTGTGCGAGACCTTGGAGACGCTTCCCGCCTGCTTTGGTCCATTTCTGTAATTCGGATGGTACCGATGCATAGTCACCGTTGTTGAGTTTTTTTAACAGTGTCGAATTGCAGAAAGCTTCCGTTCCTACATTATAACAAAAGGACACTAATGCCGCGAATTGTGAATTGCTTAAAGAAACAGACACTGCTTCTTCAACGACAATCTCAAATTGTCTTAAGTCTTGACAAAGAAGGGCTTCTGCTTGCTGTTCAGTGATTGTCATGCCTTTGCGCACAAAAGGTTTTCCAGCACTGTTTGTATGTCCATAACCAATTGTCCACACTCCGATAGCATCCTTGTAGGCGTTTAAACGCAAGCCTTCCCATTGTTTAATGAGTGCAAGCCCTTCTGATGATATTTTTCTCATATGCTTCTCCATAAAAAAAGCCTCACTTTATGTGAGGCTGGCTGACATCTTAAAAATGACATCTTAACAATGAACTTTTCTTCGTCTTCAAGGAATAGAAGAGAAGTGAAAGGTTGATGAAAAAAGCCGATTGGTTGGTGTTTATTGGAGCAATTGGCTAGTTGGTTGTGGTGGTTGTTGGGGGGGCTGGCGGTGATTGGGGCGGTTGATTGGGCGCTGGGCTAGGGATGGACTTTATGGCATTCTAACAGCCCCTATAAAGTGGAGATTGGTCATGTATTCTTGATGCGTAGCTGTTTGAGAAGGAAAGTGATCACTCTGAAGATGCTATGAGGGAGGCTTAAAAAGCATAGGCTTTTGCTAAAATAGGGAAGTTTTGCATCTTTCTGGAGAGATATCATGTTTTAAAAATGACTCTAGACTTTGTGAGGGGGCTTTAGAAACTTTTTTAAAACAATAACTGTATGTTGCTTTAATAGCTAAGAGTTACAGTGTTTGTGTTTTATAAATCACGAAAGCAGGAAAATTTGCTCATAGAAATACATTGAATTCCTAAACTGGGAATTCCTAAACCAGAATGTCGTGGGAATGTCGCGCTTGCCCTTCTTGTCACCTATATGCAATAATATTACTAAATCATCAGAGATTTATATTCAGTAACCCTTTTGATGTGTGGTGAAACGGAGACTTTTTTTCCCTTCTCTGTTGTCATTAAGTTTCTCTCAAATCTCTTGGTAAGCGTTTCGCCTTTTTTGTTTACTTTTTCATTTTCAGCTTCTGGATTTGATTTTATATATTCTCTTAGGCGTCTTCTGCCTTGCGTGTGTTTGTAAAAATTTGCTGGAAGATACGTATCTAACTTCTGAGAAGGTAAAGGCGTATTGGATTCGCATAACACGCCACTGATATTATCCTTGTGCATCCTTGCTAATTTAGCAGATTCAATATGAAGTTTTTTAGCAAGAGCTAAACTAAAGATCCCACATTCAGAGGAACTGCGTTGAATATCCATTTCCACTATGGAAAAATGACAATCAGGCAATTGCGCATCGCTAACAGCTGTTTGTATCCTCAAGGTCAATCTTGCTGCGGGCATCTTCTCACATGTTGTAGGTTCAAATAATATCAGGGATGTCTTTCCATCAATGGTGTGATGATCAATCACTGTAAAATGGATTTTGCTTCCTCCTGTGTTTGTTATAAATCTGGAAGACTGGTTTCCTTTATCAATTGTCTGTTTTATTAATGTGGTAAGACTTTCAGGTGTCATAGCGAGTTGAAGATTCATCTCTGGATATTTTTTGTTTGCCTGTTCTACGAGGGCAGGCATCAGTCTAAGGTCTGTATCCGCATAATAGGCCTTCATCCAATATCCGCTGATGATATCACTTTCTAAACGCGTAATAATATTTTGTAACTCTTCATGAGAAAAAACAACATCGCCTTTTAAGGGAGCACTCGCTGTGTTTTTTGAACCTTGTGGCTTCATATCCTGAACCTCCATGTTAGTCATCAACATGGAATGCTACGTTTCTATTCTGGCTGAATAACGTTTGATATTGATTTCCTTGTCTCTATGGTCTTAATTTTTTCTCTTACGACAGTTGAATTTTAACTTGATACCTAAGCTTACGTCTCCTGTTTGTGTCTTACAAACTGTAAAAGGAATCGAATTTGTCAATGTGAACAGACTTCATCTATAAACTGGGATGCAGTGCTTAACTTTCCCGACCTATGCGAAAAAACATTCCTACATCGTCAGAGCTTTATATTCAGTGACTCTTTTTCTGTGTAGCGAAACGGAGACTTTTTTTCCCTCTTTTGTCACTAAGTTCTTCTCAAACCTCTCGGTAAGTGTTTCGCCTTTTTTGTTTACTTTTTCATTTTCAGCTTCCGGATTTGTTTTTACATATTCTTCAAGACGTCTTGACCCTTGCGTGTGTTTGTAAAAACTTGCTGGAAGATACGGATCTACTTTATCAGGAGGGAGAGTGGTATTTGTTTTACATAACACGCCGTCAATATTATCTTTGTGCATTCTGGTTAATTTTTCAGTTTCGATATGAAGTTTTTTGGCAAGAGCTAAACTAAAGATCCCACATTCAGAAGTGCTGCGTTGAATATCCATCTCTACCTTGGAAAAATGACATTCAGGCAATTCACGCTGTACAGTGAGGTGTATTCTTACTGCCAACAAGAGTGGTATTTCACTGTTGAGCGTTGCCGGTTCGAAAGCAATGAGGGATGTCTTGCCCTCAATGGTTCTATGATCAATCACTACAGAATGGACGCCTCTATCTGTCGTATTTACGATCAGTCTGGAAGATGAAATTCCATTCTTGATTGCTTCTTTTATTGATTGGGAAAGGTCTTGAGAGGTCGTAACAAGTTTAAGATTTAATCCTTGATATTTACGATTGGCTTGGTCTATCAGAGCTGGCATCAGTTTAAGATCTGTCTCTGCATAATGGTGACCGCCTTTGAACCATTTCCCGTCAGCGATATCACTTTCTAGCTCTGCAATAATCTCTTGCAATTTTTCATGCTGGAAGGGGATATTTTTTTCTTTTTCGATGTTGAGTTGTTCTAAAGATGCAGGAAGATTGTCTAAGGGGGCATTGGCGATAGCACCTTCTTGCGGTTGTGATGAACTTTGCGCTGTGTTTTTTGAATCTTGTGGTTTCATATTCTAAACCTCCATGTTAATCATCAACATGAAATGCTCTGTTGCTATTCTGGCTGAATCATGTTGTGCTCTTTATTTTCTTCTAGCCTTGAAAGGGAAAGAAATGAGGTCATAGCTTGAAAAAAAATTTTGCAAAGCAGGGCGGTATCTGAGAGTCTAAAATCTGCTTGTCTTTTATATCTTCAAATCTGCGAAGATTGTGTGAGGCGTGCGTGTCGTTGCGATTTGTTGATGTTTTTAAAAGAAAGTTTTGTCTGCTCTTTGGTTTATTGTGTTGGATTGGAAACAATAAACTTTCATATGGAGCATGCACATGTTTAAGAGAGATATAAACTAGATAAAAATGCCCCAAAATGCCATGGTAACTTGCTTGGGTGTAGTTTAGAATAAATGATTTGAAGATTTTAAACGAATGCTATGGACAGTGAGGCTTTTGTTGCACTCAGAATGGACATTGTTTCCATCATGGTTGCTTTTCTCCTTTCTTTTTTACAAAAAAGCTTTCGTGATGGATTTGACCCATTTCTTATTTTTGCGGAAAAATCATTTTGCGGAAAATCAGATTCTTCCCCTTGATCTTCTTCCTTTGAAAAATTTTCTTAAGATCCCATTGAAGGCTTGTTCTTTTGTTGTGACAAGATGAATGTTTTCTTCATCACAGAAGACAAAGATTTATCACGCCGATTTTTCACATCTCGGATGACAGTTGCGTTGCTCTTAAGAGTACATTCACCTTGTTGTAAGTGCACTCTGTTGACATTGATGGGATGGAGAGGTTCGGACAAATTCACCCTTGAATATCTTGAAGGTTCCGCTTTTCATCTTAGATGAAGGTCTCTTTAGGTGATTAAGATTTATGGATGCAAAGTGAAATCAAATCAGAGTGCGTGTATTCTATAAATGAATATATTCCACTGTCCTCAAAACAATGTTTTACACTTTTATAGGCCTTACACGTTTTATAGGTTTTAAAATCTAATAGAAAAATAAGGATGAAATATAGACACAAAAACACCTTCCCCGCATTCGTCATTAAATACGATTTTTCATACGCTGTCAACAGGAAAAATGCGCTCTTATGTTTTTATTTTGCCAATAGTTGGTGCAACAAAATTTGCTGTTTCATTGGAGAGCGTTTTCTAGGATGTGGAGAGAATAACTTTCAATTTTTTAAAAACAACATTGTCTTTCTATATAAGGAAGGCATCATGTGACAATGTTGATGCATAGGTCATGAAATTAATGCCGTTGTAGCGGTATCTTATTGCTTTATCATTGTTCTTTTTGAATGAGAACCTCGAATATCACCCGAATATTGTAAGATTTTCTCATTTCAAATTTGTGTATGCTGAATCAATAAAAATCATTTGTTTGTGACGAGCAAGCGAGGTCGGTGTGTGGGTAAAAAACTATAAAGAAAGAAATAAAGCCTCTTTATGAACTATCTCAATGTAAGGGTTTTCGCAACATTTCAGGGCTGGTAAATAGGATTGGGCAAAAAGAATAAGGATGCTGGGAGAATGAGGATGCCAGCTTGTAAAAGCGCATTGTTTGTTTAACCGTTAAAATGTTTATGAAGTGTATTCAGAATGATGCGCAATGAATTGACAAGTGAGGGGAGCGGTTGATCTTCCACAACAAGATATTGTAATGCGGCACGAAAATTGTGTTGGCGATGCAGGTTTTGTGCTTCTTGAATGGCTTTTTGCATGTCCTCAT
This sequence comes from Bartonella sp. 220B, assembly GCF_026930205.1. Lineage (GTDB taxonomy): Bacteria > Pseudomonadota > Alphaproteobacteria > Rhizobiales > Rhizobiaceae > Bartonella. The sequence continues at coordinate 69,800 of NZ_JANHOI010000006.1, read as the reverse complement.
AGTGATGACTTGCTCTTTGTATCCACTGTTTATGTGCTTTTTCATTGGATGCGTGCATAAATTCGTCATAATAGCCGCTTGGCAAACCTTTTGCACATAAATAGTCGTTTCTGATTTGGAGATACCTTTGTGCAGTATCATATTGCTCTTTACTGATGCCGGATGGATCTTGTTTATATCCAAGTAAACAAAGGCGCCCAATATAGGAACTTGAAAGCGGATTTTTCGCTTCCTCTATGGTCAAACCAAAGTGTTTCGCACGCATTTTAATCGTAAGCAGAGGCGGCGCTGTACGTGGTTTTTGTGCCCGCGAAATACGGCCATTGGGTTCTCTGGGCTTTCCTGTTATTCTAGGTCTACCGCGTTTTTTACCTATTTTCATGAACTTACCATTTAAATTTAAAAGAGATTGCTTGTTTGAGAAGGGCAGGGAAATTTCATGATCCCATTGGCTATGCAGAAATTGGCGGTGCAAAAAATTGTTGCCGATAAAAGCAGGACAAGGTTGCTTTTTTTCTCTTATATTGCCTGCAATGCTTCTTGGAGGGCAAAAGAACTCTTGTAGCGGTTCACCACCATTTGCTTGCTTTTAATTAACCGATGATTTGCTTCCCATAGAAATTTTTGAACATATCTTGAAAATGCCGTAAGGTGAGAAATTTAAGAGCGCTTTCTGCCAAAGGAGAACGAAAAAATACAATGGTGTATTCTCGGGGGTGTATTCTCGGGGGTGTATTCTCGGGGTATATTCGGGCGACATATCATGGGATATTAGGGGATATTGGGGGATATTGGGGGATATTGGGGGATATTGGGGGATATTGGGGGATATGCCCAAGGATATCCCTCGGGAGATATTTGGTCATTTTCTCAGGGGGGCTGATGGAGTGTCTTATTTGCTTTCTGTTTGAGGAGGGATGGGCGTTTTCAATTTCTGCTCCAGAGGTTGTTATTTTGCTATTAAGAATAGCATAAGGATATCTGATACATTCCTTTATGAAGCATTTCTTGTATCCCTTTTATCTTTTATCCCCTTTAGAGGAAATTTTGTTGCTGTTGAGAAAAATATCCCTACAGAAAACAAACCTTATCTCCTATAATTATATCACAGTTTGGTTTCATTTTTCAAATGAAATGTCCACCTTATTTTCAGTAATACAATGGTAATGACTAAGGAGGGGTAATGACTAAGGAGGGGTAATGATACAAAGTAAGTGACAAAACTATCGGAGTTTGCTGTTTTTTGTTCTTGACTTTTTCTTTTTATAAATATCCTTTATAGAATATCCATTAAATTTTATCTCGTTATTTTCCCGTTCTGTAAAAGACGCTTCTTGTCAACGGATTTTTCTGAAAGAAGAGAGGCAATCTTGAAAAGAGCTGTTGTTTTTTTCCCGTGAATATTTTTTTAATAGAGGGAGTCTGTATGCTGCGTAATATGGGTTTTGCCGTTTTTGAGACAAACATTTTTAGACATAGCTCGGATCTTTTTGATGAAATCTTGTAAAGGGGGATTGAAAATTTTCATGGGGGCTATTATAGATACTCTTTACGCAGAGAGCTATCAAGACCTCCATGTGCTTTGGGTGTTTGTTTATAAAGGCACAAAGAGCTGATATTGTAGAGCTGATATTGTATTGTCGGTGCTGCTTTGATTATAACGAACAGGCCGTTTTATGGTGGTTGGGCTTTTTTCTCTCTATGGTCAGGCGTGCTTTTATACGTGTTTAGGTGTGGGCGGGGGAAAATGTGCGAGAGCTTTAAGCCAGTGCTTCATGAGAGGTACTGAATATTTAAACTGAATATTTAAGAAGTGGGGGGATATTAGCGTGGACATCGATAAGTCACAGCACAAATCTTTTCAAAAACAAAGGGATACGGCTTTTGTATCTCAAGGAGTGTTGGGTAAAGAATCTCAGCTTTTTTTCTTCAAAAACAAGATGGTTCTTTCCACAAAAGATTATGTCATCATCTGTTGTCTCGCTGTGATAGCATTGATAGCGGTAGCCACTACAATTTACATGAAACCCTTGGAATTCTTTCATGTGATATCAAAGGAGCAGTTTAAAGACATCATTCAGGAAGTGCCTCAAGAAATGTTTTCGAAAAATCTTGATGCACCGTCTTTCCAAAAGAATTTTCAACAACAGCTGTATGTAATACAGCATGTAATAGAGTTGTGGCGTGCCGCTGGGTGGAATGGCGTGTGGGCCTTTGTATGTCTCTTTCCGCAAATAATCTTGGGATGCCTTATTGCATTCTTTCCATTCATTTTTTTCCTCCGTGCCATATTAAAGCGGGAGCTAAAAAGAGTGCTACAGCAATTGGAAAAATCACTAGGGTGGCAAGCTACCAATGATTCAACAGAATGCGAGAGGGAGAAAAAATGATTGTTTATTTAGCATTGATCGGAATATTGACGAGTTTGTACATTTGGCTCGCATTTAGTATGATTATCGTTTCCGCTCTTATGGCAATCATTGCAATTTATTACTCTTTTGTGAAACGTGCAGGATTGTTGTTCAACAAGTTTTGGAAACTCAAAAAGAGGGCAACACAGAAACTGGCTAGTTATGAGAGAGAGAAAAGGGTGCAAAATGCAGTTCTTGACACAAAGTTCAGTGCTTTTTCCTTTAAAGAATCCCTCGCTCTCTCAAGAAGAGAGTATAGAATAATCTTTTGTATAGCTTTTCTCTTCTTTGTCCTCTTTTTGGGATTTACGAGTTTTATGGTACTTTTTCCAAAATCTGTGTTTTTCTTGCAAATGAATGCCCCTGCTTTGTTGCGCGTTGGTGAAGTTGTCTTTAAGCTGTATTTTTTGCTCTGGGCCTGTATTCTCTTTTCCTTACCGGTGATTTTAGTACTCTACCCGATACTCCAGTATGGAGTGAAAAAAATGATAAGAAAATTGGAAACCTTTGCTTAAGTTGCAGCTAAATTAAGTGGCTAAACTGATAAGTTTATAGAACGCGAGAGGAAGGAAAAGTGGCTGTTTTTATGAAATTTTTAGGTCTTTTAGGACTCATCACAATAGGCGTTTTATTTTTTATGGTCATGATTAGGCTCCCTTACTTTTTCATCAAGTATGTGAGATTGTACTGTAAAGCAACACGAGAATTGAGAGAGAGCACGACACAACAAAAAAATGCAATACAACATTTGCGTGGTGATAAGAAAGAAATGAAGAGGCAAAATTTAGCGCTTGATACAAAAATACGCCTTCTTTCTTTTAAAGAATCTCTGTTTCTTTGGCCAAAAGAATGCAAAATACTCGTTTTCATTTCTATCCTCATTGTACCACTACTTCGTGCACTCTCTATAAGAAATTTACAGGATGTGCTTTCTGTAAAAAATTTAGAATTGTGGATGAATAATGGGAATAGTTTTATAGCGATGCTGCCGGGAAACCTATGGATATGCGCTTTGCTCTTTTCCCCTATCATTGGGATACTCTCTATAAAATTAATGGATAAACTGAGAAAAACAATTCATCAACTGGAAGAAGCCATTGAACAACGCGATAAAGCACTGCGTATGCAGGATGCGATAGGAGGGGGAAATGACGAGTAGTTTTGTAACATTAATGGTTCTCTTTTCCCTGGTGTGTATAATAATAAGTGTTTTAATAACTCTGCCGATTTTGCTGCTTTATTACCTGTTTATCAAGCGTGCGTGGCTCTATTGTAAAGTGAAAAAGGAACTGAAACACGTGCTTAAAGAACGCGATAGCGCGCTTGAGCAGAGAGTAAAAAAAGAAAAGCACAATGAAGCAGGATGCAGTGTTAGATAAAAAACAGCTTTCCCTGTCTTGGCAAGATTATAAGAGAATATTTTATATCTTGACAGTTATGATAACTGGTTTGACGGTGATTTCCTATATCTTAAAATTTGCATGGTGGGGTGATTTCTTCTCTTTTTTCATCTTACAGCTGTTGGCATGGGTGTTTGCCTTCGCCATTTTTTTCTTACCAACCATTTTGCTGCTTCGTATCAGAGTGACGCGTAAGTCGAAAACAATGATTCAACAATTGCAAGAAGAAACGCAGTAGTTAAGAGCAACGAATGCGGCGCATACGCTCTCATTCACAAGGAAGTGAAGCTTTTTATCGTGTTCCCCCTTTCTATTCGTCCTATCATTGTTGCTGTTGGCTTTTGTGTTAGGAGGAGAGTCGAGGCTTTGTCTGCTCCATAAAACGCTTTGAATCTTGCGGATATATCATCTGTATCAAAAATGTCTTTTGCCTGAGAGATGCATCTTCTTCTTTTTGAGTGTAGGAAAGTCTCTTGGTGAGGGAAGAGTCGCTTGCCAATAAAGAAGAACGCAAAAGAGTGTTCAAACACGACAGAGCGTTTGTTTCCTATGGGAAAACCCAACAAGGCAAATCCGTGAAAGGAAACCAACCTGTTAAGGGGAAATCCGTGAAGGGCAAAACAGGCAAGTTTGAAACAGAGCAGTGTATAGGGATGGGAAGAAGCGCAACAAGAGCTTTGTAAAGAGAGCTTTGTAAAGATTATGATGGCTCATGAAATTTTGACCATGGAAGGCGCATCAGCACTTTATGAAGAGGATGAGGAAAGACTGTTTACAATTGTGACTTGAAGCACTCTTATCGTGCTCTTTTTATCTAAGAGGGGGGAACGCTTTACGGAAAGAAAAACATGTGTTTCAAAGCAATCAATTGTTGAGAAAAGCAAACAGCTTCTTTATATGAAATAGAAAAACAGCTTAGAAATTTTAAAAAGCGTAAAAAGCGGGGGAAAATGAAGAAAAATTCAACAGATTATAAAGAACCACGCTCTTTTTTATTTGAAGAAGCTTTGCTTTCAGGAAGAGAGTACAAGGCTTGTTTTTGTCTCTCTTTCATCATTGTAGCGATTAGAATAGGCATCTTGGCTGCAATGCTGTTGGAGTGGGTGTCGCCAGGATGGCAAAATAACACTCTTTCTATTGTCTTAGTGGGTTGGGATATTGTCGCGGTATGTCTTTTTGTTTTGATACCGGTGATGTTTGTGCTTCGTATTCTCTTGGGGTATTTGTTGAAAAAAAATATTCAGAAACTGGAAGAAGCAACGCGGCAACGAGAAACAATAAGTTGGGAGAAATAGGGGAGAAAGATGAGCAGTGATCTTAAAATCATCATTATCATAGGAATCTTGTTTGCGGCGGTCTTTGCACTTTATTATTCTGTCTTGAAGCGCGCGAAAATCTATTGCCAGATAAGAAAAGAAATCAAAAGGGTGCGGAAAGAACACAATACACCGCTTGTGACACCGCTTGTGCCTCCATATGGAAAACAGCCAAGTTTGAATCAACTAAATTTGAATCAGGCAAGTGGGAAACAGCTATGGGAAGAAGCGCAACAAGAATTTTATAAAGATGGTGATGATGAAAAGTTTTGACCATGAAAAGCATTGTTGCGCTTTTAAAGAGCTTGGGGTGATCGCTTCATTTGAAGAAGAGGCGGTCGTTTGAGGAGGACCTTTTGACCTTCAGCACCAAGTGCCAATTCTTTAAAACGAAGTATAAATTCTTTATCATGATGAGAAAATGAAAAATTGTCCCCAATTTGATTGTGGAGTTGTAATGACAATGGGTATTTTGGGGTATTGGGGGGTATTTTTGCTGTTTGCCAGATTATACAACCCTATCATTCTAAAACTTTGCTAGCGATAGAACGCAATTTTGAGGCGAAAGGATTGAAAATCTTTGCAGAAAAGAGCTGTCAGGGCGCTTAAAGAAAACGCTTCGTGAGGCTGTGGAAACAACAAGGGAAGATTTTGGTTTTCATGAATTGCTTCATTCCCAATATGCGCTTTTACCTTGGGAAAAGCATATTTCGTTTTTGGAAAAGAGCAAAATCAAGAGGGCTGTTTATGCCTTGTGATCTCTTGGGGTTCATGCATTGCTTGGCGATTTTGAGATTTTACGCTTTTACAGAAAAATCTTGGCAGAAAGTGATTAACTTGGTGATGGGGAAAGGCGCTTTGAGACAAATATCTTCTGTGTTAGGCAGCGAAGAAATTCATCTTGAATGTGCTGTGGTAATGACTCAAGAAGGCGCTAAGGCAAAACAACTCCGTTATGATTGGCTTGAACCGGTGGATGAAAAATTGTCCATAAAAGGGGAGAGCTCTCAGTATTTTAAAAGCAGAGATTTAGAGTTGTGTAACAAAATGGGCTTTCCTTGAGATAAGTTGTTGAGGAAAACAACAATTAAGGGAACAGGGGCTTATTGTGTATGATGAGGATATGATGTGTGAAGTGCATGGAAAAAAGGATCACGACAATATAAATGATGGAGAATTGAAATTTATGGAGATAAAAGTGCGTGCTTGAAGCAATCAGTTGTTGAGAAAAGTAAACAGTTTCTTTATAAAAGATAAAGAACAGCTTAGAATTGAAAAAATAGAGAGTAAAAAAGCAGGGGAAAAATGAAGGGGAAAAGTGAAGCGTGGGATAAAGGATGGCGTTCCTTCTCGTGTAAAAAGTTTGTGGTTTTTTCTTTGAAAAATTATAAAAGGGTGTTGCGCGGCTTTCTTATGATGTTCTGCGCATTTTCCGTTATGGTAGCTTTAGAAACGCCTGTTTGTGCTACCTCTCTGATCAAACCGTTGCAAGGTTGGTACAGTGTAGAGCGTGTTATTTTTTTTCTACCAGTTTTGATCTGGGTTTGTTTGCTCATACCTTTTTTTATCTTTTGGGGAATCCATAGTCTTCAAGAACGTAAATTGAAAAAAACAATGCAGCAAGGGGAAGAAATAATGGAACAGCAGAATAAATCAGACAGAGGATAAGCGTTATGGGGCAAGAAGCCATGATTCTTCTCATACCGTTCTTTTTTCAAACGTTTGAGGTTGTATTACAAGGTAAAAGAACAAAAACGTATGAGGGAAGAGCATCCGCAGCGCTTTTTTGATCTGCAAAAAAAGGAAAAAGAGAGAGAACGACAAAATTTAGGAGCAGATACAAAGGCCAATTCCTTTCTGTTCAAAAAATGGCTCACTTTTTCTCGAAAAAATTATGTCATTATATGCGTCATCTCTCTCATCATTATGGCTTACAAAGGCTATCTTTATAAGACTTTCTTTCAAGATATCGGGCATCATGGAGACCAAATGAGAATTGCCAATGCTGCCATTGTCTTTTCAGCGTTGGCTTTTCTTTCGGCATGTGTTTTGGCAACGGTTCCTGTTATTTTGGTGTTTCGCGCAGTCTTAACCTCTCAGTTGAAAAAAAAGATCCAGCGATTGGAAGAATTCACACTGCAACAAGAGTAATCCAGAGAATGCGAGGGGGTAAAAAATGAATGAGGTGTTTGCGTTTGCGTTTGCTATGATGAAATTAATCTTTCTCTTGGCTTTTGTGGGGGTCATATTTGATGTTCTCTTAACCATAGCAGTTGTTGCGCTATATTATTCTTTTATCAAGCGTTGGATAGCCTCTTACAAGGTGACGGAACAATTGAGAAAAGCGATGAAAAAACGTGCGTAATGCTTGGAATGTCGTGGGGAAAGTTGGGAAGTTCATGGGGCAAGCAATGTTACAGAGAAGAAAAGGCTAAAACTGCGTGGAGGCGCAGAGGGGGGCTTTCCCTTGGATAATCCTTGATATTTTTTTAAGGAGAGATTGTTGCGCTGTCTTATTGTTCTCAATTATTTTTCTCCAAGCTTTTGAAATAAGATTGTCAATCAATGGACAATTGAAGTGGTCAAAAAGTGTGCTTGAGGTTTGGGGCGTCATGAAAATGGGGGCCGTCATTAAAAATTGCGCAAGTGTAAAAAAGGGCACGGGAAAATGAATTGGATAACGAAGTGGAAAAACTCAGCATTTCTTAAAAAAAACTGCAGTTTTTTTGTTCGAGTACGCGTTTTTTTCCGCGCGAGAATCTATAGTCATTTGTTTCCTCTCTCTCATCCTTGAATTGTGTAGCAGAATTTCCTCTATACCATCCTTGGAACAATGGAAATTGACTGTGTGGGATAGGCACGCTGTTCCTGTTGCTTTTGAGCTCTGTAAAGACATCATGGTGTATGTGTGTGCTGCACTACCGATTCTGTTGATAGCCTCCGTCATATTGTGGTATTTGTTGGCAAAAAATCTCCGGAAATTAAAAAAAGCAAATCAGAAACGGGGTGAAATCACCTTTCTGCAAAACAATCCGTTTCAAAAGAGAGAGCGGGAATAATGTTGTCATATTCTTTGCCATCGTGCTTGAATTTATGACGATTTTTATGGCTTTGTTTCTCTGGTTTTTGTTCACACTTTATTATTATATCTTTAAGCAGGTAAGAATGTATTATCAGTAAAAAAAACAACTGAAAACTGTGTTGCAAGATCAAGATACAGTGCTTGAGAAGCCATGAGGGGAAAAATGAATGGCTGAGAGGACGAAAAAAAGAAGACTATAAGATTGTGACCATGAAAAGCATTGTTGCGCTTTTAAAGAGCTTGGGGTGATCGCTTCATTTGAAGAAGAGGTGGTCGTTTGAGGAGGATCTTTTGACCTTCAGCACCAAGTGCCAATCCTTTAAAACGAAGTGTCAATTCTTTAAAAGAAAAGAAATTAAAAGGGTGCGGAAAGAACACAATACACCGCTTGTAACACCGCTTGTGCCTCCATATGGAAAACAGCCAAGTTTGAATCAACTAAATTTGAATCAGGCAAGTGGGAAACAGCTATGGAAAGAAGCGCAACAAGAATTCTATAAAGATGGTGATGATGAAAAGTTTTGACCATGAAAAGCATTGTTGCGCTTTTAAAGAGCTTGGGGTGATCGCTTCATTTGAAGAAGAAGCGGTCGTTTGAGGAGGACCTTTTGACCTTCAGCACCAAGTGCCAATCCTTTAAAATGAAGTATAAATTCTTGAAAATAAGAGAATCGGTGGAAATTGTCCGCATTTGAGTGCGGATTATTTTATCATGGCTGGTATTGCTGCTTGCTAAACACTTCATCCTTAGAATTCTCAAACTTTGCCGTTGGGGCATCTGAGGTGAGTGATTTGTGGACTGAAAATTTTTGCAGAGAGAATCACTGAGGATTTTTTGCAAGCGCTTGATGAAGATTTAGAATAGGAAAATTTCGGTCTTCAAGAAATGTTGCGTTTTCACGAGAGCATCTTGCTTTAGGAAGAGTCCTATTTTGTCAAGAATATTGGTGCGGAGTATTGTTTGTGGGATAATTTGTTTTGAGTAAGCGGCGAAACCAAGGCAGTGGCTTTGTTGCATCTTCGTGTTCTTGCATGGCATGATGATGAGAAACCTACTCCTTAAAAAACAAGTTTGGTAGCAGGAAAACCACTTGGTTGTGAAAAAGGTATCTTCAATACAACGTATCTTCGATACGAGATATCTTCGATGTGCTGCGATAATGAACAAAGAAGCTGCTGAGATTAAGAAATGCATCCCTGCGTTACTTGAACGGGTTGCGAAGCAATTGTCCGTAAAAAACAAGAGCTCTCCCTGATTCGAATCAGTGATCTAAAATTGTCTCTCAAAAGAAAGCTTTGCATAGAAAAGATATTGAGGAAAAATAAAAATGAAGGAAACAGCACTTTCATGCTGTGTGATGAATCCGTCATAATGGAAACCAATAGGAGGACATGTTTTCACTTTTAAGGATGTGAAACACGCCTTTATCGAAACAACAATTCATGTGTTTTGAATGTTCGATTTTTAAAGAAAAGAGCTCCTTTATAGGCGATGAAACACTTCAATTGAGAGAAAATGAACAATCACAACAAATAGGAGTAGACACAAAATTGCTTGAAGCTATGCGTCGAAGAATCATCAATATCACATGCGCACTTCTTTGTTCTTGAAAGAAAAAACTGCTGCATCATCTTAAAATTGAATCATTGTTTTTTGTGGTGGAAAATATGTCCTTGGGAACGGAAATAGAGGTACATGTGTCTTAACAAACAGAGACCTCGTCTCTTCCTGATTTTGGCTTCTTGTGTATCCATGAAGTATAAGAGCAAAGGAGAGCAAAACCTTTAAGGCAAGGCTTGGCGGTTCTGTCTATGAAGCGCGTTATATAAGTCGTTATAGGCAAGTTGTTAGCAGATTTTCCTTGCTAGAGAGGAACAAATCTCGTGAGAAATTAATTCCCCGTGAGAAATTAATTTTATGACAGATTGATAGGGTTTAGGAATCTTCTCCTTTTAGAGCGAGAAGAAAATCAGGCGAAAATAAAAAACATTATAGGAAATAAGAACAAACGGATCGTTGATAAAAATGATCGTTGATAAAAAGAACAGCAAATAAAACCCCCAATAAAACCAAGACCCCAATAAAGATTAGGGTCTTGTTAGCTTTCATTTTGTCTTATTCCACATATTGTGGAAAGCACTTCAGAAATTTATGAGCTCCTCTCTCTTCAGTGTGTTGCGAAAAGCTTGTTGACGAAAAAGGTGATAACAGAACACAAAAATCCAACTAATGCGTCCAGTAAACTTTTTCCTTTCTGGTATAAATCTTCCTCATACCTATCTCTTGGACCATAGTTACTATTCGTTAATAGTATATCTGATTTCTCAAATGTACCATTTGTTGGCTCAAGAAGGTTTAAGTTATCTTTATCATCTTCATCAACAGTATAAGGAGTAACAATAGGGGATTTTTCTTGATTTGATATACGGTCAGATTGCTGAATTGCAAGAGCTAAACCGCTTGTAATTGCCCCCGCTATGAAAAAATATCTGATATTCATAGTTTTTCTCCTATATTTATTTTACATAAATAAATATCAAAACGGATCATATATAGATTCAGTTTAAATAACTATAGTAAAAATACAACAATCATAAAAAAGAGTAAATTTTGTCTAGAAAATGACAAAATTTGCTCTTAATTGCCTCAATTAATTCTTTCATAATAAATTTTATGTATTCCATAAAAGTGGTTTTGAGGGTTTTTACAGAGGGTCATACAAAAACGAGTAACATAAAGAACTGCTGGCAAACTTCTTTCTTATGCCATGGGAAAGAAGGCGCTCATAAGAGCGAAGCATGAGGGTTGAGGCTTCCCCGTAAGGGGTTGGAGTGCATCCTGTGAGGGTTGGGATGCACTCCATAAGATGAGGGTGTGTTTTATGAGGGTTGGACACACCTTGTGAGGGGTGGGATGCATCCTGTTGAGGGTTTGGGGTGCATCCCATGAGATTAGGGTGTGTTCTATGAGGGTTGGACACACCTTGTGAGGGGTGGGATGCATCCTGTTGAGGGTTTGGGGTGCATCCCATGAGATGAGGGTGTGTTCTATGAGGGTTGGACACATTCTGTGAGGGGTGGGATGCATCCTATTGAGGGTTTAGGGTGCATCCCATGAGATGAGGGTGTGTTCTATGAGGGTTGGACACACCCTGTGAGGGGTGGGATGCATCCTGTTGAGGGTTTGGGGTGCATCCCATGAAAGCGAATATATCTCTGTAAGAAAAGGAGAGATAAACAGTTTGTTTTTTATCTTATAAATATTGATGTTATCTTTACTATGAATATTGAGCTTATATCCTTAATATTTGAGGCAATTCTATGATGAAATTTGTAAATTTCGTTTCATAGCAGAAGAAATTGAAAAATCTATAGTCATTTGAATATTCTTATTCTTATTCTTTTGTTTGTACAAGTTTCACAAGGGCTATCTCTATGAAGTTTTTTCCTTCTAGAAATAAACATAGTAAAACACTCTAAAAAGAGTTATGATTATTATTCTGTTCTCAAATTATGTAGATAATATGTCTGAATTAGATATTAATTTGTGTTCAAAATGTACTCTATTTCAATTAATTTAGAATGCTATAGAGAACATATTATTATTACAAAAAGCACAATTTTAACAAAATGCTATTTTTACAGAAAGAATAAGTCTGTAAGCTTGCTTCTGTGTAAGTAAAATGCTGGAAATGATGTTCAATATTTGATGGGAGAAAACCTGACAGACGCGTTATGTCAACCAGCCTGAAAAGATTGCAAATTTTTGTAAGAGTGGAAGAATTATGAGCGCGCTTTCCGGTGGGGTGATTACTGGGTGAAGGGATAAAAATTGACTTTTCATAACATGGATTGCCAATGATGTTGATTCTTCATGAAATTGGTTTTTGCCATTCTTTTGATTCGTTTTTGGCGGTCGTGCTTTTGCCCCTTATGCTTTTTGTTTTTTCAATCTTTTATTGGATTTTATTTGTTTTATGGGGGCATTGGTAGTTTTGGGGATGGAGCTTTAATCTGTTCTCTTGTTGTTTGGAGAGAAGTATGATTCAGAGCTCTTATGGCTTGCATATCCCCATTGAAATGCCAATAAGTCTAAACAATCTCGTAAATGATCAGCAAGGGAGTGTTGTTTGCGTTTGGAGGCGCTTAACTCTTTGATTGCTTGATCATAACCGACAACTTTTTCTACAAGAGAATAGCCAAGAATACCAAGAATCATCTTGATCGCTTTTAAATGATTGGATGCTTCTATTTGACGTTCAATGGGGTGGGTGTACCCTTGACTGCTTTCAACTTTTTCCCGGGTATAGTCTGGACTCATATGAAGGTCTGCTTGGCTTTGACGCCAATAAACATAAAAACGTTCTGCTGCTCTATATTGGGCTTTGCTGATATGTCCTTTTGCATATAAAAGCGCAATGGGACGGCTTTGTGCATTGGCAATGGCTTTTATGGTGCGTGGGTTGCTGGAGCTTTCTGGATGGGTTGGTTGAAAATAAGGATTACTCGTTTCAACCAAAATTTCTTGTGTTTTTAAATGGCCAATGTGCGGTTGCTCTTTATTGTGCGGTTGTTCTTTATTGTGTGTGGTGGGAAGAGACGTTTGTGCCTTTTGTTTATTTTGCTGTTCTTTTTTCTTTTGATGATTCATTTTCATCTCCTCAAAAATTATCGATTCTCTGTTTAAAAAATAAAATGTCAATTAATCTGGATGCTTGATGATCAGAGTTCTGGGGGCTTGGAGTGCTTGGTGCTCTGGGGGCTTGGGGGGAAAACTTTGTTGAGGGACGTTTCTCTTGTGAGTGGAGTGAGTAGAGCTGGAGGGGGGATTGGCAAAGAGAGCGTGTGATCTATTCCCTTGTGGAGTATGATGTTTTGTTGCATTGTGGACATTGGGTGGGGATGCGTTTTTGCCCATAAAGGAGGAGGACACATAAAGAAGCAGGGTGTATGGCTGTGACGTGGGGTATGGTTTTTACAGTGGTTGGTGTTTTGCTGCATTGTGGGCGGGATCTTTGTTTGTGCTTATATGATAGCCAAGCGTATGGGCAGGGAGCGATAATTGGAAGTGTTGGGGAAAGTGTTGGGGTTTTGCTTCATTTTGAAGCCTGTCTTTGAGTTTGTTTATGTGGAAGCGGAGCGTTTTGGTGTCCGTTGGCTTTGGTTTTCGAATAAATGGGTGTTGTGCGTTATGATAGGCATTGTTTTTGGCATCATCCTGGGTGGTTTTCACGTGGGAGCAAAGCATTTTGGTATTATACGAGGTTTGTTCTTGAAAGGGGGCGTATTTATATGGAGGGATTTTTTGAAGATGGGGGCATTTTGTTGCATTGTAGGTATAAGTTTTTACGCATAAAGGAGTGGGGTGTATGGCTGTGACGTGGGATGTGTTGTTAAAGGCCGTGGTATTTTGTTGCATTGTTGGAGATGTCCTGGTTTTTGCGCGTAAGGGAGCGAAACATATGGGGGTTACTTGGTGGGAGATCTTGATTGGGGTGGGGCTTTTTGCATTATTGGAAATTTCGTTGGTTTGGCTTATCAGAGAGCAGGAGGGGCTGATGTTGCGTGCTTTGTTGTTCTTGAAGGAGGCGATGGTGCCCTGCATGGTGGGAATTGCTCTTGGTTTTGCTTTGAATGGAGGTTTTGCGGGTTCTGTCTATAATGGAGCGAAGCGCAAGCAGGTGCGCGGGCGTTTGTTCTCGAGGGATATTGTGTTTGCGGGCATTTTGGGAGGTAGCTTTCCTTTTATTGTTGAGGGTGTAAGGTGTGTTGGTGTGCTATGGAATCTGTGCTTGAAGACAGTGGCGTTTTGAGGCATGGCGGGCATTGGTTTTGCATATAAAGGAGCAGGGCGTATGGCTGAGACGCGGGGCATATTTTTAAGAGCAGTGGTGTTTTGCGCCATTGTTGGTTTTTTCCTTGGGGTTTCTTATTTGGGAGCGAGAGGCGTGGTTGATAGGCAAGAGTTGTTCTTGCGGGTGCTCGTGTTTTCTTGCTTTCTTGGAACTGTTTTTGTTTTTGGCTGTGTGGGCGTAAAGAGCACGGCTGTGACGTGGGGATTATTTTTAAAAGCGCTGTTGTTTTGCTGCATTGCTGGCGTTGCCCTTGTTTTTGCTGGTGTGGGGGTGAGGGATGTAGGTATTGCGTGGGGGATGTTGTTGATGGGGGTGAGTTTTCTTGCATTGCTGGCGTTGCTTTTGGTTTGGCTGACAAAGGGGCGCCAAGATGGGGTGGGGTTGCGCTGTTTGTTGCTTTTGAAGGGAGTGGTGTTTTGCGCCATTGTTGGAGGGTTTGTGTTTTTTATGCGTGAGGGCGCCAAACATATGGGCGTGAGTTGGCTTTGGTGCTCGAATGATTTTGGATTTTACGTCCTTTTGGGATTTACTTTCCCTTTGATTTATGAGGGAGCAAGATGTGTTGGTGTGCTATGGAATCGGTGCTTGAAGACAGTGGCGTTTTGAGGCATGGTGGGCAGTGGTTTTGCATATAAAGGAGCAGGGCGTATGGCTGAGACGCGGGGCATATTTTTAAGAGCAGTGGTGTTTTGCGCCATTGTTGGTTTTTTCCTTGGGGTTTCTTATTTGGGAGCGAGAGGCGTGGTTGATAGGCAAGAGTTGTTCTTGCGGGTGCTCGTGTTTTCTTGCTTTCTTGGAACTGTTTTTGTTTTTGGCTGTGTGGGCGTAAAGAGCACGGCTGTGACGTGGGGATTATTTTTAAAAGCGCTGTTGTTTTGCCTTGTTGCTGGCGTTGCTCTTGTTTTTGCTGGTGTGGGGGCAAGGCGTTTGGGTGTTTCGTGGGCGATGTTTTTGATGGGGGTGAGTTTTCTTGCATTGCTAGAGCTGTTCTTGGTTTGGCTGACAAAGGGGTGGGGTAAGTGGCGGGGAGTGTTGTCTTGCTGCATTTTGGGAGTCGTTCTTGGTTTTGCGCATTTTGGTGCCAAACATATGGAAGCGAGCGGGATTTTGTTCTCCAATGAGTGGACGTTTTTATGTATGGTTGGATTGATCCCTGGTTTTGTTTATGAGGGCATAAGGTGTGTTCGTATTGTGTCTGTTTGGTTCTTGGAAAAAGGATTTTTTCTGGGGTCCTCAAGATAACGCCTTTGAGTGAGGAGCTGTTCCTGTGAACAGCGGTAGCGGTAGGTTTTTTGATCAAACCAAAGACCAATTTTGCCTTCAAAATCACCGGAACGTTGTTTGGCAATGTTCATAATAACGCCGGGGCGTTTTCCTAATTCTGCTTTTTCTTCTTGTCTGGGGGCGGCAAAAATTTTGTCTTCTAATGACCGATTACGCCAAACGGTGATGATGTTAAAGGCATTGGCACCAATTTCTGAAGCCCCTTTAATATCTTCAGTGCCGGGGATGTCTTTGTCTAATCCCCCTTTGCGTGCATGAGCAACAAGATGAATATGCACAGCATTTAAAATAGCCCAATCAACCATTTTATAAACCGCTTGTTCCTGTCCTGCATAGTCATCTGAACAAATGCCAAGCCGCATGAGGCTATCGATGATAAATTGATCGCAACCATAGCGCGCACGGCAATAGTCAAAAACATCTAGCAATCTGTCAACGCTGGATTTCCCAACATGTTCGTAAAGAATCAGTCCATCGTCTAAAAAATGCAAGATCCGTTCAATCATCTCTTTTGTTGGTTGTTCTATGCCGCCCGTTTGTTTTGTTAAACGGCGCAATGATTGTTCTCCTTTCATTTCTAGTGAGGCTAAGCAAAGACGACTGTTTTGAGAAATCCAATGAGGAATACAATCTGATAACAATTGGCTTTTTCCCGCACCACTTGCCCCGCTCCATAATGTTAATTCCGCTGGACGAAAATAGAGCTTGCCGTTGAGTTTAGGATAGGGAACTGTGTAGCCAAGATGTTGCTTGGGCGTTGGCCAAAAGAGCCCTATGATTTTGTCTTTATAATCTGAGGCGTGGTATAATCCTTCTGGTGCAAAGCTTTTTGCAGAGGAAAAGGCTGCTTTTATGGTGGCTGCATCAATACCAGCGGTTAAACAGTCATTGGCATCTTTACGGGGTAAGTGTACACGGTAACAGCGATGGCGACCAAGCCGGTTGGCAATTTCACGTGCCGCTTCTTCTCCTGGCTTGTCCATATCGGTGGCTAAAAAAATGGTTTCAAAAGATTCTAAATGATCAAATTCATTTTCAATCCAGTTGTGTTTGCCTCCACTCCCCCCTCCAAACGGTACGGAAACCGCCGGATATCCATAGGCTGCTAAAGAAAGTGCATCAATTTCTCCTTCAGTGATGACAATGGTGCGCTTTGTCGAAGAAAAAGCTTGGGTTAAGGGGATGTGGTTTGCAGCTGCGGGGTTGTGGCTTGTGGCTGTAGGGTTGTGGCTTGTGGCTGCGGGGTTGTGGTTTGCAGCTGCGGGGTTGTGGCTTGTGGCTGTAGGGTTGTGGCTTGTGGCTGTAGGGTTGTGGTTTGCAGCTGCGGGGTTGTGGTTTGTGGCTGCGGGGTTGTGGCTTGTGGCTGTAGGGTTGTGGCTTGTGGCTGTAGGGTTGTGGCTTGTGGCTGCGGGGTTGTGGTTTGCTGCTGTGGGGATGTGGCTTGTGGCTGTAGGGTTGTGGCTTGTGGCTGCGGGGTTGTGGCTTGTGGCTGTAGGGTTGTGGTTTGCTGCTGCGGGGTTGTGGCTTGTGGCTGCGGGGTTGTGGTTTGCTGCTGTGGGGATGTGGTCTGTGGAGAAGAGAGCTTGCCAGCCAAACAAAATCGGTTCACAGTGTGCTGTTGTTGGTTTTGGTTTTGCTCCCGCTTGTGCGAGCCGTTCTTTCACTAAAGCAAGCGTGCCATCGGGCTTATAAAAAGGGAAAATGATTTTTTCGCCTTCTTCTCCTATTCGGTAGCGTTTTAAAATTTCAAGAGGAATGCAGCGTTCTTTGGTGAGGTAAGTTTTCACTAAATTTTGTGGTATGCCCCCTGCGGGAACGGGTGGACGACGATAGGAACAACGCGGCACCATAAAGGGTTTGGGGCGTGTAAGATTGAGAAAAGTGCGGGCTTCTTCGAGGGCTTGAGAAAGATTAATTCCTTTGACTTCACACCAGAGGTCTAAAAGGTCACCCCCTCTGCCTTCAGCAAAATCATACCAAAGCCCCGCTTTTTCGCCGCTTAAACAGACCGATAAACTTTGACCCGCTTCACCGCGCGTGTTGCCTACAATCCAGTTGTTTCCCCGTCTTTGCCCTTTTGGTAAAAGCATTTGTGCGATTGTGCTTGGCTGTGAGATGAGGTGCTGTTTGATCTCAAAAATTGTACTCATGTTCATCCGTGTGGTCGTTGAGAAGATTGTGGGCGTCCTCGTTACTGCCGTGTGCTGTGCGGAGGGCGAGAGGAGCAGGAAAGCCTCTTCTGATTACTCCGTGTGGTAGTTGATAAGATTTGCATAAAGGGCATCATTGTCTCTGCTGTGTGCTGTGAAAACGGCATGACGACTAAAAATGGCAAGCCTCTCCTGTTGTTCTTTTATGCGTTCAATTTCTCGGCGGAACCAGTTACGCCATGTGGCTTGCCAATCGACTTTCAGTGCATCTTTGCCGCTTTTGGCATGCCAATAGTCACGGAATTTCTTTTCTTGCCAACGCGCTTGCTCTTCACTCAAACCTTCTGAAATTGCTGCGCTAATATCCGCTTGCCAATCGGTTGGAAGACGTTGCCCCTTGGGGGTTGCTTTTTTGAATGGGGCGGCTTTGGATATGTTCGTGCGGTTCTTGAATTCGTTGCTCGAATCGGATGTATTTTTTGTGGTTGTGTCCAAGCAGGGAAAACTTTCTGTCGTGATTTCTGCCGCTTCGTGAGAAAAAATCCCTTGCTCTTCTCTCCTTGCAAAGTTGGTGATATTCTTTGCCTTTCTATCAGAGCTTGATCCATGGGAAACCAATTCATCGAGAACTGTTTCATAGGAGCTTGAAGGGATAAGAGCTTGTGGGTGAGATCTATCCGGTGAAGATTTTCTTGAAGGCTTACAGGATGTGGGGGAAGAACGGAGACGGGTTACTGCTTGCTTCTCCTTTGCCTCCTCTTCTAACTCAATCAAAAAAGGATTTTTTTTTGAAACACCGTTAGGTGTTTCTTTTTCTTCTTCCTTCTGAGCTTGTGAGTTTTGTTCATCATCCGATGTAGGGGCGTTCAGCAGATGTTGAAGCTTTGCATTGATTTCTTTGCGTTTTTTTGCCGAAGAATGTCCTGCAAAGGATTTCTGTTCAAGCAATTTTGTCCGCTCTTGAAAGATGGTTTCACAACGCTTATTCCATAAGCCATTGGCTAAATTTAAAATTTTTCCCTCTTCTATCAGCATTTCTAAAACATTAACAAAAGTTCGCTTGTCACAACCGCAAAGACGCGCTAAACGTTCTACCGATAACTCTAGAGGACGGCCGCGGGCATACATTTCATTGAGGAGAATCGTATAAATCCCAATTTCATGGGCACGCATTCCACGTACTCCCCCTAGAAAATCATTCTGATACCAACAAACATAAGGAAGCCTAGACGATTCATAGTGAGGAGTTTCTTGGTGATTGGCGTGTTTCATACTTCAATTCACTTTCTTCTTTTAAACATTTCCATTGGCAATAAAATCAGGAATAGCGTTTTTGTGTATTCCGTGAAAGTTTTTATGCTTTGAGACAGAGTGTTGCGATTTTGTTGCGATTTTTTTGTTCATAATGACACTTGGGGGATGATTCTTTGGGCGTTGCTTTATGGAGTCTAATAAGTCATTGGCTAGGTGCAAATGCATGCAACTTTACAATTTGAGATTACGTAGATGACAAATAAAACATGGGAAAAAAATAAGATAAGACTTCTTAACGCATCGACTTTTTGGGCTTTTGGGGCATCGACTTTTTGGGCTTTTTGGGGATGGCGAGGACGCTTTTTTGCATCCTTTAGGGTGGTAAATTATTCTTTTGATCTAAAAATGAACTTTTATCCCCCCCTAAAAAATAAAATTTTCTTTCTTAATTTTATCCTTTTTAAAGGATAATGCAAGCTCGTTTTACAAAAAGGACGTGTTTTTTTAAAAAGACGCGCTATATGGTGAAACTATGAATATCGATGGTTGGCGTGAAAGGTTAAATGCTGCGCTTGAAAAAAGTGGCCGCTCAAAAAGATCTATTTCCCTCGCAGCCGGTAAAGGGGCAGGGTATCTCCATTCTATCCTCACTGAAGGAAAAGAACCTACAATCGAATCCCTCGCGCGCATTTGTCACGAAATTAATATCACTATGAATTATATCTTATATGGACAAGGGGCGAGTCCTGAAGATAAAGAATTTATCGAGCTTATTTCAAAGCTTTCTCCTGAAGAGAGGCAAGCTGTCTTGACTCTTTTGCGGAGACCAACTGCCTAAGCTGCAAAATAAGTTCTTTCTGTGCTTTTGAATCAAGATTATTCCAGTATTCTATCAATTTTAAATCACTCATTTTAGCTCTCCTGTCTGTTTGTGGTTGTAGTGGGTAAGAACAAATAGAGAACAATACAAGGACAGCGGGCAAAAAAGAGAACAAATTTCTATTCATATATGTCCTTTGAATGTCGTAAAGACTAAAAATATATCTTTTATTAAGGATAAAATAATTGACATATCTTCAATAGAGGATATAAGGGTAACGCTATATTCAGCCTTGTCAAGACAAAGCTGTGCTTTATCAACTATCGAAATGGGGGGAATTATGAAAAATATTCCATTCGTTAAAGAGGATGAAATTATCATCATTCTTTGTGAAGATGAAAAAAGTGATGCCTATGAGGGGCCTCTCGAGCAAATCGAAGAAGTCCTCGAGATTATTGAAGAGTATGAAACGGTTCAAAGACTCTTACGTCTTGATCTCACCACTCTGCATGCGGAGGATGTCACGGAACAACTCGCGGATGTTTATGTCGCAAATCATGATGAAATCGACGAAGAAAATACACACCTTCAGCCATTTATTCTCAATAGTGATGCTTACCATGTGTATTTAGAGGAAAAAGTCGCGCGGGATTATGAAGATAATCGTTATGGTTCTTACGAAAAACAGCACCGTTTGCGCCCATGTGATGTCTTGAATGATTATTGGTGGTGAAAAGCATGGGGGGATATCTCAGAACTTTTTATCAAGGAATTCCACTTTACTACGCTGGAAACACCAAAGACACAATCAGACTCGATCCACAAAAACACAATGCTGTCTTCTTCATATCGAAGCAGGCTGCGGAGTGTGTCGCGAAAAATTTGGCGGAACAATATTTCCGAAATGATTTTTCCATCGTGCAATAAGCACGACTCAATAATGTGCAATAAGCACGACTCAGTAATGTGCCATAGCACCGCTAAACATTGTGCTATGGCACGATAAGACATTGTGTTTCAGTATGTGTGAAGATTGTGCAACAGCATGATGGCAAAGAGACTTTGAACCAATAAATGTGGGGGAATGTAACCTGCTTTAAGGTTTTTAGGATGTTCATTTTAGGATGTGCATGGGCGCTGTAAGGCTTCCATGAGCGGTTTTCAAATTCAAATATGTAAAGCTTTTTAACTTCAACAGTTGTGTTTTCGCTGTTTTGAAAGGGCAAATGTTGGTTTGGAGAAAGAGAGGGGATTGGGAGGAGGAGATGTGTCTTGAGTTTTGCATTACAGAGGGAGGTTATGCGTGCGGGGTGGGGAAAGAGGGAAATTCAAGGTTTTTAGGATGTTCATTTTAGGATGTGCATGGGCGCTGTAAGGCTTCCATGAGCGGTTTTCAAATTCAAATATGTAAAGCTTTTTGACTTCAACAGTTGTGTTTTCGCTGTTTTGAAAGGGCAAATATTGGTTTGGAGAAAGAGAGGGGATTGGGAGGAGATTGTTATTTTATGATGTTTTAGGTGCGGAGCGCAAAAGGTGCACCTCAAAAAGAGTTGATGTTACAAAAAGAGAATGTTGTAAGCAAAAATGCAACAAAAATTGGGGGATAAAAGATTATGCCAATTATTGTCGATTGTATTCAGGGAACAGAGGAATGGCAGCAAGCGCGTAAAGGTTTGATCACTGCTTCTTTATTTGAAATGGTGATGGCACAAAAAAAACAGGGGCAAAAAACTGCAAAATATTATGCTGTGATGATGAAACTCGCTGGAGAAAGAATCACTGGAAAAATCGTCGATGAAGGGACAACGTTTGCTATGCGACGTGGAACAGAATTGGAACCAGGTGCACGCCAGCTTTATGGGACTCTCACGCACACGCAGCCTGAATGCATTGGGTTCGTTTTGGCGGATGATCGTATGAAAGGTTTTTCTCCTGATGCTTTTATTGGAAAAGATGGCGTGTTGGAAATTAAAACCAAAAAACCCGAAATTCTTATTCCGCATTTCATGCAAAAAGGTTTTCCCGAAGAGCATAAAGCACAATGTCAGGGGGGATTATGGATTGCACAACGTGAATGGATCGATTTGATGCTCTATTGGCCGGATATGCCGGTTCTGATTAAGCGTGCTTATCGTGATGAGGTTTATATTCGCAAGCTTGAAAGTGAAATGCGCCGTTTTAATGATGCCTTGGAGAGAATGGTCCAGCAAATGAAGTCTGTCGGTGTGAGAATGGAAAATATCGTAGAGGGGAGGACAGTGGGGGATAAGACAAAAGCAGACAAGAGAAGAATGCACAAACGGAGGGTTTGAGGCAAGTGGGGGGGGGGGGATGAGAATAGAGGCTTGCCTTGGAGGCGCGTATGGGTGGTGGGTTTGAGGCAAGTGGGGGGCAAGAATAGAGGCTTGCCTTGGAGGCGCGTATGGGTGGTGGGTTTGAGGCAAGTGGGGGGCAAGAATAGAGGCTTGCCTTGGAGGCGTGTATGGGTGGTGGGTTTGAGGGGGATGCCTGAGGGGCGTTGAAAGTGCTGGTGTGGTGGTAACAGAGATTGACAAAAATGCTGTGTTAAATGGTGCTGCGAGAGAGGATTGAACTCTCGACCTCTCCCTTACCAAGGGAGTGCTCTACCACTGAGCTACCGCAGCATTTTTCAATCTTTGCGCTGTCTTGTGCCATATTGTCATAAAATAGGCAAGAGAGCATTTGTGTCTTCTTGAAAGAAAACCCCTTTTGTGTCATGACAGAATGTTTCTTATAAAAAGCCCGTGAGTTGCTTTAGAAAAGCTCCATACTGCCTAAAAGGTCGCGCAATGACAGAAATGAAACAAAAACAAAAACAAAAGGAAATTCATCATCAAGACGAAAAAGCAAAACGCCGACAAGAAAGGTTGGCGCAGCAATTGCGGCAAAATCTGAAACGCCGAAAAGAGCAAAGTCGAAAAAGAGCGGAAATAGAGACTTAAAAAATGCCGTATAAGGCATTTTTGCAACTAAATCTCTCAATAATCGTTTTAATAGGAAGAATTCGTTTTAAAATCAACGAGTTTGTTCGAAAACTATAATAAATAACTTCTTAAGGGAGCAAAACCTTTGGAGGGGAAATCAAAGGGAAAGAAAGCACGATGGATTCTATTCAAATTGTTGGTGGGAAAAGACTTAATGGGACTATCCCAATCTCAGGAGCAAAAAATGCCGCATTGCCTCTCATGATTGCGTCACTCCTTACGGAAAAAACACTTACTTTGGAAAATATTCCTCATCTTGCTGATGTCGAATTGCTTATTCGACTTCTTAATAATCATGGTGTTGGATATGCTGTCGATGGGCAAGAAGTCAATAGCGATTATATGGATTCTAGAACAATTCATTTTACCGCTCAAAAAATAACCACCACACGTGCTCCATACGAATTGGTGAAAAAAATGCGCGCAAGCTTTTGGGTGATTGGACCCCTGCTTGCTCGATGTGGAGAGGCCTATGTCTCTTTGCCTGGTGGATGCGCTATCGGAACCAGACCCGTCGATTTTATCCTTGAGGGACTCAAAACTTTAGGAGCTCATATCACACTCGAAAATGGCTATGTCCATGCGAAAGCTCCGAGAGGGCTAAAAGGTGCGCACTATAGTTTTCCTAAAGTCACTGTTGGTGGGACACATGTCATGCTGATGGCAGCAACAATGGCAAAGGGAACAACCGTTCTTGAGAATGCCGCTTGTGAACCAGAAGTCGCAAATCTTATTCGAACCCTCAATGCCATGGGAGCAAAAATCGTTGGTGAAGGGACAACAACACTCACTATCGAGGGTGTGAAAAAACTTCATGGTGCACGAATCCATGTCATTGCTGATCGAATCGAGGCCGGAACCTACGCTATGGCCGTAGCTATGGTAGGAGGAGAGGCGTTGCTCAAAAATGCAAACCCTAACCATCTCACTCAAGTGCTTAAAGTGCTCCAGAAAACCGGACTCACTATCGAAATAAAACCGAAAGGAATTTACGTTAAACGAAATCCTCTCAAAACAAAAATCATGCCTGTCGATATCACAACAGGACCTTATCCCGCTTTCCCAACCGATCTCCAAGCACAATTCATGGCTTTGATGACACGGGCTCAGGGAATTGCACATGTCACTGAAACAATTTTCGAAAATCGTTTCATGCATGTTCAGGAACTCATTCGTTTGGGGGCTCAGATCAAGCTTGATGGACAAACCGCAACCGTTTACGGAACAGATCAATTGCAGGGGGCTCCTGTGATGGCAACGGATTTACGCGCTTCTGTCTCTCTTGTCATTGCCGCTCTGGCTGCAAAAGGTAAAACAATCGTCAACCGTGTGTATCATCTTGATCGCGGGTTTGAAAGGTTAGAAGAAAAATTAGCCCATTGCGGGGCGGACATTCAACGCATCACAACTTAATCCCTTTCGAAGAAACCCCGCTTCGCGGGGGAATGCTCTTCGAGGGTAATACTCTTCGAGGAACATTTTCTTTGGAAAAATTTCTTTCGAGGAATATTTTTCTACCCTTTGAAGAGGGCGTTTTAGAACTATCCTTTGAATTCTCGGTGGAGATGCTTGACGCTTAAAGAGCTAAGCTTTGTTCGTCTTTTCAAAAAAGGTGGGGTGGTGCTTTTGCAGAGCGGGCGTAAGAGCTTGAGAAGCAGATTTCTTTCATAAAAAAATAAACAAAGACTCTTTTTATTGCCAATTTTTCAAAATTTCCTTATGAATAAACCTTGTGAGTTTGGTCGTCTACGTAAGCGATTAAGAGGGGGAACTACAGCTTTCAATTTTCACATGAGAATGCGCTTATTCTGTAAATTTTCCTCAGATAACTCTTCCTCAGATTCCGGGAGTTTTTGCTATGTCCAGGTGTGATAAACACTAAAAGCAAAAAGCTGATTCGAGGTCAGTGCTTTTAACTCCCGGAATACCAATGCGAGGGCGCTCGCAACCGGTGGGGGGACTGACCAGTGAAATCCATTAAATCGCATGCCAATGATATTTCTATCGGTAGAAAAATTCGCTTCAGAAGAGAAGTATGGGAAATGTCTTAAATATTTCATTTTTATTGCCAATCTTTTGAAATTGCCTTATGAATAAACCTTGTGAGTTTGGTCGTCTACGCAACGATCAATAGGGGATTAAAAGCCCGAAAGTCCGAGCATGAAAATGTGCCTACTCTGTAGGTGTCCCGGGATTCCGGGAGTTTTTGCTATGTCCAGGTGTGATAAACACTAAAAGCAAAAAGCTGACTCGGATTCAGTACTTTTAACTCCCGGAATACCAATGCGAGGGCGCTCGCAACCGGTGGGGGGAGTTAACCAGTGAAATCCATTAAATCGCATGCCAATGATATTTCTATCGGTAGAAAAATTCGCTTCAGAAGAGAAATGTTGGGAATGTCTCAAAAACAATTAGGACATCAGTTAGGGATAACCTTCCAGCAAATCCAAAAATATGAAAAAGGACTAAATCGTATAGGTGCTGGACGCTTGCAAGAAGTTGCCGATATCCTCGATGTCTCCATTCTCTTTTTTTATACCGATATCTCAACAAAAGAAAATGCCTCATATTATGGTGATGAAACAATCTCTAGCAAAAAGGAATATCTGCTCCTGAAAAATTTTTAGAGAGCTCAAACCTCAAAAACAAAAGGCAATTTTGTGGCTCATTTCTCAGGACACTAAAAAATTTTAAAAATTCTCTTGCACAATCGTAAATTTTCATATATACGGACGCTTAGGGAAGGGGTTGTTATGTTTCCCCGCAGAAATATCCTAATATAGCCTCCTTCTCTCCATTTTAAAAATCCCCCATTTTAAAAATCATAGAAAATTTTATCATTCACGAGAATTCCACAAAACATTGTCTTGTTTTGCAAGTGAGGCTGTTTTTTGTTGCCGGCGGTGATTTGCTGCCGGGTGATTTGCTGCCGGGTGATTTGCTGTTGGTGCCAATCTTGTTACCACTTTGTGCGCATTCGTTTCATTGGTGTGAGGCAAATGTTCGGGTAAGGAAAGCTTCTTGGCGTGGTTTGAAAATTGGCGCGGTTTGAAAAAGCCGCTTTTCAAAAGCAGCGCCTCATCAACAAGTCTACAAAAGATGTTACCAAAAATCTGGACTCTCTGGCTTTAAATGAGGACCAATCCGTACAGCCGAAACCTTGTCCGCTAATCCTGTGCGGTCTGAAATTTCAACCGCTAAACCACAAAGTGTCGCTGGTCCTTTGGCTGGTTCATAACGCCCTTGCTTCTTCTTATAAAGAAAACGATGCAAAGGCTCTTCTTTATCCATGCCAAGGGACGAATTATAATCTCCACACATCCCTGCATCCGTTAAATACGCACTGCCGCCTTCTAAAATTTGCGCATCAGCTGTGGGAATATGCGTATGCGTTCCAACAATAACACTGACACGACCATCAAGAAAATGTGCAAGACATTGTTTCTCGCTCGTCGTTTCCGCGTGAAAGTCAAAAATAATCGCATCCGCTTGCTCCATCAAAGAGCACGCACAGACAATCTTTTCAGCCATTTCAAAGGGATCTGTTACCTTGCACGGCATAAAAGCATTCCCTAAAAGATTCGCAACAAGCACACGTGCACCATTCTTGGCTGTAAAAATACCAGAACCCTTGCCGGGAGTCCCCTTCGTAAAATTGCTTGGCGCAAAATTAGCAGGACGTAAAAAACGATCACTCTCATGCGCATAATGTAATGTTTCTTTACACGAAAAAGCGTGATTGCCCGTCGTTACAACGTCAACTCCTGCCATTAAGAGATCTTGATAAGTCTCTTGCGTGATGCCAAAACCGTGAGAAGCATTTTCAGCATTTACCACGACAAAATCAAGTTGCCATTTCTTTATCAGTTGCGGAAGCTGTTCAAAAACAGCATTACAACCTGTCATTCCAACAATGTCACCTAAAAATAAAAAACGCATAGGCGTTTTAATCATACTTTAACGCTTTAAGAAACCCTTTTCTGTAAAAATTCCTTGCATAACAAGATCATGTTTTGCATGAGGAATGGATTCAACTTCTTGACACGAAAAACCCACACCTAATAAGGTGATCTTATGTCCTTGTTTTTCAAGAGCTTCAACCGCACGATCATAATATCCACCTCCATAACCAAGACGATGACAGTGTGTGTCAAACGCGGAAAGTGGAACAAGAATAATATTGGGTACAACAACGGCATTATCTGCACGAGGACCAAAGGTGCCAAAGCGCATCGGCTCTAACACTGTGCTTTGTGAAAAGGCACGAAAAACCATGGTGGTGGAATCAAGCACAACCGGTAAGGCTAAACGTCCACCGCGTAAGGCTATGGCATCCAATAAAGGACGAGGATCAATTTCCGATTTAATTGGCCAATAGCCCGCGAGAATCATACGCGAAAAATCTTCCCCCTTTGCTTCAAGATATTGAATCGCGTGTGAACAAGCGTGCTGTGAAAAAACAGCGCGCGTCTGTTCGGTAAGGGCATCACGATTCGATAAGCCAATTTTACGGAGTTGTGCGCGATCCGGTGAAGCAAGGTTTTTGGTGCCCATTGTCTTCTCAATCCTATCGTTCATTCATCATTGGATGTGTTACTGAAGAGTGTCTCTTGTTACAAATGTGAACAGGTATGCTACAAACAGATAGTGCGCTCTTATGACAAAAAAGTAGTATCTTGCTATAAGCCAATTTTGCGCAGCTGTGCACGAGCCCGTGAAGGAGATGGTCTTTTGTCCATTTCTGTTTCGCAAATCCCTCATTTCCCCCTCGTATCGTGTGTTGTTGCAACAAAATAAAGGTCCCCTCAATTTTTAAAGTTTCTCATAAATCTCTTGAAAAATATCATTTCTTGAAAAATATTCGTGCAATTTGCTTCATGACACCGCAAAACAAAGGTGATCCACAACAGCCGATGGAAAAAGTTGACCCCGGGAACCTAAATTAATAGGTGGGCGCCATATGAAAAAGCCCACGGGCCTTATCAGGGACAGCTCCCTTGGAGATCACTAAGGTCTCAGGAATACGTTATTTCCTGTCGAGAAGCGCAGAACACCCTCCCTCACTATAAAGCAGTTTGTGATTTTCAGCTAGAGATAAAATGGAAACTCTCATTTTTATCTTATTTTTTGAGGAATGATCTTTGCTGTAATCTCTCTACGGGTATTTCTCAATTTTTAAAGAGTGTTTGGCGCGCATAGCTTGCATGTGAGAGCATGATTGGTAAGTTTAACGCGGTGCTCTGTGAAGTTATACACATTGTCCTTGGGCTTTGCCATGGGTGGGGGAAAATGCAAGGGCATTTCAATATTTTAAGAGCAAGTTGTGGCGGTTTGGTTGCTTCCATGCTCACGCCAAGTGCAAAAAAGGCAACATCATTGCGGGGCTCAAGCGTGAGAGCATGGTGAAGGTCGATCATGGCAAGTTTAAAGGGCTTGTGGCGACTGTTTCTCTAAAAGATCTTCAAGACGCTTTTGAAGCTTTTGCATTTGTGGATAATATTCAAGCGCTTGTTGATACGCTTTAAGAGCAAGCTGTGGACGTTGTGTCGCTTCCATGGTTATCCCAAGTTCAAAAAAGGCAAGATAATTGCGGGGCTCAAGCGTGAGAGCATGGTGAAGGTCGAACATGGCAAGTTTAAAATCACTCAGTTGAATGTGTATCCATGCACGTCTTACCCAAGCTTCTGCATAATGAGGTTCAAGTGCAAGAGCATTATCAATGTAATCAAGGGCAAGACCATAATTGTCCGTATTGATGGCATTTTCAGCCCATGACATCAAAAGATCAATCGTCTCACTGCCCGATTGTGTCCATAAATGTTGAAGTTGTTGGCTTATCTTTTTTGCTTCATGAACATTCGCACAAAATTTCAATTCTTTCAATAAACGTAAAATTTCTGCCTCTTTGCGCTGCTTCGCTCTGTCGCTCTGGGAAGAGGCGTTTAAATCAGAATCTTCTAAAATCGTTGCTGACGAATCAGAATTTACAGGGGCCGATGGAGGTTGGCTGGGGATCAATTCATCGAGCGGCAAAAGCAATTGTGGAGAGAGACGATCTTCAGGAAGAGAAGGAGGGCTTTGCCCATATCCAACAGAAATAAAACAAAAACTGTTGAAAAAAGAGAACAGAAAACACGCAAAAGAAAACAAAAAACAACGCTGGAAAAAACAAAAGCTCCGCAATTGCAGAGCTTTAAAAAAAATACCACACACAGAGAAAGTTGCTCTAAAAATACCAAACATTGGATTTTTAATCCAAAAATAAATGCTCAAAAAAAGCTTTCTGAGACAAGAAACCTTTATGCCTGCAAAACAGCAGGCACAAAAATCCCTAAACCGAAAATCTTTAACCTTGACGCGCTCTAAAACGAGGGTTCGTCTTATTGAGAATATAAACACGACCTTTACGACGCACCAAACGATTGTTACGGTGACGCTCTTTCAATGCTTTAAGCGAATTCTTAATTTTCATTATACTCACCGTCTCTCTCTCTACACATAAATGTCATCAACATATAAACGCCATAACATAAAAATCACTGTTCTAACACTTTATAACATTTTATTTGGCAATGCTTTATTGAGAAAGCTCTCCCAAATAATCGCCAACACAAAACCACCCTATTGTCATCCCATGTGACATCACCTTCTTGGCAATATAACACCAGCCTTTTGGCAATACGATGTCAGCTTCTCAGCTATGTTAGATTCTTGTGATTGCACTATAATGATTACACTATAACATTCTTCACTTTTCTACTGTAACACCAAAAGAAAAACGCACCTCTAAAAACACGTTTTCACACACTTTATGTACACAACAAATAAGTGAAAATTGCAAAAAAATCTACGGCGCTTCTAACAAAAACGCTTCTCCTTGTCAAGTATGTATTGCTCTTATGTATTGCTCTGGCACGTTAAACGAAAGGGAAAATGAGAAGAACAAATACGATAAAGATTCTCTAGTTATACATTTTACACTCTATAGGTTTGATTGCTGCTGGAACGACGACACTTAAGTGGCTAAGTGGGGTGGTGAATAAGTGAGGAGGTAGATAAGTGGGAAGGTGGATAAGTGGGGTGGTGGATAAGTGAGGAGGTAGATAAGTGGGAAGGTGGATAAGTGGGGTGGTGGCTAAGTAGAGTGGTGGGCAAGTAGAGTGGTGTATAAGTAGGATGGGGGTAGGTGGGTGAAAAAATGTCTATGCATTTTGGGGGCGCTGCTCATGTGGGGGACCTAGATGCATGGAATGTCGCTTGCCTGAGAGCAATTGAGACTAAGGGCTGCCTTTCCGTTTGCTTTAGAAAATGCGTGACAGACCAAGTTGTGTCGCTGTTCAGTGATCAAAAGCCTCATTTTTGCTCTGATAGTTTTGTATAATTCTTTGCTAAAGGGCGAGGCATCATTTCAAAGTGGTTTTTTCCTGGTTTGGCATTTCTTTGAGAATCGATAAACCAGACATGGTGTTGCTCTGAGAGAGTGATATGTTTGTTGTCTTGCGGGATGGTTAGAAATTTTGAAAATATCTTTTGGAATGGTTGTAGGTGTTTTGGGAAATCATTGGTAGCGGATATAAATTATCTGTTGATGCGGATCTTGCGAATCTATCAAGAATGCCTCTGCGCTTTTTAACATGGGTGCTTTGCGTTCTTTTTTCTTAACGCCTTGTAGAAGATTTCCAGTTCATAATAAACATGAGAAGTAGAGTGTCAGACTTGATGTATTGTTGCTCTTTCGAGTGTTTTTTCATTAAATGATGCTCGTGAAGGCAATGATATTCGCTCTCATGTTATGTTTTTGAAATTATGTGGGAAACATATGACAAATCCATGATGTTTTTAACTTTGTGATGTTAAAATCTAAGAGGCTTTGGCCGAGGATTTGATTCTAGAAAAGGCTTTGTTAAAACTGTGTAAAGTGTGGCATTAATATCGTTTTTTGGAAGAAGACAAAGCGTTTGAGAGACGGAGCGCCTCTCTCTTTGCATGAGATGATTAAAAATTATGCTCTAGGGATAATGGTGAGATCATGAGAAAGTGTGCTAGAAGCAATATAGGAGGCATTCACCGCAATTGGCATGGGAGGGCATGAGCATGAGAGATATCTTAAAGGAATGAAAAAGAGGGGAGCGCTGTTTTACCTGTAAGAGACCAAGAGTTGTTGTGAAAAGAAAATATTTGTGCATTTTTATCGCTTAAGCTTAAGACAGCGATAGAGCTCTGGTCCTTTAAGAAGAAAAGACTTCTGTATAAAAGCCTTTTAGTGCGACACTCTTGTCATGTATCATGTATCATGTATCATGATCGGGTTGTTGGTTTCACAAGATTTGCTGGCTGGTCCCGTTAGTTGAATAATATGCCCCATTTTCCGAAGCGGTTGAACAGAGCTTTTGCCATATAAATGCAGTGATGTGTGTTCTTGCTTAAGAAAATATTTGATCTCATGCAGATTGTTGCCAAGAAGATTCGTCATTTGACAATCACTATGACGGTAAGTGCTGCCTAGCGGAAGTCCACAAATAGCACGGATATGCTGTTCAAATTGTGATGTTACGCACGCTTTTTGTGTCCAATGACCAGAGTTATGAACACGAGGCGCCAATTCATTCACTAACAGACCCCCATCTATCAGGACAAAAAACTCAATACAAAGAACACCTACATAATCCAACGCATCCATCACTGTAACACTTATTTCTTGCGCAGCATTTTGTACGTTAAGCGGAATCCGCGGTGGAACAAAGGATTTATGAAGGATGCCATTTTTGTGCTGATTTTCAGGACAATCATAAAAAATATGCTCTCCCTGTTTTGTGCGTGCTGAGATGACCGAAATTTCCGATAAAAAAGGAACAATTTCTTCTAAAATCGAGGGATGTTCTTTAAAAGCCTTGAAGCTCTTATCAAGGATTTTTTCATCTGGATGGTTCAGCATTATCTGGTTTTTCCCATCATAGCCAAAACGGCGCGTCTTCAAAAGACCTCGACCCTTTAATGCAGAAAGCCCTGATTGCAGAGAAGCGAAGTCATCTACAGCATACCACGATGCTGTGCGGATGTTTTGCTCATGTAAAAATTGCTTCTCAAAAAGCCGATCTTGCGTAATCTCCAACGCCTTGGAAGAGGGATAAACATTTTTGGCGCTCTCTACGTGCTGAATCGTTTGCAGCGAAAGATTTTCAAACTCATAGGTCACAACATCACACAGAGAAATAAAATGATCTAATGCCGAACTATCATCATAGGGTGCAACAATATGCTCATTGGCTGTTTGTGCTGCTGGGCAATCCGTTTCAGGACAAAAAACAACCGTTCGAAATCCTAATTCTGCTGCTGCTATGGCTAACATGCGGGCTAACTGTCCTCCACCTATAATGCCAATGACGCTTTTCGGAGGCAATGGAGTGAATGAAGAGGATATGTCGGAGCTAGATGTGCCGGATGCGGCGGATGTGTTGGCTGTGGTGGATGTGCCGGATGCGTTGGGTGTGGTGGATGCGCCGGATGCGTTGGGTGTGG
This sequence comes from Bartonella sp. 220B, assembly GCF_026930205.1. Taxonomy (GTDB): domain Bacteria; phylum Pseudomonadota; class Alphaproteobacteria; order Rhizobiales; family Rhizobiaceae; genus Bartonella. Next base: position 37,704 of record NZ_JANHOI010000006.1, on the reverse strand, counting down.
TGGATGTGGTAGATGCGGTGGATGTGGTAGATGCGTTGGGTGTGGTGGATGTGTTGGGTGTGGTGGATGCGGCGGATGCGTTGGGTGTGGTGGATGTGGTGGATGCGGCGGATGTGGTGGATGCGGCGGATGTGGCGGATGCGGTGGATGTGGTAGATGCGTTGGGTGTGTTGGATGTGCCGGATGTGGTGGATGCGGCGGATGTGGTGGATGCGGCGGATGTGGTGGATGCGGCGGATGTGGCGGATGCGGTGGATGTGGTAGATGCGTTGGGTGTGGTGGATGTGTTGGGTGTGGTGGATGTGTTGGGTGTGGTGGATGTGTTGGGTATGGTGGATGCGGCGGATGCGTTGGGTGTGGTGGATGCGGCGGATGCGTTGGGTGTGGTGGATGTGTTGGGTGTGGTAGATGCGTTGGGTGTGGTGGATGTGTTGGGTATGGTGGATGCGGCGGGTGTGCTGGATGTGGTAGATGCGTTGGGTATGGTGGATGCGGCGGGTGTGTTGGGTGTGTTGGGTGTGGTAGATGCGTTGGGTGTGGTGGATGTGCTGGATGCGCTAGGTGTTTCGGGTGTACGAGAAGATTTTGTCATTTTAAACCTCAGTGACCGGAGTTTGCGCAACATTGGCTGTTTGTTGTTGACGCCAATCTTCTAACCGTTGTGCTAGTTTATCATCGTAAACGGCCATCACTGCTGCTGCTAAAAGCGCTGCATTAATCGCGCCGGCTTTGCCAATCGCTAATGTGCCAACGGGGATGCCGGCGGGCATTTGCACAATCGAAAGCAAGGAATCTTGACCCGATAAAGCCTGTGAATGCACAGGGACACCAAAAACGGGAAGAGGTGTGAGGGCTGCTAACATACCAGGAAGATGTGCTGCACCGCCCGCGCCGGCAATCAAAATTTTAAAACCTGCTGCTTTAGCCCCTTTCGCAAATTCATAAAGCCGTTCAGGGGTTCGGTGGGCTGAGATAATCTGCGAAATGTGAGAAATCCCAAGACAGCTTAATATATCTGCGCTATGACGCATCGTTTGCCAATCCGATTGGCTGCCCATTAAAATCGCTACATCACATGATTTTTTCGTCATTCTCAATCTCTATCTTAGGTATTTACTGCGATTCTTACTCTCTTTTTTAAAAGTTTTATATTTTCTTTGCAAAGTCAATTCATGATACAACAACAGTTTTTTTAAGTGTGCTACAGGTTTCGTAAATAGAATGTTTCCAGAAGTTTGGTGGAAGAATGATGGATTGTTTTTTCTTCTTAACAATATTCTTTTGCAGAAAATCTTTTCTTACAAAAACATCTTTATAAAACAATGGAGTCTGCGTGATAAAACAATGGAGTCTGCGTGCAGAAATCTCAAAAAAATTCAATCGGGTTTGTTTCTTCTAGGAATATCATAGATTTTCTCCGTTAAGAGAGAAAATATCTCCGTACAGTGCTGCTTGAATTTTAAGTTGTAGAGCAATCTTTAAAAGAGGACTTGAAATGAAAGCCTAAACTTTCTCGTTGGTTTCAAGATTAAGGGGTGCTGAACAGGATGTGCTTTGGTCAATAATCATGTGGATAAGAGAAAGCCATTGCTGTTTTGGCTTGCTGTTTATTCCTTTGGAGATTTTTGATTCAAAATTGCTGATGTCTTCTGCTGATGTCTTCTGCTGATGTCTTCTGCTGATGTCTTCTGCTGATGTCTTCTGCTGATGTCTTCTGCTGATGTCTTCTGCTGATGTCTTCTGCTGATGTCTTCTGCTGATGTCTGCTTTGCTTGTTGGAAAAAAGGAAAAGCAATCGTTCAAAAGAATATAGTAATATGAACTCTTTCTTATCATGAAAAAGAATTTTTCATGGCAAAACTGCGTTAAATAAAAAAAGGGTTTTTTCTAAAAAATCAGAAATGTAAAAAATGTGGCATTCCTCAGTCATGCTTACTTCGTTGCTTTAATGATTCTTTCATTTTTAGGAAAAAACAGCCCCTTTATTCTTCAGTGTTAAAGGAAAAGACGACATCAAATACTTTGCTTGATATTCCCTTTATGTGCTCTAAATACTCTATCGCTTTCTCTAATCTTGTAAAGACAATAGGGTGAATTGTGAATAATAAATCGATGGTCTCTTTTTTGCCCAATTTTGTAATATTTTACGCATCGATAATAAGATAAGGAGACTTTAAAGCCATGTTTCTTCCATTTTTAATTGCATTAGGTGCAGCCGTAACAACAGTGTATGGGAAAAAGAATATAAGTTACGTCTTATGGGCGATTTTACTCGTTGTCATTCTTCTCACTTTTAATCATCACGCAACTTCTACTTTAAACTTGTCTTTTTGAGAGAATAGCTATGGAAAATGTTGAACAAAAAAATCCTCATTTCGTTGTATTTATGAATACTTTAGGGCTTATTGGCTTATCTATTGTCTTGTTAGTAGCCTTTTATTATCAGCTGGTAAAATTCGAATTACCTTGTCCACTTTGTCTTCTTCAACGCGTTGGTTTGATGCTAGCAGGTTGTGGATTTTTACTCAATATTCACCATAAAGTGAAACATACCCATTATGGTATGGTAATTCTGGGCTGTATGGTAACCAGTTCTGTTGCTGTCCGGCAGGTGCTTTTGCATATCACACCAGATGATCTTGGATATGGTTCAACATTCTTTGGATTGCATTTTTATACTTGGGCACTCATTATTTCATTGCTTTGTATTCTTGGAGTGTCTGTCGCCATGATTTTAGGCGAGTTGGCACACAAAGTTAAAGTGTTTTCTCCTTTACCGATTTTCAATAGAACAGCAAGTTTCTTATTTGTCTTTTTGATTGCAGCAAATTTGATCTCTACCATACTTGAATGTGGAAGTGGTCAATGTGCTGATGACCCTGTAAGGTATGAATTGTTGTCAGGTTGGTCCTCTTCATTGTCTTAAAGTGTTTTTTCTCATAAACTTTCCTTTTAATTTTCCGAATAAACATCTTGTTAATTTTCCGAATAAACATCTTGGTTATAAGGAGGCGGAATTCTGCTATTTCCGTCTCCTTTTTTTGCAAAAAAATTCGTGAAAGATTCATTTAGATTTTTCATTTCCTCTATAAAACCCATTTGTATTGCTTCATTTGAGGACTCTTGTTTTTGTATCCTTCTTTTCTATATCTGTCGGTCTGCAACAAAAGTCCAAAAGCGTAAATCTCGTAATATTTCTAGGAAAACAGTCAAGAGAGGTGTTTTAAAAAAGGGAATGAGGGGCTGCAAAACAGTTGTTGAAAGCGATATCGCAAATGTGTTTTTGAAGATTTGTTGTTTTCTGCAAAACTGTAAATGAGTGAAAACGTGAAATAAAAAAACAAAGCGGTGATATGGAGGCGTGCTGGCGATATAGCAGCGTGCTTTTGTAAAGGGAATATCTACAGGAGAAGAGTATCAGGGCAATGAGAGTTGCAAAGGGAAAAATAAAATATGCAGAGCTGATCAGAAGGGGTATGGGAGGGGTTCGAATAAGACAACATATTGATTTATAACGATAATTCATCATTTTGCATGTTGAATGAGAGACCGGAATATCCTAAGATTCTCTCATTTCAAATCTGCTTATGTTGAATCAATCAAAATCATCCCTTTGCACATCACAAGTGGGATTAACGTGTGGAGAGAAAACATTTAGAAAGGAGCAAAAATACCTCTTATGAATCGTCTAAATACCAAAGGCTGTCGCAACATTGGGGGCTGGCAAATAGCTGGCAAATAGTATGATGGTGCCGGCTTGCACCTTCATAAGCATAAAGAAGGGGGAATACGTGGCGGAAAAGCTGAGATTGCCGGAAAAAAAAGACAGTCACTCTCTCATCGGTCTCTATAAAAGAGCGTTCGTAAATATCATTGGTTAAAGTTTTTTGAAAATACCAGAAAACAAATATAAATGTTTTTTTACTTTTAAATTTTCTTGAAGCATAATATTTTTATAAAAAATAAATGATCTTTTCAAAAAAAATTATAAGTATATTTGAAATATTTACATAATAAAGATATTTTTTCTCATATAAAATTAAACTAATTAGATAAATATAATAAAGATTTTATTAAAAATACTTTTTAAATATTATAAAAAGAAATATCTGTAATCATTATTTTTTTAATAATAATACAACTCATTTATAAAAATGAAATTCATTTCATGAAAGAAAACTTATGATGTACCCTTTAAAAAGAAAAACTTTGTTCTTTTTGTCGAATTTTTGTTCACAAAACCAAGAAAATAAGGTATGAACACTGAAAAATAACGCACAGCTTGAAAGGTTATGTGCATATAAAGGAATTACTTGTTTATGTCAAAAGAAGAAGTTTTAGAATTTTCTGGTATCGTGACCGAACTCCTCCCTAATGCAATGTTTCGTGTAAAATTGGAAAATGATCATGAAATTATTGCCCATACTGCCGGAAGAATGCGCAAAAATCGTATTCGTGTGTTGGCTGGTGATAAAATTATGGTGGAAATGACCCCTTATGATCTGACAAAAGGGCGTATTACATATCGATATAAATAAGTTATGGCTGCTTTTTGTTTTCTAGAAAATCAGCTTTTTGCTTCTAAAACATTTTGTTCCTTCCACAATGTTTTGTTTCTTCCACAATGAGAAATGAAAAAGAAGAAGAAACAGCAAGTGAAAATGATCCTAAATGAATGCCTGAAATCAATGAAAGATATCCGTTGTGCTAAGATGAAGGGGATGGTGGCTTAAGATCGTCCTGAGGGGAGAGAATGAAAAATTTAAAAAAAACCTTCTTAGGAAAAAGGAATTTGGGAAAAAATCTTTCCGAAGAAATCCAGTTGGTGCTTGCTTCTGCTTCGCCGCGTCGCTTGGCGCTCCTTGCACAAATCGGTCTTGATCCTCATTATGTGCACGCAACCGATGTGGATGAAACACCAAAATTAAGAGAACATCCTGCAACTCTTGTAAAACGTTTGGCAAAAGAAAAAGCGCTGAAAGCGCGAGAAACTTTGCTATGGTGTAGTAAAAACAATAAAAGAGATGTCTTAGCGGAAAAAACAGTGATTTTAGCTGCTGATACCGTGGTGGCGGTAGGAAACGTTATTTTGCCTAAACCAAAGGGTGAAGATGAAGCTTATGAATGTTTGCGTTTTCTTTCTGGACGTTGTCATAAAGTGTATAGTGCTGTTTGTGCACTCAATGAAAGCGGAAAAATAGGTATCAAATTGGTCGAGAGTCGTGTCCGTTTTAAACGATTAACCGCTCCTGTCATGAGGGCTTATATCGCTTCTGGTGAATGGGAAGGAAAAGCTGGTGGTTATGCTGTTCAAGGAAGAGCGGGGGCTTTTGTCATCCATATCGCTGGTTCTTATTCTAATGTGGTAGGGTTGCCGTTGGCTGAAACAATGGATCTTTTGTTGGCTTATCGTTATCCAATTCTGGCAAATTGGTCTAGGGAAATTTATTAGATGGGGAAATTTACTAGATGGGGAAATTTACTAGATGAATGCGTGAATGCATGGACGGGAAAAACCGATGAAACAGGATAAAAAGCCACAAAAAATAGAGCAGTTGAATGAAAAAAAACAAACAGTAAAAAAAATCAGTAAAGTGCCCGAACAAAAAATAAAACCAGAAGAAAAAGTACACCAAACACTCATAGAGCCGGATTTAACACAAGCAGAGGCATCTTCGATGCGTCCTCCACACCCTTGTCCTATTTGTGGTCAAAGGGCACAACAAAATGCTTATCCTTTCTGTTCAACACGATGCCGCGCAATTGATCTCAATCGATGGCTTTCGGGGGCTTATATTTTGCCACCACCACCCCAAATCAGTGACGAAGAAGAATAGGTAGGGCGTTCAAAAACGCGACAATTATGTGCCTGATGGCTATGTGTCCATTGGCAGGGGTGATGAATGAAGTTTTGATGCTGGGATTTTGGCGGTGGAGTGTTGGGTATTTAAAAATCAGTGACGAAGAAGAAGTAGGGCGTTCAAAAACGCGACAATTATGTGCCTGATGGCTATGTGTTCATTGGCAGGGGTGATGAATGAAGTTTTGATGCTGGGATTTTGGCGGTGGAGTGTTGGGTATTTAAAAATCAGTGACGAAGAAGAAGTAGGGCGTTCAAAAACGCGACAATTATGTGCCTGATGGCTATGTGTTCATTGGCAGGGGTGATGAATGAAGTTTTGATGCTGGGATTTTGGTGGTGGAGTGTTGGGTATTCTTCGGGGGCATTTTATGTATAAAAGCACGGTTTTTTTGAAAAATCAGAGCATGTTCTCCGTTCCCTCTTGCTATGGCGTTGCTCAAGACCCATATTCATTTTAGCACTATGACTCTTCTTTCATGTTGTCTCTTTTGCGGTGTTTTGCGTGGTTTGCTTGATCCTTTGAGAGTATTTTTCGGGGTGTTTTGGGGGGATAAGTGCGGTGGTGGTCTTAAGATTTAAGGAAAAAAAATGAACTTGGAAAAATATAGCGAACGGCTACAGGGTTTTTTACAAACAGCACAAAATAACGCTCTTGCTTCTGATCATCAGCAGTTTTTGCCAGAGCATTTCCTTAAAGTTTTGTTAGACGATTCTCAAGGATTGGCTGCATCTCTGATCCAAAAAGCTGGGGGTGATCTCACCCTTATCCAAAAGACACTGAAAGCGGCGCTCGAGGCTTTACCAAAAGTGCAAGGCGGAAATGGACAACTTTATTTGTCACAACCTTTGGCGAAAACTTTCGCCATGGCCGAAGATCTTGCGCAAAAAGCCGGTGATCAGTTTGTAACCGTGGAGCGTATGCTGCAAGCGCTTATGATGGAAAAAACAGCAAAAACAGCCGATATTTTAACAAAGGGAGGGTTAACACCCCAAGCGCTTAATCAGGCGATTAATGATTTGCGTAAGGGGAAAACTGCAACAAGCCCCCATGCCGAAAGCCAATATGAGGCTTTACAAAAATATGCCCGTGATTTGACAAAAGATGCACGTGAAGGAAAACTCGACCCTGTTATTGGGCGTGAAGAAGAAATTCGACGCACGATACAAGTGCTCTCACGGCGCACCAAAAATAATCCTGTGCTGATCGGTGAACCGGGTGTGGGAAAAACCGCTATCGTTGAAGGGTTGGCTTTGCGCATTGTCAATGGCGATGTACCAGAAACTTTGCGTGATAAACAGCTCTATGCACTCGATATGGGAGCGCTGATTGCTGGTGCAAAATATCGCGGCGAATTCGAAGAGCGCCTTAAAGCTGTTTTGGCTGAGGTGCAAGCCGAAAATGGACAGATCATTCTGTTTATTGATGAGTTGCATAATCTCGTGGGTGCTGGAAAATCCGATGGTCCTATGGATGCTTCTAACTTGTTAAAGCCTGCTCTGGCACGCGGGGAACTCCATTGTGTGGGGGCTACCACTTTGGATGAATATCGCAAATATGTCGAAAAAGATGCCGCTCTTGCACGGCGTTTCCAACCTGTCTTTGTACCTGAGCCAACCTTAGAGGATACTATCTCTATCTTGCGCGGTATTAAAGAAAAATACGAACAACATCACAAAGTGCGCTTAGCTGATAGTGCTTTGATTGCGGCAGCAAGGCTTTCAAACCGTTATATTACTGACCGCTTCTTGCCCGATAAAGCTATTGATCTCATTGATGAAGCAGCAGCACGTTTGCGTATGCAGGTCGATTCAAAACCAGAGGAACTGGATGCTCTTGATCGGCGAATCCTCCAGTTGAAAATCGAGCGTGAAGCTTTGAAAACAGAAGTTGATCCAAACGCAAAAGCGCGTTTGGATACCGTGCAAGACGAACTTAAAACATTGGAGCAGCAGTCTGCAGAAATGACAACGGCTTGGCAAGCCGAAAAACAAAAATTAGGGTATGCCGCCGATTTGAAAAAACAGCTAGAAGAAGCACGCAATGCTTTGGCTATTGCACAGCGTGATGGACAGTTCCAACGGGCTGGTGAATTGGCTTATAGTGTAATTCCTGAACTCGAAAAACAATTGAGTATGGCCGAAAATGATGATCAACAAAATCATCTGGTCGAAGAAACCGTGACTGCTGAACATATCGCCCGCATTGTTTCACGCTGGACCGGTATTCCCGTTGATCGGATGCTCGAAGCAGAACGCGAAGCATTGCTGCGTATGGAAGACGAAATTGGTACCCGTGTTGTGGGACAGGGTGAAGCTGTGCAAGCTATTGCGCGGGCTGTTCGGCGCGCGCGTGCGGGGTTGCAAGATCCCAATCGCCCCATTGGCTCTTTCATGTTTTTGGGTCCTACCGGTGTGGGAAAAACCGAATTAACCAAGGCTCTTGCGGCGTTTCTTTTTCAAGATTCCAATGCAATGTTGCGCATTGATATGTCCGAATATATGGAAAAACACGCTGGAGCACGCTTGATTGGTGCTCCGCCCGGATATGTCGGATATGAAGAAGGAGGGGTGCTGACTGAAGCGGTGCGTAGAAGACCTTATCAGGTCATCCTGTTCGACGAAATTGAAAAAGCGCATCCTGATATTTTTAATCTCTTGCTCCAAGTGCTTGATGAGGGGCGTTTGACCGATAGCCAAGGGCGAACTGTCGATTTTCGCAACACCTTGTTGATTATGACCTCAAATTTGGGCGCTGAATTTTTAACTGCTTTGCCTGAAGGGCAAACAACCGATCAGGCAAAAAATGATGTCATGAATGTGGTAAAAGCTGCTTTTCGTCCCGAATTTCTTAATCGTATTGATGAGATTATTCTCTTTCAGAGATTGCAGCGCAAGGATATGGAAGCCATCGTTGATATTCAGATACAGCATTTGCAAAATTTGCTCAATGAGCGCAAAATAACGTTGCAGATCAAACCAGAAGTGCGCAAATTTCTCGCCCATAAGGGCTATGATCCGCTCTATGGAGCGCGTCCTCTTAAACGCATTATCCAAAAGGAAATTCAAGATCCCCTCGCTGAAAACATCTTGTTTGGTAAAATTCAGGATGAAACAACTGTGACAATTGCAAAAGAAGGAGAGCGGCTGGTCTTTCTGCCTGGCAAACAAGACACAGAGAAAAAAGAACCCCAGGAATCTGGAAAAGAATGAACAAGAGTCTTGAAAGGAATGAAAAGGAAGGGCTTCGAAAAAGACTGTTTGAAAATGATGGCCCTTTAAAAATGGTGTCCTTTAGAAAATGGAGAATGTCAAGAAAATATCATGAAAGGGCGGGCCATGACAATGGTCAAAAAGGGGGGATAAAGAGGGGATAAAACAGGGTAGGGAATAAAGGGGGGAAGAATATAAAAAGTTGACAAGGTCAATCTAAACGAGTATCATAATGACACAATCGGAATTGTGCGTTTAGAACAGATGAGATTTTCTGATAAGATTTGAGATCTTCTGATAGGATTCTGTGAAAGTGGTGGGGTTCTCCAAAGGTTTTGGTGTTTGTTATCCTATGATGTCGTAAACCGGTGTCGTAAGCTGGTGCCGTAAACCGTTTTTTTGAGATGTGGTGGTATCAGGCGGGCAAGGCTTTCGGCAGAGAGGGGATATTAGCAAATAATGATATTGGCAAATAATATTGATGCGTACTCTTTTGCCTAATCAGAAATCAACCACAGAACTGCTTTTTGTTTTTTCGCTTTGAGCTCTCTAAAGTTTTTCACAAGAGCCTGTTCTTTTTCGCTGTAGGTTTCTTGATTATGGTGTGAGGTATTTTCTTTTGTCGCAATATCGGCATAAAAAAAGCTCATGGGAACTTCTAATTTTTGAGCGATTTCTAGTAAATATCCTGCGCTTACACGATTGAAGCCTTTTTCGTATTTTTGGATTTGTTGGAAACTAACACCTAAATGGCTTCCTAATTCCTTTTGAGAAAGCCCCATTGAAATGCGTCTATGGCGGATTCTTTTCCCTATCAATATGTCGACAAAATGTGGATTTTTGGTTTGCACTTAAAGCCCCCTCCGGTTGCGAGCGCCCTCGCATTGGTATTCCGGGAGTAACAAGTACTGAATCCGAGTCAGCTTTTTGCTTTTAGTGCTTGTGGCACCTGGACATAGCAAAAACTCCCGGAATCCCGGGACGCCCACAAGAGTGGGTTCAATTGTACGCTCGGATTTAGGGCTTGTTGTCCCTCTTGATCGCTGCGTAGACGATCAAAATTACTTTTTAAGGTGTAAAGTAGTTTCAGGAGATTGGCAAGAAAAATTAAAATATTTCTTATTCTGTTATACCGTTTGTTTTTTCGCTTTGAGCTCTCTAAAGTTTTTCACAAGAGCCTGTTCTTTTTCGCTGTAGGTTTCTTGATTATGGTGTGAGGTATCTTCTTTTGTCGCAATATCGGCATAAAAAAAGCTCATGGGAACTTCTCATTTTTGAGCGATTTCTAGTAAACATCCTGCGCTTACACGATTGAAGCCTTTTTCGTATTTTTGGATTTGTTGGAAACGGACACCTCAATGGTTTCCTCATTCCTTTTGAGAAAGCCCCATTGAAATGCGTCTATGGCGGATTCTTTTCCCTATCAATATGTCGACAAAATGTGGATTTTTGGTTTGCACTTAAAGCCCCCTCCGGTTGCGAGCGCCCTCGCATTGGTATTCCGGGAGTAACAAGTACTGAACCCTAGTCAGCTTTTTGCTTTTAGTGCTTGTGGCACCTGGACATAGCAAAAACTCCCGGAATCCCGGGACGCCCACAAAAGTGAGTTCAATTGTACGCTAGGGTTTAGGGCTTGTTGTCCCTCTTGATCGCTGCGTGGACGATCAAAATTACTTTTTAAGGTGTAAAGTAGTTTCAGGAGATTGGCAAGAAAAATTAAAATATTTCTTACTCTGTTATACCGTAAAATAGGGTTGTTTGAGGGGCGGTAATCTGATGTTCGTAGGGGAATTTACTGGTGTCAGCTTGTGGAGAGGAAGGCTCTGGCCAATGTCCCGTGACTTTGGTGAAACCAGCCTCGAAGAAGCAGGAAATCAACAGTATATTTAATCAGAAATGATCATATTTACATAAGTTTGATAGAACGGTAAGAGGTTGGATTATAGTTTAAAATCGGTGCGGGGTGGAAGCTTTATTCTGCAGAGGAACATTTGCTTTTTGAAGTCGAATTGTAGATCAGAGCTTACTTGGCGTGTTTGATGAAACACCATTCGTTGAAGTGTGGGATAGTCGTATGAAATAATCAGCAGGGGAAACTGATAGACGAGCAATCAGATTATTGACAGACCAGTGTTGATAGAGCGGCGCAGGGTGGTGGTATGGGGGGCGTTTGGCTTTATTCTGTAATGACGTAAAAGCGTAAAAACGTTGATCTGTAAAATAATGCGGAGGATTTGTGCTTTGTGCGTGTTTTTTATCTTTTAGGCTATGTCCCATTTTTTAAAATGGCTGGTTGCTCTCGAAATTTCCTTACTGATTTTCATGTCATTTTTTGTGCCTGAGGCTTGGATTTCTCTTTAATTGGGGTTTCTCTTTAATTGGAAGGAATATGATGATGGTAGATGAACATTGTCTTCCCTTACGTCGAAGAGGGCGGAAAAAAGGGGCTTTGAATAAAACAACAAGGCGGTTCAATGAGGCTCTTCTTACAGCTGCTGAGCAAGCCGGATATCACTATGGTGAGGATGGGCTGGTTTCTTATCTGCAATATCATGCCCTCAATAATCCTGTGCCTTTTTTTTCGCTTCTGGCAAAGGTTTTGCCTCTGCAAGTGACCGGAGAGGCTGGGGGTGAGGTGAAAGCCGTTTCACGTGTTGAAATTGTGCCAGTGGTTCCAAAAGATGGGGGGCGTGAGGAAAGTTCATGAAGCGCCTGTGTGAAGGATTGTGTGAGGGGGCGCGGGGCTTTGAGGAGTTGTGGGACTTGGAGGGGTTGGTGCTGGGTTTGAAGAGGTGTGGGGACTTGGGGGTTCCGTGCTGTTTTCGGAGCCTGTGGTGAGTGAGAGGCTGAGGGCTCAAGAGCTGTTTCACGTGTCGAGATTGTGCCGGTGGTTGCAAAAGATGGGGGGCGTGAGGAAAGTTCATGAAGCGCCTGTATGAAGGATTGTGTGAGGGGGGCGCGGGGCTTTGAGGAGTTGTGGGACTTGGAGGGGTTGGTGCTGGGTTTGAAGAGATGTGGGGACTTTGGGGTTTGTAGAGTTTGAGGTTTCATGACAACGGCGCAAATTGCTCTTATTCCAAAGCTCCTTTCGGTTTTTGCCGGAAAAGCAGATGTGCGTGCCGCTTGGGGAGGACGAGGATCTGGAAAAACACGTTCTTTTGCTCTCATGTCTGCTGTGATGGGATATCGGCATGGAATGGCGGGAGAACGCGGTATTATTCTTTGTGCACGACAATTTCAAAATTCGCTCAATGAGAGCTCGCTGGAGGAAATTAAACGGGCCATTGAATCTTATCCTTTTCTGCAGGACTATTATGAAATTGGCGATAAATATATTAAGTCAAAAGATGGACGTATCCTTTATGTGTTCGCTGGGCTTGATCGTAATATCGCAAGTATTAAATCCATGGGGCGGGTTTTCCTCTGCTGGGTTGATGAGGCAGAGCCCGTGACTGAAACGGCTTGGCAAACGCTTATTCCAACATTGCGTGAAGAAGGAAAAGATTGGAATGCCGAATTATGGGTGACATGGAACCCTTGCCGTGAAAATGCCCCCGTGGAAAAACGTTTCCGAAATGTCAATGATCCCAATATCAAAGGTGCTGAAATCAATTGGCGTGATAATCCTCAATTCCCTGAAAAACTCAATCGAGATCGAAAGGCGGATTTAGAACAACGACCCGAACAGTATAACCATATTTGGGAGGGAGATTATCTCCAAGCTGTTCAAGGGGCTTATTATCAAAAAGAACTTCTTGATGCCGAACAGGAGGGACGCATTACCACTGTTCCGCGTGATCCTCTCATGCAGATCAAGATCTTTTGGGATATCGGGGGAACCGGGGCAAAGGCCGATGCGACCGCTTTATGGGTGGCGCAATTTGTAGGACGGGAAATCCGCGTGCTCGATTATTATGAAGCACAAGGGCAGCCCCTCTCAGAACATATTGGCTGGGTCTTTCAACGCGGCTATGAGAAGGCGTTGATGGTCTTGCCCCATGATGGCGCGACCAAAGACCGTGTTTATAATGTCAGTTTTGAAAGTGCTCTCCAGCAAGCTGGTTTTCAAACCAAAATCGTTCCTCATCAAGGGGTGGGGGCTGTCAAAATGCGTATCGAAGCGGTAAGGCGATTGTTTCCTGCCATATGGTTTAACCGTGAAACAACAAAAGCGGGGCGAAAAGCTCTCGCTTGGTATCACGAAAAACGCGATGAACAGCGCAATATCGGTTTGGGCGCTGAACATGATTGGGCTAGCCATGGGGCCGATAGTTTCGGACTCATGTGTGTGGCTTATGAACAACCACATAATCGTCCGCGAAAAAATGCTTATCGCTCGTTTCACCATTCTCAAACTTCATGGATGGCTTTTTAATGAATATTTCTACCAATTCTTTTGATTCCTTAGAGACGCTTGAAGATCAGGCGCTCTTTAAAAAACTCGTTGGCTGGTATCATGATGATATTGCCCATGTGGAGCAATGGCGAAAAAATGCCCAAGAAGACTATGATTTTTATAATGGGCGCCAATGGAATGAACAAGATCTCGCCGTGTTGCGCGAACAAAATAGACCTGTCATGACTTTTAATCGTATTGCCCCTTTGGTCAATGCTGTTATTGGGGCAGAGCGTAATAACAAACGACAAGTACAATTCATTCCACGGCAAGAAGGGGCTGCTTTTGCCAATCAGATCCTTACCGGAGCAGCCGAATGGTTTCGTGATGAAGCCGATGGCGAATATGAGGATTCCGATGCTTTTCAAGATGCGATTATTTGCGGTATGGGGTGGACAGATACGCGGCTTGATTATGAAGAAGATCCGCAGGGAAAACCAGTCATTGCACGCTTAGACCCTATGAAAATGGTCTGGGATGCAAGTGCTGTGAAACCAAACCTTATTGATGCGCAGCGCGTGTGGTATATTGATGAAAAACCTCTGGCTGTTGCAAGGGAAATGTTCCCCAATGTCCATTGGAGTGATCTCAATGCGGATTGGGTGAAACAATATAGCTTTTCGCATCAAACGGATAATGTTGAGGGAAAAATTACCGGAGGAGAGCTTGAGGATGAGACAAATTTTCAAACCACGAAAATGGTTACCTTGGCTGAATGCCGGTGGTTCGAACGCGAAGTCGTTTATAAAGTTCTTGATCCACAAAGTGGGAAATATACCGATTATTCAGAACAAGAGTTCCAAGCTTTGGGAAAAGATTTCCCTTCTTTTCAAGCAACAAGATTAACCAGAAAAATTGTCAAACGTGCTTTTTTAGGAAAAAAATTGCTCGAAGCACCAGATAAGCCCTTGGTGCCGCCTCATCAATTGGGGTGGGAATGTATCACCGGATATTTTGACAAGTTGAGCCGCCAATTTTACGGTATTGTAAAACCAACAAAAGATCCACAACGCTGGGCAAATAAATATTTTAGTCAAGTGATGCATTTGCTTAATAGCCAATCAAAAGGCGGCATTATGGCGGAACGAGACGCTTTCGATGATGATCGACAAGCTGTGGAAAGCTGGGCTCGAGCTGATAGCATTACCTGGTTGAAAAGTGGTGCGGTTTCAGGAGGAAGAATCCAACCAAAACCCGTAGCACAATTTCCACAAGGCTTTTTTCAACTGTTTAATGAAGCAAAAAATGCCATTACACAAGTGACCGGTTTGTCCTCTGAATTTGTCGGAACACGTGCCGTTAACCAACCGGGGATTCTTGAAGAACAACGTAGGCAATCATCCCTCAATTTGTTAGCGTCCTTTTTTGATGGGTTGCGTCGATACCGGCAACGACAGGGAAAAATTATTCTCTATCTCATTCAAAATTATCTTTCTGATGGGCGTTTGGTACGTATTGCTGGTGACGAAAATGCGCAATATGTGCCGCTAACACGAGAAATGATCACAAGTTTGGAATATGATATTGTTGTTGATGATGCCCCTACAAGCCTCAATGAAAAAGAGCGTACCTTTGCTCTCATTATGCAATTGCTGCCTTTGATGCAAAATTTCGCAACACCAGATATCATGCTCGATCTGCTACGCTATTCACCTTTGCCTGCTTCGCTTATCCATAAAATTGCTCTCAAAACGCAAAGGCAAAATGCTCTGCAGGAGGCACAAGATGCTGCTTCACTGAGTGGTGGTGATGGAGTGGCGCACAATGGAAATGCTGATGTCGAGCATATGGTCCAGACTCTTTTACAGATGGCAAAGACCCAAGAATAAAGACAAATATAAATGCAAAGTCACGGCATTGAAAAAAAACACATTATCTTATTGCCCGAAAATTATTATCCAAAAAGAAGGCTAACGCTATGGATTCAGAAGAATTAACACCCGTAGAGAAACACCAATTGGAACAGGATTTTCTTTCCACACAGCAAGATGAGAGCACAATGCGTGGAGAGGAACAAGAAAAAATCCGTGCGGTTCATGTGGAAGAGCGTCGCGGATATCAACAACAGCAGCCGTTACAGCACACTGGTGTGCAACCACAGGGAGAGAAAACAGAGCAAGAGGAAGATGCTCCTCCAGATCCGCAAAAAGATTTTATGGGCTATATGCAATGGTTGGGAAAAACACTTCACCAACAGGGCTTGTTGCATGCTAAACAACAAACCATCATTCCTGAAGCAGAACAGTTGCAGAATTTTTTCCAGAAATCCGTTGCTAGCGTGAAACAAAAATATCATGATTTTGATCAGGCGGCCGATTTTATTTATGAGATGCGGGCAAAACAATTGGCTGCTTTTGCTTCGCTCTATCCCGAAATGGCTGATCCAAAAGCTATTGATGAAGTGATTGGCAATGAGTTGAAGCAGATCTTGCGCGATTGTGCGCAAAAAAATCAAAACCCCGCCGAAGTGCTCTACAATCTTGCGCAAAAAATTGGCTACACAAATGTTTCCAATCCTATGGGGAGAACAAATTATGGAGAGAGAACAAAGTACGAGGGAGAAAATTTACAGGAAAGACAAAATTCTGCACGCACTCTTGCGGCTTATAATGGTTTGACTCCAAGTGGTCCGATTTCTTTGGAGATGCTCGATAAAATGACAGAGGCAGAATTTAGTAGTTGGATTGCTGACCCTAAAAATAAAGCGGCTTTTAATCGTTTAATGGGGGGAGCAGACCTTTAAACAACAAGAAGGGCTCTGTCTCTATGGTTTTTTAAAGTGGGACTTTGTGGGGAATAAGATTTTTGGGGGATAAACAAAGGGGGAATGAGGTTTTCTTGCATGTGCAAGCCATGTGAAGAAGATCTCTCACAAGGGGGAGGTTACTTAAGAAAATATCATCATAACATGCAACAAATGCACCATTCTCAACCATGAGAAATGTAGAGTTTTAACAGCCGGCACTTTGCCGGTTTTTTTATGTCGATAAATTTTTAGAGGACAAAATGACTGTAACTTATATCGGAATCAATGACCCAATGGCAGTGCGCACATGGTCTAAATTATTAAACCAAGAAGTTTCAAAAGCAATTCCTATTGCGCCATTGATTGGGAAAGATTCCAACAGTATTGTGCAATTAAAGGATGAAACCAATAAGGCAAGTGGTGATGCTATTAGCTTTGGCTTGCGCGTACAGTTGCTCGGTGATGGAGTGAGTGAGGGACAAGCGCTGGAAGGCAATGAAGAAGCCCTGCAATTTCTCAATGACCGCTTGGCAATTAATGAACTTGTTCATGCCGTGCGTGTCAAAAATGAAGGAACTATAGATCAGCAACGCATTCTCCATGATTTGCGTACCGAAGCGAAAAATGGCTTGGTTGATTGGTATGCAGATCGACTGAGTATGATGTTCTTCATTCAAGTTTGTGGTTATACCGCAAAATCCATAAACTTTGAAGGACGCTCCATTGCTCTTAAACCTGTCCATTATGGGTTTAATGCACCAACTGCTCCAACCGATAAACGTATTGTGCGCCCCAATGGAAAAACAAAAGATGAAGATTTGAAAGAAAATGATGTCTTTGATCTCAAATTGATTGATAAAGCCGTGGAACGCGCTAAACTGGCTAATCCCAAAATTAGACCTGTGCGGATTGACGGAGAAAATGTCTATGTGCTTTATCTGCACCCTACCCAAGTGACGCAATTGCGGACCAATACAGATGCAGGGCAATGGCTCGATATTACCAAGGCAATCTACAGTGGAAGCCGGCTTAAAAATCCGCTCTATGATGGATCGCTTGGTATGTATAATGGTGTCGTCTTGCGGGAAGCCGAACATGTCACCGAAGGTGTGGAATCTGGTACGACAAACAAAGCTGTGCCTAATGTACGTCGCGCTGTTCTTTTGGGCGCGCAAAGCGCTGTCATTGCTTTTGGTAAAGACCGTGGTGCTACACGCTATAAATTGGTGGAAGAGCTGTTCGATTATGAACGAGAATTCGGTGTTGCAGCCAAAACGATTATCGGAATGAAAAAAACCTGCTACAATTTGCCAGGAAGTACCCAAGGGGCCCAAGATTTCGGTACTATCGTCATTCCAACCTATGGAGCACCAGCTTAAAGACGCTGCCTTAACGACTTTCATTGAAAGTTTGAAAAATGTGAAAATTTGCAAAATCTTCTCCCCAACAAGAGGGTTTGTTGGGGGGATAAAAGCATGCTTCTCATCTAAAAGGATTATGACTGCTTATGACCGCTTTATCCACTGATGCCAATGATCTTCATCCTATATCCTTGGACATTTCGCAAAGTTTTTCGCGTATGGTTGCCCTTATTCAAGATGAAATTGATGATACAACGGCGGAATATTCTACGCAAATTCAAGATTCTATTTTGACTGCTTTGCGTTTGTGTGAACGAGAACCTTTCTTTTTTAATGAAAAAAGAACCATCACATTCAAAACACAACGGGGGAAAACATGGTATGGGCAAGAAGAAGGGATTTTTCTTGAATCAGAAAAGCTTTTGGAATCCGTCTTATTGGGACCTCATGTAGCATCTCAGGCAATATCTGAGGCAACAACCTTGGCGTCACAATTGGTCTTTAAACCTATGCAAATATTGCAAAAACAATATGGGATGCAGCCTTCACAACTATCTTCTCAAGGAACACCCCAAGGAATACCTCAAGGAACACCCCAAGGAACACCTCAAGAAATGCCCCAAGGAACCCCGCTTTTTTATACCTTCCATGAGCAAAAAATAGGGCTCTTTCCAACACCAAAACAGGTAGAGATTGTGTGCCTTGTTTGTGCGCCTGCCCGTTTGGCGGAGGAAAGTGTGCATGAGGGTGATAATCCTTGGTTTACCCATGCTTTTGATCTCATTAAAGCACGTGCAAAATATGAGCTCTACAAAAATATCCTGAAAGATCCTGAATATGCTGCTGTCTCTTTCAGTGATTTTCAAGAACAGCTGCAAGTTCTGCGGTTTGAAACGTCGCGGCGAAAAGGGGCGGGAAATATTCTGCCAATGCGATTTTAAAAGAGTTCTTTTTTCTCCATTTGAGGAGAACGTTGGTGGTTGGCGTTGAAAGGAGACAGTTGAAAATCTTGCATTATGCATGAAGGTGCTTTGCTCTACTTTCTATCGCTTGAGATTATTCCCTTTTTTCAAGAGCCCTTTCCCGTTTGAGGAGCTCTTTTGTTTCAAAAAACATAAACCTTTGCGGTTTGAAATCACCCCAAGGTTTTTTTAATATTCTTTTCATGAGATTTTAAATGGCTTTTTTCCCAATTGCTGATTATCGACCTGATGTCGCGGATATCAATGGTATCTTTACCGATGAGCTTATCAATGTGTTGCCGGCTGATGGCTCCTATATCCCTATGCCAAGCTTTCAACCGCTCTCAGAGCCTTGTCCTGACCGTATCTTAGGAGCTCTTGCTGTTAAAACAAAAAATGGGGTGTCTATTGTTGTTGGAACAGCACAAAAAATCTATCTCCTCAATAACACAACCATGCGCTGGCAAGATATAAGCCGAAGGGGAAAACCTTATTGTGCCAATGTGGATGCGCCTTGGTCTTTTGCTTTGTTTGGCGATTATGTCATTGCTGTTAATGCCAATGATAAACCACAAGTGATTGATCTTAATCGTGACAAAAAATTTAGAAATTTGGGCGGAAATCCTCCGCAAGCAGGTATCGTAAGGGTTTGGGGAGATTTCCTTTGTCTGATGAAATTAACAGAGCATCCAAGACGTGTTCACTGGTCCGGGTTGAATGATGCTGAATGTTGGACCGTTGGGAAAAAAAGTTGCGATTATCAAGACTTTCCCGATGGCGGATTCGTTCAAGGGGCAACAGAAACAACAAATCCAATCATCTTTATGCGCTCTGCTATCTATGCTGGATCTTTTATCCCTGGCTCTAAGATTATCTTCAGTTTCCAAAAAATACACGATAAACGCGGTGCAAAAAATGCGGAATCTATCGTTTGTCGAGGAGATCTTGCTTTCTTTGCTGATGAGGGCGGATTTTATCAGATGACCAATGAGGGACAAATTATACCCATTGGCTTTGAAAAAGTGGATAGAACGATGACGGCAAAGTCGAGTAGCAATAATCTCTACACGCTCTCTGCTGCTATTGATGGCGTGTATAATCGCGTTTATTGGATGATTAATACCGATGATACTGTTCAAAAACATATCTTGCTCATTTATGATTGGGATTTGCAAAAATGGACCAAAGCCACCGTGGACCTCAAAATGGTTTTGCCCATTTTTTTGGCTGGCGTAACCCTAGAGGCGCTTGATCGGATTTCAAAAAGTATTGATAATTTATCCTTTTCTCTCGACAGTAAAGCTTGGAGAAATGAAGCGCCTATTCTTGGTGCTTTTGATCATCAGGGAAGACTTGGCTCATTTTCTGGTAAACCTATGGCTTGTGTGGTGACATCACAAGAGATGGGACAAACAAATGGGATGATTACGCGGGTCAAAAATATTATGCCTCAAGTCAATAGTGGAGAGTTCACCTTGTCTGTGGGAATGCGTTTACGGCAATCCATTGAGGAAGAAACTGTTTGGTTGCCGGAAAAAAAACCTTCTTATAATACGGGGCAAATTCATTCTCGTGCAAGAGCACGTTTTTATCGCTTTAAATTGCGCATTCCTGAAGGGGTGAATTGGACGCATGTCACGGGATTCGATGTGGAATTGAAGGCTGCCGGCATGCGTTAAAGCACGCTTTAACGCATGCCATTGAAACAAAAAATTATGCGATAGGGCACGGGTGCTTGAAAGGAACGTGCGGTAGAGCGTGGATGCTTGAAAGGAGCATGCACGAGAGCGTGGGTGCTTGAATAGGGGGCGCGTGGTAGGGCACGGGTGCTTGAAAGGAGCGTGCGGAGGGCAAGCGCCTGAATAAGGGCGTGTGGTAGCGTGTTGTTATAATGAAGGGTGGTGGTGTGCTTCTTCTTAAGAGACCAGGTTAAGGTGGTTTTATAAAACAAGAGGTTTGCATGCTTCATAAGGGAAAGAGAGCTTGGCTTTAAAAGAAGGTGGGGAAATTTAAAAATATGATATGGCAACAGGAAAGCCAAAATCTTTATTCTGCTCATCTTACAGAGCAATGGCCATGGGAAAAAATAGCACCCTATCAAGAGGCTCTTAATGCTGCTTTAAAAAAATACGCGAAACGCTTTCCCGATGATGTCTGTTTGGCAACGATTGCTGAGGAACTCGCTACAGGGCAAGCACAATTATGGCTGATCTTAAAAAATAAAACACAGTTTAGTGCCTTTGCGATCACTAAAATTGAAAGAACTCAAAGGGGCAAAAAACACGTCGTCCTTTCAGATCTTGCCGGAGAAGGAGGGCTGGAATTGGTGCCATTGATTGAGAAGGTCGAACAATGGGCGCGTTCAATCCATGCTGAGGAATTACATCTGTTTGGAAGAATTGGGTGGGTGAAAATGCTCGCACGTCACGGATATTCTCGTAATCTTATTCACTATAGAAAGGCTTTGGTTCCATGAGAAAAAAAGTAACACCTCAAGTGCAAACAACAACACAGACAAATGCACCACCCGCTTGGGCTGCAGAGATCTTTAAAAAAGCTAGTGCTCAAGCGCTCGATCTTTATAATAATGGTATCGGAGGCAATGTTTATCAGGGGGAACGCACCGCTGGTCTTAGCGATATGACAAAAAATGCCCTCACCGGTTTAGAGAGCGCTGCGCGTCAATATAACAATCCTGCTTTGACACAATGGTTTAATGCACCAACGCAAAGCGCTACAAATCTCCTCAATATGGCAAAGGGAGACTGGATTGGAGGCAATAGTAAATTTAATGCTGCTTTGCAAAATGCTTTGAGTAAAACCTCTGATGCCATTAATCAATCGATGTCTGGGGCGGGGCGCTATGGCTCTGGGGCACATACCGGTGTGCTCGCCGATGAGCTCGGTGCTTTGGCTACAAATGCTACAGCGCAACAGTATAATCAAGATATCAATAATATGATGAATGCCAATCAGATGATTGATCGCTCTTTGCGTGACCAAGTAAATGCCGCTAACAGCTACTATCAAGGGCAAAGCAACGCACAAGCCAATGCTTTGAAGGGCGGAATGATTCAAGATCTCAACCGTCAAAGTGCTTTGGATGCAGAGCGCCAAAAATGGATTGAACAAGATAATCAAGGATGGAGCCGGTTGGCGCAATTGTTGGGTGTGGGAACTCAAGCCGCTGGAAATTACGGAACAAAATCAGGAAATTCAACAACTATGCCTTCCATTACAAAAGATCCCTTACGTGATGCTCAGCAAGTGCTGGGATTGGTGGGTGGAATCTTAGGACTTTGTGATGTGAGAGCGAAAGAAAATATCACTCTTGTGGGTGAGAAAAATGGCTATCCACTTTATCTCTTTAATTATAAAGGAAATCCACAACGCTATCGGGGCGTTCTTGCCCAAGATGTGCTGCGTTTGAAGCCCGATGCCGTTTTTATCAATGCAAAGACAAAATTCTTGCATGTCGATTATCATAAACTTGGCTTTCAAATGGAAAAGGTCACAACGCCTAAAAAGAAAATCGCCGCTTTCTTTTCTTCGCTTTTTGCTCGTCTTCGCTTTTTGCAAAAAGGATATGTTCTATGAGTTCGATTTATGATTGGTCATTGTTCGCATTGGAAAATGCTTCCGCCGATGAAGATATAAATTGGGCAGAAGGACAACCTCCAAGTTCCGTCAATGATAGTGCGCGCGCTATGATGCAACGTATCAAAGAATATCTCTTCGATAATGGAGGGGGAATCGAAACAAAATTTACCGTCGATGAGGACACAAACAGAACAGCTATTTGTTTAGTTACCAAATCGCCTTTCGAAGCTTATGTCAATGGTATTGTGGTGCGCTTTAAAGCACAAGGAGTGAATAGAGGAATCACAAATGTTGCCTTAAACGGATTGCCTTCGCGACCCGTTTATCAGATAACCTCAGAGGGTATCGCCCCTTTAAAGGGGGGAGAAATCCAAAAGCGAGGGCTTTATGAGTTGGTCTATACTTGTGATATTGCTGGGGAAAACGCCGATGGCTGGTTTTTAACCAATCCTACCATAAAACTCCCTGAAATTCCCAAACTTCCTCCCTTACCCGAAAGTTTTTCCTCTGGCTTTATTGGCACTTTTGCTATGGAAAAAGTGCCTGCTGGTTGGCTTTTGTGCGATGGGCAAGAATATTCACGCAAGGAGTATGCGGGCCTTTTTGCTGCTCTTGGTACAACATGGGGACAGGGAGATGGGTGGGAAACATTCAATGTTCCTGATTTGCGTGGAATGTTTTTGCGTGGGCTTGATAGTGCACAAAAGATTGATAAAGGACGCCTTTTGGGAAGTAGGCAAGAAGATTCTTTTAAAAACCATACCCATCAAGGGAAAACAGATTCTGCTGGCAATCACCAACATAGTTTTATAGGGATCAAAGACATGGCAGCAGCCTCTCCTAATGAGTGGAAATGTTATCCATATGGACGAGATAGAACAAATTCTTTGACAGCATTCGCAGGAGAGCATACACATACAGTCATTTTAGAAGCCACAGGGGGAAATGAAACACGTCCTGTCAATGTCGCAGTGATTTATGCCGTGAAAACGTGAAAACACCCTCTTTTTGCATGACTTTTAAAAAACGCTTTAAGCGTTGTTGAAAAAAATACGTTAAAATATTTAAAATAGAAAGTGTTTCCAGTTTGGTGGTATTTTTTAGAAACTTTTCAATAAGGTATCGATGTCTGTCTGTAAAAGCGCGCTGGGGAAAAGGTGTCCAAATACGCTGATGTCATGCATCATTTATTCTGTAACAAATATGAGGACATAGTATGGCACTCTTTCCTTTTTCTATCTCTGACATTGATGAGCCTGAACATATTCGTGTGGTTCTTTATGCCAGTGGACGAATGGGACATGCCCCTCTCAATGCATTGCTGAAAAAAAATGACCAAGATATCGAGCGCTTTGACAAAAAACAAAGCAAAAACATCTCGCAATTGGTGCAGCGTATAGAGGATTTGGAACAGCAATTGAAAATAATGATGAAAGATCTTGAGAATCTCAAACAAAGTGGTCAAGAGAGTGAGAGAGAGCATGAAGATCTCAAATCATGAGCGATGGAAACATTAAAAGCGATCATGCAAATGGATTTCTTGGCATAAATGAAGATCTATCTACTGATTTTTTGCCGTTTTATCTATGAAAGGAAATATAGATTTATCTGCGGAAAAAAATGCTTTGGTCGATTTTCTATTGTCTGCAAAGCCTATGTCCAGTGCTAAGACGTACGAAAAATTTTATAAGAGTTTGTGCTTGTTAAAACCTTGCCCTTACTTAAGCCAATGAGAAGATTTTGCTTGGTCAACTTCGTAAGATTGCATGAATGTGTGTGTCATCGGTTATAGTTAGAGCGTGTGGGGAGCCTCTTTTGCGGAGGTGAAAATGTCAATGTTTCAAAAAGAAATAACGAAAAGCAAAGCGAAAATCCTTCAAGGAAGAAATTTGGCACAATTTGAGAAAATCATTGAACCGAGGCGTAAAGGGGCTTTAAGCAATAAGCAATTTGGTGCTGTTGTGTCTTTTTGCTATAAACTGGGGATAGAAGTCTTTTGCGATTTGTATGTGCGGTGTTGACCTTTATAAAAGTTGTATAGCATTTTATTCTCATGGTTCGTAAAATAGAGTGTTCTTGAGGATGGTGATGTAAGGCACATTTATACAGAGGGAAAGACAGTGCCTTTCTGTTTTGTTTTGTATAAATGTGCGATAAATGCGTCAAGTTGTCATGAAACATGTGAGGCAGAAGTTGCTTAGTGCGCTAAAGTGTTTGATATAAAAAATAGAGCGTTTGGTGCTGTAACATGCTTTTAAACATTGATGCTTCTCTTACTTTTGCTATAAAAAGCTTATTTTGAGACGCTAAAGGACAAAGTCTTTATGGAAAAAAGAATCCGCGCGCGGCAAAATGCTTATTTAAAAAAAATATGTCGCAAGGCCATGTTGGTTTGTCTGTTCCTTTTTGGTGTTGTGGCATTGTGTTTTGGTGTTGTAAAAATGATTGACTCTTTTTCTTCTCAAAAACAATTCATACAACAAGCTCCTGTGGCATTGACGATTCCGGTTTTTGATTTGCGCGTCTATTGCAAAGAAATTTCTGCCTCAGTGATGCCCGATATGAAGAAGGAAATATATCAGCGTTGTATTAACTTGGAAAGCGAAGCCTATTTTACTATTCGTGAAATGTGGGATACACTCTCTGATGCTGCAAAGAAAAAATGTGTGAAAATAGTACGACCGGGGGATGGAAATTATTTTCTCTTACGGGATTGCCTTTTCAATGAAAAAGAACATGAAAAAAGTAAAGTGCGTAATCACTTTTAAATTTTAACAAGAAAATTTAATATTCTGCGCAATTTGATGAACAATACAAAAGTTTAATCTTTAAAAAAGAGCGTATTTTGTAATGCTTATGCCATTTTACAATAACACCCTATGAGAAAAGCAGAAATGACAATGAAGTTTGATAAAAGCTTCTTTATTATTTAATGATTGAAAGATATTACAAAATTCACAAAAGTAAAAAGAGAAACACTGGTCAGAGAAACACTGGTCATTGTCTGGCGTCTTTATTATAGGTCTCGCTTGAGAGAGAAAAGAAAGGCAAAAACCATACTTTTTGCTATTGGTTCTGAAAAAGCAGAAAAATCGTTCATTTTTATGATAGAGTATGTACATGTTTCGCTTGAGGAATGTTATCAAGATAAACCATAAAAATGTCGTATTATTATTGGTAGATCTGTCTATTAGAGCATGCGTTATAATGTGTGAGAGGTGAGAAAAGGTTTTTTGCATTTCTTTGTGGTAAGACCCATTATTTTGTCCTTTGTCACTGTTCCATGGCTTTCCGATAGCTTTTCTTTGCAACTACCGAAGAGGGAGTTTTTAGAAAGATTTTTGGCAGGAAGCTGTCTGGTTGTGGGAAAAGTGAATTATCTGAGGTTTTTTGCTCAAAAAACGTTGAATTTCTCACTCTTAAAAGGAACCTCCTTTTCCAAAATCCGTTGTGGTGGGGATGAAGCCGTTAGCAGAGACACTCCTTATAGCGTTTTGGTAGGTAGCAATAAAAGCCGCATATCTGAAACTTTTAAATAACATGCTATTGAGCAATTGGCTCGCTTTGACAAGAGAACCGTCAAGAGAACCGCTTTGCTGATAATTAAAGGATTTGAAGTGTGCTTTCTGTTCAACAGTGTATAAAAAATGAGAGATTTGTGAAGAGAGAGTGGATTATCGTTTACAAAGGTCTTGCTTTAATGCAAAAGAAAGACTATATTCGAAATGTGAATACGTTCATGCAATGACTCGTGGGGGTGTAAGTACTTATGAGTTAAGTGCGATGTGGGGCAGGGAATATCGGCGTTTTTAGAATCAATCGGTCATTTTAAAGCGAAAAAAGAGCTTCTCTTTATTCTCTGATAGAATTTATTCTTTTACTAGGGGTATCGCATGCATGTTCTTTTTTGTTTTTCCACAAGATGGTTATTTTTTTAGTAAAATATGGTCTATTTTAAAAAAAAATACTTGGCATTTTAATACTTGGCATTTTATATGGACATCACTGGGTTTTTGCTGGTTAACAGAGAAATAGGGAATTTAAGTTTGCGGTTTCCCTACTGTTTTTGTAATTTTCAAAAAATACATGTTTTTATCAAATATCAGTAGGTATCATTTAAGTAAAATAAAACGTGGATGGTCTGATAACCGTATTTTAGGCATGACCAGCATTATCGGAAAATAGTGCAATTAAAAGAGTCAATTAAGACACACATACTCCAAAAAAAGGGACAAAGATGAGGCCACAACAAAATAGACGGGTACGCGGTCGCAATAATAACAGTAATGGTAATAATAACAACAATAATCGTCGTGGACCTAACCCGTTATCTCGAAATTATGAAAGTAGCGGTCCAGATGTTAAGATTCGCGGAAATGCGCAGCAAATTGCTGACAAGTACATAAGTCTCGCGCGTGATGCTCAGGGGGCTGGTGATCGCGTTATGTCAGAGAATTATCTCCAACATGCGGAGCATTATTTGCGTATTATTCTCGCAGCGGTTGGCCAAAATTCCCAATCTGCTAAACGTGATGAAAACCGTGATGAGAGCCGTGATGAAAACAATGAGCAAGAATACGGTGAAATAAACACTGAGGGTGAGAGAAAAGACACTGTCAGTTGTGATACGGACATCTCTCAAATACGAGCGCAAGAAAATGGTCGTGGTCAATACACTAAGCCACAAAATGGATGCGCATATGGAGAGGCATTAAAGGCACCTGCTTTGTTAGATGAGGAAAGTGATCAAGAGCAATGCGCTGCTGAAGAAAGTGTTGAACCTGTCAAGAAAATACGTCGCTCTTCACGTCGACGTACTGTCCGTGCCCAAGAAAAAGCCCCCCTTGAGCTTCCAGGTTTTGAACTTTCAAAGGCTGCATTAGAAACTTCTCAAAATGGTGAGGTATCACAAAATGGTGATGCGTCGACAGAAAAAACGGCTTCTTTTCCTGTCTTGGGTGAAGAGATACAGAGAAAGCCGCGTCGTCGTCGGGTAGCAACATCTTCGGCCGAGGAAAATGTTTAAAAATCATCAAGCAGCATGAAAGCGCTTATGGGTGGCGGGCTTAATGGTGTTAGACTGTATTTCTCTTGAGAAAGAGCCTATCTTGAGCTTTTAGGTTTTGAACTTTCAAAGGGGGGGCAGAAATTTCTCAAAATGCTGGTGCGTTGAGAGAAAAAGTTGCTTTTCCTGTTTAAAGAAACTGAACTATTTATAGAAAGAGAAACAATCTTTTCTAAAACCATACTGCTAAACAGGCTTGGTTCTTATTGACAGGAAGCATTTGTGCTTCAAAATATCCATTGCAAGTGATGAGGTGTTGCATTTCTTAGCTGAAAAGATGCAGAGGGAACCACGTCGATGTCGCGTGGGGCAATATGTTTGGCAGAGGAAGATGCTTAGCCAAGAGCGATGTTTTAGACCCTTGTGAGGTTAGTCCCTTGTGAGGTTAGTCTCTTGTGAGGCGTGTTATCACTTTAATGGGGGAGGGATGCGCTTTCTGTTGTTTCACAGATAAGTACAGCAATCAGCGCACCGGTATAATAATTATAGACCATGAACTTTGTCTGTCCCTCTGGTGTTAAAACTTTCAAGACAATGTTCTGTTCCGAAAGGCTTTGCGACAAAATTTGTGTTTCTTTCGGTAAGGAGAGTGTATGGTAAACGGTTTTTTGATTTATCCTATGAGAGGAAAAAGGGGTTGTTTGTTGAGGCGCTGAATTTGTTGCTACAATTTTGTAGATTACTCCAAAGAGTACGACAAGAATAAGAATAAGCGTTATGAGCATAGAAATAAACATGAAACGCATAAGCTTTTTTCTTACGCGTTCTACCGCGGGGTCTAAGGGAGGGTAATCTTGAGGCAATGTACATTGCTCTGCGTGATGGTCTTTTGAAGATTGAATGTGTTGATTATCCATCATGCGCTCCTCTTCCATTGGTTTTTTCCTGCCGATTATTTTGGGGGCCTGATGGGTTTAGGCTTTTAAGTTTTTTTGTGCAAGTGGTTTGTGGAAGAAGGATGGAGAAGAGGCAAGGATGGTGGTAAAATATCTTCTTCGTGCTCTTTAGACATTTTATCATTTATCGTTTGATTTTTAAGCAGGGTTTGACTTTTAAGCAGAAAATTTCCGCGGTTTGTTACAAACCAGATCAATTTTACTTCTTGTTGGTGTAAGTTTGCTTGTATGCTTGTACATTGGGCAAAAATTTGTTGCCCATAAGAGGCAATTTTTTTTGTGGATGGTATCATGGCTTGTTCACAGGCTTGAGCTGTTGGGTAAGTTTTAACCATTGTGTTGTTAGAATAACAGCTGTTAAAATCATCTGTACATGAAACCAAGAGAAGAAGAAAAACGAGGGTATTCATAAAATATTTTCCAAATGAGAGGTTGACAGGATAAAAACGGATATGTCAGCCTCGGGGCGTCTTCTTATGAAAAAACGTTTTTAAAGGTTTTAGGTTCCGGTGGGCTGTTCCGGTGGGCTGTTCCGGTGGGCTGTTCCGGTGGGCTGTTCCGGTGGGCTGTTCCGGTGGGCTGTTCCGGTGGGCTGTTCCGGTGGGCTGTTCCGGTGGGCTGTTCCGGTAAACTCAATTGTAGAATAAATGCTCAGAAATGTATTGTGCAAAAAATATCTTGGTGCTGGACAAGAAAGATCACGAGGTAATTGGGAGGGACTGTTGCTTTTTCATGTTACAGAGTTTTAACCGCTATTTTAAAAAAAAGTGTCAAAATACGTATCAGGAACACACAAGCAATAAACAATTCCCGTCTCTGTTAATTTTA
Source organism: Bartonella sp. 220B (assembly GCF_026930205.1). Lineage (GTDB taxonomy): Bacteria > Pseudomonadota > Alphaproteobacteria > Rhizobiales > Rhizobiaceae > Bartonella. The sequence goes on along the minus strand of NZ_JANHOI010000006.1, from coordinate 8,777 downwards.
AAGAAGCTGAACCATTGACAGAAACAGGGACAATCTTTTCTAAGACAGTACTGCCAAAACAGGCTTGTTTCTTATTGACAAGAAGCGTTTGCGCTTCAAAACGTTCATTCCAAGTGATGAGAAGTTGCATTTTTCCATTTATTTTTGTGTGGAGTTCACAGCCTACGCAAACACTACCCTTTTCTTGTGATAAAGCGCCGAAAGAAAGAGAATTCACAATGAGTTCATGAAAAGCCAAACCAATATGTAAAGCCGCATTGGGAAAAAGATAAGGATCTATGCCTTCAAGTGAAAAACGTTCTGTCTCTTTTATCAAATAGCCCAAAGCTTGCGTTTGTACCAATTCGCGAAATTGGGCACCGCGCCAATCAGAATCGGTAATGAGATCTTGAGAATGAGAAAGAGAGTGAAGGCGTCCTTGAAATTTGCGTAAAAAAATCTGAAGAGACTCAGTATAGCGTGCCGTTTGACTAGCTATACTTTGAATGATGGCGAGAAGATTTTTAGAACGGTGACTCACTTCCCGAAGAAGTATTTTCAATACTTGTTCACGGCGACGTAAGCCTGAAATATCAACACCGGTGGTGATAATACCGATAATGTCTCCATGATCATTGCGGTGGCAGTCGATAGAAAATTTATACCACATTGCTTGTTTGGACATATCTTCAAACCGTGCTTCAATGGTTTGCATCTTGCCGGTGGCTAAAACTTGCAATTTGATTGTTTCCATATTGTCTGCCAGATCAAGTGAAAAAAAATCACTGTCACGACATCCTACCCGCCATTTATGATGCAAATGCTGTGGTAGGTTTTCTGCCCATAAATAAACCAAATTTGTTGTCTGGTATAAAACAAAAATATCTGCACCACGGATCGCTTGCATGAGAGCGCTAAGATGGGATTTATCCATAGGGGGCTTTGGAATGGGCGTAACGATCATTTTGCAAAATGTTAATCTGTTTTAGGCGGCTTTCGAAGCATTCTCTTGAAAAAATAAAGCCTGGGAAATAAGCGCTTTCACCATATCAGGATTAAAGGGTTTGGTGACTAAAAAAGTCGGTTCTGGCCGTTCTCCAGTTAATAATCTTTCAGGAAAAGCCGTGATAAAGATTACAGGAATCTGGTCATTTTGCAAAATGTCATTGACCGCATCAATGCCTGAACTGTTATCGGCCAATTGAATATCAGCCAAAATCAAACGGGGCTTTTTCTTATGATACATAATGACAGCTTCATCACGGGTGCGCGCTATTCCTACCACCCGATGACCTAAGCTTTCTACCATTTGTTCAATGTCTAGTGCAATGAGAGGCTCGTCTTCAATAATCATAACTTCTGTAGCAATTTGTTGAGAAATATCCGTCGAGGCTTGGTTAAGCAGCGTGCGAAACGCTTTCGCGTCAAGATCCATGACTTCACGGGCTTCTTGTTCATTAAATCCTTCAACCGCAATCAATAAAAATGCTTGGCGTGCACGCGGAGTAAGGTACGATAATTTGGCGTTGGTTTTTTGTTCAAGTCCAAATTGTGGAAGTGGTTCAGGTATATTAGGGGTGGTTTGGTCAAAAAGATGACAAAACAGCCAATAGGTACCAATGCGATCACTGGATGTTTTGGGAAAAATGGAAATATCGGCAATAAGTGCCTCCAACATCGCTGACACATAAGCATCACCAGAGGATTGGCTGCCTGTTACAGAACGGGCAAAACGCCGAAGATAAGGAAGATGCGGTGCTATACGCGTGGATAATGACATGTTTATAACTCCTTTGACCTTTGAAGCACTTTGTTGATTGAAATTCTCAAGAGATGAAAAAGTTCCTGTCCTCGTATGGAACTTTTTGCATACAACCATATTTACAACCATAAGGCGAAAAATTCTTCTCGGTGCTACTGATATTATAATATGGATTAGGGGGATAAAAAATGAACGACCGTGATGAAAAAAATCTCACCAATCATTTCATGCGTGGGGATGATCTTCTCGGGGTCAATTGCGAAATAGCACGGAAATTACGCCAGTTTTACATGGAAATTCAAGAAGAAGCCCTACCAGTGCGTTTGCTAGAGCTTTTGGACAGATTGGAGCGCGCAGAGCAATTTCGCTTAAATCATGTGGAAAAGGTATAAATCCACTATGTTAGAGGGCGTGAAAAACTTTAAACAAGAACTTCTTTCTGTGTTACCAGCCTTGCGCGCTTTTGCACTTTCTTTAAGTGGAAGACACGATAAAGCGGAGGATTTGGTCCAAGATACCGTTATGAAGGCATGGGCAAAGCAGGACAGTTTTGAAATGGGAACAAATCTGAAAGCTTGGCTTTTTACAATTTTGCGTAATGAATTCTATAGCCAAATGCGTAAAAAAGGGAGAGAAGTTCAAGACACCGATGGTATATTGACTCAAAATGTAGCGGTTCATCCTGCTCAATATGGATCACTCGATTTGCAAGATTTCAAAAAAGCCTTAAATATGCTCTCTGCTGATCAAAGAGAAGCCATTATTCTCATTGGAGCCTCTGGTTTTTCTTATGAAGATGCTGCAGCTATTTGTGGTTGTGCTGTGGGGACAATTAAAAGCCGTGTGAGTAGAGCACGCAATCGCTTACAGGAACTTCTTAAAGTCAATGGTGAATCCGATTACGGCCCCGATGCGCATTCCGCTGGAAGCACATTGTGTTCATTTAACGGCTAAAAAAGCATAATAATTATGGTCAATAGCCTTGTTTTTTTTATTCCCGTTATAGCTATTAATGTAAAAGTCAGCATCTGAAGGAATTCAAAGTGTTTAGCATGATTCCTTAAGGAAAAGTGAGGAAAGCCTGTATGAAATCATCCAGCGGGTTTTTTGTGTTATGTTTTATAAGGGCGTTTTCCTTTGTGCTGAAAAATGACAATTTTCAGGTTCGCCAATGGAAATTCTATGACAACAAAGACGAATTTGCTTTCTCATAATCCTTCTTCTGATTCAAGCATGTCAAGCTGGCGTTGGGGAGCAATTGTTGTTTCTCTTGTAATGGCCCTTTTGGCTGCAATCTTTATTATACTGCTCTCAAATGCTGTTGATCGAGAAGTCGCGCAATTGAATACAAGTTCAGAATTGCGTGAACAAGCTGATTTGGTGCTGATTAGTTTAATCGATATGGCTGTTGCTGATCGTAGCTATGCGAAAACCCGAAAGGCAGAAGACAAAGTACGCTTTGAAAATGCTGCACGTGAGATTGACGATATTCTCGATTATACCGCGCTTATTGTTTATGCCCATCCACAATGGTATGAATGGTTTAGCGCTTTTAAAAAAGAGGTCGAAGCACGCAAAGCTTTTATGAATGCCCATATGCATGCCGTGGATGTGATTCCTGACCAATCTTTTCAATCTTCTGTTTCTTTAGAAATTCCCAAGATTCAGGTGGCACGTCTCGCACAATTGATGAAAAGTTTTCTCAATGGTGATGATGCAGTACGACAAAAACAGCGTGAAGGTATAGCGCTTATGCGGGCTGCTTTAACATTGGCGGCGATACTTTCTGTCGTGAGTACTTTTATTTCTGCCTATTTTGTCATTAATCGGTTTCATCGAGATGTGCGCTCCTTAAAGATGTATCAATTGCTGCTTCATAGTGAAAATAGAGCACTTGAAGCACGTGTGAAAGAACGGACACAGGAATTGGAAAGGGCACGCAATCACGCCGAAAAAGAACGTCAACGGGTTGAGATGTTGTTGCAAGATGCAAGTCATCGTATTGGAAATTCACTTGGTACGGTGTCTTCTTTGCTTGGGCTACAGTTAAATCGGAGCAAAAATGAAGAAGTGCGTTCTGTTCTTGGGGCAGCACGTGATCGTATCCAGACAATATCTACAGCCCATCGCCGTTTGCGTTTGAGTGATGATATGGAAACAACTTTGTTGGCAGAATTTCTCAGTTCAGTGGTGCATGATGTTGAATTGGCTGTGCCTTTTGAATTGCGCGAAAATATCACTGTTCACACGAATTTTGAAGATTGTCGGCTATCTTCAAGAGATGCAACAACGCTTGGAATTATTCTTGGTGAATTGCTCACAAATTCTTTCAAACATGCCTTTCCTAATCAGCGCACTGGCCATATTTATATCTCCTTTGGTCCTCAACAAGATGGGCAATTCATGTTGATTGTGGAAGATGATGGGGTCGGCATGAAGAGTCAAAATACAGCGCAAAAAGCAGGTCTTGGTCGTTTGGTTGTTGAACAGCTTTGTATGCAGTTTGGTGAAAAACCACTTTTTGAAACTTCTGTTTTGGGAGGGACAAAAATTGTCATTCCTTTGCCAAAGCTTAGCACGAATGGTTCAAAAGAGGCACAAACGACAACGTAAAAGGGGGGCTTTTAAGACCCCCTTATTTGATAAGAGAAATATAAAAATATTCTTATAAATTACTACAACTGCTTCGAAACCGTTTGGTGATGCCACTTGTCTCTAAATCCTTAATCAGAATAGCTTTCCCTGTTTTTCCATTATACGCTTTAACGTGAATGTCTTTGCCTTGGACATCAACGAGATAGTAGTCTCCTGTGAAGAGTGCTCCTGCTGTATATACAGGGATATTGCCGAAGACTTTATCATCTTCTGCACGGCAATATCTTCGATAATGGTTGTGTCCGACAAAGATGGCTTTGACATTATGAGAGGTAATGATTGATTTAAAGGTAGCAAGATCTGCCGCATTTTGTGGATGAAGAAAATGTGAATCTTTATCTCTATAATAGGGACGCGCATCGTGGAAGTTGAGAATTGTCACTTTTCCTCTTTTATCGGCAGCTTCTAAATCTTTTTTCAACCAATCGAGCGCTTTCGTGATGACGATTTTCGTATAACTATCAGATAAATTCACAGTATAAGTGGGATAATTTTGTAGTTGTACATAGTGGATATCTCCATAATCCCATGAATAACTCAAACTTCCTATTATCATGTTATGAGTGGTTCCAAAGGGTATGAGCTGACGAGACGTTACGTGTTTATTGAATTCAGGTAAAGAACTGCTGTATTTGTCTATTTCTTTGAGCATTCTTTTAACAGCACTTATTGCACATGCATCTTTTGAAAGATTATATATCGGTATTGTGCAGTCACCAACATTATTATAATAATCGTGATTCCCTAGTCCTTCATAGATAGGGTAAGGGATGCTTTTATACACATCTGCATAGTCTTGATAGGTTTGTGGTCGGCCGAATTCAGTCAAGTCGCCGTTGATAATATAAAATGTAGCAGCGTGTGATTCTATGGCTTTTGCTACCTTCTTATTTACTTTTAACCAAGGTTCTCTGTTGCTCCACCCGTTAGGATCGCCAGATCTCAAGCGCCATGGTTGCGGATCGGCTGCTATGACAACAGAATAATTTTTTACCGGCTCTTTTCTTTTTACGTACCAAATGACTCTAGCATTTTTCTCCCCTTCTTCTCTTCGTTCAAAATAATAATTTTTGTTGCTCGAGGTAGCAGAATATTCAGGTTTTCCTGTATAGGGATTATACCAACGGAATGTTAAAAATGTTCCATCATCTTGTATTCTATATTGTATCGCACCACCGGCTCCAAAAAGCCAAGCATTCGATGTTGTTGCTGCTGTTCCTACCGAACCAGGTGCAATGATACTCCCAACCTTTGTCTTCTCCCAGTGTCCTCCTGTTTTCCATTCTCCACGCTCAATTCTTCTAGCAGTTAACACCATAGAAGTAGGTGGATTGTTAAGCTCATTAACGATGTAGACATCTGTTGAACGATCATCAAACGCACTTTGTTGCGGTTTAGGTAATTTTTCGATAAAGCTTCGTCTTGTTTCGTGTGTCACAGAAAGATCTTGAGCGTGAGAAAAATAAGGCTTTATACACACAAAGATGGTAAAAGAAAAAATAGAAATTATTGTATATTTGTATTTCATAAAATTATCACCCAAACAAAATAACTCTATAAAATATTAGACAGGCTTGATCTCATAAGAGCTGTTAAAATTAACTTTTCACACATTAAATTTTTTAGCTCTTTTTTAGACGAGATAACGTATCTGAAAAATATTTATAGCGATAAAAGTTAGATCAAATCGCTCATAAAGCAGAGCTCGATTCTACAGATTCTGTTTCTTAATCGATATCTCTACTTTCTTGCAGCAATTCACAAAGACAAGACCTGAGATCAAAATTTTATGACTTTTGTGTGATAGTTATTTAAAATAAGGCAATGAATGGTAGATTTCATCACCAATAGTGTGGTTTTGTAAGATTTGAGAGGACGCTATACGCTTTAACGTGAATGTCCTTTCCTTGTATAATCATCAATATTATTACAATAATCGTGATATTCTCACCCATTTTTTGGGTTTGAAAAGCCAAGATTAAGAGATGTTACCGCTGTTTTATAGCGCCAGATGCAATCTTCTTCGTAGGTTCTGCATTACCTCAGATCTATAATGTGAGTTTTGTCTAAAGCTTGAGAAAACAATATTTATGCTTTTTTCTTTTATAAGTTTAGGATCTTCTGTTTGCAGAAATATTCAAAACTTTTTGGGCTGTCTATTTATGTGTGGTTTAAGAAGTGTCTTCTGGTGGTGGTGTTGGGCTGTTTAATAAAGAATCAATATTATGTTTTTCGCGCAAGAATGCTTGTAAGTCTTGATTGGTTAAAGCTTTACTGTCCGGGATACGAATGCGCATGGGATCGACTTTTACACCGTTGACAATGATTTCAAAATGACAATGGGGCCCCGTTGCCATCCCTGTTGTTCCGACATAGCCAATAACTTGCCCTTGTCGTACTTTAACGCCTGGTTTGATATCTGGCGCATAACGACTTTGGTGTGAATAACTGCTGATATATCCATTGCTATGTTGAATTTCTGTATGGTTTCCATAACCACCGGTTACACCCATTCTTGTGACAATACCATCTCCTACCGCAATAATGGGCGATCCTTTTGGGGCAACCCAGTCAACGCCTGTATGCATGCGCACATAGCCTAAAATGGGATGCTTGCGTGGTCCAAAGGGAGAACCAAAAACACCATTTGGAGTGGGTTTGCGGAGCAAGAAAGGTTTGGAGCTTTTTCCCTCTGAATCATAATAATCGACAGTTCCGTCTTTTGATTGATAACGGTAATATTTATAAGTCGTATTGCCGAAAGTTGCACTGATATAACGAATTTCAGGGTCTATGTTTGTAGATAATCCTTTTGTTTTTTGATTCTTTTGTCCGTTTTTGGCTTCTTTATCGTTTTGTTGGGGTAAAGCATAAAATATTTCAATCTGGTCACTTGGTGTTATCCGGTTTTTCATATCAATATTGGTGGCAAGCAGACGAATGAGATGCTCAGAGAGAGTGTGTGATATATTATGGCTCAATAAAGCACTATAGAGGGCATCATAAGCTGTTGGTAATTGTGTTGCATTGACATAAGAATGCGGGATACCATTTTGAAAAGCCGTTTTAAGTGCGTTCGACATTTGGGGCTCTGTACTTTCAACAAAGCGCCCTTTATCGTTTAGGGCAATGGTGAGAACATGATACATTCCTTGATAAATGCTTGCACGCACCAGATGATCTTCTTCTCCTGCTTGTGTCACGATACCAATGCGTAAAAGGCTTCCTTCTTTCAGCATATCAGAATGGTAAAACTTGGTTAAAGTGCTCACCACCTGATCAATTTGCTCCTTTGTATAGCTGGTCTCTTTGAAAGCATCGGCTATTTTTTTCTTTTTACGAATGGGAATAATATCTTCAGCATAATTTTTTGTGAGATCAATGCGACGACTTTGCGGGGAAATGGTCACATTTTCTTGAACGATGCGCACCTCAGGAGCTTCTGTAAAGGGGGAGGGTGAGGATAAATCGTCTAATTTTAAAGGATCTATGAGGGTAAGAATGGAAAGAAGTTCACTGGATTTTTCCAAAGAAAATCCAGCGTTTTTTAATTCCTTTTGTACTTCATCATCCGTCATGATATCCGCACCATCAAAGTCACTTTGATCAATGATAAAATCACGGTTGCGTAAGACGATTTTGCTTTCCACTTTCGCTCCGTAAATTTGTCCGGAATCTTGTAATTTGACGGTTCGTATTTTCGAATCACTCGCAAACATGCTTAAAGCATCAAATTTGGGATAATTATATCGATGTGGGCGATTTTCTGCTAAAGCCATGCGAATCCATTCAAAATGTTGTGTTTGAATGACCTGTTCATCTCCTTTTTTTTGCAGAATGGATAATTCAAATTGTCGTTTACTATCAAAACTTTGACGCGCATGGGTGGGAGAAATACGGTCACTTTTATAGCCATTGGCATCAGGATCTTGTGTTTGTGCAAGGTTTTCTGCTGTAAACCATTGTGGAGGTGTTACCAATCTTTGCTGTTCATCAAGGGCGGCAAAAAGTGCAATACCCATAAGAATGCAAGAAGTGATTCCCGTGAGAACCGTTCCTGTAAGCCAACGCACAGAAATTTGTCGTCGAGCTGGCAGCAAGCGTTTGACTACAAGAGCAGGGTCCTGTCCAGGATCGTTTTTCTGTTGTTCGCTATCCCACATGGATTTTTAGAGCACTTTTCAAACATTAAATAAAAGGAGCTAGCATAGCTTAATGTCTTTCTACAAGAATTTGATTCTTGATTATAGAAAAGCAAATCCTCAATTTATACCGTCATCATTCCTCATAATAGCGAAGAGTCGCAGAAGAGCAACAACAGCTTTGAAAAGGATATCAACAGCGCACAACAAATACGCATGCCATCGCACAACATAAGTGC
>NZ_JANHOI010000059.1 GCF_026930205.1 Bartonella sp. 220B | reverse complement strand
CCTTCTGCAATTCCCTCGCCAGAAACATCTCTTTGTGCAATGTTTTTACCTTGTTCTATAGCCTCTTTAAAACCTTCATATTTTGCCGCACTACCACGTGCGGATTTATAAATAGGAGAAATTTCATCCATTATTTTTACTAAATCTTTTTTGAGTATTTGGTACCCAGAGATCTTTTGGTTATCGCCAAGTCTTTCACTTTTTTTGATCAAATCATCAAGAGACTGTTTGACTTGATCTAATAACTCTATCGTAGGTTTATAGTTTATACTGCTAAAGTTTTTATCAGAAAATCGTTGAGGATTTTCTTTTAGAATATGCTCTTCTAAACTATTTACAGCTTCTTTGAGCGCCTTTTGAAACCCTTTATTGGCAAAAAGCTTATTAAGAGCTGGATAATACTCTTGCCCTATTGGAGTTTGCCTTGCCTGTTCATAAAGATGATCATGCGCTTCTTTTCCTTGCTCCTTGAGAATCCTTTTGAAAACTTTCGTATCTTGGAGATGAGTAATGTTTTCATCTGCCGATTGACCTATACGGTGAATTGCCCCTTTCAACCGTCCTTCATGGGCGCCTCTCAAAATATCAGAAACATGCGTATTTGTTTTCCCCATATTAGCAAGGGATACTTCTAAATTAGGACTGATATCTGTCAAAAATGCATGGCGTGGAGCAGTTTCAAGACGTTTTGCAACATTCTCAACACCATCATCATACAACGTCCTTGCAACTTCTCTTACCGCTTTGGTTTGGACATCCTTATAAGCAGGATTTAAATAACCTCTTACAATAGGAGCCGATTGCCATAACTCTCTTCCTTTATTAGAAAGATAAGAAATCATTGTACCAGCAACAGACCCAACAGGAGCAGCAACAGAGCCAATTCCACCTCCAATCCCTGCCGATATAAGCTTGCCATCTAAACCTTCTCCTGCTCCAGAGCCATGTAAAGCCCCAGATCCTGCTCCTAAAAGCGCTGCCCTACCTAGCTTACCAAATGTTGTTGCCGCAGAGCCTGCTCTTAAAAGCCCTAGTCCAGGGATACCAAATGATGCCAATGTTGGTAATATCGAACCAACCATATAAGCCAAATTAGACCAAACGGGGTGTTTCTCTTCCAATGCTTTCTGGTAAGCGCTTTCCTTGGCTACTCTTCTGTTATAGACTTCTTCTGCCTTTTTATCGCCGCTCCAATAATCCGTAAAACCAGCTTCAAGCGCCGCTTGTAACTCATCACTATAACCTGCCGTTAAACCAGATACTCCATGGCTCCTAAT
>NZ_JANHOI010000058.1 GCF_026930205.1 Bartonella sp. 220B | reverse complement strand
CCTATTCCTGCTCTCGGTGGTATCCATTTTTGTTTGACTGGTGGAGCTTGTTCTGTATTTTCTGATGTCATAAAATACGCCCTCCCGATAATAAAAAACCCCGCATTTGCGGGGGTTTCCTTACTGCACTGCCCCTCGTTTAGATACAATACGTCCAGTGCCGTATCTGTCATTAAATACGATTTGCAACACATTGTCAACAACAAAATAACACATATTGATAGATTCAAAGGGAATCAGTATAAAAATATTAATTAAGGTATAAAACAATGTTTATAAAAACATCTCTATTCAGAAAAAGCATATTAATTATCGCACTTTTTACAACATATCTTATATTCATATTCCCTTCAAACGGATACGCTGATGATGATTTAGATGAATTCTGCTGTTCAAAAGAAATAATAAGACTAGAGAAAGCACGCAATGATTACCTGTATCAAACTTACCTTTGGTGGCGACAAAGATATTACGACTCTACGTGGATGAACAATAAAGCAAAGCCACTACAAGAGAAATACATAAAGACTGTAATACACCAATGGCATACACTAATCATGAACCGAAATATTACATCGCATGACGTGATAGACTATATGCAATCCGAAATAGAGCAAATGCAGGATTTAGCTAGAGCAAAACGAGATAAACAGCACGAAGAGGTATCACAACTTCTCAATCTCATTACTGATGTTCGAAAGACTATTGCTATAAAAAAAGAAGAAGTTGAAAGGCTAGATCGTGAAATTAAAACAGTAAATAAGATACTTATTCGTTTTTTTAGTGAATAATTGCACACTTATGAAAAGTACTTTTGAAGTGCATTAAGAGCGACACGTAATGAACTCACAAGATGTGGTAGCATTTGATCCTCTATAACAAGATACTGTATGGCGGCGTAAAGATTATACTGCCTATAAAGGCATTGTGCTTCTTTTATTGCATCTTGCACGGCTTGATAGTGATGAGTTGCCTTTTCAACCCATTGTTCAAGACTATTTGGGTCTGTATTTGTAGACACATCATCATAAACAGCGCTTGGCAAGCCTTTTGCACAAAGGTAGTTGTTTCTTATCTGTAGATATTTTTGAGCGGCGTCGTATTGATCTTGTGTAAGCACGCCTTGCAAATAAAGCCGCCCTATATAGGTACCAGAAAGTGGATTTCTTGCCTCTTGTAGCGTTAAACCAAAGCGCTTTGCACGGGTTTCCAGTGCTAATGTATCAACGGCTTCACGTGGTGATTTTGCTCGTGATATACGACCATTTGGCTCTCTTAACTGCCCTATAATCTTAGGGCGTCCCCTC
>NZ_JANHOI010000057.1 GCF_026930205.1 Bartonella sp. 220B | reverse complement strand
AGTGCCCCCCACTCCACCAGATTGTGGTTTTGGCAAAGGCAAAGAGCTCCCATCCGAAACACCGGCTGTACCATCCAGAGCGATATTTGGCGTAAACAAAGCACCCCCTGCTGTTAAACCACTGAGCGCCCCCAGTGGATCCCCCCCAACGGCTTTTGCCTCAAAATGCGCATCTCCTGTGATGGAACCTTCCGCTGCCGTATTGTGCAGTGTAACATACTCCAAATTCAACGTACCACCCGCTTGAACAAGACCAGAAACGGTATCCGCAACTTCTGAACCGATATGACGAAGAGCACCATTACTTGCTATGTCTAAAGCAACATTGCGACTTCCATCAGCATTATAGGCATAACAATAATAATCCGTATTTGCATTACAGCCCATATAGGTGTTTTTATAAGCTGTTGCCCCTAAATTGGTGAGTACACCGGTATGGATATCGGCGTTTCCTTCCGCTCTTATAATGCTATAATGGTTGTCAATGCTATCAGCATTAATGATAAGATTGCCGCTAGACTGTATCATCCCCTGCACAGCCGGTTTATGCGAAAATGCTTGCGTGACAGCTTTTTCTGTCATGTGTGACAAATTATTCCACCGATACGATTGAAAAATAATTATATTTTCAGTCCTGTTCCAAGTAAATGCCTTGTATAGTACCCCATCTTTTAAAGCTATTTTACCATAAGTTGCCTCTTTGTTGGGCAAATAATTCTTAATATTAAGAGTACATCCATGTTCTGAACATTTCTCTTCCTTATAAGAAACACCCCATAGTTCCTTTATCCCCCAATCATGTGCTATACTTGTTGTATGATACAAAATTGTATTTTCAAGTGAATCTACGCCCTCTGGTTTTTCGAATGCAATATCTGCATATTCAGATGTTTCGGTGATGACTGGCGTGCTATCGGCTTCATTTTTAAGTGTGGTGGTTTGGATATTCAAGTTTCCACCGGCTTGAATAAAACCTGCTTTGTTGACAAGCGAAAGGCTCTTGCCCGTGCCCTCTGCATTGCTGAACACCAAATCTTCCTCAGCCATAATGGCACCAAAAGCATTCAACACTGCACCATCAACTTGCAAAAAGCCATTGCCCTTCACATAGATTAAACCCGTCTTGCTGTTGGTGGCATCCCCCGTCACCATAAAGGCTAGATCCTGTCCCGCTGCCAATTGACCACTATTGTCTAATCGCCCCGTTTTGATCACAAAATCTCGTGCCGCTAAAACCGATGTGCTCTCATCCACCATAACCCCTGGAGCAACAAAGAGAATATCTCCTGTCCCCCCTTCATCCCTTATGGCC
>NZ_JANHOI010000056.1 GCF_026930205.1 Bartonella sp. 220B | reverse complement strand
CATAATCGCTTAGATATGATCAATGATTTATCGGATGAAGGATTTGGTTATTGGGACAAAGTACGCGAAATCGCATTTATCAAAAAGCATCCTGTAGGTGAGGTTTTGCATGCTGAAAATGGTCAAGTACTCTATTTAACCGATGAAAATGGAAAACCTCTAAAAGACAGCGATGGAGAATATATTGCACTGTATCACTTTTTAAAGCCAGGGGAAGAGAAGCATTTAAAAGCCGGTTCTGATGGCATCAGGCGTATGTTTTACAATGGCATTTTTAACACGCCAGATGAGGCAGCGCGTAATGCTGTCCAGTTATCTGGTAATGAGCATGAGCCACTTTATTTTACATATTTCCCAAAAGCAGAAGACAAGATTGTAGAGTTAGGAGTAGCATTTTATCAAAAGTTTATCGAAGGTAATAGCTGGGGGCTGAGTAATTCAACCAAGAAGTTCCAAGATTTTATCTATCGTTATGGCAATACGAAGACACGTGTCAGTGCGCATAGCCGTGGTAGCATGACAGTGGGCAATGGATTGCGTGATTTTAAACGGCGTGGCATCCACGGTATCGCAGAAGAAACAGATATCTATCTTTATGGACCAGCTTATAACGCTCAAAAGATGGCAAATACAATATATATCGTAAGTGACGGCAAGAAAGATCATGTTTACTTACAAAATCATGCATTTGACCCTATTGGTACAGGATTTGGCCGCAATCCGCCTACTTCTTATAATATACCTTTAAATCTAGATGCTTCACTTTTGAAGAAAGCTATAAAAAATCCTTTATATATGACGCAGTTTGTAGCAAACAATTTATTGACTATAGTAACCTCTCCACTGAGAGAGCAAGGGAAAGCATTAGCAGGTTTCAAACCTAGCACCCATAATTGTTATGGTAATGCGAGTGATGCGTGTGTAAGAAGTTATGGAACACTTCATTCTATACCAATTTATAAATCTGATACAATTTTAGATAATTCAGGTTTAGGTTATTTATGGAGGAAAAAATGAAACGAACTTTAAAATTGTTACTTGGGTTAGCATTTTTAACTATCGCTGGATGTGACATTGAAAACATCGACAAACCTGCTCCAGGGGCTGTGAGTATGTGGGAGAAGGCAGGTGCGGATTTTACTGAGGTAGGAAAAGCCTTATTAGAATGTGGAATGCCGAGTCTTATTGATACTGATTCAGAAAATAGAAAGAATAGTATTAATGCTAAAGCAACAATAGATGCTTGTATGGTTCAAGCAGGATTTCGTTATAAAGGGAGCGGTGACTGGTGTTATACTTTTAGAGAGGAAAACCTCCCCATTTGTCAGCAT
>NZ_JANHOI010000055.1 GCF_026930205.1 Bartonella sp. 220B | reverse complement strand
GGTGCCACCAACACCACCCGATTGCGGTTTTGGTACAGGCAAAGAACTGCCATCGGAAACACCAGCTGTATCATTCATAGTAATGTTTGGCGTAAAGAGAGCACCCGCCGCGATTAAGCCATTTAAGGCATCCAGTGGATTTCCTCCAACGGCTTTAGCTTCAAAATGTGCATCCCCTGTAATGGAACCTTCCGCCGCTGTGTTGTTAAGCGTTCCAAACACCAAATTCAACGTGCCGGCCGCTTGGACAAGACCAGAAACGCTCTCCAAAGCTTCTGAGCTAATATGGCGACCAGGGCCTTTGTTAGCTATGTCTAAAGAAACATCGCGGCTTCCATCAGCATTATAGCCATAACAATTGTCTGTATCGGCGTTACAGTGCATAAAGATTTTTTTATAAGCCGTTTCCCCCAAATTGGTCAGCACATCTGCATGGATATCGGCACTTCCTCCCGCTTTCATAAGACTATAATGATTGTCAATACTATCGGCGTTAATGGTGAGATCACCGCTCGACTGTATCATCCCCTGCACGGTTGGTTTATGCGAAAATGCCTGCGTGACAGTTTGCTTTGTCATGTGTGACCAGTTTTCGTTTATTGACCCGAACCATCCTCCCTTCCGCCGAGAACCATTCCAGGAATACTGTTCTATGCCTTTTTTGTTACCATTCCATCTCCAAGTAAATGCCTTATAAACTGTTCCATCTTCCAAGGTTACTGTACCATAAATTTCTTCTTTGCTCGCCCAAATCTGTTGCTCAAATATATAGTTCTTATCGTCACTACCGAACGGCCATTTAGAAAGCTTTCCTTTGCCCCAGCTACTCAATCTCGTATCATGATATAAATCTCTACCGTCGAGAAAATCAAAGCCCTCTGGTTTTTCGAATGCGATGGTTGCATATTCGGATGTTTCGATGATTTCTGGCGTGCTATCTGCTTCATTTTTAAGTGTAGTGGTTTGGATATTCAAGTTTCCACCAGCTTGAATAAAACCTGCTTTGTTGACAAGCGAAAGGCTCTTGCCCGTGCCCTCTGCATTGCTGAACACCAAATCTTCCTCGGCCATAATGGCACCAAAATCATTCAACACTGCACCATCAACTTGCAAAAAGCCATTGCCCTTCACATAGATTAAACCCGTTTTACTGTTGGTGGCATCCCCCGTCACCATAAAGGCTAGATCCTGTCCCGCTGCCAATTGACCACTATTGTCCAATCGCCCCGTTTTGATCACAAAGTCCCTAGCTGCTAAAACCGATGTGCTCTCATCCACCATAACCCCTGGAGCAACAAAGAGAATATCTCCTGTCCCCCCTTCATCCCTTATGGCT
>NZ_JANHOI010000054.1 GCF_026930205.1 Bartonella sp. 220B | reverse complement strand
ATTCCTGATCTAATGTTTCATCATCTTGCATCATTCTGCCATCCATGAGCTACTCTCATACTCTCTTCTACCGCTATAAGCTGCTCGTTTCCGTATTTCTTGGGGTGGTTCATACGCTACACACATCAAGCCAAAGGCATCTGCTCCATGGCTCGACCAATCATGTTCTGCACCCAAACCTATATTGCGCTTCTCATCCCACTTCTCGTGATACCAATTGAGTGCTTTGCGTCCTGCTACGGTCGTCTCTTCGTTGAACCAAATTGAAGGCAATATCCGCCTCACCGCCTCTATACGTATCTTGACCGCCCCAGCCCCCTGATTGGGAATAACTTGTGTTTCAAAACCCGCATCATTCAAAGCACTCTCAAAACTCACATTGTGCACACGGTCTCTGGTCGCTCCATCATGGGGCAAAACCATCAATGCCTTCTCGTAGCCATTTTGACGCAACCAGCCTATGTGCTCAGATAAGGGTTGCCCTTGCGCTTCATAATAATCCAATACCCTGATTTCGCGTCCTACAAACTGAGCTATCCATATTGCCGTCGCATCTGCCTTGGCGCCCGTGCCCCCAATATCCCAAAAAGCCCGTATTTGCATTAAAGGATCACGAGAAACACGCCCTATCCTCCCCTCCTGCTCGGCTGCCAACATCTCTTGTTGATAATAAGCACCCTGAACGGCTTTCAGATAATCCCCTTCCCAAATATGCTTATAGCTCTCTGGACGGTTCCTGAGATCATCAAGCCGTGCTTCATTCAAGATCTTTGGAAACTTCGGATTATCAGACCAGTTGATCTCAACACGCTTGATTGCCTCATTATCGGAAAAGCGAAACCGCTTCTCAACGGGGGCATTCTCTCGCAATGGGTTCCATGTCACCCATAACTCTGCACGCCAGCCTTCACCTTCTTCACGTAAAGTCGGTATAAGCGTTTGCCAAGCCGTCTCAGTCACCGGTTCCGCCTCATCAACCCAACAAAGCAAAATACGCCCCATCGACTTGATGCTCGCTACATTGCGATCAAGGCCTGAAAACTGAAAGGCTATACGACCATCTCTCGATTTAATCGAAGACTCCCCAATCTTGTAATAGTCCTTTAAAAAGTCATGACTTTCAATGGCGCGTTTAATTTCCTCCAAAGAGCTCTCTGCTAGAGAATTCTGGAACTGACGTGCACAAAGAATAGTACCTGATATCCCTCCCATGCCAAATTGATAGCCCTTTAAAGCCGCCATCAAGGCAAATGATCTTGTTTTCCCTGACCCCCGTCCTCCCCAAGCAGCACGAACCGCCGCCTTTCCTGTAAAGATTGGTATAAGCTTTGGTACAATACTAATCTGTTTGGTCGTCATTCACTAAAGGA
>NZ_JANHOI010000053.1 GCF_026930205.1 Bartonella sp. 220B | reverse complement strand
CTCTAAACGTGCCTTGCCATTATCGTTCTTATGCGCTTCATTTGTGCTATGTGAAACGTGTTTACGCATGTAAGCTGCTTCGTTATCGCTAACATCTTCATAGCCACTAACCTTGCTATAACCACCAACCTTCGCATTGCCAAAAATCTTGGCATAGCCACTAATCCGTGCATTGCCATAAACTTTGGCATTGCCATAAGCCTTGGCTCTGCCTAAAACCCATGCATTGCTATAAACCCGTGCATTTTCATAAACCTTGGCATCATCAAAAACACACGCCTCATCTGCAACCCAACAGTTGCCCTCATGACTTAAGTTTGCTTCTTTTTCGATATAGCCCCCAATCTCTCCAATCTTCACATCTCCAAAAGATCTTAAGGCTTTAATACGGTAAAGAGTTTGTCTACAAACTTCGATTGTTTCATCAGTAAGTTCATATTTCTTTCTTACAGCCATCATAATCTCCTTAAGGCTGCAAAGCGTCACCCGCGCTATCAACACGGGAGCTCTTTACAATTTTAGACATGGGAGGGGTTTGTTTCTCTTGCATTAATCTCTGCAAGCGTTCAGGGTAAAAGAAATCATCCGGACGTAAATCTATGCCATGATCACGGGCATAATCTAATATTTTCTGCTGGTGCTTTGCTGGTATTAAATGACCCCATCTAGAAACAGATGACACATCTCTTTTCACAATAGTTGCTACCGTTTTGAAACCACCTAAATATTTTATGATTAATCTCGAAGGCATATCTATCTCCATAATGGTGTGATAAATAATTGCACTTTTTACATATGTCAATAAAAAATGCACCTTTTGCATTTTTGCATTTTTCGTATTTTTAGGGATAATATTTAGGCTATGAGTAATGATATTGAAAAAAGCATCCAACAATGGCTGGAAAAAAAGCTAGAAGAGCGCGGACACGGTGCTCAAATAGAATTAGCTGCTCATTTAGGAATCCATCAATCCACCATAAGCAGAATGATTAATCCTTACAAAAATGGGAAATCAAGAAGTATAAGTATTGGGGAATTAGTTAAAATAGCTGAATTTTTTAACGAACCCCCCCCAAATTTCTTCACTGATGTTGATCAAGAATTTATGAATTTTTATCGTGATCTTTCTGAAGAGAATAAGAGATTGGTGGTCTTATATATTGAGTTTTTAAAGCAATCAAAAGATAAGTAATAGTTTCTTTTTCTTTTTGAGAAAACCCTTCTAAAATATTGAGACCTTCTTTCGATATTTGCATATTGTATCTCCATAGCTTGGTAGAAATAGTGCATTTCAAAAAAAAACACCTAACATAAATATGCACTTTTTGCATTTTTATGTTGACTATTGCACTTTTTGCATATATATCCATTCC
>NZ_JANHOI010000052.1 GCF_026930205.1 Bartonella sp. 220B | reverse complement strand
GCAAGCTGTTTTAAAAAATAAAAATGGGATTCATTCTATAGATTCAGTGAGTTATAATGATTTTATTTTAAAGTAGTTAAAAACATTATGACTATAACAAACGCTGTTAATTCCATTCCTGTACAAACAAACGAGCCTGCTTCTTTCCGTCATCTTCCTCATAATATTGAAGCTGAGCAGGCATTAATAGGGGCAATTCTTATTAACAATGATGCTCTTGATTGCGTCTCTGATTTTTTGAAACCAAATCATTTTTTTGAACCCTTGCATCAAAAGATTTTTGATATTGTTTTGCAGGTTATTCAAAAGGGAAAAGTAGCAAATCCAATTACTATTAAATCCTTTTTTACAGATGATGAAAAAATCGGTGACATCACTGTATTCAGTTACATTGTGCGATTAGCAAAGGAAGCAGTAACAATCATTAATACTAAAGATTACGGGCGGGTTATTTATGATCTTTTCATTAGACGCTCCTTAATTAACCTTGGCAATGAAATCGTTAATACAGCGTTTGATGCCCCCATAGAGCTTACGCCATCCAAACAAATTGAAACGATTGAACACCAGTTGTTTGAATTGGCAGAAAAGGGAAAATACGGGGGCGGGTTTGAAAATTTTGAGACAGCCATCACAAAAGCTATTAACATGGCAAATGCTGCAAAAAAGCGCTCTTCAAGGCTTTCTGGGATAGCTACTCATATCAAGACACTTGATGATAAAATGGGAGGCTTACAAGCATCTGATTTGATTATCTTGGCTGGTCGCCCCGGTATGGGAAAAACCTCACTTGCTACCAATATTGCCTTTAACATTGCCAATGCTTACAAGCGCGATGCGTCAACACAAGAAAATGAGGGTGGCATTGTTGGTTTTTTCTCGCTTGAAATGTCATCTGAACAATTAGCAACCCGTATTATATCTGAACAAACTGAAGTTTCTTCTTCTGATATCCGTCGTGGGAATATTTCGGAAGAGCAATTTACACAAATCATTCGTGCAATGAGCCGCTTGCAAAAAGCACCGCTATATATCGATCAAACCGGTGGTATATCCATTGCACAATTATCCGCGCGTGCAAGGCGTTTAAAGAGGCAACATGGTTTAGATGTTTTGATTATCGACTATATCCAGTTGATCACGAGCAATTCAAGGCGCTCTTCTGAAAATCGTGTTCAAGAGATTACAGCTATTACCATGGGTCTTAAGTCACTAGCAAAAGAACTGAATATTCCTATCATTGCGCTTTCACAACTTTCACGACAAGTCGAAAATCGTACAGATAAACGCCCGCAACTGTCTGATTTACGTGAATCAGGCTCTATTGAACAAGATGCTGATATCGTTCTTTTTGTTTATCGTGAGGAATATTATCTCAAAAATGAAAAACCAAAGGAAGGCAGTTCTGAATATGTCACATGGCAACAGAAACTAGATCA
>NZ_JANHOI010000051.1 GCF_026930205.1 Bartonella sp. 220B | reverse complement strand
GGATGTTCATCAGGAACACCCATGGTTTGTGCATGGTTTTGATCTCATCAAAGCACGGGCCAAATATGAATTGTACAAGAATATCTTGAAAGAGCCCGATTGTGCAGTCGCTGCTTACAATGATTTTGAGGAACATTTGCGGGAATTGCGTGCAGAGACATCCAAACGCCATAACGTGACAAGAATTGTCCCAACGGATTTCTAACATGGTTTATTTTCCCATAGCCGATTACAGACCGGATGTTGCGGTTGTTAACAGCGGTTTTACTGATACGCTTGTGAATGTTTTACCGGCTGACGGTTCTTACGTTCCCATGCCAAGTGCAACGGTTATTTCTGCTGCTTTGGAAGAGAAGCCATTAGGTTCGATTGCCTTTAGATCAGGCGATGGGGTTAAGATAATCGTAGGAGGTGCACAAAAGCTTTATGCTTACGATAATCAAACGCGCGGTTGGAAAGACATCAGTCAAACTGGTGTAACGTATCATGCCAATGAGGAAAACAAATGGTCCTTTGCTCTTTTTGGTGAGAGCATCATTGCGGTCAACAAAAATGACAAACCACAGGTGTTCAAGGTCAAGAGTTCACAACGGTTTGAAGAGTTAGGAGGTAATCCCCCAAAAGCCGGATTGGTAAAGGTTTGGGGTGATTTTTTATGTTTGATGCAACTAACTGATCATCCTAATCGTGTCCATTGGTCAGGCTTGAATGATGCAAGCCATTGGACGGTTAAACAGAAAGATTGCGACTTTCAGGATTTTCCGGATGGAGAATATGTTCAAGGTTCTACGGAATCGAGCAATCCCCTCATTTTTATGCGTTCTGCTCTTTATGCAGGAACCTTTATTCCGGGTTCTAAGATTGTGTTTACGTTTCAAAAGATACAAGACAAGCGAGGAGCAAGAAGTGCACAAGCCATAGCTTGTTATGGCAATAATGCTTTTTTTGCTGGAGATGGTGGCTTTTATCAGGTTGTTTCGGATGGACAACTTTTACCGATAGGCTTTGAAAAGGTTGACCGAACGGTGTTCACGACTTTTGATAAGCTTGCCCTTGATGGAATGCAAGGTGTGATCGACCCTGTTCATAATCGTGTTTACTGGTCTTTGAAGAGTGGCAATAACCAGCAAACCACCTTTGTTTATGATTGGGGCTTGCAGAAATGGTCAACGATTCAAGGAGAACCTGTAACTTTGTTTCCTGTTTTTACGACAGGCTATACTTTGGAACAGTTGGATGAGGTTTCAACCAGCCTTGAAAGCTTACCCGCCTCTCTTGACAGTTCTATTTGGCAAAGTGGTGCACCGGTTCTTGGTGGTTTTGATGGTCAAAACAGGCTTGTTGTGTTTACAGGCGCGCCAATGGAGGCGGTTGTTATATCGCAAGAGATGGGGTCACCTGATGGGAGCTTTAACTTTTTCACCAAGATGTTTGCAGAGGTTGATACTCTAGAAGGGCT
>NZ_JANHOI010000050.1 GCF_026930205.1 Bartonella sp. 220B | reverse complement strand
TTTAACTACACGCTACTTGACATTAATCAACGAACGCAATCTAATATTTCAGTACTAAATCTTAATGATAGTTCTATCATATTTGCTGAACCCAATGTGCAGACAGAATATCGTTATCAAACCTTGAATGTAGGAAAACAGCCACAAACTGAAGAACCTCAACCACTAAAAAATCAAGGACCTCATGAGGCAGCAGTCTACAATGCAACAGGCAAGGCAGAAATTCATTTGAATAGCAAATGGAGTGATGGAGAAGACAGTGCTGACCAAAAAACTGACCGTCTTCTCGTCCATGGTGATGTCTCAGGCACGACAACAGTCCATTTTAATAGCCTTTTGAACAGTCAAGATACACAAACTGAAGATTCCATTCCTGTAAACACACGTGGACTCTCACTCATTCAAGTTTCTGGAAAAGCAGAAGAAAGCTCCTTCAAACTTGCAAATGGCTACACAACAATGGGGGGCAAGCCTTACAAATATACGCTGAATGCTTATGGTCCAACAGCAAGCCGTGGAAAGGCAAATGTCGCACAAAGCCTCTTAGGAGAAAATGAGAATTTTTGGGATTTCCGTTTGCAAAGTGCATCCCTTGATCCTGAAGCAAAAATCAGAGCGCTCGTACCACAAGTGGCAAGCTATTTGGTCATGCCTAGTGCTCTCTTCTCCGCTGGATTGGCTGATGTAAACAATCAAAATACATTGTTAGACAATATGCGAACATCAGCAGTCGAACTAGGAATGAGTAAAAACAAAGGGATCTTCTTCTCTTCTTATGGCAAAAAGAGCACATTCTCTTCTAGCCGCAATCCATTGCAATATGGTTATGGAGCTGATATTCGCTATGCTGCCTTGCAAGCAGGCATAACATTAGCAGCAATAGAAGAGCAAGATTTCATCACAAATTTTGGTCTTTTGGGAACATATGGAAAACTCGCTTTCACCCCAAAGGATATGGAAGGCTCTAAAAAAAATACATTGGATAAATTTTCCCTTGCCGCCTATGGAAGCCTCCACCATAACAGTGGCATATATGTCAATGCACTCTTCTCCTATGGAGCTCTCAAGGGAAATATCACCACTGCTCCCATTGGCAATACCGCAAACCTAGATCATACAAAAACATGGGGTGCATCTGCTACCATTGGACATAGATTGGCAACCGGAACGGAAGGCTTAATATTTGAGCCGCAAGCACAGCTTGTTTATCAAGGTCTCATGCTTGGTACTTTCTCAGATATTGACGGCTTTGACGTGAATATGGGCAATCCTCATCAATGGTTAGGGCGTGTTGGTGGACGTTTAACACAAATGGTAACGCCTGCTGACAAAGATTATGCTCTTTCTTTCTATGGTAAGTTGAATGCCATGAAAGCTTTTGGCGATAAGGGCACAATACAAATTGGTGACACTTTCCATCTTGATTCTGTGGAATCTTCTATTGAAGGTGGGGTTGGTGTAAATGCGCAATTGTCTCAAAATATCGCTCTTCATGCCGATGTGAGTTATCAACATAAACTTCAAAAAGCTGGATTCTCTGGGATAAATGTTTCCGCTGGATTACGCTATCAGTTTTA
>NZ_JANHOI010000005.1 GCF_026930205.1 Bartonella sp. 220B | reverse complement strand
CGGAACTTATGGAACGCAAGAGTTTGTTGACAACTACAAAAGTGCACTTGCCGAATTACAAGGCATCATCCCCCCTAAACCTAAAGTAGGTAAACTTGTTGAAGGTTCGTTTGCATGGCTACTCAAACAGTATTTTAACAGCTCCAGTTGGCATAATCTTGCTAAAGCCACAAAGAAACAAAAAGAACTCATCCTTATGAAGGTATGTGATAGCATAGGAAACATTCCGTACCAAGCAATCGAAAAAAAACATATTATAGCTGGTGTTGAACGGCGTAAAGAAACACCAGCAATGGCTAGGAATTTTCTAAAAGCACTTAATGGTCTTTTTAATTGGGCGATTGATCAAGGTTTTTTAGAAAACAACCCAACAGCAGGAGTAAGAAGACCAGCTTTGAACAACAAAGATGGCTTTGCTGTTTGGACAGAAGAAGATGTTGAGAAATATTATCATCATTGGTCACATGGTACACATGAACGTGTTTGGATTGACGTCCTTCTTTACACGGGCTTACGTCGTGGTGATGCGGTACGAATTGGTTGGAAAGATGTCAAAGATAATATCATTCATATTAAGACAGAGAAAAGTAAATTCCAAACAGATGTTTTTCTACCCATTTTGCCTGAATTAGCAGAAACTCTTAAAATTGGTCCTATTGGAGAAGAAACATTCATCTGTAGTAAACTTAATCAAAAATTCATCAAAGAAAGCTTTGGGAATGCATTTCGGGATGCTTGTAATGCGGCGGGAATCAAAAAATCAGCGCATGGCTTAAGAAAATTAGCAGCAACACGCGCCGCTAATTCAGGTGCAACAGTCTCGCAACTCAAAGCAATTTTTGGCTGGACAAATGACAACATGGCATCTCTTTATACGAAGAGCGCAGATCGTAAAAAACTTGCCCTTGAATCGATAAAAAAGCTCCAAAAAAATGAGGGATGAAGACGAAGAAAACATAATAGAATCAATAACCACCAAAACCCTTACATTATACATAAGTCTTTTATTTTATTTACTCTCTGTTTGACCTGTCACGCCCACCATGCGCTTTAAAACTTCATGTAACTTACTGATTCTAAATATGTTTTTTTAAGGTTCGGGATGTGTAAACAAAGGTTCGGGAATAGGATTTCGAATCATGCCTCTACAACATAAGTATCTTTTTTCTCTTTCGCTTTCTAACCAATTCTAATAATTCTTTGAATTCTTCTAAATATTGTTATGAAGAACTGCAAATGTTGACCCTTCTCTTGCGAAAATTGTTGTGCGTCATATTGATCAAACTGCTGAAAGCGATATGGCTTTTGCAGCCCGCCTTGCAGAGGAATATGATGCGGTAGCAAAGCCCGTTGATGGCAAACTTGTGCTTGCCAAACGGGGGGAAGGCAAAGCCATCACCGGCGAGACACTCCCCATAGTGGTTCTTCATGAAAAACATTGCACCTCTTGGGATTTTAAATACAGCGCACGGGATGAAGCAGGTGCAGCCAATGGTTTAGAAACGGATGGTGGTGAGGACCAAAAAGCCGCAGCTAATGCACGTGCACCAGAAGAGATAGAGGAGGATGAAAACGCCATCCATATGGATGAAAATGATCTACCAGATCCATCTGAACCAGAGAGAGGAGAAAAAACAGAAAAAGAAGCGGAGAAGCAAGAACAAGAGAAAAAAGGCGGTGTTATCGCAACCTATCATGATATTCGCAGTGGTGAAAAAAAAGAAGTCAAAGTTGGAAAACCACCGTTTCATGAACTCAAATATACCTACCATAATCAATCAGAAGCTGTTGCGGTCATTGCCGCTTATCGCAATAAGTCATCACGCGGTAAGTCTTCTTTCTCCTGTGATATTGGTGGTGATCCCTTTGTGCAAGCCGGAAGCAAAACTTGTTCAAGATCCTCCTTTTCGACCTTATATTCCGGCAGAATGGCGCATCAAAAGCGTCAAGCACAAACTTGATAAAATGGGTGGTTACACCACAAAAATAGAGTGCGAACTTTTTGATGAAGGACAAGAAGATACGGCTGGAAATGTTGCAAACACAACGCCAGACAAGGATGATACCCTTGATCCAAACGCTCCACAAAATGCATGCGATGAAAGTGAAGGCGTCATCCATATGGATAAGGAGGATACATCATAAGCTACCATGTTTTGCTATAAAATACTGTTGTTTAATTTAAGAAGACAATTAATACACTCAATACAACAGATTAAACGTGTGGAACTGGTTGTTCAAGAGGCTGTACAGCTAAGCGAAATCCCATGGTACGCAGTAAGGTATTCAAGCTGCGAAACTCTGGATTGCCTTTTTCTGAAAGTGTACAGTAAAGTTGTGTGGGATTCAAGTTGGCTGCTTTAGCTACAGCTTGAACACCACCATAAGCTTTAGCCATTTGGCGAAGTGTTACGAGCAATTCACCTTGATCACCATCTGCTAGAATTGCATCAAGGGTAGCTGCTGCTATCTTAGGGGCATCATAGAAAATTTCCGCCATTGCATCATCATGGTTACAGTCTTTCATTTTACTATTCCTAAAAACACAGCCAAACAGCGTTCAATTTCTACCATTTTATCTGCATGAATAGAACCGAAAGCTGGGCTAACCTTTTCGCATCTTACCGTCATGATCTTATCAATCATTACTTGTGAAAGTTTTTGTAAACCGTTTTTGGCATCTGGTTGAATAGTAATGCGAAGTAATGGTGCCGCAATAAGTGTACTTGTAATTGGTAAAACTGTTACGCTTGTATGTTCACTGAATTGATTAGCTTGAATTATTAATGCAGGTCTTGGTTTACCAAAATCACCCTGCATAGCTATTGTTACGAGAGATCCACGCTTCATTCTGTCCAACCATCAACATCTACTAAAGATTGATCCATAAATAACTGCATAGATGTATCCGTTTTATCCATTTTTGCTACCAAGCGAGACTGACGGCGGCACTCTTCTGCAAAGTTTGGTTGGCGTGTATCTGGTACCCAAATTTGCATCAAGCGCAATCCTGCTTTCCTTTGTGCGTTACGATGTTTTTGAACGCGTTCATTGACGTGCATTGTAGCCATAAGAAAACCTCCATTATGTTTCATGTAACGTATAACACGAAAAAAAGTTACATGAAACAAAAATTTAATAATCTTCGCGGAAATGACCCGGTTACATCGTAAAATCCCATTCTTTCGAAGAGGAAAGAGATTCACTTTTTAAACCAGCTCTGCTTTGTGCGGATCTTTTTTTATGGAGAAACCTATGAGAAAAATATCATCAGAAGGATTAGCAATTATTAAACAATGGGAAGGTTTACGTCTGAACGCCTATAAAGATGCCATCGGTATATGGACAATTGGTTATGGGCATACAAATTCTGCTGGAAAACCCTTTGTTCATAAGGGCATGACAATCACTGAAGAACAAGCAGAAGAGTTTCTTTGCCATGATTTGCAACAATTTGAGAATACTGTCGAACGCGCCGTTCAAGTTTCCTTAACAGACGAACAATTCGCGGCACTCGTATCCTTTTGTTATAATATAGGAACAGCAGCCTTTTGCAATTCGACCTTGTTAAAAAACTCAATAACGGTGAATATGAAGCAATCCCCTCTGAATTACAAAAATGGACCAAAGTAGATGGAAAACGTTTGCAAGGTCTTGTACACCGGTGTACAGCAGAAGCAGGATTATGGGCAAAAAGAGCTTATGTTTCCTCCAATTATCAAACAGTAGAAACACAAGAGCCAACGTGGCTTTTCAAAGCAGAAGCCCTAACCCCAATCATTGGTTCTTTCTCTGGTCTTGGCGGTTTGTTGGCGGGCAATGGTCCACTCCAATAGATTGGCAACCATTATGGTTTTAGCCGCATGTGCAGGACTTTTCTTTGTCGCCAAACGCTTTCAGGAGCACAAATTATGATCTTATGGATGAAAAAAAATCTGATGCTAACAGGTGCGGCTTTAGCCGCTTTTTTTATGATTGTAGCAAAAGCTTTTGTTTTTGGCAAAAAGACTGAACAACAAAAGCAAACAGAGAAGACTTTAAAGAGTGCAATAACACGGTTGGAAGTAGAAAATGACATTAATCAAAAAAGTGATGCTGATGTGCGTGCTGATCTCTCTCACTGGTTGCGCGACAAATAAAGTTGCTTATTCTTGTGTGGGTTGGTTGCCGATATATTTGGAAAGCCAAGATTTGAACACCATCAGTTCGAACTTAGCAAGAGAGATCTTAAAGCATAATATGCAGGATGAATATTTGTGTGAGTGAAAATATGGCCAGGAAAAACACTAAAAAACCACCGAACTTAC
The DNA here is from genome assembly GCF_026930205.1 of Bartonella sp. 220B. GTDB lineage: Bacteria > Pseudomonadota > Alphaproteobacteria > Rhizobiales > Rhizobiaceae > Bartonella. The sequence continues at coordinate 104,073 of NZ_JANHOI010000005.1, read as the reverse complement.
CGAAGCAGAAAAAGAAATGCTTCAAGAAATGATACTCACCTATCAAAGTGTAAAAATGATGTCTCGCTTGATGAAGTGGATAACCTTTTTTCTCTTTTTGTTGATCCTTGACTTTGCCCGGCTTATGGATGCGACAGACAATGTCTTTGCTCATTTAAAACAGTGCTTTTCAAAGAGTTAGTTCCTCCACATCTCTCTTAAGATAGATTCCCTTCGAAAAGAAATCTTTCCTAATAATTGAGAGAAATAGTTTTCAAATATGCTAGAATCAGGGTGAATGTTCATTTGTTTCATAGGATTTTTAGATGATTACACCCTTTGGTAAAAGTTTACGCAAACTTCGCATTAATCACTCTGAACGTCTTTTAGATATGGCTAAGAAATTAGACATCTCTGTCCCATTTTTATCATTTGTAGAAATTGGCAAAAAATCTGTACCCGTTGGCATGGAAGAAAAGATCATAGAGGTTTACGCTTTAAATCAAGAGGCAGCCGTCCGTTTAAGGAGAGAATCGGATGCTGGTCGTGGTAGTTTTACCATCAAGTCGTCTGATCCCTTGTGTCGTGAAACCATTGGCATGTTTACGAGACTTTTAAAGTTTTTTTCACAACAGGATTTGGAATCATTCAAAGGAATATTAGAAGCGATTAGAGAAAAGAAAAGCCTATTCCCTACCCTTTATCCATGCATCTTCATGATTAAAGATTGAATGGCGATCCCGACAGGATTCGAACCTGTGACCCACGGCTTAGAAGGCCGTTGCTCTATCCAGCTGAGCTACGGGACCAGCTGATCATTTTCCCAATTCAAAAGAGCATTCTGAACTCAATGTGTCCAAGATAACTGCCTATCACTACGAAAATTATCAGAATAAGAAACAGCACGTCGAATCGATTTATGCCTCTTTTCTACACGATAAGGAATAGCATTTTTATGTGCAAAAGCAATTGCCTCTTCCTTTCTATTAAACTGAACTCTCACCTGATTATTCATATCAGATGTCGCCGTATATCCCATAAGAGGCTCAAGCATTTTTGCCTGCAATGGTTCATATTGTAAAATCCAAAAACCAGTATTCCTCTTACCTGACTGCATCGCCGTCTTCGCAGGACTATAAATACGCGCGATCATGGTTATTTCCCTCAGAATATCTAACATTTGAATAATGATTGCTCATCGCACATTTAATTGGACTATTTTCCTATATAAAAACAAACATGGTCGGAGCGATAGGATTTGAACCTACGACCCCCTGATCCCAAATCAGGTGCGCTACCAGGCTGCGCTACGCTCCGCCATTTACATCTACGATGCATATTCCCTAAAATTTTCATAACAGAAGTGCAAGAGAAAAACACACCTTTTTTAAATTTTGTTATTGTTCTTTACAAGAAATTTTTTTTAAAAATCTTTTTCTGCTAAATGATGCATTCAATAAATAATAAAATGATATCCTCACAAAAACGAAGCTACAACTTCTCCATAAACCATTTGGACAATGTATAAAGTGGCATTATAAAAGAAATATATCATGCGAAAAAGAAACCCATAAAAATTACTGTTTCTTCACTTCAAGGGAATCCTCAAAAACTGAAAACAGAAATAACAGCATTTTTTCTGCATACTGTACTAACAAAAGGATACAAGCATTTTTATTCAACAATTTGAACTGTGCTAAAAAAACATTTAAAGCATTTATTGTATTTGCCTATTAAGAACTTCACCAATAACAGCACGCGTTATTTTTCTTTTTCTTTGTAATGCTAATTGATCAACAGAATCGATAACACGCTTCAATGAAAACAAAGAACGCTCACAACGACTCACAAGATAGTAAACAGTGTCTGGATGAACAATAATCTGTCTATCAGAAAAAAGTTTAAAAGCGACAGCTGTTAACAACGCATCATCAGGTTGATTAATTTCTACCAACATTACCGAATTAAGACGACTCTTTAAATCATTCAATTTTAAATTCCATACTGAAGGTACTGTACGTGCAGTTATCAACAAAGTAGTTTGATATCCATCAAGATTTGCTTGCTTAGCGCTATTAATTAAGTGGAAAAGCCCTGTCTCACTGATTTCACCCGCATCAATATCCTCAATTAAAAACGATCTTCCTGAAGAAGCCATAGCAATAGCTTGGTCAATTTCATTGCGAGGAAGAATTAAAGCTTTAGCTTTTTGCGCCCATAAGGTAGAAAAATGGGTTTTTCCAGATCCCTCTTCTCCAACCAAAATTGCAATGGGTAAAACCCAGTTTGGCCAATGATCAATAAGTTGGAAAGCCATACGATTGCTTTCTGTTACGACCAAATCATCAAATTGGAAAACTGAATTATAAGAAAAGTTTAAGGGTAATTGCGTTTCACGCCCATTCATTCTAGTGACTCCGAATTTCCATTTCGCGAATATAACTGAGAATTAAGGTAAGTATGAAGAGCAAAACGAACTAAAACACCAACAGCTGCTGCCGCAGGAACAGCAACAAGCATACCCGTAAATCCAAAAAGTGAAGAAAAAGCAAAAAGTGCAAACATCAACCATACTGGATGCAACCCTACTGATGACCCCACAAGTTTTGGTTGAAGAATGGACCCTTCAATAAATTGACCAATTAAAAAGAGAACGACAACAACGATAATCCATCCCCAATTATCCGGATAAAATTGAACCCATGCCACACCCACTGAGAGTAAAAAACCACTCATTGTACCAATATAAGGAACAAAGCTAATAAGCCCAATAAACATACCAATTAAAAGACCAAAATTAAGCCCTGTAATCGTTAAACCAATAGCGTAATATCCTCCTAATATTAAACAAACTGTTCCCTGTCCCCGAACAAACCCAGCAATAGCTCTATCTATTTCATGAAAAATACTACGAACGGTTTCAAGATGATCTCGCGGTATCAGCGAATCAACAGTTGCAACCATACGCGGCCAATCTAACAACATGTAAAATGTTACTACAGGAGCCACCACAAAGAGACTAACGAGATTAACGATCGACTTTCCTGACTTCAAAAGTGAATTCAAAAGAGATGTAATAAAATCAGAACTTTTTCCCAAAAGCCCTTTAATATTACTTTGTAATTCATTTGGATCACTCCCAAAATAGTGCCTGACCCAATCAAAATCATGCTCAACAAAAAAAGTTTGAATACGATTAATATAAATGGGCAAAGCATCACTGATAAATTGCTGTATTTGCCAACTGATGATAGGAATTAGAATGATCAAAGACGCAACAAAAACAACAACAATAAACAAGGTAATAAGGATAGTACCAAAAACACGGCGAATACCACATTTTTCAAGAAATTGGACAATAGGATTAAGAAAATACGCCAACACAATTCCTGCTACAAAAGGAAGCAAAATAGATCCAAAGACAAACATAAAAAGAATGAAAAAAAGCAAAGTACCAAGCCAGAAAAAAACCTGTTTTTTCATGTTACTCGGTAATGGTACTTGAGTATAAGCTGGTACATAAGTCTTATAACGATCACGGGGTTCATTTTCACGCACTTTCTTCTTTATAAGCTTCCAAGAAGATTGTCCGTGTTCATCTGATATCTTGCTCATATCCTAAAAAACTCTTCACAAAGATTATAAACTTCCTCAACATGGGTCCCAGTAGAGTTGCATATTTTCTTAAAGAATAAATATTAATATCTCTTGCAGAGAGAACTCTATCATGGCATTGCATAACATCAAAACTTGATTTTCCATAAGGAAGGTTCCAATGAGCAATCAAGATACTATAAATGATAAATCCAAATGTAATCTTACCTATGCAAAATCCGGTGTGAATATCGATATGGGTAATGCCATGGTAGAAAAAATTAAACCCTTCATACGCTCGACAAAACGGGCAGGAGCAGATGCTGAAATCGGCGGCTTTGGGGGACTTTTTGATTTAAAAGCAGCAGGATTCACAGATCCCATTCTCGTAGCAGCCAATGATGGTGTGGGAACAAAATTAAAAATTGCCATTGAAACAGGTATCCATAACACTGTGGGGATTGATCTCGTTGCCATGTGTGTCAATGATCTCCTCGTGCAAGGTGCTGAACCGCTCTTTTTTCTCGATTATTTTGCAACTGGTAAACTTAATCCTGAACAGGGGGTAGCAATTGTTTCCGGTATTGCAGAAGGGTGTAAACAAGCAGGTGCTGCCCTTATTGGAGGAGAAACTGCAGAAATGCCAGGGATGTATGCAGAAGGAGATTATGATTTAGCGGGCTTTGCTGTAGGAGCATGCGAACGTAGCGCATTACTTCCTTCAAAAGACCTTACAGAAGGCGATATTATCTTGGGTCTTAGTGCATCTGGAGTTCATTCAAACGGCTTTTCTCTCATAAGACGAATCATTCAGCAAAGTAATCTCGAATGGGAATCACCAGCCCCTTTTAATCCTCAAATCAGCCTTGGTACAGCATTCCTCACACCAACACGCATTTATGTAAAATCTCTTCTCCCAATCATAAAAAATTATACAGGAATAAAAGCACTCGCTCATATTACAGGGGGGGGATTTCCTGAAAATATTCCACGAATACTTCCTTCTTCTCTATGTGCTGAAATTAATCTTTCTGCCATTAATGTTCCGCCCGTCTTTTCATGGATTGCAAAACAAGGCAAAATAGAAGAAACAGAGATGCTACGTACATTTAATTGTGGCATTGGTATGGTTATTATCGTAGCACAACATGAAGTTGAAAAAATAACACAAGCACTTGAAATACAAGGAGAAACCATTACCTCTCTCGGCATTTTGAAAAAACGTCAAGATAAAGAAATACTCTACCAAGGTGTACTTCAATTATGAAAAAAAAAATTGTAGTTTTTATTTCTGGCAATGGGTCTAATATGGTTGCCCTTGCTAAAGCCTGCAAACAAGAGGAATATCCTGCTGAAATCGTCGCAGTTATTTGTGATAATCCTCATGCTGCTGGTATTGAAAAGGCTTATCATAATGACTTGTCTGTTCATGTTATTGATCGCAAAAACTACCCGACCAAGGAAGCACATGAAGAATCTATCCTAACGGTTTTAGCCCAATATCAACCGGATCTGCTCTGCTTTGCTGGTTATATGCGTCTTATTTCTCAACGTTTCGTAAAGCTTTATGAGGGACGAATTTTAAACATACACCCTTCTCTTTTACCTTCATTTAAAGGTTTAAATACGCATGAAAAAGTTTTACAAGCAGGCGTTAGAATCACTGGTTGCACTGTTCACCTTGTAACTGAAGACATGGATGCAGGAAAGATTCTCGCTCAAGCAGCTGTTCCAGTCTGTACAAATGATACCACTGATAGCTTAGCCAAAAGAGTTCTTAAAGTGGAACATAAACTCTATCCTGCAGCTTTAAAAGCTTTCATCGAAGGAAACGACAAAATATTAGATCTTCAACAACAGCTTTTGTCCTTTTGAGTATGTCAATCAGCGGCTTTTAATATTGTATTCCTAATTTATCTCTTCCTCACTTATAAAATTTTAACATAATAGAATCTATCATCTGACAAATGTTTTTTCAGAATGTGTAATGATTTTAAAAAATTTTTGCGTATCAATTTCCAAGCTACTTTTAGAAATTCTATGTTTATCTATTCAAAATACTTCAACCTTTCGGATAAAAAATCTGAAGATAAGCAATTTCTCTCTTACATATTTTTTCATTTCATTGTGAAATTGTTTCTTTAACTGTTAAAGCCAACTGCTTGAGTGTAAATGGTTTAGAGAGAAAACCAAATACAGCGTCTTGTGGAAGATTTTTAGAAAAAGCATCTTTTGCGTACCCAGAAACAAAAACAAACTTGATATCTGGATAGCTCTTGCGCACTTCCTTGAGTAAAGTTGGCCCATCCATTTCTGGCATCACTACATCGGAAACAATAAGATCAATAGTGCCCTTATTTTTCTCAAGAATATTGAGTGCTTCCACTCCACTGGCAGCCTCTAAAACAGTGTACCCTCTCATTTGAAGTGCTCTTACCCCACCCATTCTGACAGCATCTTCATCTTCAACCAATAAAACAGTCGCAGACCCTGTTAAGTCTGTATTTTTTTCTTGCTCTTCACCTTTGTCAATCTTTGGAAAAACTCCTACATTATGAGAAGGAATGTAGCGGGGAAGAAAAATATGAAATGTTGCCCCTTCCCTCTCTCTACTCTCACAATAAATATAACCACCTGTCTGTTTGATAATTCCATAAACCATTGATAAACCGAGCCCTGTTCCTTTTCCAACTTCTTTTGTTGTAAAAAATGGTTCAAACATCTTTTCTTGTGTTGCAGATGATATACCAGTTCCTGTATCTGAAACAATTAGCTGCACATACTCACCAATTCCAAAACCAACATAATCAAATTCAGCACTCTGTTGCTTTGTGATATTTTTTGTTGCAATTGTAACAACACCTCCATCTGGCATGGCATCACGCGCATTAATAACCAAATTCATAATAACACGCTGAAAAGATCCTTGATCGATTTCAACGCTCCACAAATCTCTACCATGAACAATTTTCAATTGAATATTATTGCCTAAAAGAGGCAAAATGAGATTGCGCATATCTGATAAAAAGTCTGTAAAATCAACCTTTTCAGGGCGAAGCGTCTGCTTTCTAGAAAAAGCCAATAATTGCTGTACAAGTGCAGCAGCACGATTAGCATTATTTTTGATATTAATAAGATCAGCATGAGCGGGATCAGAACTACGATGTGTATTTAAAAGCAGATCGCATGACATCAAAATTGCTGTTAAAACGTTATTAAAATCATGAGCAATACCACCAGCCAATTGACCAATAGCTTGCATTTTTTGGTTTTGCACCATTTTATCTTCAAGTGTTTTTTGCTCTGTTATTTCTACAACAGAGACAATAATGAAATCTTGTAAGACATCATCATAATATGGCTTTACAGGCATAACATGAAGACGCAAATGGCGTTCCTCGTTATTTTCTAAAACAGTTTCTAGCGAAACTGTATAGTCTTTATTTGTCATAATTTTCTGAAATGCGCGCTCTAACTGTGCACAATCACGATGAGATATAACGTCATAAAGATTAACAGTTCCGTCTATACATTCCATGAGTGATGACAAGACATTATTGATGTAAATAAAGTGTCCTTTTTGATTCACCACTGCTATTGCAAAGGGACTCGCATCAAAATACTCTACTAATGCATTAGGTAATTTAAATTGATCATCGTTTTCTCGCTTTTCTATTTGCTGTGGGATTATCACGATACGATAAACAGCTTCATTTTCTGAGAGAGAAGAAGCACAGATAAAACAATTCAATGTTTTCTTTTCAGCAGTCTCTGAATTTAAAGCTAACGAAAACGTATAAGGTAAGGAGTAACCTGAACTTTGATATTTGTTGCTTTGCAAACAAATATCACTCCATGTGCTATTGGCTTCAACACCATCAAATAACTGATCAAAACTGTATTGACCAACAGAAAAATTTGCTAAATCAATTGCAAACCATTCAGCAAAAATCGCATTTGCATATAGAATCATCCCCTGTGTGTTAACGGATAAAAAACCGACAGGAGCTTGATCTAAATGATTGATTGCTTCTTGAAGATTCGAGAAAAAAACTTCACGATTTTCCTGTAAATGCGAAATATCAGCAATACGCCAAAATAAAAACTTTTTGCTGTGCTTTGTGATCGGTTGAACAGAAATGTTATACCAAAAAGGTTTTTTATGTGTAGAATGGGAAAAAATCGATTGCTCCACTCTAAGCTCTTCTTGTGCTGGAAGATTATTACATGCTGCAACCTTTAAGCGATACACAAGTGCACTAGCTTCTGGAAGATCAGCAATAACCACATAGCAAGAAGACTCGGGCTTATAGGTAAGAATTTTTTGATAACTTTGATTAGAATAATAAACAAAACCTGATAAATCAGAGACTATAATTGCATCATCAGTATCATTAAAGATCTCAAGATCAAACTCATCATACAACTGTGCTACATGATATCTCAAAACCCCCATTCCACTCAAAACAAGCGCAGTAACCCCGAGAACCGCCAAAACCAAAAAAGATGCCAATCCCATCTTTTGTAAAAAGCTCAGCGGATAAAAAAAACTAAGAAGTGCTATAATGAATAGAAACGCTAATATTAAAAAAATACCAAGCATCCCCCCTCTTTGATATACTGAAAAAGACGATGATTTTTTACTTTTCTCAAAACCTTTATTCATTTTCACTTTGCCTTGATCATAGCTGTCTCTCAATGCCACAAATACCCTCTATAATCATTATTATAGGGTATGATAATATCTTTCTCAGAAAAATCACTCAATGTTAAAAAGACCTTTTCTTCTCTTAATAAGCAAACCTTTTAAGAGTATATTTACAAACTTATTTCAATAAAAAATGATATTTCCGTTTAAAATGGGAGAAATTTTATGTATATCTGGTTGTCAAACCAAATAGGCACATCAGCGGCGAATATAACTGTAAGTTTTATATTTTTCATAATAACAATAGCAGCTGTTGCTACAATTCTTCTGTTTTTACGCCGTTTAAAGAGAAAGAAATTCAGGTTCCACAAAAAAAAACATCCACCGCGATTAACTTTATGTGAGACGATTGCTCTTGATCGCACACGCCGTCTCGTTTTAGTACGTTGTGATGATAAAGAGCATTTGCTTCTTATCGGCGGACTAACAGATGTTGTTGTAGAGTCCAGTATAACCAGCAGCCCCATCATACAAAAGAAAGAAACACAGCCAACATTAACACCAACAGAAGCGCCCCCCAAATTTGTCCTTACAGAAAAAAGATCTTCTTCTGGAAAAAGAGAACACACACAAAACAAAACCTCCACACCTTTCCTGAATCAAAATGTTGAAGATTCAGCGATCACCGCGGAAATTGAAGGGCGACAAGAACCCTCTCTATTTATCCCTACTCAAAAAAAATAGAATACAAAATTCTTATACCATGCATCTCATTTGTCGATCACCGCAATCAACCTTAATCATCACGATAAACCTTTTCCCGTCGCTCATGGCGCTCTTGTGCTTCCAATGATAGAACTGCAATTGGCCGCGCCTCAAGACGCTTGATACTAATCGGTTCGCCAGTTTCCTCACAAAAACCGTAAGTTCCATTATCAATACGCTCCAAAGCAGCTTCTATTTTTGCGATGAGTTTTCTCTGACGATCACGAGCACGCAATTCGATTGTACGATCAGTTTCGCAAGAGGCTCTATCAGTCAAATCAGGTTGACCAACATTCTCTTCTTGCAAATTTTCTAAAGTTTCACGCGCTTCTTTTAATATATCATTCTTCCAAGAAACTAATTTAGCACGGAAATATGCCTTTTGCCGCTCATTCATGAAAGGCTCATCTTCACTAGGGCGATATTGACTATCAATCTCTTCGCTCATGCCATAAAAACCTCCACACATGGTAAGTGCGGTCTATATATTGTGCAACAACGATCAACACAAGAGTAAAATGCTTTTTTATAACAACCTACAAATATGTTTAAAATTATCATTTTTTAGTAGCTTCTTTGCATAATATGTATTTTCTTGGCATAATACCTGTCACGAATTTCCTTTTTTCGTTATGCCGGAAAGCCTATAGGGAGAAAAATATTTAAATATTCAGTGTCATATAAAATAATCCTTACCCATTTGATTAAATGCAACCTCAAGTTTACCAACAAAATTCATTTCAAAATGAAAAAATTAAAATCCTTACAAAAGAAGAGTGTGATATCCACGATTCAAATACATTAAAGCGTCTTTTTCCTGATGAGAGTGAATTGCAACAACCTCACCAATCAAAACACAATGCGTTGCATGTTCATGCCAACAAATCAAACGACAATCAAAAGATGCTAAGGCATCTAAAAGACTAGGAGCGCCTGTTTGCAAAGTACCCCATTGTTCTCTATCAAAACGTTCATTTTGTGTAGAAATGCAATGCCTAGAAAAAATATCTGCTAAGAAACGATGCTTTCCTGCCAAACTATTCACACAAAAATTTTCATTCTTTATAAACCACTGATTCTTAGGGTTATGTCGTCTGAGACAAACAAGGATTGTTGGAGGATCATCAGATAAAGAACAACAGGCTGAAACTGTCACCCCGCGCTTTCCATGAATTCCGTTTGTTGTCACAATATGTACAGCTCCTGCAAAATGGCTCATAGCATCTCGATATTCTTGCGAAGAAACAGTGATATTATGTTGAAGTTTAGGTATTAAATGTGTTGTATGATTTGACATATCTTTCACTTAAGTACAGCTTTAAAATCTCAAACAATCTTTCCATAAAAAGGGTCTATTGCACGTATTTTTTCTTTTACATCCTATAACACAAAAGACATTTTAGTATACAGAACTACATGATAGAAACAGCTAATAAGCCAATCAAGGAGATATTAATGCCCCATTCTCATCTTATTTCACCTTCACTCTTGGCTTCTGATTTTTCCAGACTTGGCCAAGAGGTATTGGATGTTATTGATGCCGGTGCGGATTGGCTTCATCTTGATATTATGGATGGCCACTTTGTGCCTAATATTACTTTTGGTCCTGATATCGTCAAAGCACTCCGTCCATTAACCAACGCGATATTTGATGTCCATTTAATGATCGCACCAGTTGATCTTTACCTTGAAGCTTTTGCAAAAGCGGGAGCGGATATTATAACCATTCACGCTGAAGCAAGCCCCCATCTTCACCGCTTGCTACAAATAATCAAAAAAAGTGGAAAAAAAGCAGGCATTGCAATCAACCCAAGCACACCAGAATATGTACTTGAATATTTGCTTGATCATTTAGATCTTATTCTCGTCATGACCGTCAATCCTGGTTTTGGCGGACAAAGTTTTATTCTAGAAATGCAAGATAAAATCAAACGTGTTAAAAGTATGATTGCTAACAGACCTATTGATCTTGAGGTTGATGGTGGTATCACTGTTGATACAATCGGGATCGCTGCAAAAGCTGGTGCAAATGTATTCGTTGCAGGCTCTGCAATTTATAAAAATGGCAATAAAGAACTTTATAAAACACGTATTAATGCATTGCGCCAAGCAGCAACTCTCTCAAAATAAGGAAAAATTATGATAACACGCTACTCTCGTCCTGAAATGGTCGCAATTTGGTCACCTCAAACAAAATATCGTATTTGGTTTGAAATTGAAGCACATGCCTGTGATGCCCTAGCTGAACTAGGAATTATTCCAAAAGAAGCAGCAAAGATCATTTGGCAAAAAGGAACAGCAGCAGAATTTGATGTCAATCGCATTAATGAAATTGAGGCAATCACCAAGCATGATGTGATAGCATTTTTAACACATCTCGCTGAATTTATTGGACCAGAAGCACGTTTTATTCATCAGGGTATGACATCATCCGATGTTCTAGATACAACGCTTAATATTCAATTGATGCGTGCGAGTGATCTTTTGCTAAAAGACATAGATCAACTTCTTGAAGCACTAAAAAAACGTGCTTTTGAACATAAAGAAACAATTACCATTGGGCGGAGTCACGGTATTCATGCGGAACCAACAACATTTGGAGTAAAATTCGCCCTCGCCTACGCTGAATTTTCTCGATGTCGCAAACGTCTTCTTGCCGCACGAGAAGAAATTTCTACCTGTGCTATTTCAGGAGCTGTGGGAACTTTTGCTAATATTGATCCGCGTGTTGAAGAACATGTAGCAAAAGCATTGAGAATGCGCGCTGAACCTGTTTCTACTCAAGTGATACCACGCGACCGTCACGCCATGTTCTTTGCAACACTTGGTGTTATTGCTTCCTCTATTGAAAGATTAGCGATAGAAATACGCCATCTACAACGAACAGAAGTCCTTGAAGCAGAAGAACATTTCTCACCTGGACAAAAAGGCTCATCAGCTATGCCTCATAAGCGTAATCCAGTTTTAACAGAAAATTTAACTGGGTTAGCACGTATGGTACGTGCATTTGCAATCCCTGCTATGGAAAATGTAGCACTTTGGCATGAACGTGATATTTCTCATTCATCTGTTGAGCGTTATATTGGGCCTGATGCAACCATTACGCTTGATTTTGCTCTTGTGCGTCTCACATCTGTCATTGAAAATTTGATTGTCTATCCAGAAAATATGCAAAAAAATCTTAATAAATTTCGTGGGCTCGTTCACTCACAACGCGTACTTCTAGCTCTCACGCAAGCTGGATTGAGTCGTGAAGATTCCTATCGAATTGTTCAACGAAATGCGATGAAAGTTTGGGAACAAGGAAAAGATTTCTTAGAAGAATTGCTTAACGACAAAGAGGTAACAAAAGCTTTAAGCGAAGCAGAACTGCGTGAAAAATTCGACCTTTCTTACCACACCAAACATATCAACACAATTTTTAAACGCGTTTTTGATGAGTAATAAAAATACATACAAAGAACAGGAAACAAACATATTATTTCCAAATCTGTTGTAATAAGGAAACAATATCATGAAAGCAAATCAACTCGATATTCTTATTGTTCCTGGCTACAAAGGCTCTGGCCCTGATCATTGGCAAACACGATGGGAAAAGAAACTGTCTACAGCCCACCGTGTTCAACAAACCCAATGGTCAAAGCCTGTTTTTGAAGAATGGGTTTATGAAGTTGAAAACGCCATTGCACAAGCTCAAAAACCTGTTGTCATTATTGCCCACTCATTAGGCGTTCCCACCGCTATTCATGCAACGCTACAAAATGCAGAAAAAGTTTGTGGCGCCTTTTTTGTTGCACCTCCAGATGTAACGAATGATAAAATACGCCCCAAACATTTAATGACATTTGGTCCCTATCATTGCAAAAAGTTATCTTTCCCTTCTGTTGTCATAGCCAGCCGAAATGATGAATTTTGTCACTTCTCAGTAGCAGAAAAACTTGCCAATAATTGGGGTTCATTGTTTATTGATGCAGGACACTCAGGCCATATTAATGCAGAATCTGGACATGGACCTTGGCCTGAAGGACTTATGGTTCTTTCCCATTTTCTCGCAAAAATCTGATTAAAGAAAAATATGTGTCTTCAATGTATCTATGCAGTTCCATTTCCTTTTGCTAAAGTCTCAATGACAAAAGCAACAAGAAATGTTATAGTAATCATTGAGGATTTCTACCAATTAGGATAGTCTTACTTATCAATGCTATTAAAACCTCTCAAATAAATAGAGAATCATAATGAATCGTCGCCACCGTATTTATGAAGGCAAGGCCAAAATTTTATATGAAGGACCTGAACCAGGGACCTATATTCAATTTTTTAAAGATGACGCAACAGCCTTTAATGCAAAAAAGCATGAAGTGATCGATGGAAAAGGGGTTTTAAATAACCGTATTTCGGAACATATCTTTAGCCATCTTAGCCGTTTGGGTATTCCAACACATTTTATCAAACGTATAAATATGCGTGAACAACTTATTAAAGCCGTTGAAATTATCCCATTGGAAGTTGTTGTTCGGAATGTTGCCGCTGGTTCCCTTGCTAAACGTTTGGGACTAGAAGAAGGAACGACTCTATCACAATCTATTATCGAATTTTATTATAAAAATGATTCTCTTGACGATCCAATGGTAACGGAGGAACATATCACTGCCTTTGGTTGGGCTGTTCCACAAGAAATAGAAGACATTATGCAACTTTCGATTCGTATTAATGATTTTCTTTCTGGACTTTTTGCCGGCGTTAACATTCAACTTATTGATTTTAAAATGGAATTCGGTCGCTTATGGGAAGATGAAGCAATGCGCATTGTTCTTGCTGATGAAATCTCACCTGATTCTGCTCGACTATGGGATATGCACACACGAGAAAAAATGGATAAAGATCGCTTTCGGCGTGATATGGGGGGACTGATTAATGCTTATCAAGAAGTTGCAAAACGCCTTGGTATCATCAATGAAAACGAACCTCCGCGACCAAGTGGTCCAGTTTTGGTAAAATAAACAACAAGGCAACATTCTGTTACCTTTCCTTATAGTTAGTAAATACACCTCTTAAAGAAGAGGAATACTGTGAACAGGAAATAAGAAATGAAAGCACGTGTTACAGTTACTTTAAAAAACAGTGTCCTTGATCCACAAGGAGAAGCAATTGTCGGTGCTTTAAAAAGTTTAGATTTCAAAGGCGTTCGTTCCATTCGCCAAGGAAAAATTTTTGATATCGTGCTTGATGATCAATCTCCTGAAACTGCACAGCAAACACTTGAAGAAATGTGTGAAAAGTTACTGGTAAATACTGTCATTGAAAATTATACTATAGAACTTCTTTAGGTGGAGCTCTTCATGAAAACTGCCATCATTCAGTTACCTGGACTCAATCGCGATCGGGATATGGTTGCTGCCTTACATCATATAACAGGAACTGAGCCATTTAAAGTTTGGCAAACAGATACGACAATTCCAGATGTAGATGTCATCGTTATTCCTGGTGGTTTTTCTTATGGAGACTATTTAAGGTGTGGAGCTATTGGTGCACGAACACCAGTTTTACAAACTGTTCGTGAGAAAGCAGAAAAAGGTGTTACCGTAATTGGTATATGTAATGGATTTCAAATTTTGTTGGAAGCGGGCTTATTGCCTGGTACTTTAATGCGTAATGCTTCATTAAAATTTGTTTGTCGTGAAATAAAGCTTGAAGTAGCAAATGCCAACACAAGATTCTCTCGCCTTTATTCGACAGGACAGATTATTCGCTGTCCTGTCGCTCATCACGATGGAAATTATTTTGTTGACAGCGAAACCTTAAAAAAAATCGAAGATAATGGACAAGTTGTTTTCCGTTATGCAGAAAAGACAAACCCTAATGGTTCAGTTCACGATATTGCTGGTATCATCAATAAAGCTGGTAATATTCTTGGTATGATGCCTCATCCTGAAAACTTCATTGAACCTGCACATGGGGGTACTGATGGCCGTTTACTTTTCCAAAGTGCTTTAGAATTAGCAAACGGATGATGATAAAAAGTGGACTGTATTTTTTACTATTTTAAAGTCAAAAAATTTAAACATCTCCTACGCAGATTAAATGTCCCAATTAAACGTTTTATGGATAAAATAGATGATATTTCTTTTAACACACAGAAAATATTCAAAAGCTGTTTCTCATTTTTAAATTCATGCTGCAAATAAGCAGTATTTTAGTTGATATTTTATGAACTTCTGCCTTATCAAGCCACCAAAACATTTATAAAAGTTAAGCTGCTAGTTTTTAAGTAATAACAATGCTAAATTTCGATTAGTTAAACGGGTAAAATACTCATGAATCTTTGCAATAATATCGCCATTACACCAGAATTAATTGCCCAACACGGACTAAAAGATGATGAATATCAACGTATTCTAGCTTTAATTGGAAGAGAGCCAACATTTACTGAACTTGGAATTTTTTCTGCCATGTGGAACGAACATTGTTCCTATAAATCATCTAAAAAGTGGCTTAAAACTCTTCCGACAGAGGGAAAATGTGTTATTCAAGGACCTGGTGAAAATGCTGGTGTTGTTGATATTGGTGAAGGCCAGTGTGTTGTTTTCAAAATGGAAAGCCATAATCATCCCTCTTATATTGAACCTTATCAAGGTGCAGCAACAGGTGTAGGAGGTATTTTACGTGATGTTTTTACCATGGGAGCCCGCCCTGTTGCCGCTATGAATGCCTTGCGCTTTGGATCTCCTAATCACCCCCGAACACGCCATCTTGTTTCTGGTGTTGTTTCTGGAATCGGTGGCTATAGTAATTCTTTTGGCGTTCCAACGGTTGGTGGAGAAATAAATTTTGACGAGCGTTATAATAGCAATATCCTTGTTAACGCTTTTGTCGCTGGTGTTGCAAAGACAAACTCTCTTTTTTATTCTAAAGCACAAGGCGTAGGACTTCCTGTTGTTTATCTTGGAGCCAAAACAGGACGTGATGGCGTTGGTGGAGCAACAATGGCTTCCACCGAATTTGCTGATTCAATCGATGAAAAACGCCCAACCGTTCAAGTAGGTGATCCTTTTACAGAAAAGTGTCTTTTTGAAGCTTGCTTAGAACTCATGGAGCTTAGAGCTGTTGTTGCTATTCAAGATATGGGAGCTGCAGGACTAACATCCTCTGCCGTGGAAATGGGAGCAAAAGGAAATTTAGGAATACAGCTCAACCTTGATAAAGTACCTGTTCGTGAAGAATACATGACCGCCTATGAAATGATGCTTTCCGAAAGCCAAGAACGCATGCTTATGGTGTTAAAACCAGAATTAGAAAAACAAGCAGCGGCAATTTTTCATAAATGGGGGCTTCACTTTTCTATTATTGGAAAAACAACAGATGATTTGCGTTTCCGTGTATCGCATCAAGGAGAAGAGGTTGTTAATCTTCCCATTAAAGAGCTGGGTAATGAAGCACCTGTTTATGATCGCCCTTGGAGTGAACCTAAAAAACAACCAACCCTTAAAATAGAAGACGTTGAGAGGGTTGAAAATCTTGGTGATGCACTCCTTAGCTTATTAAATTCTGCTGATCAAAGTTCACGGCGATGGGTTTATGAACAATATGATACACTTATTCAAGGAAATACTCTTGTTCGTCCAGGAGGCGATGCGGGAATCATTCGTATAAGCAACAATGACAAACGTGCTCTTGCCTTTTCTTCTGATGTTACGCCACGCTATTGTGAAGCAGATCCTTACGAAGGAGGGAAACAAGCCGTTGCAGAATGTTGGCGAAATATCAGCACAACAGGCGCAATACCACTCGCAGCTACAGATAATCTTAATTTTGGTAATCCTGAAAAACCTGAAATTATGGGACAATTGGTGTTCGCCATTAAAGGCATAGGTGAAGCTTGTAGAATTCTCGACTTTCCTATCGTTTCAGGAAATGTTTCTCTTTATAATGAAACCAATGGAGAAGCCATTCTTCCTACCCCAACAATCGCTGGTGTAGGGCTTCTTGACGACTGGTCAAAAATGGTAACAATCAATGGTATGCAAAATGGAGATCATATTGTTTTAATTGGAGCGTGTGGCTCTCATTTAGGACAATCAATCTACGCACGTCACATTTTGAATATTGATAAAGGTGCCCCGCCTCATGTAGATTTACAGCTTGAAAAAAAACATGGACAATTTGTTCGAGATGTTATTCATCGCGGTTTTGTTCATGCCGCTCATGATCTTTCTGATGGAGGATTAGCCCTTGCTCTTGCTGAAATGGTCATAAAAGCAGGTAAAGGTATTAAAGCCAAATTAAGCAACAAGTTCCCTCCTCATGCAGAGCTTTTTGGAGAAGACCAAGGACGTTATCTCTTAGCCATCAAACCTCAAGCCCTCAACGACTTTAAAGAACTTGCACAAATAAGCGCAGTTTCTTTAACAGAGCTTGGTATAGTTGAAGGTAATTTGCTCAACATAGAGGGAATATTAACACTTTCCGTAGACAAACTTATACAAACTTATGAAAGTTGGTTTCCACAATTTATGGGTGAGAAATAAAGAGCTTTTCATTTTTCTTGGACTATATGCTACTCTTACAAAAAACAAATAAAGGAGAATAATCATGGCAATGAGTGCTCATGCAATTGAAACACTTATTCGCGAAGGTATTCCCGATGCAACTGTGACAATTCGTGATCTTGCTGGCGATGGAGAACACTACGCTGCAGAAGTTATTTCCGAAAGTTTTCGTGGTAAAAGCCGTGTCCAGCAACATAAGATGGTCTATGATGCTCTTAAAGGCAATATGGGAAATGACCTGCATGCTTTAATGTTGCAAACGCATATTCCCAAATAATCCCAAATTTCTTCTTGCATTCATTCACTCAATAAGATTAGAAATGAGTACGAGCATACACATACACTCATAAAAATCTGCAATATCGAGGAAGAGAAATGAGCACTGTTCATGATTTTATTGACAACGAAATTAAAAAGAATGATGTCATTTTGTTCATGAAAGGAACACCTGATGCTCCACAATGTGGATTTTCAGGACAAGTTGTTCAAATTCTTGACTATCTAGGAGTAGAATATAAAGGGATTAATATCCTAGCTTCTAATGAATTGCGTCAAGGAATCAAGGACTATTCAAATTGGCCTACAATTCCACAACTCTATATCAAAGGTGAATTTGTTGGAGGCTGTGATATTGTTAAAGAAATGTTCCAAAATGATGAACTACAAGAAATGCTAAAAGAAAAAGGCATTTCTTGTAATAAATTATAGAAATCTCTTAAGTAGATTTTCTTACTTTTTATTCTTTTATAAAACTGTATTCAGTTATAGAGCTGTGTTCAGCCAAAGTTTTTATTTCAAGGATGCCCTATGTCATACTCAATCGACGAACAAGAGCATAGTAATACAATTAAAGAAAGACTTGGCTATAAAGAATTTGTTATTCTCATTGGTGCACTCATGGCTATCAATTCTATAGCTGTTGACATCATGCTTCCAGCCATGCCAGATATTTTGAACAGTTTAAATGTCATCAATGAAAATGATCAACATTATATCATCTCTGGTTATCTGATAAGTTATGGCATCTCACAAATATTTTTTGGTCCCATAAGTGATCGATATGGACGTCGTAAGCTTATTCTCATTGGTCTTGCATTTTATTCCTTTACCGCCATTGGTTGTGCCTTTGTCTCTCATTTTTCTCTATTGCTTATTCTACGTATTTTGCAAGGTATCGGAGGAGCGGCTATGCGCGTACTTACCGTTTCTGTTGTACGCGATCTTTATAATGGGCGAAAAATGGCAGAAGTTATGTCTATTGCTATGATGGTTTTTCTTATTGCACCCATGATTGGACCAGCAACAGGACAATTCATTTTATTATTTGGAAACTGGCAAATTATTTTTATCTTCATGGCAATTATTGGTTTTGGGCTGATGATTTGGATTCAACTGCGCTTGCCTGAAACTCTTTACAGACAACGTTCTCTTTCCTTTTCTTCGATCAAACATAACTTGTGGGTCGTTATCACCAATCGAATAACACTTTGCTACACACTAGCAACTTCCATTATTTTAGGCTGTATTTTTACTTCTGTTAATACATCGCAGCAAACATATGAAGGGATTTATAATTTAGGACTCTGGTTTCCAGTTGCCTTTGCTGTCGGTGCTGCCTTTCAAGCTTTATCATCATTCTTTAATTCTCAATTTGTTGGACGTCTTGGAATGCGGCGTATCGCCCATACGATGCTTTTACTCTTTTGCATCACTTCATGTATTTGGTTTATTGGTTCCCTCGTAACAAATGGCATTATGCCTTTTTCCCTTTACATGCTGCTATTTTGTATATTGATGTTTGCCTGCGGCGGCATTATGGCCAATTGTAATACACTTGCTCTCGAATCTGTCGGTGAAATTGCTGGAACAGCATCTTCTGTCTCTGGTTTTCTTCAAACGTCCATTGCTACCAGTCTTGGCTTTTTTATTGCACAACAATTTGATGAAACAACAATACCCAATTCAGCAGCGTTTTTCTTTCTCAGCCTCATAGCCATATTGCTGGTTTTATATGCCGAACGTGGACATCTTTTCAGACCACATCATCACAATCCTAACGAATAAATGCTGCTATAAAAAAGGTAATAAAGCTACACAATATTTTTTATGTCTTTCTCATTTAATTGGCAAACTTTCCCGATTTTGGAAAGCCTTTTGGCACCAAACATCCACTTCCAGCACGCATTCCCATCCACTCCATAAGATCATCAGCTTGACGATTAAAACAGCGTTCTGCCGTATCCTGCCAACTTAAACCCTCTGATAAATTAAAGGTTTTTGCATCAACAATGCCCCCCTCTTTGTAACGTTGTAAACGAACACCTTTACCACGAATCATTTCTGGTATTTGTTCAAGAGCAAAAACAAGCATTTTGCGATTTTCACCAACCACTGCAACATGATCCCCTTTTACTGGAATACAAAGCTTTACTTTATCAGGATACTTCACATTCATAACTTGCTTACCTTTTCGTGTATTGGCAATCACTTCAGCTGCTGATACAATAAAACCATTGCCATGAGAGGAAACTAAGAGACGTTTATCCTGTGCGTTATAGACAAAAGCGGTCAAAACATCATGATCATCATCCATATCCACTAAAATACGAATTGGTTCACCATGACCTCGCCCCCCAGGCAAATTATTTGCAGAAATAGCAAAAAACTTTCCACCAGTACTTACCACTATAATTTTATCTGTAGTAAATGCTGGAAATGCTATCTTTAAACCATCTCCTTCTTTAAAGGAGAGTGCTTTGTAATCACTTAAATGCCCCTTCAAAGCACGCATCCAACCTTTTTCAGAAATAACAATCGTTACCGACTCTTTTTCGATCATCGCTTGGTGGATATCATCAATATCATGCCTTGGTGCTTCTTCAAATGTTGTACGCCTTTTTCCTAAGACCGTATCAGGACCAAAAATTTTGCGAATTTTTGTAATTTCTTCTGAAATTATTTTCCATTGCTTTGCATGAGAGGATAATAAATCTTGCAATTGTTTTTTTTCAGTTCTCAAACTTTCAAATTCTTTACGAATTTCAAATTCCTCGAGCTTACGTAAAGAACGCAAACGCATATTAAGAACAGCTTCAGCTTGATTTTCTGTTAATTCAAAATGACCAATAAGTTCTTTTTTCGGTTCATCCTCTTCACGAATAATATGAATAACCTCATCAAGATTTAAATAGGCGATAAGATAGCCATGGAGAATTTCTAATCGACGATCAATTTCTTCAAGTCGATAAGTAGAACGACGAATCAAGACTTCTTGACGATGTTCAAGCCATTGCTGCAAACTTTCCCGCAAAGAGAGAACATTTGGTATTCTTCCCAAAGATAAAACATTAAGATTAAGAGGAAATCTTATTTCAAAATCAGTCAATTTAAAAAGAGACTCCATAAGGAGCTCAGGATCAACCGTACGATTTTTGGGAATAAGCACGATGCGAATATCTTCTGCCGATTCATCTTGAATATCCTCAAGCATTGGTAACCGCCGTGCAAGCAATAATTCCGCTGTTTTTTCAATCAGGCGTGATTTTTGAACTTGATAGGGAATTTCAGTAACAACGATAACATAAGAACCACGGTTGCCACTCTCCTGATGCCAACGTGAACGTAACCGAAAAAAACCACGCCCAATACGATAAGATTCCTCAATACTTTTTTTCGGTTCAACTAAAATGCCCCCTGTTGGGAAATCAGGACCAAGCACGAACTGATTCAATTCCTCATCATTAACATCGGGATGAGCAATCAAATGGAGCGCTGCATCACAAAGTTCAGCAACATTATGGGGTGGAATAGATGTTGCCATACCAACAGCAATACCAGAGGAACCATTCGCTAAAAGATTAGGGAAAGCTCCCGGTAAAACAGTGGGTTCTTCATCTTCCTCATTATAGGTTAAACGAAAATCAATAGCATTTTCATTAATCCCCTCAAGCAACAATGCAGCCACTTCAGTCATACGTGCTTCCGTATACCGCATAGCAGCAGCATTATCACCATCAATATTACCAAAATTGCCTTGTCCATCAATCAAGGGATAACGAACAGCAAAACTCTGAGCCAACCGCACTAGTGCGTCATAAATAGATGCATCACCATGCGGATGAAATTTCCCCATGACATCACCAACAATCCGTGCACATTTTGCATAGGACTGCCCTGGATGAAGTTTGAGCAAACGCATAGCATGGACAATCCGCCTATGTACTGGTTTCAAACCATCACGCACATCAGGCAATGCACGGTGCGTAATAGTAGAAAGTGCATAAGCCAAATAACGCTCCTGTAAAGCAGAGCGTAACTCTATTGGTTCAATATGTTCTTTATCAAAAGGTAAATTTGTTTTATCAGACATAATATTAGGACAACAATTCCCCAAATAACGAGCAATTATTCTATAAGATTTCTTCGATGCAATTTTTCATAAGCCAATTATTTTTATTAAAAATCGACCATATAAAAACAAACATTGCGATTAAAACATGAACAGAAAATTATATCAATTTGAAAAATTTATCCATGTGCTTTTATAATCCAATCGAGCAATAGATGAAAACACTTGATGTGTTAATGCAAAATGTCTTTGAAAAATAATGAAATATTGTCTTTAAGAACGACCAAGAGAAACAAATAAATCCAAAAAAGTAATCCATAGATTCATCAAACCTATAACGGTTGATACTTTCAGAATAAATAGAAAATCTAAAAAACAATATTATTGCTCATTTAAGTCTGGTATATATTTAGACTGAACATGCTAAAATATGAAATAGTTTTCTCTTAAAAACAATGAGAACAGCTTTTAAAACAATTTCTTAGCAATAATAATTCTACCAGTATTTTAAGCGTAAATTTTTTAAAAAAACTAAAGCATTCTTTTTAAGAATCTGCTCATAAATGCGTTCTCTCACCTTATATTTCTTTAAGTACGCATATTGTATAAACGCGTACTTCAATTGGTATATGATAAAATTTACGAAGTATTTAAAACTTAAAAACCCAAGCTCTTAGAAGAATATAATCTTTAGCCACAGTGCGTCATTTTTCAAACATTAAAATACAAGACTACTTCTTCTAGTTCTTCCAAGTTAAAAAACTGAAATAAAGCATATACCTTAAGCTTGTTATAAACGACATACGCACCGATGCGATTTAAAGACATTAAAGCTTTACTGTAGGTAAGGACGCTAACAACACACCATCAATTTATGAACCATTTTTAGCAGCAGAAGCAATTCGTATTCCTAAATCCCGTAATTGTTGAAGAGAAACATCCGATGGAGCACTCATCAAAAGATCAAGCGCTTGTTGATTCATAGGAAATAAAGCAACCTCACGTAAATTTTTAACACCTTGCAAAAGCATAATAATACGATCAACACCCGCGGCCATACCGCCATGCGGTGGCGCCCCATAGTGGAACGCACGATAAAGAGCACCAAAACGATCTTCCACGACCTCTTTAGAAAGACCAGCAAGATTAAAAACTTTAAGCATCATCTCTGGTGAATGATTACGGATTCCACCGGACGCAATCTCATAACCATTACAAACAAGATCATACTGAAAAGCCTTAAGAGTAAGAGGATCTTGGTACGCAAGAGCATTTTCTCCACCTTGAGGCATAGAAAAAGGATTATGTGCAAAATCAAGCTTTTTCTCATCTTCATTCCATTCAAAAAATGGAAAATCAACGATCCACGCTAAAGAGAAACATTCCCGATCCACAAGGTCTAATTCTTCCCCTACCCGTGTACGTGCTGCTCCCGCAAAAGACGCAAATTTCTTTGGATCTCCTGCCACAAAAAAGCAGGCATCACCACTTTCAAGGCCAAGATGCATACGAAGCGCTTCAGTTCTTTGCTCACCAATATTTTTAGCAATAGGACCAGCACCTTCAAACTTTCCTTCTTCTTTACGCCAGAAGATATAACCGAGCCCTGGCTGCCCCTCACCTTGTGCCCATCCATTCATACGATCACAAAAAGCGCGGCTTCCCCCTGTCTTAGCCGGAATAGCCCATACCTGTGCATTCTCATCATTTGCCAGAATTTGAGCAAACACTTTAAAACCAGAATCATAAAAATGCCGTGAAACATCTTCCATAATAATTGGATTGCGTAAATCAGGCTTATCAGTACCATATTTTCGTATGGCTTCATCATAAGAAATACGAGGAAAGCTCTGTGTTACAGGTTTTCCATTTGCAAACTCTTCAAAAAGAGAACGCATAATGGGTTCCATTGTTACAAAAATATCTTCCTGTTCAACAAAACTCATTTCAACATCTAATTGATAAAATTCCCCAGGAAGACGATCTGCCCTTGGATCTTCGTCTCTAAAACATGGTGCAATTTGAAAATAACGGTCAAAACCCGACATCATCAATAATTGTTTGTATTGCTGAGGCGCTTGTGGCAATGCATAAAATCTGCCCTGATGAAGACGACTTGGAACTAAAAAATCGCGCGCACCTTCGGGGGAAGAAGCTGTCAAAAGTGGTGTCGTAAATTCCGTAAAACCATTATCCTGCATAGAGCGTCTGATAGCAGCAATAACTTCAGTACGGCGCATGATGTTCTTGTGCATAGTTTCGCGACGTAAATCAAGAAAACGATATTTTAATCGAATATCTTCTGGATAATCAGGTTCGCCAAAAACAGGGAGAGGAAGTTCATCAGATTTCGAAAGAATTTCCACCTCTTGTGCAAAAATTTCAATCTCTCCTGTTGGAAGAGATGTATTAATAACCTCATCAGAACGTGCCGACACTTCCCCATCCACACGAATGACCCATTCAGAACGCACTGTTTCAATAACTTTAAAAGCTGGTGAAGCAGGATCAGCAACAATTTGTGTAATTCCAAAATGATCACGTAAATCTACAAAAAGGATTCCGCCATGATCACGGACACGATGTACCCATCCCGAAAGACGAATCTTTTTTCCTACATCACATTTACGAAGAGCAGCGCAATGATGACTGCGATAACGATGCATAGTTTTTGCCTTTGATTATAATTTCATATGCGCTACAAACGCTTTTTAATAACCATTTGTCAAGATATGGGAATCAAAGACTCAAAAAAAAAGCCAATAAAAGACAAATTTAATTTATCTAGCTATAATAAAATGATGAATCTTATTACACAAACAACAGATCTTGAAATTGCCATTGCTGCTCTACGTAACTCAGATTTTGTAACAGTAGATACTGAATTTATCCGCGAAACAACCTTTTGGCCTCAACTATGTTTAATTCAGCTTGCATCACCAGATGTCACTCTACTGATTGATCCAAGAGCACCAGATATTAATTTACAAGCATTTTTTGATCTCATGATCGATAAAAAAATCATCAAAGTTTTTCATGCTGCACGTCAAGACATCGAAACTATTTATCATCTTGGAGGAATCATTCCCTATCCTCTTTTCGATACACAAATAGCAGGATCAATTTGTGGATTTGGCGATTCTATCTCCTATGATCAAATTGTACAACGCTGTACAGGTCATCACATTGATAAATCATCCCGTTTTACAGATTGGAGTTACCGCCCTCTCTCCGAAAAACAACTACGCTATGCACTTGCCGATGTGACCCATCTAAGAGATGTTTATCTCTTCTTAAAAAAGCAGTTAGAAAAAAACAAACGCACCCATTGGATGGATGATGAAATAGCGATTCTGTTAACTCCAAAAACCTATGATATGCCTGAAGATGAAGCATGGAAAAAAGTAAAAGGCAAAGTACAAAAACAGCGTGAACTTGCCGTATTACAAAAAATAGCCGCTTGGCGTGAACGCAAAGCACGAAAATACAACATCCCACGTCGTCATATCATGAAAGATGAATGCCTTATCGAAATCGCAATCCAACAACCAAAAGATAAAGCTGCTTTAAAACGTTTGCGTAGCTTGAATAAAAATTGGGATAAATTCTCAATCGCACAAACGTTAATAAAAGCTGTTCACGAGGGGTTAGAAGTTGATCTTGCTACTGTACCCACTCTTCCTAAATATAATCCACTCAATGAGACATCAAATGCCATTGTTGATCTTCTCAAAGTGTTATTAAAACTTGTTGCGAACGAAAACGGTATTGCACCTAAAATTATTGCAACTTCTAATGACTTAGAAAAAATCGCAAATGGATGTAAAAAGAAAAAAATCCCAGCTATGAATGGTTGGCGCTATGAAATATTTGGTCAAAAAGCTGAACAAATGCTCAAGGGACAAATAGGGTTTTATTTTCATGATGGGAAAATAATGACCAAACAGTTTTAATTCATAAAAAACAGTTACTTGCATACTACAATTATTGTCATAAAAATCCCCTAATGGAGCTTATATGTCTCATTTTATATAAAAGTTAATGGAAAATCAAAAAGGAGAAAAGCTCTTATCAAATTTTAAAGAATCTTATTCTGAAAAAATCCGTTATATTATCATACAATCCATATTTTCAGATGAACTGAAATGAATTCCCCAAATAATGATGAAATCCTAAAAACAGAAAACTTTCAATTTTCAAAGAGTAATAGGGTTTTCTGAATCAATATCGCTTGGCGTATTTAAAAATTGCAGCTTAGCTCAAAAAGAAAAATAAGGAGATATAATATTTTACGCACGATACCATAAAAATTAAATGCTTTATGGAAAGAACAACTTAAAGCCCCAAAGAGAGAACTGTAGAGCAATTAAAATACATAATATAATAGAAAGAGAATCAGAAAGTTTCGAAAGAAAGAGGCAATTTTATTATTTTTGATAATTTTTTAAGCCGCGTGAGAGGACGTTCTCCCAATAAGTCAGCATAACACCTTGGAACATACAAAACAACATGGTCTTTCTTTTTATACCATGAAAAATGGGGTAAAATTCCAGCAGTAGAAGCACTAAAAAGATGGGCTATACGCATGATCTCACCAAGAATGTGTGCTTTCTCAATTATATTTCTGGTTGCTAATTGAAAAAGAGGGAGGGTTTCTACATCCATCAACAACCCCTTATTGCGAAAAAAAACAGCAAGCGCAGCATAAAGTCGCCCCTCATGAGAAATTCCCGGATAAGATCCCAATGCGATTCGGTTAGCCGCTTCATTGCCTCGATAATCTGGATGTATACGCCAACCAATATCCGCAAGAAGACAAGCTGCTTTACGGTAACGACACTCATTTTCAGTCTCTGAAATTCCAAAAACATCAAAGGCATTGGTAGTGAAATCAATGAGTTCTGCTGCCTGCTTTGGTGAGCGCGCTCGTAGAATAGCCATTTCAGTACATGCTGCAATGAGAGGATCTGAAACACGAATCTCTTGTGATAATTTTGAATAAAGAAAACCTTCGCGAACTCCAGCTCCAGAAAAAATTATTTTTTCAAATCCTATAGACTGAATGAGTTCAATAAGAACAATCGCTCCATAAGACAAGAGCTGACGACGATTTTTTGAAACAGCTGAAATCCCTTTCATATTATCGATACTGCCACTTACGACAAAACGTAAGAAATCTTCCATTTCAACGGCATCAACTTCATAGCCATGCATAACAGGCAACGAATAATGTTTGGTTGCCATATGGAGTTTTGCCAAATTCCGCCAAGTTCCTCCAACCGCATAAAAACGACGTGCCATACCTTTATGAATAACAGCAGCTTTAGCAAAATGCTCATGGACAATTTTTGTAGCAACAACAATATCATTACTGGACATATATTGTAGCCGTAAACCACCTAATGGTAGAGTTACCCCCTCACCCACATGAGAGTTATCAATATTAATAAGTTCAAGACTTCCTCCACCAAGATCTCCACAAATACCTTTTGGTTGATAAAAAGTAGAAATAACCCCATATGCTGAATAAAGAGCTTCCTCATTTCCTGAAAGAAGATATATTTTATTTTGCAAAATATTTTCCGCATTTTGAATAAATGCTGATCCGTTTTTCGCCTCTCTCGCTGCTGCTGTTGCTAGTGTATAGATATCCTCTGCACCAATCTGTCGACAAAGTGCACGAAACCGTTTTAATGCCTGCAGCGCCATTTTCATGGATTTTTCTTCTAAAAATCCAGTTTCTGCTACACCTTGACCAAGACCACAGAGAACTTTTTCATTAAATAAAACTGTAGGTGAACGAACAAGACCTTCATAAATAACAAGTCGAACAGAATTTGAACCAATATCAATAACAGCGACAGGCTTACACCCTTTCAGTCGACCCTGAGCATTTACATATGTCATTGGATTTCAGTCTTTACGCAATTTGGCATACTGCCGATGTAACGCAACCAAATGCGAAGCAGAAGACTCAAACTTTTCCTTCCACCCCAAAAGACCTTCTTTGGCCATAAAATACTCCTGCGCATTAAACGGACTTTCACCTCTTTGTGGTGTTATACGTCTTGACATTCCGCTGTTTAGTATATCAAAGCTTTGTTGATTATCAATAATATTAGCAAGCATAACTTGTAAAAGAATCTGCTTACGAACCATTTTATTAACAACTGGAACCAATATTTCAATACGATGATCGAGATTACGAGGCATCATATCAGCCGACCCCAAATAAACAACTGCGCTTTCACTGGGCAAATCTTGACCATTACCAAAACAAAAAATGCGACTATGTTCTAAAAACCGCCCTACAATTGATTTTACACGAATATTATCTGAAATTCCTGAAATATCAGGACGCAAACAACATATACCTCTCACCACCAGATCAATCTGCACACCCGCTTGACTAGCACGATATAAAGCATCAATAATTTCAGGATCAACCAATGCATTAACCTTCATCCAGATAGCAGCAAACTTTCCCTGTTGCGCATGAATAATTTCTTTTTCAATATGCTTAAGAATACGACTCCGCAATGTTAAGGGTGAAAAAGCAATCTTCATTGCTTCATTTGGACGTTTATATTGAGCAATATAATTGAATAACAATGCAACATCATGAGCAATATCATTATCAGTAGTAAAAAAAGAAAGATCAGTATAAATTTTAGCATTCACTGGATGATAATTTCCAGTTCCAAGATGAACGTAAGAACAAAGGCGTTTTCCTTCACGCCTCGTAATTAGCGACATCTTAGCATGTGTTTTTAATGCAATAAAACCAAAAAAAACGCGCACACCTGCATGCTCAAGATTACGTGCCCAACGAATATTTGCTTCCTCATCAAAACGTGCTTTAAGTTCTACCAAAGCCGTCACAGATTTCCCCTTTTTAGCAGCTTCAATCAAAGCGCTGACAATTGGGCTATCATTTGATGTGCGATAAAGAGTTTGTTTGATTTCTACAACATCAGGATCGCTAGCAGCCTGACGTAAAAATTGCACAACAACATCAAAGGATTCATAAGGATGATGAATGACCATATCATTTTCGCGAATAGCAGCAAAGCAATCACCATTATGTTTACGTATACATTCAGGAAAACGAGGATTATAAGGAATAAATTTCAAGTCATCACGTGGAATAGATACAATTTCTGACAGCATATTAAGCGCCAAAAAACCATCGAGAACACTGATACAATTATGAGGAACAGAAAGACCTCTCGTTATAAATTGGCATAAATTCTTTGGCATTTTTGCATCAAATTCAACGCGAATAACCTGCCCACGGCGACGCTTTTTAAGAGCTGTTTCAAAAAAATGAACAAGGTCTTCAGCCTCTTCTTCTACTTCAATATCACTATCACGAATCACCCTAAATGTACCCATTCCATCAACTTTAAAATCAGGAAATACATAATGCATAAAAAGGCTCATAACATCTTCAGACGCAATAAAACGAAAATGATTGCCTTCTTGAGGAAGAAGAATAAAACGCTTTAAAGTCGTTGGAACAGGCAATAAAACTATGAATGCGTGTTGATCAGCACATCGAGACAATTGAAGAGCAAGTGAAAGCCCTAAATTAGGAACGAATGGAAAAGAATGAGTAGAATCAACAGATAAAGGTTTTAGAACGGGATAAATTATATCAAAAAAATATTTTTCAAGCCATGATTTTTCAATTTCTGAAAGCCCCTCAGGACAAATAATTTTAATATCATTCTGTTCTAATTCGTGACGTAAAATTCTCAATTCTCGTAGTTGATGAGCCTGCAAATATGAAGTCTCAGCTAACACAAAATCAAGTTGTTCTCGTGGTGTACGCCCATCCGCGCTACATACTGTAACTTGATCACGAATCTGAGCAGCAAGACCAGCAACACGAACCATAAAAAATTCATCAAGATTAGCTGCTGAAATCGAAAGAAATTGTAGCCGTTCTAGTAAAGGATGTTTTGGATTAGCAGCTTCCATCAATACACGCGTATTAAATTGTAGCCATGAAAATTCTCTATTAACAAACCGCATCGGATTTTCCATTGTTATATCCAATAGAGAAATCTGATCTGTCACCCTCTGTTTCATAAACTCTAGCTAAGCTTTCTTTTTATTTTTAAAATTTTTATGGATAAATATCTCATAAAACGCTTTATGATCTGTTACCGTAATAAAAACATATCAATAAATAAACTTTCTTATTTATAGGCATTTCATATTTCAAAACGCTTGAAACTCTTTTCCTTGCCAAGGACTCAAAACATGGTAATGGGTCTGTATAACAAAAAGAACTTTGGTTTATCTTAAAAAGCTCCTTGCATTATTCTAAGCTTTATTACAAACTCATGCATAGAGAAAGAGAAGATCCAAATCATACCTGATTTAAGCAATTTATTCGGAGCTTGTTCATGGCCGATCACAATATTCCCCATTTCCACAACGATCTTGGATATAAAACCATTGAAATTGGTGTAAAAGAATTTATGTGCGTAGGTGCGACACAGCCATTCGATCATCCTCATATTTTTATCGATATGGGATCAATGGATGAAAAAATTTGTCCTTATTGTTCAACACTTTATCGCTATGTTCCCTCACTATCATACAATCAAACAAACCCAACAGGATGTTTATACCAACCAAACAATTCATTATAGTGCATTCTCCACTCTTTCAATATGAAGGAAATACATGGATCAATCACCAATCATTGTTGGAGGAGGTATTGCTGGTTTAAGTACTGCTCTGGCTCTCGCCCATAAAGGAATTGCAACGACACTTATCGAAAAATGTACACAGCTTGATGCTGTAGGTGCTGGTATTCAGCTTACTCCCAATGCAACCCGTATCCTTGCGCATTGGGGAATTCTCAGCAAGCTTCTTGAAAGGGCTACAATACCACATTTTCTTGAGTTAAGAGACGGAGTTTCTTTAAAAGTGCGACTGCATGCTAATCTCACCAATTTATCGGAAAAAAATTGGAGTGCTCCGTATATCACGATTCATCGTGCAGACTTACAAAAAGTTTTATACAATGCTGTCATGGAAAATCCTTTGGTCAAATATAAAACAGGCGAAACTATTGTATCCTCTACCCAAACGGCTCCTAATAGCATTCATATAAAAACAAGAAAGACAGATACATCAACTGAGCCACAACAATATCAGTTTTATGCAACACAACTTCTTATCGGTTGTGATGGAGTTTGGTCTACATTACGGCAATTAGCTCCTTTTCATGAAAGGGCAAATTTCAGTGGCTTTATTGCTTGGCGTGCAACAACAAAATTTGATAACCTTCCTAAAAGCTTTTGTTCTTTATTACAAAATGTGAAGACAATTACCGCTTGGATGGGACCCCAAAACCATCTTGTTGTCTATCCCATTCAATCATCAACAAAGGTTTTTAATTTTGTTGCCATTACGCATGGAAAAAATTCAGAAAAAGGATGGGCACATAAAGGAAATAAAGAAAATTTGAAATTTCTTTTTAAAGATTGGAATCAACAAATTTTGCAAGTCTTTGACCATATCGATGAATGGACTTATTGGCCACTCTTTCAAATGAAACAGAACCGTTTTTTAGGTTTAGAAAGACAAGTATTTGTTGGAGACTGTGCACACGCAGCCTTACCCTTTGCAGCGCAAGGTGCTGCTATGGCAATCGAAGATGCTGCTACATTAGCAGAAGTGCTCTCGCTTAAAGACTTTTCATTAACGAAAGCTCTTTCACTTTACGAAAAAATACGCATGCCCAGAATTATAGCAGTAAAAAAACGTGGAGATTTTAATAGAATAGCTTATCATGCAACTGGTCCTCTAGCAATTGCACGTAATTTTATCATGAGAATTCGCACACCAGAGAATATCATATCTAGCCTTAATTGGCTTTATATGTATGATGCTATGAACTTAACTGAAATAAGATGAGATTTCTTTATTTCGTTACATAAGAAATGCATGATAGCGCAATAAAATCTTTTAAAACTTACAATCCAATTCAAAGAAAAGTTTTACGACACTGATAAAACAAAAACACTTTTCAAAACAAGTCTTCATTTTAATAACTCTTCCTTTAAACCAACTCCACATTGACAACACCTTGTATCGATTTCATAGCATTCGCCACACGTGAATTAACCTTGTATCGCTTTGGAAGCGTAATTTCGACTTCGCGTAATCCATCCTCTTGAATAAGAATAAGGCCTACTTCTCCATTTCCACCAGGATTCAAATTTTGCTCAATTTGCGCAAGCATATCGACTTTTTTTATAAAGAGACGCATCATTTTATGATGTTGTAAGTCCTCATTTTCCAGAGATTGAACTGTCTCAAGTCGCAAACTGATACCTTCAGAGCGATTTTCTGCACTCACGGTAATGATAAAAGATTTCCCTGGCTCTAGCAGATCCTCATAATCCGAAAGTCCCTCAGAAAAGAGGACTGTCTCATATTGTCCACTCGTATCAGAAAAATGAATAATCCCCATTTTCTTGCCAGATTTTGTTTTACGCACTTGTTTTGCTACGACAGTGCCAGCAAGCCTAGCAGCTTCTGCACCTCCTTTGACAGCATTAGCAAAATTAATCCAAGTTTGTACGCGTTTTTTAGCAAGAATATCTTGATACTCATCCAGAGGATGAGCAGAAAAGTAAAAACCTATTACTTGAAACTCTCGATAAAGTTTTTCATCTGGTAACCAAGGAGCTGTTTGCGATAAAATCAAAGGCTCTTTTAACCCACCCGTCATCCCAAATATATCAATCTGTCCACTAGAATGATTATCAAGAATACGAAGTGCACGCGCATGAAGAGTTCCAAGACTTTCTAATAAAATCTCACGTGCAATATGAAAGCAATCAAAGGCACCAGCACAAATCAAACTTTCCATTGCACGCTTATTAACAATACGAGGATCAATACGCTCACAAAAATCTTCTATATCCTTAAAAGGTTTATTGCCACGACAAGCGACAATATGATCGACGACCGCTTCCCCCACACCTTTAATGGCAGCAAGAGAATAATAAATACAGTTATCACCAACCTCAAAAACCCGATGTGATGTTTGCACACAAGGTGCAATCACTTTAATACCCAGTCTTAATGCTTCACGCCGAAAATCATTTAATTTATCCGTATTTGTCATATCATACGTCATTGAAGCGGCTAAAAACTCAACTGGATGATGTGCTTTCATATAAGCTGTTTGGTAAGAAACAATTGCATAAGCAGCAGCGTGCGATTTATTAAAACCATAATCTGCAAATTTTGCTAAAAGGTCAAAAATAATATCAGCTTGATCCTTATCAACACCGCCAGCAACAGCTCCCTCTACAAAACGCGTACGTTGTTGTTGCATTTCTTTATGAATTTTTTTGCCCATAGCCCTACGCAATAAATCCGCTTCCCCAAGCGAGTAACCAGCAAGCACTTGAGCAATTTGCATAACCTGTTCTTGATACACAATAACACCTTGTGTTTCTTGAATCAGATGATCTATCTTCGGATGAATAGAAGCAATTTCTTCTTCCCCATGTTTGCGCGCGTTATAGGTTGGAATATTTTCCATTGGACCAGGACGATAAAGCGCTACAAGAGCAATAATATCTTCAATACGATCTGGCTTCATCCCAATCAATGCCTTACGCATACCGGAACTTTCCACTTGAAACACACCAACCGTTTCACCACGTGCCATCATAGCATAGGTTGCTTCATCATTCAGAGAGATATTCGACAAATCTATTTGAATACCCTTTCGGGCGACAAAATCTACCGCCATTTTCAAAACAGTAAGGGTTTTTAATCCAAGAAAATCGAATTTTACCAGCCCAGCCTGTTCAACATATTTCATATTAAATTGTGTAACAGGCATATCGGAACGAGGATCACGATACATAGGAACAAGTTCTGAAAGTGGCCGATCACCAATAACAATCCCTGCTGCATGCGTTGATGCATGACGATAAAGCCCCTCCAGCTGAAGTGCTATATCTAACATGCGTCCTACAACCGGATCTTTTTTCTTTTCTTCCTCAAATTTAGGCTCATCCTTGATAGCATCAGCCAATTCAACTTGGCTCCCAGGAGTAGCAGGAACTAATTTTGTAAGATAATCCACTTGACGATAAGGGACTTCTAAAACACGCCCAACATCACGCAGCACCGCACGTGCCTGTAACTTACCAAATGTAATAATTTGTGCAACTTGATCGCGCCCATATTTTTTTTGAACATATTGAATAACTTCTTCGCGCCGCTCTTGACAAAAATCGATATCAAAATCTGGCATAGAAACACGATCTGGATTCAGAAAACGTTCAAAGAGAAGAGAAAAACGCAATGGATCAACATCGGTAATAGTCAAAGCATAAGCAACAAGTGAACCAGCACCAGAACCACGTCCTGGTCCAACAGGAATATCATGCGCCTTCGCCCATTTTATGAAATCTGAAACGATAAGAAAATAGCCAGAAAATTGCATACGTGTAATAACGGAAACTTCATAGTCAAGCCGCTGCTCATAATCTGCAACAGTATATCCTTCGGCCAATCCAATTGTCTCAAGGCGCATTTTTAAACCCGCCTTGGCTTGATTTAATAATTCACGATCTTCTACTTCTAAAGCAAAGTTTGAATCAACAGACTGCTCTATAAAACGAGGCAAAATTGGTTTTCGAATGGGTGTAGCTATATGACAACGCAATGCAATTTCAACACTGTTCTCTAGAGCTTCTGGAAGATCAGAAAACAGTGCAACCATTTCATCTTGTGACTTCAAATAATGATCCGGTGTTACACGTTTACGATCTGGATTAGAGACAATTTGTCCTTCTGCAACCGCCATCAGTGCATCATGTGCTTCATAGCCTTCTCTATTCAGAAAAAAAGCGTCATTGGTTGCAACAAGGGGAATTTCATGTGCATAAGCCAACTCAATAAGTGCAGATTCTACTTGTCGATCAAAAGAGTCATGCCGCTGTAACTCCACATAAAGACGATCACCAAAAAGATTTTTTAAAGAAATTAAATGTTCAACAGCACGTTCTTTTCTCCCTTCTGCCAAAGAAAAATTAAGTGGACCTCCCTTACCACCTGTTAAAGCGATGATTCCTTCACTGTGTGATGACAGGCAATCAACTTTAATATGAGGAGGATCAGTATCACTCTTATCAAGATAGGCACAACTAACAAGATGAACCAAATTCGCATAACCGATCTCACTAGCCGCTAACAAAACAAGAGAACACAAATCAGAAGGATAGTGCCACTTAACAAAACGCGAATTATCATTTTTATCACCAAAATCAACGGTAAGCTGACAACCAATAATAGGCTGAATCCCATGCGAGAAACAATATTGTGAAAACTCCAATGCACCAAATAAATTATTCGTATCAGTGATAGCAACTGCTGGTGTTTGATCCGAAATCGTATGTTGAATAATTTGCGGAATTTTTAAAGCCCCTTCGAGCAGCGAATAAGCAGAGTGCACTCTCAAATGAATAAAGCGAGGAAGAGATTTGTTTGTCTCTCGTATTGTATTTTTATCTTCTGCCACTCTCAAAACTCCCACTGCAAAATAAATACCAAATTGCAATCCTTATTTGTCTTAATAATAAGAAAATACTCTCAATTATTACGTTCTTAAATCTATAAACGCATCACTCTGCATATGAGCCAAGACATTCAAGTTTTATTGATATTTACAGAAGACTTCCATGAAGAAAATATCCCTATTCACAGCAAATAAACACACAAAAACAAAAAGGAGAACATTATAGAATATTACTAACATTCTATTCTTATACTTTTTTATTATGTAACTTTAAATATTGATTTTTTTCTTAAAATGCAAAATATAAAGAAAGAAAATTTCACATATATAACTTATCCCCAAAAAGCTCTTTTAAAACACTAGAAAAAATAAAAAGAGCAGGCTAAATTTCCTTATGCCTCCAAGCCTTATTACACCTCTTTTTAATTCTATCCGCACTCTTTCTGGGGTTACACCCAAGGTCTATAGCTTGCTAGCCAAAGTCTTAAATATTAATCCCACACAACGTGAACCTACTCTTATTGATCTTCTGCAATTAATGCCCCATTCCGTTATAGACCGTAGAATGCGTCTCAGTATTGCCTGTGCACAAGAGGGATCCATCATTACTCTCGAAATTGTTATCGATCAGCATCAACCACCACCCGTTGGTCGTAATCGTTTACCTTATCGCGTCATCGCGCATGATCTAACAGGAAAAATAAATTTAGTCTTTTTTCATGCTCAACATTCTTGGCTAAAAAAGCAACTACCGGAAGGAAAAAAAGTCATTGTATCAGGTAAAGTTGAACAGTTTAATGGACAGCTTTCAATGGTACATCCCGATCACATCGTACCAAGCGAGCAATCAAATCAGCTTCCCTTTATTGAACCTATTTATCCTTCTACCGCTGGATTATCAGCAAAAACACTAAGGCGTGCAATACAAAACGCTTTAGATTCTATTCCGCTCTTACCAGAATGGATAGAAGAAAGCGTCAAAAAGCAGCAAAACTTTTCTTCTTTTCCTGTTGCTTTACGCCGCATTCACACCCCCATCGATCCTGATGATTTAAGCTTAGAAAGCTCAGCGCGCAAACGTCTTGCCTATGATGAATTACTCGCTTGTCAATTAGCTCTTGGACTAATGCGTTTAAAAACCAAATCTCTTGTCGGTACTTCTCAACCATCAACAGGAACTTACACTCAAAAATTGCTGAAAGCCCTCCCCTTTGAACTTACAAACGGACAAACAAAGGCAATACAAGATATTGCAAATGATCTTGCTTCACCAGAACCGATGCTAAGGCTTCTTCAAGGTGATGTAGGAGCAGGAAAAACTGTTGTTGCACTAATGGCAATGGCACAAGTTGCTGAAAATTTAGGACAATCCGCTTTAATGGCTCCTACAGAAGTTCTTGCTAGGCAACACTTTGCTACAATTGCGCCTCTTGCTGAAAAGATCGGGCTACAAACCGTTCTTTTAACAGGACGAGAAAAAGGAAAATCACGTACAAATATTTTAAACGATATTTTATCAGGCCAAGCTTCTCTTATTATCGGAACCCATGCTCTTATACAAAATACCGTTACTTATTATAATCTTACTTTAGCTATTATCGATGAACAACATCGTTTTGGTGTGCATCAACGTCTTGCCCTTACAGCAAAAGGCCATAAACCTGATATGCTGGTAATGACCGCTACCCCTATTCCACGCACACTCGTCTTGACAGCTTTTGGTGATATGGATGTTTCTAAAATTACCGAAAAACCCATAGGACGGCAACCAATTACAACAGCAACACTTTCTTTAAAACGTATTGATGAACTCATAGAACGCATTGCCGTTGCCTTAGAAAAAGGAGAAAAACTTTATTGGATTTGTCCTTTAGTAGAAGAATCATCAACTCTTGATCTCACTTCAATTGAGAATCGTTTTGCTATTCTCCATGAGCGATTTGGAACACGTGTTGGTATGATACATGGAAAAATGTCTACGGTTGAAAAAGAAGCTGCCATGGCATCTTTTAAATGTGGAGATATCTGTATCTTAGTTGCAACCACAGTTATTGAAGTCGGAGTGGACATTCCTGATGCTTCTATCATCATCATAGAACATGCGGAACATTTTGGTCTTTCACAATTGCACCAACTGCGGGGACGTGTTGGACGGGGAGAAAAAAAATCCTCCTGTATTTTACTCTACAAAGATCCACTCACAAAAAATGCTGCAGAACGTCTTAATATTATACGCAATACAGAGGATGGCTTTAAAATTGCAGAAGAAGACTGGCGCCTGCGAGGAGAAGGGGAGCTTTTAGGAACACGTCAATCTGGTATGCCTGAGTTCCATATAGCAAATCTTGCAGTACATAGTGATCTTTTATCAATGGCAAGAAAAGATGTACGTTTATTTTTGCAACGTGATCCTACCCTTTTTTCAGAACGAGGAAAAGCTCTCCGTTTGCTACTTTATCTTTTCGGGCGTGACGAAGCTACACGTCTATTACGCGCAGGATAACAACAAAAAAGCAATCAAATAAAAATGAAAAGCTTCACAAGATACTATTGTAAAAATTCTTTTATAAATTTTTATCTCTTATTATTTTTCAACGAAGCCCTTGGAAAACTTACTCAACAGTGACTGATTTTGCCAAATTACGAGGCTGATCAACATCTGTTCCCAATAAAACAGCTGTATGATATGCAATTAATTGAATGGGTAAAGCATAAATAATGGGTGTAATCAATTCTGGCATATCTGGCAAAATAACAGTTGATAAGGTATCAAAATGAACTGCTTCTGCCCCTTTTTTATTAGTGATTAAAATAATACGACCATTGCGTGCTGCCACTTCTTGCATATTAGAAAAAGTTTTTTCAAACCACCGATCATAAGGTGCCACAACAATCACTGGGATTGTCTCATCCACCAGTGCAATCGGCCCATGTTTTAACTCTCCTGCGGCATAACCTTCAGCGTGAATATAAGAAAGCTCTTTCAATTTAAGTGCCCCCTCCAAAGCAATGGGGTAAGAAGTTCCACGTCCGAGATAAAGAACACTTCTTACATTTACGAGATGACGACAAATCCGTTCAATCTTATCATCTAACTTTAGAACCTCGTTTAAAATCCGCGGCACTTCTGCTAATTGTTGAACAAATTGATGTTCTGCCTTCTCTGCAAGAGATCCACGTCGCTTAGCAGCACTAAGCGCCATTGCAGCAAG
Source organism: Bartonella sp. 220B (assembly GCF_026930205.1). Lineage (GTDB taxonomy): Bacteria > Pseudomonadota > Alphaproteobacteria > Rhizobiales > Rhizobiaceae > Bartonella. The sequence goes on along the minus strand of NZ_JANHOI010000005.1, from coordinate 65,414 downwards.
CGTTGCTAACTGACAAGTAAAAGCTTTTGTTGAGGCTACCCCAATTTCTGGACCTGCTAATGTTGGGAGAATAAAATCAGCTTCTCTTGCCATTGTCGATTGTTCAACATTCACAATTGTCGCTGTTTTCACACCATTCTCACGACAATAACGCAAAGATGCCAATGTATCTGCTGTTTCACCAGATTGAGAAACAAATATCGGCAAGACATCAGCTGTTATAGGTGGTTCACGATAACGAAATTCAGAAGCCATATCATTATCAACACTTAAAGCAGCAAAACTCTCAAACCAATAACGTGCAACTAAAGTTGAATAATAAGCTGTTCCACAGCTTGCAAAAAGTATCCGATTAATATTTTTCCAATCAATCAAATTCTCAAATGAGCGAACTGTATAATTTCCAAGATCAAAATAATGCGCTAAATTATGAGAAATCACTTCAGGCTGTTCAAACATCTCCTTGTGCATGAAATGACGATGATTCCCTTTAGAAACCAATAAAGCTCCTTCAAACAATGTTGTAATAGGGCGTTTTACCAATTTGTTATTGGTATCGTAAATTGTTACAGCTTCCCGTGTCAGAACAGCCAAATCACCATCTTCCATATAACTGATACGATCTGTAAATGAAGCTAACGCGATGGCATCAGATCCTACAAAAAATTCATCTTTTCCATAACCAATTGCCAAAGGTGGACCAGAACGAACAGCAATCATAAGGTTATCTTCACCTTCAAAAATAACAGCAATAGCAAAGGCACCTTGCAACCTTTTCCAACTTGTGCGCATTGCTTCTTGTGGAGAAAGACCATTTTTTAGCGCACGCGTAATTAAATGTGCAATAACCTCTGTATCTGTCTCTGTTTCAAAGATATAACCATCTTCAATGAGTTCCTTTTGCAATTCTACAAAATTTTCAATAATACCATTATGAACAATCGCAAGTCGTTCCGTTACATGAGGATGAGCGTTCCGTTCCACAGCAACTCCGTGCGTAGCCCAGCGCGTATGACCAATTCCTAAATTTCCTTCTAGAGGCGTCTTTTTTAACTTTTCTTCTAAGTGAATGAGTTTTCCTTCAGCACGCATACGGTAAAGGCGTCCATTATGCACTGTCGCTATACCAGAGGAATCATAGCCTCTATATTCAAGACGCCTCAAACCATCAACCAAAGAAGATGTAACACACTTATTTCCGAGAATTCCGATAATACCGCACATTAAAAGCTCCAACTCACATCCTAAAATTTAGAGTATTCCATAAAACAATCTAGTAAGCCTTCATTCAAAGCCTTAAATCATCACATAACTCAAATATGTAACATGACAATACTTAAAAATAAGCCTCCCAATTGTGAGATTCCGATAAAGTAAAAAAATAAACTGTATCTGATCACTTTTTCTGTTTTTTTGCCGACAAACGTGCACGCAATCTTGCTGCACAATCCTCTTTTATGACCTGTCGTACACGCCCAAAAGCTATACTGTTTATAGGTACATTTTCAGTGATAACACTTCCTGAAGCAATATAAGAACTTTTTCCAATAATTAAGGGAGCAATAAGAGCTGAATTAGAACCAATAAAGGCATTATCACCAATCTGAGTTTTATATTTGTGAAAGCCATCATAATTGCACGTAATCGTACCAGCTCCAATATTGCTCGCTGCACCAATTTCTGCATCACCGATATAACTTAAATGATTAATTTTAGTATCCTCTCCTACTTTTGCTTGTTTAATTTCACAAAAGTTTCCAACCTTCACAGATCGTGCTAACTCTGTTCCAGGACGCAAACGTGCGTAAGGACCAATCCTTGCATTTGCACCAACCACCGCTCCTTCTAGATAACTAAATGCATGAATAACAGCACCAGAATGTACCTTTACCCCCGACCCAAAATAAACATTTGGCTCGATGATTACATCTGGTTCAATTTCTGTATCATAAGAAAAATAAACAGTTTCTGGTTTAAGGATCGTAACACCAGAGAACATTAAATCACATGCTTTGCGCTTTTGCCACACAGCATCAGCATCAGAAAGCTCCAAACAGTTATTAATTCCTATAACATTGTCAAAAGGCACTTCAACGACTCGAACATCCAATCCTTCACGTGCCGCAATAGAAACAATATCCGTTAAATAATATTCTTGCTTCAAATTATGATTATCAACCTTCTCTAAAAGAGAAAGTGCATGCTTCCCATTAATGGCCATTATTCCACCATTACAAAAAGAAATTTTTCTCTCTTCATCACTTGCATCTTTTTCTTCTATAATTGAGATAACTTTACCATTTTTCTCAAGAAGACGCCCATAACCTGTTGGATCTGAAGCATAAAAACCAGCAACAACAATATCAGCTCCCTCAGCAAGCTGCGCACGAATCTTCAGCAATGAATCTTGCTCAATCAAAGGCGTATCACCAAAAACAATAAGAACATCATCCGTCCCTTTTTGCAAAGCTGGACGCGCACAAAGAGCAGCATGAGCCGTTCCTAAACGTTCTTTTTGTTCAAAAATCATTGCATTTTTTACAAATGATTGAACAATTTCAGTGACATCTTCAGCACCAAGCCCCACAACAACTGCTAATTGTGAAATGCCTGCCAATTCTATTTGTTTGAGAACATGGCATATAAGAGGTAATCCAGCAATTTTATGCAGTACTTTAGGAAGAGACGACTTCATACGTGTCCCCTCACCGGCTGCAAGAACAATAGAAAGACAATTTCTAACCATAAAAACACATAAAACTAACGAGAAAATCCAAAAAAACTGACAATATCATGCCAACGAATAGTTTCAATATCACTCAACAAAGGATATTTTTCCAAAAGCCAAAAGGAAAGATTTTGCATAGAGCCTGTTAAAAATAAAATACCTGTAACGACCAAAAAAATACCAATCATTTTTTCAACTTTTCCTAAATGAATACGAAAAGCGCCTAAAAATCTCATAAAATGACTTGAAAATAAAGCTGCTAACACAAAAGGCACACCAAGACCCAACGCATAAATCCCTAAAAGGAGTGCACCCTCACCCACAGTTTCTTTTGTTCCGGCAAGCGTTATAACAGGTCCTAAAATTGGACCAATACAAGGTGTCCAACCAAATGCAAAAGCTAAACCAATAATATAGGCTCCTAAAGGACCAGTAGGCACTTTATGCATTTGAAAACGTGCTTCACGAAATAAAAAAGCAATTTTGAAAAGCCCCAGAAAATTTAAACCAAAAATAATAATGATAATTCCAGCAGCAATTGCAAACCAATCACGATAATAACCGATGAACTTGCCAACTGTACTTGCACTCGCACCTAAAGCAATAAAAACGGTTGTAAAACCCAGCACAAAAGCAAAAACAGAAGATAACAGCGCCCGCCGGATAAACACTTTTCCCTCACGTTTTTGTGAACGCAAATCATCAATACCAATACCTGCCATATAACACAAATAAGGAGGGACTAAAGGCAAAACACACGGTGATAAAAAAGACAAAGCACCAGCAAAAAACACACCAACTGTCGAAATTTCTACAAGCAAAACACTCTATCCATTTTCAATGATGATTTATGCCGCTTCATCAGCATCAATCCATTTCTTCATCAATTTGTTGCATATTTTGTGTATCTGCAACCACACTTATATCTTCATCATGACCAGAAACAACTGAAAAAACTTTTTGATAAATTTTATCTTTATTTTTAGCGATCGCAATATACTCTCCCTCAGCTAACACCAATGAAGCATAAGCGCCAACTGTTTCATAAATGATATCACCAGAATCATTGGTAAGAGACCAACTTGTATCCGCTAGTGCTTCTCCTCCTTCTTGCCTTACCAACTTTAAGACAATTTGAGCGGCCTGATGTTCAAGAGTTACCTCAGTAATTTTACCTGCATCTACTTGGATATCGGAACGAACAATAGCATTAATGGATCCATAATGAGAAGCAACATGATAGTTGCCAGCTTTCAAACGCACAATTGACTGAGGTTTAATATTGGATAAAATCACACCGGTATCATCGTTTTCTTTTTCATCTTCATAGATAGTAAAACGCAATTCCTTTTCATTGATCATACCGTTTAGCAGTGTAGCATTTAAAATAACACCACCAGCATCAAGATTAAATTTTTTAACAAGTTTCTGCCCACTTTCTAAAGTTACATGACGCATAGCACTCACATGACCAAATGAGACATGTACAAGATAACTTCCTGGATCTAAATCAAAACGTGCGCTTCCCCCCTCATAAATTTCAGCCAATGGTAATTTATTATCAATTCCTAGGATAGGTGTATAAACCCGCCATACAAGCCCTTTCGTAATATTTTCATTACTGTTTGTTAACCGAGCATGCAAAATAAGTTGTGGTTTAGAAATTAAATTTTCTTTTTCAGAATCTTTTTCCAAACCTTGAGAGTGTGAAAGAAAATTTGTGGAATTTTTTTGGTGATAACCCTGCTCTCTCCCTTCCTCAGAAAAGACACAATTATTCCAAATCAATAAGATAAACGCCACACATAACCACAACCACCGGCGCAATATTTTTATAAGAATAGCCATTTTCACATTGTTGACCAAAGTGATCATTTTTTCAAGAAACAATATCACTAAAATCATCATTCTAAATTGAAAAACTCACACCGCAACCACACGATGAAACGGCATTAGGATTATGAATTTGAAAAGACTGTCCCATAAGATCATCAACAAAATCAATTTCAGCTCCTTCCATAAAGGGAAGCGATAGTGAATCAATAAGGACAATTGCCCCATCTTTTTTTAAAACGAGGTCATCTTCACTCATTTCAGAAACCAAACTATATTTATAAGAAAAACCAGAACACCCACCGCCTTCAACGGAAATACGTAACCCTATTTTATCTGGTTCATTCAAAAGTATCTGAGCAATCCGCTTAGCAGCAATATCTGAAATATTCACACCCATTTTATATATCCTTGCATTAAACTATCAAGAAAGAGTATCTCAGAAAAAGAGAATTTTATTTAAAATATAAGCCTCTCTCAATTTAGGATGAGAATGGACAGCTTACAATGGACATAAACGATATCAATTTTAATTACCACTCTCGAGCACCCTATAGTGCCAATCCACAAACAAGCCGTGGTAGATTATTCCATGAAACGATAAGTCCTATACGATCACCTTTTCAACGGGATAGAGACCGTATTATTCATTCTAATGCATTTCGACGCCTTAAACATAAAACGCAAGTCTTTATTGCTGATGAGAGTGATCATTATCGTACGCGACTGACGCATTCAATAGAAGTTTCTCAAATTGCTCGCACATTAGCCCGTGCGCTCTATCTTGATGAAGATCTGGCTGAAGCCATTGCCCTTGTTCACGACTTTGGGCATACACCTTTCGGCCACGCAGGAGAAGATGCACTTAATGAAGCTATGATACAATATGGTGGTTTTGACCACAATGCGCAAGCATTACGCATTGTCACAAAACTGGAACAACGCTATGCAAATTTTGATGGGCTTAACCTTACTTGGGAAACGCTCGAAGGGCTTGTGAAACATAACGGTCCCCTTTTCGGTCCTTATGCGAACAAAAAAGAGGTCCCGATCGATATTCTACAATATAATATAAAGCAAGATCTTGAGCTCGATTGTTTTGCTGGACTAGAAGCACAATGCGCTGCTATTGCGGATGATATCGCTTATAATGCGCATGATATTGATGATGGTTTACGTTCGCAATTTTTAACAATTGACCAATTCGAACAGGTTTCGCTCACCGCAGCATTATTAGAAGATATAAAAAAAGAATATCCCCAACTTGATCAAACTCGGCGCGGCTACGAACTCGTACGCAAACAGATAACAATCATGGTTGAAGATGTTATCAAACAATCACAAAAAAATTTGGCACACATTGCACCAACAAGCATAAACGATATTCACCAAGCAAAACAAACCATTGTGAGTTTTTCTCCTGCAATGACAGTTTACGAAAAAGAACTAAAAGATTTTCTCTTTGAAAATCTTTATTACCATGAACAAGTTCTCAATCGTCGTAATGCAGCAAAATGCATTGTACAAAAATTATTCGACTGTTATCATCAGAATCCGGATATCATGCCTGAAAGTTGGTACAGCAAAACAACGCACCTAACAAATCAAGAGTTAGCACGTCTCATTGCTGATTTTTTGTCAGGTATGACTGATCACTATGCTCTACGCGAATATCACCGTTTATTTGACCATACAGATAATTTCGTTTAATTGCTTTTGAATACATGATGGAAATTGAATATGAATGTCTTTAAAAACTTCGAGAAAAAAATTAAAAAAACACTCGAATTATCTGGTATCAAAGGAAAAAATGGAGAAGATCTAGATTTATCTAAAATTACTGTTGATCCCCCCCGTGATTCTTCACATGGCCATTTATCAACCAACGCTGCTATGGTACTTGCAAAGTCTATAGGGCTTAATCCGCGTGAGCTTGCAGAGAAAATCATAGAACTTCTCAAAGATGAGCCCTCCATAGACTGTATTGATGTTGCTGGACCTGGATTTATCAACATCACGCTTACAAAACGATTTTGGCAAAATGCTATAAAATCCATGCTTGAATTAGGCGTCTCTTACGGTCGTATTCCGATGGGACAAGGAAAACGTATCAATGTTGAGTATGTATCAGCAAATCCAACAGGGCCAATGCATGTAGGACATTGCCGAGGAGCTGTTGTGGGAGATGTTCTCTCTAATTTGTTGCAATTCGTCGGATACAATATTACGAAAGAATACTACATTAATGATGCTGGAAAACAAATCGACGTGCTTGCCCACTCCGTATTGTTACGCTACCGTGAAGCTCTCGGCCAAAAAATTAATGCAATTCCAGAAGGATTATACCCAGGTGAATACCTGATACCTTTGGGCCAAGCGCTTGTCCAAGAATTTGATGACCAATTACTCACTATGGATAAAGATGAAGTTTTATCTATCGTGAAAGAGCGGGCAATTCATGCCATGATGTCAATGATTCGAAAAGATTTGGCAGCTCTTAACATTTATCATGATATCTTTTTCTCTGAGCGGATGCTTTATGCAGATAATGCACGTGCTATTCGTAATACAATTAACGATCTCACTTTAAGTGGTTATATCTACAAAGGAAAGCTTCCACCACCAAAAGGGCAAAATACAGAAGACTGGGAAACAAGCGAACAAACTTTGTTCCGCTCAACAGATGTTGGAGATGACCAAGACCGTGTTTTAGTTAAATCTGACGGTTCTTATACTTATTTTGCTGCGGATGTTGCTTATTTTCGCGATAAATTTAATCGTCATTTTGATAAAATGATTTACATTTTAGGTGCTGATCATGCTGGTTATGTAAAACGATTAGAAGCCGTGGCCAAAGCAATTTCTGGCGATAAAGCCAAATTGAGTGTTTTCTTATGTCAACTTGTAAAGCTCTTTCGCAACGGTCAACCTGTGCGCATGTCGAAGAGAGCAGGATCCTTTGTGACTTTACGGGATGTTGTAGAAGAAGTTGGCCGTGATCCAGTGCGTTTTATGATGCTGTACCGCAAATGTGAAGCACCACTTGATTTCGATTTTGCCAAAGTAACAGAGCAATCAAAAGATAATCCCATCTTTTACGTACAATATGCAAATGCACGTTGTCACTCTGTTTTTCGTCAAGCACAAGAAACCCTGCATATTGAAAATCTTTCAAATGATACAATGATTGCGTACCTCAACCGATTAATAGACGATAATGAAATATCCCTCATACGCAAACTTTCTGAATACCCACGTATCATTGAACAAGCTGTAATTCATAAAGAACCACATCGATTGGCGTTTTATCTCTATGACCTTGCTTCCAGCTTTCATGCTCATTGGAATAAAGGGAGTGATAATGTTGCTTTGCGTTTCATCCAGCCTGATGATAAAGAACTTACACTTGCCAGATTGGGCTTGATACAAGCTATCATAAATATTTTATCATCAGGACTTACAATTGTAGGAGTTGAAGCACCGACAGAAATGCGTTGAAAAAGTTCTATAAATACATAAAATAGGTGGTTTGTTGATATTTTTCATATATCCTTGTGGCAAAAGGGGGAAGTTTGTAATTTTAAAATATAACAAATTAAAATTAACCATTTATTGAATGCATATGCAAATCATTATGTGAGAAAAGCTATGAGCGATAATGATCGCAAAAATTCACGCGAAATAAAACAAGATCATGAACACAATGATCCTTTAGAGAGGCTTACGCGCATTTTTAATCCAAATAAACAACGTGGACATCAAAATGATCAATCTTCTTTACAGACGGATCAATCCATAGCTCACACTCCTAAAGCTTCATCCTATGAAGATGACTTTGATTTGTCCTTTCTAGAAACAGAATTTGAAAATAATTTAACAAATGACTTGCCAAATGAACCAACATCAAATGCTGAACCAACAACTTTTTTCAACAAATCAGAACAAAACAACTTTTCGTCTGAAGAGCTATACTCTTCAACTCTGAATCATGATGAAGAGCAAATTTTAGATGAACTTTCTCCATTACCTATCCCAAAGAATCAATCATCTCAAAAGAAAACTCCCCCCATCAGTGCTGATCCTTTTTTTGAAAAACGTGATTTTAACGTACAATCAGAAAATTTCTTTTTCAATGAATCGGATAAACACGATCATAGAGAAATCACATCAGAACCCATTGAAAAAGCTAGCCGTTTTGCACAAACAACCTCACAACAAAAAAATACTTCTATAAAACAAAATTATGATGACAATCAAAGCTTTCACGACGTTTCCATAAACCACCCATATAAAGTTTCAGCTGATCAAGAGAAATGGGCTACAGAATATTACAATAATGTCTCCTCTTCTACGGATACGAATATATTTCCCTCATCTTCTGACCTTATTTCAGAGAAAAAAGATATTGCAAAAAATGAAACAGAAATTGGCTTTCCATCATCTTTCAATTCAACACAAATGGACAAACAGTCTTATTTAGAAGGCGTTTCACAGGAGCGCTATAGTGCCGATTATCCACAGTTTTATGAAGAGGAATCCGTAAAACAAGAAACTTATGCTGGAACAACTCCAAAATATCGTGACGCTCAAAACCAATATATCAACAGCACTGAAAATAGCTCCAAGCGAAATAATAAAGAAGCGTCGTATCAAAATAATTTAAATGATATGCACCCCTCATCAGAACCTCTTAGCACAAAACAAAGAGAAAGCCTTTTTGCTCATAACTATATGCACAGAGATACTCCTCCTCCAAATGTTAATACTCATAAATTTGCAGAGGAAATCGTAGAAAAAACTGGCCCCATTATGGTTCCTGAAGTCCCGTATGAAGCCCCAGAATATGATGTACCAACTGATGATTTGAAAGAAGAATTTGCTGATATATTCAATGTAGGAAATGTTTCAGCAGAAAATTTTTTGCAGCAACAACAGCAAAGTGAAGTCTTCAATGAAATCTTTCATCAAACCATGGATATTCCAAAAGAAGATGCATATACAAATTTACAAGATCAAAATGCTAACTATGCTCCCGCCAACAATGTAGGGTACAATTCCTCCTTTTCTACAGAGAATGCATTATACAAAGGTATAGATGAAATCCCCATGCATGCATCATCTCACCCTCCCGTGAAAAGTTCTATTGTTGGTAAAACGCTTACTAAAACTATTGTTCTTCTCATCTTAATAACAATGGGTTTCTTCAGTTATTCTCATTTCTTTATGCCATCACAAAAAAATGGAAATGTGCCCATTATCCATGCTGACAATACACCTTTCAAATTTAAACAAGAAACAACTGAAACGAAAAATGATGTTGCACATAATTTAGATATTTATAAACAAACAACTGAACAAAATGAAAAACAAGAAAATACACAGCAATCGCTTATTGATAATTCTGAACAACCTGAAGACTTAACAGAATTAAACCAACAAAAATCTACAAGTTTTTCATCCTCTTCTCCTCATGAATCTGATGTTGAAGATGCAGTAACAGAAGCTATCAATCACACCATTCCAACACGAGAAGTGCAAACTGTTATTGTAAACCAAGATGGCACCGTTGTACTGGCACCAATGGATCACACAGAGAAAAAAACTGCTGACGAACCCCAAGAAACAACTAATCACACCACTGTAGATCAATCTCAAGATTTTTCGCCTGTTTCTTCTCAAGATTCCAATACAAATAATAAAGGAACAGAACATAACTTCACGAGTGCCATCGATAAAATAATAGCTGAAAGCACCTCTCCCTCTAAGATTGAAGGAAAAGTTATACCTCTTCCTTCGTATGCAAAAAAAAATTCAGAACGACAACTGCGTGCTGATTCTCGAACAGCTTCACCAAACCGAATAGTCACACAAAATGCAGAAAGTTATTACGTACAGCTTGCATCCCAACCAACCCATGCGTTAGCCAAAGATTCTTTGGAAAACATAAAGTCTAGATTTGGATTCCTTATTGGTACTCGTCCTTTAAATATTCAATCTGCACTCATACCAGGTAAAGGAACCTACTATCGTGTTCGTATACAGACGCAAAATCGGAATGACGCTGTAAGCCTTTGTGAAAACATCAAAAGCTCTGGAGGAAATTGCTTTATCACGCGCTAAATAAATCATGCAACAGCTTTAATGACTACTGCATGATTTATTTAATACCAATGATTGAGTTTATTGGTTAATTTCAGGAATTAAAATCTCTTCAATTTTTTAAGCTTATACATTTAAAAAATTTTATACCTTAATCTATGATTCATGAAATTTTTTATCTGAGGAATTACTCATAGGGTAAAGATGATGTCGTGTTTTTATATGTATCAGGTATTTGAGATGTCGAATTTGAATCTTTTTTCGGATCTGTGATCATGTGATTTGATTGTATAGCATTATGATGAGATACATGTTCTGGAGATTTTTCAAAAAAAGATCCTAAAAAACCAAAAACGAACCAAATAATAAAAACTCCAAGAAGGATAGCAAGAATACCTCTACCAATTGAATTAAGCTGTTCACGCTCTTTTTTTTCATCAGCTATACGTTTCTCATATGTGTGGTAATTTCTGTCAATCATAGTGAATTCCTTTTTTCAATTCCCCTATCTAAGTTACAAAATATCCATAGACATAGATAAAATTATTCAGATATTTATTTTGAAAAACGCTCAATATCACGAAAAGTTCCAGATTACTTAATCAAGAAGAAGGAACATGAAAACAAAAAGATTTCTCAATAGTCTTTACAATTAATTCTATAATAAAGCATTGACACAAATGTTTTGCTAATAATAAAGTTATAATGGAAATATCTCATTATCTTTTTAATAAAAAAGTACGTCGCGGCAAAGCATATCCTAAAAGGTTTTAATTATGAAAACTTCCACATCACCACTTCCGTTCAAAATAGAAGAGCATCCCTCTCCTTTATCAGACGAGAATCGTGAAAAAATTCTAAAAAATCCTGGTTTTGGTCAATTTTTTACAGATCATATGTGTACCATCCAATGGACTAAAGACAAAGGTTGGCATAACGCTGTTATTTCTCAATACAAAGCTTTAGAGATTAATCCAGCAAGCACCGTTTTGCACTATGGGCAAGAAATTTTTGAAGGTTTAAAAGCCTATCGCGCAAAAGATGGACGCATCTTGTTATTCCGCCCCGATGCCAATGCACAACGTTTGATAGAATCAGCAAAGCGTTTGGCTATGCCAGAATTGCCAAAAGACATTTTCTTAGATGCCGTTAATCAATTGATAAAAATTGATCAAAAATGGGTTTCAGATCTTCCAAATTCGAGCCTCTACATACGTCCATTCATGTTTGGTAATGAAGCCTTTTTAGGTGTTCGCCCTTCTCAAGAATATCTTTTTTGTATCATAGCATCTCCCGTTGCATCCTATTTTAAAGGAGAAGAAAAGCCTATTAGCGTATGGATCGAAACGGATTATAGCCGTGCTGGTCCAGGAGGCACAGGTGCGGCAAAATGTGGTGGAAACTATGCAGCAAGCTTACTGGCACAAAGCCGCGCAGCACAAAATAATTGTAGCCAAGTACTTTTCCTGGATATGGTTGAGCATAAATGGATTGAAGAACTCGGTGGCATGAATGTTTTCTTTATTATGGAAAATAATACACTTGTAACACCTACACTGAATGGCACTATCCTTCCAGGAATAACACGTCACTCAATTTTACAATTGGCGCAACAAATGGAATTAACGATAGAAGAACGCCCTTATTCTTTTGAATCGCTCAAAGAAGATGCACGAAGTGGTCATCTTAAAGAAGTTTTTGCTTGTGGTACAGCAGCCGTTATTACATCAATCGGCCGTTTTAAATACAAAGATGGAGAAGCTATTATCGGAAATGAAACGATTGGTGAAATTACAAGACAACTTCGCATGCAACTGGTTGACCTTCAAAAAGGTAATATAGAAGATAAAAATGACTGGGTACACTCTGTCCAGCTCTCATAACAATAAGAAGATATTTCTACAAATCACTCTATCAATACTTCCATGAAAACATCTCTTAGAGTTTTTATGGAAGCACAGTTCCCCTCCCAATAATACTTTTTCACTTTCTTAACAGATTCTGCAAAAAAGAAAGCATTCTTTTAATCAAATTTTGAATAATCTCTATGTTGCGCTTTAATATGACGGATTGTACCGGTATGTGAACGCATCACAAGTGTTTCTGTTTGAATATAACGAGGCGTAAATCTAACACCTGAAAGCATATTGCCATCCGTTACACCTGTTGCAGAAAACAACACATCACCCTTTGCCATTTCTTCCATTGTATAAACTTTATTGGGGTTATCAATTCCCATTTTGGCTGCACGTGCGATTTTTTCTTCTGTATCAAGCTGCAAACGGCCTTGCATCTGCCCACCAATGCAACGCAAGGCTGCAGCAGCTAACACACCCTCTGGTGCTCCACCAGTCCCCATATAGATATCAATACCCGTTTCATCTGGATCTGTTGTATCGATAACAGCCGCGACATCTCCATCGCCAATTAAACGAATTGATGCTCCCGTTGCACGCACTTCCTCAATCAGTTTTTCATGACGAGGACGATCCATAATACAAACAGTTACCTGATTAACGGCTACTCCTTTAGCTTTTGCAAGGGCATGAATATTATCAGCAGGCAAAGCATCTATATCAACAACTCCCTTGGGATAACCAGGACCAACAGCAATTTTTTTCATATAAACATCAGGAGCGTAAAGTAAATTACCCCTTTCAGCAATTGCAACCACAGCTAGAGAGTTAGCAAGATTTTTAGCACAAATTGTCGTTCCCTCAAGTGGATCAAGTGCAATATCAATCGCTGTTCCCTCTTGAAGCCCTACTTTTTCTCCAATATAAAGCATAGGAGCTTCATCGCGTTCCCCTTCACCAATCACCACTGTACCATCAATAGGCAACCGATTAAGCTCCTGACGCATTGCATCTACAGCAGCTTGATCAGCGGCCTTTTCATCACCGCGTCCGCGCCAACGTGCAGCTGCAACAGCAGCACGTTCAGTGACACGTACCAATTCAAGTGTTAAAATACGATCAAGTCCATTTAAATTTTTCTGAGATGCGGGCATATAAAAAATCCTACTGAATGAGTATTAAAAAAAGCATTAGCATTTATCGTTAAACATTAAGAAGAAAGCTTTTGGCAAAGATGAAAACTTTCCACAAAAGAAAAAACATTAAAATTTCTCTCTTTGTCATTAAACAACTTCTCAATTTTATGCCATAGATTCAATACGAATAAATTGAGACTTTGCAACAAGATGACCATCTTTTTCAATTGCTGCAAGTGCTTTTCGTACATTCACCTCCGTTGTTTCATGCGTTATTAAAATAATTGTTTTTACAATCTGGCTTTCTACAAAAGGTTTTTGAACAATCGACTCTAATGAAATGTGATTATCAGCCATATGCTGTGCTACTGCAGCAAAAACACCAGCACGATCATGAACATTCAAACGAATAAAATACCCACCTGCATGATGCGAAATACGTGCTTTTTTATGAGGAGCAAGCCCCAATGCTGGATTTCTGAAAACAGGTGCATACTGAAAACCAGTATGTGCTTTCGCTATATCAGCCAAATCACCAATAACCGCTGATGCTGTTGCCACTCCTCCAGCACCAGGACCAGAAAAGAGCAATTCACCTAATAAATCACTTTGAATAGAAAGGGCATTTGTTACGCCATGAATCTGTGCAATCATTGATGATGTTGGTACCATTGTTGGATGAACACGCTGCTCAATTCCGGAATCGGTTTCTAATGCAACCCCTAAAAGCTTAATCCGATAACCCAATTCATCAGCTGCACGGACATCAATCTGCGAAATATTGCTAATTCCTTCAACATAAACATCATCTAACGAAATGGCCGTTCCGAACGCTAAACTTGTCAATAAAGCCAATTTATGAGCAGTATCATTTCCACCAATATCAAAAGTTGGATCAGTTTCTGCATAACCAAGTCTCTGTGCATCCGTCAAACAATCTTTAAATGAAAGTCCCTCATTAAACATACGTGTTAATATATAGTTGCAGGTTCCATTGAGAATGCCATAAATTCGCGATATCCGGCTACCGCAAAGTGATTCTCTCATCGCTTTGATGACAGGAATTCCCCCAGCAACAGCAGCTTCAAAATGAAAAAAAACACCTTTTTTTTCTGCACTCATAGCAAGTGCTACCCCGTGTCGTGCAAGAAGTGCTTTATTGGCAGTAACAACATGTTTCCCCCCCTCAAGCGCCTTCTTAACAGCTTGATGTACAATATCTAATTCACCACCAATTAATTCCACAAAAACATCAATCTCATCAGAAGACGCTAACTCCACTGGTGAATCGAACCATTTTACATCACTCAGATCAATTCCACGATTACGGCTTCTATCACGTGCACTAACAGCAACAATTTTGATTGATCGTCCACATTGGCAAGCTAAACTACTCGCTTTTTCCTGCAGAATTTTTATAACTGAACTACCAACCGTACCAAGACCCGCAATGCCAACTCTTAAAGCTTCTGCCATTCTCTAACTGCTTATCCCTCTCTTCTTTTAAAAAACATGATGTGCAAATCAATGAAAACAATGCTTACAACCAAATATAATCTAAAGAAGTCCCCCACTCTATTCAACCCAATTTGTCCTCTTGTACAACAAAACTGTTCGTTCAATCAAAATCTCTCAGAATACAAAATTTATCTCTTTTAAAGAGTAATATCCTTTTAAAACGACTGCTTCAAAGAATGGAGCTTAAATAAGCATCTGAAAAAATGATTATTAGCTTTCATTTTACTTTGGATTTGTTGCAATATTTTTTTCATTTTTACAGCGAACATTTTATTAAACGAAAGGAAAGCGCACCTAATCGCAGAGGCAATCTTATATGATTCGTGTCATTTTTTTTAGCTCATTAATGATATGTTTGTCGTTTTATTTCAGGAAACTGATCTATAACCGCTTATGGTTTTAGCCAAAATCTTGGATGATTATTTTCCTTCATAGAGGACTTTTAGACAAGTAAAATACTATAACATTTAATATTCTGATTTAATTGCTTTTTATTTCCCAAAAAAGTAAGCACGAAAAATATCATTCGATTATCATTCATGCTAACATAAAAAATGATCAACCAATGAATTATTCTCTCTATTTTCTCACGCCAACTCTAGAAAGTAGAATAATCCGGACAAGAGTGACGATAACATATCCAAAATAATGCAATAAAATATGTTTTTTTAAAAAAAATTACGCAGAGGGCTTGCGAAGTAAAAAGATCCTCTCTATAAGCCTCATCATTGGTTCGCGCCCATCGTCTAGAGGTTAGGACGCCGCCCTTTCACGGCGGAAACAGGGGTTCAATTCCCCTTGGGCGTACCATATCACTTTTTTCCCCAAATAACCTATTGTTTTTTCATATGTTTTTTTAAGGTGCGGGGTGCATGAATAAAGGTTAGGGAATAGGATCTTTGCAATTATCCTGTGAAGAGAATTGCTAAAGTTTCTGTGTGGGTGATTTTTATATCCCCAAGAGAATGCTATATCACTTATGCTTATAAGAAAAAGAAGACGCGTTAACTATAGATCTATGGAATAGTGTTATTTCGTAATGTTTAAAATTTGTAAGGCACATTAACACGTAAGCTGTATTTTCTAGCAAACACAGCTGTCACTCTTTATAAAACTCTATTGAGTTCCCAGAAGAGCTTTAAGAACAATTTTTAAGACGTTCTAAGGGCTAATTCAAAACTCGGTTTATACCGCCTCTTCTTGATTACAGATCCTTGTCTATCACATTCAATTTTTTAGACAAACAGATCACTACCTGAGAGCTGAAAGAGCTGTATATATAACCTTATTTATCAATTGATTTTCCGAACATAATATCTCTAAAAACCGTAACGAACGCCATAATAATATAAATTTATCAAATAATTAAATAAAACATCTTACAAAAAACAAAGATTCCCTACACCCTGTAGTAAATTTCACTGATCCTTCTCTTGCATCAGCTTTTTATCAACGATACAATGATCACATTAAAAAATGAATATTATTTTTTAATGAATTAGTTTAAAAATAATTTTTATCCTATTGATAACTCACTGTTTTAACAGTTCCTTATATCATTCTTGTTTTTACTTTTCATTGTAAAGCTGAAAATGCTATAAAAAATAATATCACTTAAACAAAAAGGACTTAGCATGGCAAAGATCAAAGTGGAAAACCCCGTTGTTGAAATCGATGGGGACGAAATGACCCGTATCATCTGGAAATATATTAAAGATAAATTGATCCATCCCTATCTCGACATTGAGCTTAAATACTACGATCTTTCCGTTGTAAATCGAGATGCAACCGATGATCAGGTAACCATTGATTCTGCCAATGCTATCAAAAAATACGGGGTTGGTATAAAATGTGCAACCATCACACCGGATGAAGCACGAGTTAAAGAATTTAACCTTAAAAAAATGTGGAAATCACCCAATGGCACGATCCGTAATATTTTAGGGGGCGTTATTTTTCGTGAACCTATTATTTGTAAAAATGTCCCACGCCTCGTTCCTAGCTGGACAAAACCAATTATTATTGGACGGCACGCTTTTGGTGATCAATATAAAGCAACGGATTTCAAATTTCCTAGCAAAGGGAAATTAAGTATTAAATTCGTCGGAGATGACAATCAAATTATCGAACATGACGTTTTTGATGCTCCAAGCGCAGGGGTTGCTATGGCTATGTACAACCTTGATGAATCAATTCGTGATTTTGCCAGAGCATCTTTTAATTATGGGCTACAACGAAATGTTCCAGTCTATCTTTCAACAAAAAATACCATTCTAAAAGCTTACGATGGCCGTTTTAAAGACATCTTTCAAGAAATATTTGATGCAGAATTTAAAACTGAATTTGAAAATCATAAACTATATTACGAACACCGCCTCATTGATGATATGGTTGCCTCTGCCCTTAAATGGTCAGGTGGCTATGTGTGGGCATGTAAAAACTATGATGGTGATGTTCAGTCTGATATTGTTGCTCAAGGCTTTGGTTCCCTTGGTCTCATGACTTCTGTTCTCATGACACCAGACGGTAAAATTGTTGAAGCAGAAGCAGCACATGGTACAGTAACACGTCATTACCGTCAGCATCAAAGAGGTGAAGAAACATCAACAAATTCTATTGCATCTATTTTTGCATGGACACGGGGACTAGCACACCGTGCTAAACTGGATAATAATGAGAAATTAAAAAACTTTGCCAAAACATTAGAAGAAGTTTGTATTAAGACCGTTGAAGAAGGTTTTATGACCAAAGATCTTGCACTTTTAATTGGACCAAAACAAAAATGGCTTTCCACAACAGATTTCCTTGATAAAATTAATGAAAATCTCAAACAAGCAATGAATAATTAAGTTATCACTTCATTTAAATTTCAAAGCTCTGTAAAAGCAGAGCTTTGAATCTTCTCTTGGCAAATTTAAAGAACTATCTTATAAATAAAAGAGGTCAACTCTTTACTAAATAGCAAAAACAGTGAAAAAACAAAGCTGGTCTGCGCTTTTATTGGGTAAAAATGGTATTCGTTTTTTGACGTTTACGGGTGGTGTTGTGTTACACGCCACCAACATTTATGTTGTTATTACTATTTTGCCTTCTCTTATGAATGATATCGGTGGTGAGCTTTATTACTCTTGGGTAGCAACCATCTTTATTACAGCATCACTCCTTGGTACTTCGCTTGCAACAAAAATATTAGGGAAAATAGGTCCTCGTAAAGCTTATTTGATTTCAGGCTTCATTTTTACTGTTGGTACCTTCATATGCGCCATAGCTTCAACTATGCCATTATTCTTAATAGGACGTTTTATTCAAGGATTCGGGAGCGGTTCTTTATTATCTTTATCTTATTCTATGATTCGTATTATTCTCAATCCATCTGTATGGTCATATGCGTTAAGTATTATCTCTGGAATGTGGGGAATATCAACCTTATTAGGACCAGCTATCGGTGGCATTTCTGTACACTATGGTATGTGGAGAGCATCCTTTTGGATTATAGGTGTCTTGGCGATAATCTTCTTGCTCATAGCCCTTAAAGTTTTACCAAAAGAAAATGAAAACACTGTTCCATCATCCCCACTTCCTCTTCTACAGCTCTTCATACTCACCTTTTTGATTATTATCATTTCTGCTGGTAGTGCTATAAATACCACTATTGCGCAAATTGGCGGATTAATTATCGGATTGAGTCTTCTCTTTGTTCTAGCAAAAATCGAATCGTCCACACTTCATCCTATGTTGCCGCATAAATCCTTTTCCTTCTCTTCTGAGTTTTTTTCTATTTATGCTTTGATACTTGTTATGACGATAGTAGTATACAGTATAGAGCTTTATTTTCCACTTTTTCTTCAAGAGCTTCATGGTCAAGCTCCACTTGTTGCCGGTTATATAGCGTCACTCATGAGCTTCGGATGGACATGTGGTTCCCTATCAAGTGCTGGTGTAAATGCAAAAAAAATTCGCAGTATTATTGTATACTCTCCCATATTGAGCCTTTTGGGTATAAGCAGTCTTTTATGGCTCGTTCCAATAACAGACTCCACATCTGGACATATCTTTATCATCTGCTTAGCATTGTTTGCTATAGGGATTAGCGCTGGCATAGCATGGCCGCATTTACTAACTCGGATCTTACAATGTGCAAATAATGAAGATGCCCTACGTGCGAGTGAATCCCTTACCTCTGTACAGCTATTTTCAGCAGCATTGAGTGCAACCCTTGCAGGAACAATTACCAATTTTGCGGGCCTTTTAAATCCTGGAGGAATAATAGGAATGATTTTAGCCGCAAAAACTCTTCTTGTAGTACTCATCAGTCTTTTATTTTGTCTTGGTATTCCACTTTCTCTACGCGTTTCTTATAGGATATTTAAAAACCCAACAGGACAATCAAATAACTAAATAAACGAGAAAATATTTTTTCTCTCAATAGCGAAAAGCAATATTAGTTACGCTTTTCCAAATGCCATGAAAAACAAAAAATCAGTAAACCACATAGAGTTAAGATACCCCCAAGAACAGCAGTATATTCATAACTATAGCCCAACTTTAAAACCCACGCTCCAGATTCTGCTCCAAGAGCATTAGCAACATTAAAAGCAGATTGCATTAACGCTCCTGCTAAAATCTGTCCATGGAGAGCCACATCCATAATCTTTGTTTGTATAGAAGGCATAGCTGCGAAAGAAGTACCAACAAAAAAGCATCCTAATGCTGCTGTTAAAGGAGTATGAGATAAAAAGAAAAAAAGAAAAAAAACAAATGCACTCCAAAGCATAGCAAAAAATATCATCGGCGAAGTACCAACTCTAACAGCAAATTTAGGTCCCAAAAGATTCCCGATCACCATCCCTAATCCAACTAACGGCATAATAAATGGTACAAAATCAAGCGAAACACCAGAAATATGCATGAGTGTTGACTTAATATAAGTGAAAACAGAAAATAATCCTGAGGCTCCAACTGAAACCATCATCAAAAGAAACCATACCTGCCTTTGTTTTAATGCATCAAGTTCGCGCAGAGGATTTGTTTTTTGCGTCTCCAAACCAGAAGGCAAAAATTTCCAAATAAGCAAACAACACAATAAAGCAAGAGCACCTACAAGCACAAAAGCAATCTGCCAACCAACAAGTTGCCCAATCCAAGTCGCTCCTGGTGCTCCCAAAACAGTTGCAATTGTTAAACCAAGCATGACATATCCAACAGCTTTGGAACGTTCATTCATTTCTACCATGGAAGCAGCAACCATAGTTGCAAGACCGAAATAGACGCCATGTGGAAGACCACTGATAAACCGCAATGCTACCAATATGTTAAAATCAGAAAAAAAAGCACTTGCAATATTTGCCAGCGCATAAAAAAACATCAATCCTATCAGAACAGTTTTGCGTGATAACTGCGCTGTTGCAACAGCTAAAAGAGGTGCTCCAATCACAACACCCAATGCATAAGCAGAAATGTATTGACCAGCTGTAGGAATATCAACAAACGAGCTTCGTGCCATCTCCGGCTGTAAACCCATGGCAACAAACTCTGCAGTACCAATAGAAAAACTCCCCACGGCAAGAGCTAAAGTTGCTAAACACCGTGTTCTCAAATCAATTCTTAAAGCAAGAGTGTTTTTTCTATGAAAATTCCTCATTGTCATCATTGAGTCGATACCTTAATCGCAAATATCCGTAATATGGCCTAAATGAATTCAAAATCTTCCTCTGTCTATTCTTAAGCATTTCTCAATGAAACATTAAAACATCTTCTACAAAGAAAATGAAAACTGTTGGTGTTTTCATTTTCTTTGTCAGAGATTTTTTAAACAGCATGGAAGAATTTACAATATTTTATCATTTAAATGAAACTTCAGTTATAAAAATACCGTTACTCGCAAAAAATAAGCTTCGCACTTTAAACTATCAACCGTTTGTGTTTTCTAAACCTTCAATTGAGATCAAATCACACTCTTATCTACTCCTACATGAGACAGCTTATGTGAGAACTTCACTATTTAACAAAAAAAATACAAATTATCCTATAAAAATGCAATTTTCATACTTCTTTAAGGGTTCGATAACTCCTCATTAACATTGTTAATCTAAACAATCACCAGAAACAGAAACAAACTGTTTTTCTCCGGATCAGGTAGCGCGTACCGGAGTAACAGTTTCTGTTTACTATTACTGTTACAAAAAATAGAGAGCAATAAAATTATATATTGCTCTTTAGGTTAGTATAATTTTACGTTTTTTAAAAAACATTTTCACTTTGTTTTTAGCAAAAGCTCTTGCTGAAAAATAAATTGAGCAATTTAATAAAAGCAAATGCTATATTTTACAATTAGCGTTTTAACGACCTTGCTTCCACAAAGCACATGTTTCAGCACAAAAATCCGTATAACATCCTTCTTCAATAGCATCACGAATCCCTTGCATAAGCTGTTGATAATAATAGAGATTATTCCAAGTTAACAACATGCCACCAAGAGATTCGCCAGATCTGATCAAATGGTGCAAATAAGCACAACTATAATCACTTGTAGCAGGACAAAGCGACTGTGGATCTAAAGGATGTGGATCCTCTGCATAACGCGCATTGCGCAAATTAATTCTTCCAAAACGCGTAAAAGCTAAACCATGGCGTCCTGCACGTGTTGGCATAACACAATCAAACATATCAACACCACGCGCAACACTTTGTAAAATATCATCAGGCGTTCCCACACCCATGAGATAACGTGGCTTATCCTCTGGCAAAATCGGACAAGTAGTATCTAGCACAGCTGTCATAACACTCTGTGGTTCGCCAACAGCAAGCCCTCCAATAGCATAGCCTTTCAAATCCATCTCTTTTAAAGCGTGAGCAGAACGTTCACGTAGTTTCATATTATCACCACCCTGAACAATGCCAAATAGTGCTTTGTCTGGCTGATCACCAAAAGCTGTTTTACAGCGCTGTGCCCACCGCAATGAAAGTTCCATAGCAGCTTCTATTTCTTTTTCACTTGCAGGAAGTGCAATACATTGATCCAATTGCATTTGGATATCTGCATTAAGGAGCCCTTGAATTTCGATAGAACGCTCAGGACTCATCTCATAGTAGGCACCATTTATATAAGAGCGAAAAATAACACCTTGTTCTGTAATTTTACGAATCCCCGCCAATGACATAACTTGAAATCCACCAGAATCGGTTAGAATAGGCCCAGACCAACGTGAAAACTCATGTAAGCCTCCTAAACGAGCAACACGCTCTGCTCCCGGACGCAACATTAAATGATAAGTATTGCCTAAAATGATATCTGCACCAAGAGCACGTATCTGATCCATATACATAGCTTTAACAGTTCCTGCCGTCCCCACTGGCATAAATGCAGGTGTACGAACACATCCACGACCCGTTATAATTTCACCACGACGCGCATAACCATCTTGAGCAATTTTTCTATAATGAAATGTCTTTATCATCACTCTTGTCTTTTTGATTCTATAAACTCATAGCACCATAGAAAGAAAAGCTATAACTTTCCTTATGGTACCGTCACAAGCTTTATGGATTGATTTCTGATTCGCTTAATATTGTAACCAGCATAAAAAAATTAAATAGCGTAAATGCAATTTTGTTACCAAATAATTATCATAAATAAAGCAACAGACTTATTTCACAAAATAGCCGATATATCGAACAAAATACACTCACCTATCAGAATTTTAAAGCCGTTCTTTCCACCAACAACGACCTTATCTTTCACATGCTTTTATGACCAATAATTCCCAGAAAATTTGGCTTCCTATAAAAGGAATTTCTCAATATTTTGAATACAGAAATAAGCTCTAATGCAAAATATGACACTAGATAAGTATTCCCCTAATTATACTTACATAAAAATATAAGACTCAGACCAACACGCATGAATTGTAAAACAACTCTAAAAAGCAATGAATCCTGCAATACTTAATAACATAAGTGAAATTGGTTATTCACGCTCGTAGTTATGAACAAGTAGTAGTATAACAATGTATTGATTTATAATGATAATTTATCGTTTTACATATTGAATGAGCCCCCCGAATATTGTAAGATTCTCTCCTCTCACCCCCTCTTATGTTCAATCAATTAAAATCACTTTCTTGTATGTCACAAGCGAGGCTGATGTGTGGGTAAAAACTGTACAAGAAAAGGAGTAAAAGTGCCTTTAATGAATCATCTTAATGCAAGGGCTGTCGCAACATTGGGAGCTAGCAAATAAATGATGGTGCTGGCTTGTTCCTACGAAGTATCCAATTCGAGCGTAAAAACCCTATGAGCAACAACGGCAAACAACATACCATAAATCTATGCAATTTATAAATACAAAATTTAATGCAGAGAATAATTGCATAACAATAGCATACTCTTATGAATTCAAACCATAATAACGAACCTTCACCCTGTTTAAGACAACAAAAAGACAGCGCTATCTTTACTTGACGCTCTTAAAGTTGAAAGTGATATCATTATTCCTTCACATCGGCAGCAATTGTAGCTTTAATGATTGTATCAGGTTCTATAACAGGCTCACCACGCTTAATTTTATCAACATTTTCCATACCTTCAACAACTTGTCCCCATATGGAATATTGACGGTCAAGCCAAGGAGCATCCGCAAAGCAAATAAAAAACTGTGAATTAGCAGAATTTGGATTCTGGCTACGTGCCATAGAAACTGTACCACGCTTATGAGAAAGATTTGAAAACTCTGCCGTCAAATTAGGCTTCGTTGAGCCCCCCATACCGGCACGTGACAAATTAAAATCTGCACCATCCTTTTTTCCAAATTGCACATCCCCCGTTTGAGCCATAAACCCCTCAATAACGCGATGAAAAATAACATTATCATAAGCACCTTCACGCACAAGCTCTTTAATACGCGCAACGTGACAAGGCGCTAATTCAGCAAAAAGCCCAATAACGACTCTGCCCTTTGTTGTTTCAAGAATTAAGGTATTTTCTAAATCTTTAATCTCGGCCATACAGCTAAACTCCTTTGATTTATCTATCAGCTTGTAAAGTGGCAGTATTAATAATATCAGGATCTTTTACAGATCCATTATTACTTGAGGTGCCTTTTTTAATTTTATCAACAACGTCCATTCCCTTTATGACCTCTCCAACAACAGTATACTGACCATTTAAAAAAGAAGCATCATCAAAACAAATAAAGAATTGGGAATTGGCAGAATTTGGATCTTGTGCACGTGCCATCCCAACAGTACCACGTTTAAAGGGCTGCTTTGAAAACTCCGCTGGAATATTAGGATAATTCGAAGCTCCAGTACCAACGCGTTTCACATCAAAATCTGCACTCCCCTTTTTTCCAAACTGTACATCACCAGTCTGTGCCATAAAGCCTGGAATAACACGGTGAAAGACAACATTGTCATAAGCACCTTCCTTTGTTAACTTTTTGATTTGTAGAACATGTCTTGGCGCAAGATCAGGACGAAGACGAATAACCACATCTCCATTTTTAAGAGATAAGACAAGAACATCAGAATCACCAGCTGTGTGAGAATCGTCCGCTACAACATTCAATGAAAAAAAGCAAAAAAGACATGTCAAAACAGCAAAAAATCTAAGATACACAATCATACTCCTATGAAGATTGAAATTTTAAGCGCAAAGCTCTAGCAACATTTGAAGGTACAAAGGGTTCTATATCCCCCCCCATAGAGGCGATCTGGCGTACCAACGTAGAAGTGATTGCACGCCCAGAAAGACTTGCTGGTAAAAAAACAGTTTGCAATTCAGGAGCCATGATACCATTCATCCCTGCCATTTGCATTTCATAATCAAAATCAGTACCATCACGTAATCCACGAATAAGCAATGAAGCACCCATTTCACGAGCCTTATCAATCAAAAGAGTATCAAACGAAATAACCTGCAACTGATCAGGACCTACATTTAATAAATCTTTTCCTGCTTCAATAATTAAATCAACACGCTCTTCAAAACTAAAAAGTGATTTTTTATTAGCCTGTACACCTATAGCTACAACCACTTTATCCGCCAAAACGAGACCGCCTTGTAAAATATCAAGATGACCATTTGTAAAAGGATCGAAGGAACCCGCATAAAGAGCAATTTTCATTGTTTTACTCCGAATCCTTTAGAATTACTCTGTACTCACATCAACTCTATCAGAATGTTTTCCAGCTTCATCATTGAATGGGTTATCATCATCTTCAGATTCAGAAATACGTTCAACCGATACGACTTTCTCGCCTTCAGCTGTATTGAAAATCGTTACGCCTTTTGTTGAACGACCAGCTATACGAATTCCATCAACCGGAACACGAATAAGCTGTCCCCCATCTGATACCAACATAATTTGATCTTGCGCCTTCACTGGGAAAGCTGCTACCAATTTACCAATTTCAGCTGTTTTAGAGGGATCTGTTGCACGAATTCCTTTTCCACCACGTCCTGAAATCCGGAATTCGTATGAAGAAGATCGCTTTCCATAACCAAATTCACTCACTGTTAAAAGCATTTGTTCGCGAGCGTTAAGTTCTGCATAGCGTTCTTCTGTCAACTCTGTTTCTGCTCCTCCATCTTCTTCATCAAGAGTTACAATATCTTCAGCATCAACACCAGCAGCACGCCGTTCATTAATCACACGTTTGACATAAGTAGAACGTTCAATCGACGTAGCCTCAACATGTTCTAAGATTGTCATCGAAATGACCTTATCACCATTAGCCAAATTGATACCACGCACTCCTATAGAATTACGCCCTGCAAAAACACGAACCTCAACAACTGGAAAACGAATACATTGTCCATTAGCCGTTGTTAAAACAACATCATCATGTTCTGTACAGGTTTCGACCGAAAGGATTTCATCTCCTTCTTCATCAAGTTTCATTGCAATTTTGCCATTACGATTAACCTGAACAAAATCTGATAATTTATTACGACGTACAGTTCCACGTGTCGTTGCGAACATAATATCCAATGCACTCCAACGCGCTTCATCTTCTGGTAAAGGCATAATAGTTGTTATGCGCTCACCTTGCTGTAAAGGAAGGAGATTAATCAGAGCGCGTCCACGCGATTGCGGCGTACCAAGTGGTAAACGCCAAACTTTTTCCTTATAAACAATTCCACGCGATGAAAAGAAAAGAACGGGGGTATGTGTATTCACCACAAACAATCGCGTTACAAAATCTTCATCCTTCGTAGACATACCAAAACGCCCTTTACCACCACGGCGTTGCGCACGGTATGTATTGAGAGGAACACGCTTAATGTAGCCACCATGACTAACTGTTACCACCATATCTTCTGGAGCAATAAGATCCTCGCTATCCATCTCAGCGCTACCAAAACCAAATACTGTGCGTCGAGGCGTTGCAAACTCCTCACGAAGGGTTCTGAGTTCATCCTTCACAATACCCATAATACGTGCACGAGATGCCAAAATATCAAGATAATCGGTGATATCCACGCCAATTTTATTCAATTCATCAGCAATTTCATCTCGCCCAAGTGCGGTCAACCTCTGCAAACGCAACTCCAAAATAGCACGCGCCTGCTCTTCAGATAAATTATAAGTACCATCCTCATGAATAACATGACGGGGATCATCAATAAGTTTAATCAAAGGTGCCACATCAAAAGCTGGCCAGCGCCGCTCCATTAACTGAGCACGTGCTGTTTGTGGATCAGGAGCTTTGCGAATAAGCGCTATAACTTCATCAATATTGGCAACAGCAATTGCAAGACCAACCAAAACATGAGCACGCTCACGCGCTTTACGCAAAAGATATTTTGTTCGCCGACTTACGACGTCTTCTCGGAAAGAAACAAATGCGCGAAGCATATCAAGCAACGTCATCTGTTCAGGTTTTCCTCCGTTCAACGCAACCATATTACAACCAAAGGAAGTTTGCAGCGGCGTATAACGATATAATTGGTTCAAAACGATTTCTGCTACAGCATCCTTCTTAAGCTCAATAACAACGCGATACCCATCACGATCAGACTCGTCACGCAAATCGGAAATTCCCTCAATACGTTTATCACGTACCAATTCGGCCATTTTTTCAATCATTGTTGCTTTATTAACTTGGTAAGGTATTTCACTTACAATAATTGCTTGTCGACCATTACGAATTTCTTCAATATCAACTTTAGCACGCATAACAATTGAACCGCGCCCTGTTTCATAAGCCAAACGAATACCCGAATGGCCAAGAACAATACCCCCTGTAGGAAAATCAGGACCAGGAATAATTTGAATGATCTCATCAAGCGTAATATCTGGATTATCAATCAAGGCGATACAACCATCAACGACTTCTCCAAGATTATGGGGCGGAATATTGGTTGCCATACCCACAGCAATCCCACCTGACCCATTAACCAAAAGATTAGGAAAACGCGCCGGTAAAACGACAGGTTCACGCTCACGTCCATCATAATTATCCTGAAAATCAACGGTATCTTTATCAATATCAGCTAAAAGTTCTTCCGAAACTTTTTCTAAACGACACTCTGTATAGCGCATCGCCGCAGGCGGATCACCATCAACAGAACCAAAATTTCCTTGACCATCAATCAACGGATTTCGCAAAGAAAAGTCCTGTGCCATACGCACCAACGCATCATAAATTGAAGCATCACCATGAGGATGGAACTTTCCCATAACCTCACCAACGACACCCGCAGATTTACGATAAGACTTGTTAAAAGAAAGCCCCATCTCATTCATGGCATGAAGAATACGCCGATGAACGGGCTTGAGTCCATCACGGACATCAGGAAGTGCACGCGAAACAATCACGCTCATCGCATAATCGAGATAAGAGCGTTGCATTTCATCAACAATGCTGATGGGCTCAATACCGGTCAGCACATCACGTTCTGGGTGTGGAGTAAGATCGGTCACAGCTTCAAAACTTTCAATAAAGAATCACTTTGCTCTTTTATATCGAAAAAAACATCAAAATGCTAATTTCTCATCCGCAACAAAGGAAGAAATTTAACAATTATTTTCAACATGTTATTTATATGTATTCAAAAACATAATAAAATAAACAAGATTGATTTTTCCAAACTAAAAAACAACTGAAAAAAACGAAGAAGAATGTTACCAAGGAGAATCAAAAAGGAACATCATCATCTAATTTGTGCGAAAAATCTTCTCTATTATTATTTTGACCAAAATCATCCCTCTGATCTGAATTACTGTTACCAAAACCACTGCTCCCATAACTACCGCTCGACTGATTGGCTCCTTGCATATGCTCTCCACCAGCAGCTCCACGCCCATCAAGCATTTGCAATTCACCACGGTATTTTTGCAAAACAATCTCTGTTGTATAACGATCATTGCCATTTTGATCTTGCCATTTGCGTGTTTGCAATTGCCCCTCAATATAGATCTTGCTTCCTTTTTTTAAATATTGTTCCACAACCTTGATAAGATTTTCATTAAAAATAACGATACTATGCCACTCTGTGCGCTCTTTACGCTCATTTGTATTCCGATCGCGCCAACTTTCTGAAGTAGCAATACGCAGATTTGCCACTTGATCGCCAGAATTCAAACGGCGGATTTCAGGATCCGCACCAAGATTACCAATCAAAATAACTTTATTAAGGCTACCAGCCATCGCATAAACTCCAAAATTTTAACTTGTAAACAATCTTTATTATATAGAAGTCATTCCCCTCTTGACCTTATCATTTGCATCTCCGCAATTGACCTTCAATGTGAATTTTGCTACCTCTTCTAAAATATCATATCGTGCAATTATAACAAAAGATCATAACCACGCATAGTTTATTCCGTCATCAGAGAATAAAAAGCTGTTTTTTTATATTTTTCTTTTCACAAAACTTGTATTCTTTATCCCTGTTAAACGTTGTAATTCTAGAAAGCAGTTTTATTCTACGTTAGGGATTAATTTTTGTTACATATGCCAAGGATAAAAGATGGCTCATCAAAAATACATATCCATTCGCGGTGCACGTGAACATAACCTTAAAAACATTGACCTCGATCTCCCTCGTGACAAGCTGATTGTTATCACAGGACTTTCTGGATCAGGGAAATCATCTTTAGCTTTTGATACGCTTTACGCCGAAGGTCAACGCCGCTATGTTGAAAGCCTTTCTGCCTACGCACGTCAATTTTTGGAAGTCATGCAAAAACCAGACGTCGACCGAATAGATGGTCTTTCTCCAGCGATATCTATTGAACAAAAAACAACAAGCCGTAATCCTCGTTCAACAGTAGGAACTGTTACTGAAATTCATGATTATATGCGTCTTCTCTTTGCACGTATTGGTGTTCCCCATTCTCCAGCTACGGGACTTCCTATTGAAAGTCAAACAGTAAGCCAAATGGTTGATCAAATTATGTCCTTACCAGAAGGTACGCGGATTTTCATTATGGCGCCTCTTGTCCGAGGACGAAAGGGAGAATATAAAAAAGAGCTCATAGAGCTTTTAAAAAAAGGATTTCAGCGCGCCAAAGTTGATGGAATATTCTATGAAATTCCGGATATTCCACCTCTTGATAAAAAATATAAACATGACATAGATGTCGTGGTGGACCGCATTGTTGTCCATAGTGACATTACCTCTCGCCTAGCGGACAGTATAGAGACCTGTCTACGGTTAGCAAATGGGCTTGCAGTTGCCGAAATGGCTGACCAACCCTTAGCACAAAAAGAAACCACAAAAGAATCTGCTCATAAATCGAAAAATGAAACACACAAACGACTTATCTTTTCAGAAAAATTTTCCTGCCCCATAACTGGATTTTCTATCCCTGAAATTGAACCGCGCCTCTTTTCATTCAATAATCCTTTTGGTGCTTGTCCTCTTTGCGACGGACTTGGCATTAAAAAGGCTGTAGACCCGATAAAAATCGTGCCCAATAAAAATCTTACTTTAAAGGATGGTGCAATTGCCCCTTGGTCTAAAGTATCTTCACTCTATTATAGCCAAACCTTAGAAGCATTGGGTAAAGTTTACGAATTTAAACTAACGGATAAATGGTGTGTCCTTTCAAATGAGGCGCAACACGCTATTCTCTATGGTACAAAAAACAAAGAAATCCCCTTTATTTATAAAAATGATTCCGGTTCGCATAAAACAACTCAATCTTTTGAAGGAATCATCCCCAATATGGAGAGAAGATGGAAAGAAACCGATTCTACGTGGTCACGTGAAGAAATTGAGCGTTATATGTCTTCCACACCCTGTCCAGCTTGTCAGGGGTATCGCCTAAAACCAGAGGCGCTCGCTGTCAAAATCCATGGGATGCATATTGGACAAATATCAGAACTTTCTATCCTAAAAGCAGATGATTGGTTTGCCAATATTCACCAATATCTCACTGAAAAACAACAAAATATCGCTGTACGTATCTTAAAAGAAATTCGTGAACGCCTCGCTTTTTTAAATCATGTAGGACTCGAATATCTTACCTTATCTCGAAGTTCAAGCACCCTTTCAGGAGGAGAAAGCCAACGTATTCGGTTAGCCTCTCAAATTGGTTCTGGTCTTACAGGAGTCCTTTATATTTTAGATGAGCCATCTATTGGTTTACACCAACGCGATAATGAACGCCTTCTGAAAATGTTGCACCATCTGCGTAATCTTGGCAATACCGTTATTGTTGTTGAACATGATGAAGATGCTATCCTTACTGCAGACCATGTCGTCGATATGGGCCCTGCCGCAGGCGTTCATGGGGGAGAAATCATAGCACAAGGTACTCCGCAAGAAATTATAGAAAATGCATCCTCTCTCACAGGCCAATATCTTTCAGGGAGAATGGCTGTTCCAGTACCTGCTCAACGACGCAAAATATCAAAATCAAAAACACTGAAAATTATTGGTGCACGAGGCAATAACCTAAAAAATATTAGTGCAAATATTCCTCTTGGAACCTTCACATGCATCACTGGCGTATCAGGCGGTGGAAAATCAACATTCCTCATTGAAACTCTTTTCAAAGCTGCATCACACTCTATCATGGGAAGTCATCATAGCCCCGCAAGCTATGACAAAATTGAAGGATTAGAGTTTCTTGATAAAGTCATTGATATCAACCAAGCCCCTATTGGACGCACCCCACGCTCCAACCCAGCAACCTATACAGGTGCATTTACCCCAATCCGGGAGTGGTTTGCTGAACTTCCAGAATCCAAAGCGCGTGGCTATCAAGCAGGACGCTTTTCATTCAATGTTAAGGGAGGACGTTGTGAAGCATGTCAAGGAGATGGGGTCATCAAAATTGAAATGCACTTTTTACCTGATGTTTACGTTACTTGTGATGTTTGCCAAGGAAAACGCTATAATAGAGAAACGTTGGAAGTAAAATTTAAAGAGAAGTCCATCGCCGATATTTTGGATATGACAATCGAAAAAGCTGAAGAATTTTTCCAAGCTGTTCCCACCATCCATAACAAAATGAAGACTCTCATTAAAGTTGGTCTTGGCTATATCAAAGTAGGACAACAAGCCACAACACTTTCCGGTGGTGAAGCCCAACGTGTAAAACTTGCGAAAGAACTTTCACGCAAAACAACAGGCCGTACACTCTATATTTTGGATGAACCAACAACAGGTTTGCATTTCCATGATATTGCTAAACTCCTTGAAGTGCTGCATGAACTCGTCGAGCAAGGCAATACAGTTGTCGTCATAGAACATAATCTTGAAGTTATAAAAACAGCCGACTGGATTATTGATTTAGGACCAGAAGGGGGAGATCGTGGTGGTGAAGTCGTGGCAGTTGGGCGTCCTGAAGATATTATTCATGTTTCCTCTTCCTATACGGGAAAATTTCTGAAAGAAATTTTACTGCGCCGCCCTTTACATAATTCTTCCTAAAGCAGAATATAAAATTGGTATAGCGCAATAAAAAAGAAAAATACCCCTTGTTCCCCAATATTCCTCATTCATTGTATTATTTTTTATTCTAAAAAAACTTGTAGGATTTTACTCAAAGAATCATAGCATTTCATTTTATGCCATTAAGAGGAACTTTGCAAAAAATATTGAATCATATAATTTTGACTTTTTGTGCACAAAGTATCTGTTGGACTTCTCTCTGTTGTCAATATAATGTGATCCAGTCTAGAAAGACAAAATAACGTTGGAGATAATTTCAGCATGAAAAAAGTTGAAGCCATTATAAAACCTTTCAAACTTGATGAAGTGAAAGAAGCGCTTCAAAAAATTGGATTACATGGTATTACAGTAACAGAAGCTAAAGGTTTCGGCCGACAAAAAGAGCATACAGAACTTTATCGCGGTGCTAAATACGTTGTCGATTTTCTACCTAAAGTAAAGATTGAAATTGTTGTTGCTGATGAAAAGTTGGAACAAACCGTTAATGCAATACGTAAAGCGGCTCAAACAAAGCATATTGGAGATGGAAAAATATTTGTTTTTTCCATTGATGATGCCATTCGTATCGACACTGATGAATCCGGAATTGATGCCCTTTAATAAATAATAACAAAATTTTTATCTCTTTTATCCTCCTCAATCCCACATAAGGAAATTGAATATGACAACCGCATCAGATATTATCAAACAGATCGCAGATAACGAAATCCGTTTTGTCGATTTGCGTTTTACCGACCTACGAGGAAAATTGCATCACGTCACAATGGATATCGCAGAAATCAATGAAGATACATTTAGCGATGGCGT
Organism: Bartonella sp. 220B; assembly: GCF_026930205.1. Classification (GTDB taxonomy): domain Bacteria; phylum Pseudomonadota; class Alphaproteobacteria; order Rhizobiales; family Rhizobiaceae; genus Bartonella. The sequence goes on along the minus strand of NZ_JANHOI010000005.1, from coordinate 32,529 downwards.
TATGTTTGATGGTTCTTCAATTTCTGGATGGAAAACAATCAATGAGTCTGACATGGTTTTAATGCCAGATCCAGAGACAGCACATATAGATCCTTTTTTTGCTCAATCTACTCTGGTTATCTTTTGTGATGTGCTCGATCCTGTCTCTGGAGAGTTTTACCGCAGAGATCCTCGTTCTATTGCCAAGAGAGCTGAAGTCTATATGAAATCTCTAGGTATCGGAGATACAATCAATGTAGGTCCAGAAGCAGAGTTTTTTATCTTTGATGATGTACGCTATAAGACAGATCCTTACAATACAGGATTTAAACTCGATTCAAGTGAATTACCCTCCAATGATGATACGGAATATGAGACGGGCAATCTTGGCCATCGCCCACGAATGAAGGGAGGATATCTTCCCGTTCCCCCTATCGATTCTTGCCAAGATATGCGCTCTGAAATGCTCACAGCACTCAAAGATATGGGAGTCCGCGTTGAGAAGCATCATCACGAAGTAGCAGCAGGACAGCATGAATTGGGTATTCGCTTCGATACGCTCGTTCGCGAAGCAGACAAAATGCAAATTTTTAAATATGTTGTGCACCAAATAGCCAATAGCTACGGAAAAACAGCAACTTTCATGCCAAAACCGGTTTTTGGTGATAATGGTTCAGGCATGCATGTTCACATGTCTATTTGGAAAGATGGCAAACCAATTTTTGCAGGCAATGAATATGCTGGACTATCAGAAACTTGCTTATTCTTTATAGGTGGTGTCATCAAACATGCAAAAGCACTCAACGCCTTTACTAATCCATCAACAAACTCCTATAAACGTTTAGTACCTGGTTATGAAGCGCCTGTCCTTCTTGCTTATTCTGCACGTAACCGTTCTGCATCTTGCCGTATTCCGATGAGTTCTTCGCCAAATTCAAAACGCGTAGAAGTGCGTTTTCCAGATCCAACAGCAAATCCCTATCTAGCATTTGCAGCACTCTTAATGGCTGGTCTTGATGGCATTAAAAATAAAATTCACCCTGGACATGCTATGGATAAAGATCTTTACGATCTTCCCTTAAAAGAACGCAAAGAAATCCCCACAGTCTCAGGAAGTCTGCGTGAAGCACTTGAAGCACTTGATAAAGATCGTAGTTTTCTTAAAGCCGGCGACGTTTTTGATGATGATCAGATTAATTCCTTCATCCAAGTAAAAATGCAAGAAGTTTTGCGCTACGAAACAACGCCCCATCCTGTCGAGTTTGATATGTACTATTCTGTTTAAAGAATAATAGGACATTCTTTTGATTTAAAAATGGAGGCATTAACCTCCATTTTTGTGGATATCCTTCTTATATAAGAGCATAGGTGGCTTTTTGCTTATGTACTTTTCCTTTATAAGTTTAATTGGAATCCATTCAAATCAATTTAAAAGGCTAGGCTTCTAATGCTGAGAATTCGTTTTCTTTTCCCCATCCTTTTATGTATTGCTTTTATTCTTCCAACAATTCAGAATTATACAGTTGCAAACCAAACACTTATAGATCTTGAAAAAGCAGCTTTTGCTTACAGCAAAGCAATTCAAAATGGCGATGCCAATGCCATCTTCAATGCTATCCCTCCCCAAATCATCAACAGTTTAACTGCCAAAAAAAATCTCAGTAAATCACAATTTCAACAAATCATGAAAGGCCAAATAGAGCGATTGTCAGAAAATTATAAAATTGAGAGTATCCACATCAACCACAAACAAAAACGTGAAGGAAAACTTGAGAATGGTATTCCTTATTTTGTTATACCTGTTGAGTTCATAACGACAACAAATGCTGGAAAAAGGTGCTCTATTCAAACTGAGGTTATTGCTCTTTTTGACAATAACCAGTGGTATTTTATCCGTGGGAATGATGAGACACTCTTAAACATAACCAGTGAGGCATTTCCTGGACTTGAAAAAATAAAAGTTAATCCCCAGAAAATCACAAAAATACTCTAATGAAGAAAAAGATGTACGTAAAATAAAAGGGGATTTAACTTTAAAAACACGTTGTAATGATTGTAGCAGCAGCATTAAATTCAATTTTCTTATGAGCACGACGTGCTATTGCTTCTTCATCCCTACCCCATTGCTCCATCATCCAATCTTCATCTAAATGGGCAATATTCCAAGCATAATCCGCATTAATTCTCCTAGCAGAAACAGCAAGAGCAATAAGAGCTGATCCTGTTAAAGTTGTCATGACGTGAAGTGCAGCAAGCATATAAGGAGATTCAACTTTACGTAAATAATTGCTTACCGCTTGAATAGCTTCTCGTGGTTGTTCAACATGCATAAGCCCTTCTGTCAAATGAAAACGTGCACCAAGTTTTTCTTCTGCCCAATCCAATAAAGGATCCCACTGTTCATATTGTCGCTGTACCAATTCTTTTGGTGTTTGAGCACGATAAAAGATCATATCGCATGCAACAAAACGCAATAAATCTTCAAAAACACTCTGCATATCATTAGCTATGCCATCAATAACAGTGTTAACAAGACGTGTAATCGGCATTTTTGCTGGATCAATAATTTGCTTTTGGCTCTCAAATTCTTCTGCCACGAGCATAGCAAAAGCTTCTGTTGGCACTATAAAAAAGCGCTTTGCCGGTGTTTTTACTGGGCATCCATCCAATAATAGAGAAAAGCCTCCTTCTTCACGCAAAGTTTTCACTTCTTTATAAAATCGTTTGGGAAGTGGCGAACATGAAAGTTTTTGAGGCTTCTGAACAGAGTGATTTCTATTCAATGGCATTTCAAAATGATTCAAAATTTCACGCATATTGTTCACCTTTAATATTTTTATTGACCTCCTTCTCGCCCTAAAGAAGGAAAAATCTTACCAGCATTCATATGATTTAAGACTATATTTCATGTTTATTTTACAAAAAAGGCAATAGGCAATGCCTTATTCTTCTATCTAGCTACCACTGCCAGAACAATCTTTTAAAGTATTGGATTTGATTAAAAAGGTGAATATATTGAATTTAAAGAATTTTTTCTTTCCACCATTGTTGTCCATAGTGTTTACAAAATTTTATAAAACTACATTCGAGTTCTATCTTTATCTATGAGATATATCAAAATTAAGGGAAATTGGAATCTTTATCGAGCTATTGCTAAGCATGTCATTTCCATATAATTTTTAAAGTTTCATCAAGCCATTTATGATAATCGCGAGCTTCTTCATTTGAGGCATGAACAGAGAAAATAAAACCAGGATATCCACCAAACGCTGGTGGAGGTGGTGAAATATGATTGGTTTCAAAGAAAATTATAGTTCTAGCTGTTAATGGATGCTGCTCAACCTTATTGAGACCCGAAAATCCAGAGAACTGTCCATGACCTCGAAGAGGAATAATGTAATTTGCAGCTACTTTGTCAGCTGGAAGTACTTCAGGGAGATCTGAGTTTTTTTCAGCTAAAGCAGCATTCATGCATAGTTTTCCAAATGAAATCCCTGTGCCTTGCTCCACAATAAAATGTGAAACACCGGATCCACCTATACGAGCACCAATCTCAATTATATAAGGTAAATTATTGGCATCTAGGCGTAATTCTACATGGGCAGCGCCCATGTTTATACCAAGAGCTTCGACCCCAGAGCATGCAACTTCACATAAAGAAACAATTAAAGGATTGTCTATATCACTGCGTTGACGATAAATTGTTTCTTCAAACCATGGTCCTTCAGGTTGTCCTTTGTCTCCAACGGCCAAAACGTGCACACCTGCTGTATCAACAAAGCATTCTACAACAAACTCTTTCCCTGGCAAATACTGCTCTACTACTAAACCTACAGGTTTATTTTTATAATTGAAACGTGCCATATCTTTATGCTGAACATTCCATACCACTTTGATGAGGTCAGTAAGTTCATCAAAATTTTTAGCTAACATAACACCTATACTGCCCGCTCCCAAAATAGGCTTAATGACTAAAGGAAAGCCCAAAGCATATGTTTGTGATAGTCTTTCTGGATTATCTATATACAAAAATCTCGGTGTTCTCAGCCCTGCTTTAGCAAAAGCTTGACGCATGAGATATTTATTTCGGGTTAATGCCGCTACATCTGGCTCAATGCCAGGCGTATTGATTTTTTTTGCAGCTAAAGCTGTCCATATGATAGCTTCTTCGCACAGAGTCATAACCCCACCAATATTGCGTTCTTTCACTCCAGCTGCAAAAGCGTCTAGGGCTAAATCTGGATTATCAAAAACAGGAAGTTGCCAAGTTGAAGTTACCGCCACAGGTAGCTTATTAGGTACATTTTCAGTGGTATCATAAATCATTACTAATTCGATGTTAGCAGCTTTTGCAGCTTCAAATATAAATGGTAATTTTGTGTTGCGCTGACAAACTAACGCTAATTTTTTCATTTCTTTCCCCCTTTGTTCGAATTGAGTTGCCATCCAGATATCTTTGATGCGTCTATAAATAATAGTATCATCCCTATCACAACTATAATCATAGAAATTATTTTGATAGCGCTTAGAGAAGTGTTAGAATCGATTATCCATTCACATGCCACTACTGCAAAAGGAGCTAGTACGCCGATAGCGTTGGCATATAATACGCCTCCATCTGCTAAAATTTTTTGGTACAATACATAACCTGGCGCAGAAAAAATAGCACCTAAAATCAATATCTTAAATATATCTTCTAACTTAAGATGTAATAGGGGGGTATAACTTAAGATGTAATAGGGGGGTAGGATCAAAAATGAATAATGGCATAAACGATGCTGAAGACATTGTAATGATCCAAGCCAGTGAGGTTAGCAAAGGTAAATTTTTAAGATAACGTTTAGACAATAAGCCATAAATAGAGTAAGAAAGCGCTGCTGTTAAAGCAAGACTTATTCCTATAAAGTTATAATATCCATATTCCACACTGTTTATATTAAATGCCATAGCTGCGACGCTGACAATTATTACACCGCTAAGCTTCAGCCATGAGAATATAAGGCTATTAGTTAGTATACCCAATATATAGTAACGCCTGGAATAGTGGCTAAAAGCATAGTTAAATCACTTGCTTTGAGCGATTTTAATGCGCCGAAGCTGCATATAAAATACAATGAGAATCCTAATACTGACAAAATTAAAAAAAAAGGTATCATTGAAAGCAATGGTATGGATTTTAAAACGGTTCTCTCGCGAAATACTGCAATCAACCATAAGGCAGCAGCAGTAGCACACAACCTAAGTCCAACCGCATGCATTACCGGTATACTGCTAATCAAATTCTTAGATAATAACCAACTTATGGAAAACAACACCAGAATGACAAAAGTAAAGAATAATAATCGCCCTTTTAAGAAACTCAATGACTTAATCCTCCAATTACTCGCCGCGCATAATATGATGTTGAAAAATTAAATCGCGCTTTTGGAGTTTGCGGCTTTCCAAGGTTATTTTGGATATAATTCTTAGCACCTACTAAATAAGCGTTATCATCTAACGCTTCAAGTGCTTCTATATCCGCAATTATCAATGATATTACTTCTTTAAGACGTTCCAAATCAAATTGAAGATAACCTTGATCTGTTTCGATCAATGCTTTGTTACGTATCAATATTTCAAAAAGTACGATACCTGTACCAGCATCGAATGTCATATACTTATCAGAACCCTTTGGATAACGAAATATACGTTCTAAGAGAACAAACTCAGATATTTCTTTCCAAAACTTTGGACGATTTTGTAGTAAAATACGCACTGTAATTAAGTCGACTTTAGTTTCTTCAAGAAGACCTGTAAACCAATTTAATTTTATGTAGAGATTCTTATCTAATGGACGCGGTCCAGTATGGTGTGCATAGTCATGATAATAGCCCCACAAACAGCGAGCATTATAAACATTATCTTTAGATAGATTACGACTACTTAATTGACCGAATAGGAATTTACTATCTCGACCAAGCAAACGTTCGGCTTCCACAATTGTTTGCTCATTGTAAATATCAAAGAATTTTCTGAAAAAAAACAAAGCAAATGCTTGCTTATCAATTTTCTTAGCAGTAGCCACAGATTCTGGAAACAGAACAAGGCAGTTGCCTTCTAAAAAACCTTTTGATGCTATTCCCATTTTTATACATTGAAACGGTGCTATATAATTTTTTGTATATTTTGAGGCGTCAACAAGATAGACTGTTTCACAACGGTAACCTGTAACTAATTCCAATCGAAATTCTTCTGGATCAGGACCATTAGTTGCGCGCATTGGAGCCAAGAAAAATAAAGGAGCATCTGGTAACGGAGCTTTGAATGCAGCCAAAGTGTTATCAAATTTAGGAGAGGTATTTAAACCACTGAGCATCCATCGGTTAAGGTCATCAGAAGTGGCAGCTAAAAGTTCTGGAGATAATCCGTCAATAATATCTGCTTGATGGTTCAAAAAACTGATTAATTCATTGATTATGTAACTATCTGCTGAAGTTGGTTCTTTAATGCTACCATCAAGCTCTTGGCGTACACGAACTTTGTCAACGAGGTTAACAATAAAAAGAAGTGCTTCAGATTGTTTCATAATGAGCCGACTTTAGCGAGTGGAGCAAGAAGGCCATTGGTACTTTTCCAAAATTTTTGATAATATTCAGCTCATAGTGCTTTGTAGCAACTGACGTCGTGATACAAGCATCTGCTCTCTCAGCTTTGCAAAGAACCGCTGCATCAGCATTGCTGTTGGCAAATATTCTGTCATACTGATGAGCTACCAGAGATTGTGGGGCAGGATGAGTGGCTACAGTTTTAATTTCATCAGAGTTATTGCGTTTAGCTAACACCATAGGATAGGTAGGCATAATAAAACTATCAAATAATTGCATATCACTTAAACGAGTGAATATGAGCGTATGTAAATCAGGGTAAGCAGCACAGCTTAGGAGATAACCATCTTTTTTCTGAGAGAGTTCATTAAAGGCTTCTTCAAGAGTTACATGTAAAACAATGCGTGATATAGAATCAGCTGAAGAAGTATTTCGATTACGATTATCAAACCACCACTGAGCCGCAGCTGCGCAGTTAGTCTCAGAAGGGACAAGTGTATAGATAACCTCCCCTCTTTCACATTGCATGATCCCTATTCCTTCAATTACACAATTAAATTACCAAAATATACAGAACAGAACCAAACACAATGAATCAAATCATATTCTTAATATTTACACTTTAAATTAGTACACTAAACAATATATAAATGCGAATTTAAAGCATCATCGATCTTAATAAAAGATTAAAACTATGTTTTTCTATTTTGAAGAAGTATTTGTTTCAGTTGGTTCATTATATTGATAAAACTAAATACCACCTAAAGTAGTAACATCTATACTCATCAACAGTCTAAGAGATCTTTCCAGAAGAACGCTAAGGAAAAAAACACACTTATCACTCAAAGAAAATTATAGAACAACAGCCTTCTGATCACTATCTTACATCTTATATTCCCTTTAAAAACGATATTTTACCTCTTAATAGGATAAATAAACAGCTTATCCAGAGCTCTCCTCGTAATAAGCAATCTCTGTAACCTCTTAATCAAAGATCCCGACGGCCATATTATTCGTGTTTGTCCACTGGATTAAAAAGCCTTAGACCAGATCTTTAATCACCTGAAGATAATCATTGACAAAAATCCAAGTTAATTTTTACCATATTCATTTCTTATAGATTATGCAGACCCTGTTCGTGGTGAATTAAAAAAATTCAAAGATTAAGTTATAGTGAAAATAGTCGTTTATATGGAACTGATCATTTTGGGTTAAACGATGATAAAGAAACTATAAATAAGAGAATTTATGAAGAAGGATAGTGGCAAATTGATAACTAAAAAATACAAGTCCTCAAATAACGGTAACCAAAAGCTCTTTTCATAACAAATACTATACCTTCTTAATCTTTATACAAAATGTGCCAAATCAAACAGGACAAATTGTAAAAATTTTCTCTTATTCTGTCTCACCATCATTCTCATTAAAAGCCAAGAGATTAAAGCTTTGTACCATATGAGAAGGTAAAGGTGCAACAATATCCAATATCCCTCCTGAAGGATGAGGAATACGAATACGGCGCGCATGAAGGTGCAGGCGGTTTTGAATTCCCCCTGGTAACGTCCAATTACTATCAGAAAAAAAATATTTTGAATCACCAATAATAGGGTGATCTATATGAGCAGCGTGCACACGTAGCTGATGTGTTCTTCCTGTATAGGGTTCCATTTCAAGCCATGAAAGAGCCCGCCCCCTAGTGTCTAAAACGCGGTAGTAGGAAACTGCATGGTCAGCATCAGGCTCCCCATGTTCACAAACACGCATTTTGTCACCTTGTGTTGTGATATCCTTAACCATCCATGTTGAAATTTTATCCTGCTTTTTTTTAGGCACTCCTCGAACCAATGCCCAATACGTCTTTTTTGTTTCTCGTGTTCTAAAAGCAGCTGTTAAAGCCTGTGCAGCCCCTCTTGATCGAGCAACAACAAGCACTCCAGATGTTTCACGATCAAGCCGATGAACCAAACGTGGTTTTTCACCTTTCTTATTGCGCCATACCTCAAGCATAGCATCTATATGGCGCGTCAAGCCAGAACCACCTTGTACAGCTAATCCAGCCGGTTTATTAAAAACGAAAACTTTTGGGTCCTCATAGAGCAACATTTTTTTCAAAAGAGTTTCATCATTCTGTTCACGAAGTGTTTTATTCGTTACAGAAAAACTCTTCTTGTCATCAATAGGGAGAGGCGGCACACGAACAGATTGGCCTATGAGAAGACGCGTATCAGCTTTCACACGTCCACCATCAACCCGTATTTGACCAGAACGCAGCAATTTTTGTAAATATCCAAATCCAAGCCCTGGATAATGCACTTTAAACCAGCGATCTAAGCGCATTCCATTTTCATCTGACTTAACTTTTTTTATTTCTATGCCTGCCATAAAAACTTCCTAGCCCATATAATTTCATTTACCAATTTTGTACTCTATCTTTATAAACATAAAAATCTACCTAGGGCTTTATCACACCATATTACAATGAGTATCCAAAATTGTATTTTCTTACTGTTCAAATTTTATTAGCTCAAAGTGTAACGATTACAAATCGTAACCTTTACGCTTGCAAGCTAATGGAGATAATCATCTGTGTCCTTATTCAAAACATATGCTCGTGTTCTTAACTATCTCAACAAAGAAAAAAAGACATCTATTTTAATCTGTACTGCTAATGTTATATTGGCTATTATTACCATCGCAGAACCTATTTTATTTGGACGTGTCATTGACTCTATTGCAGAAAAATTAGCTATTATTCCTACCCTTACGATTTGGGTATGCTTTGGTATTTCCCATATTATTGCTTATATTCTTGTTGCCCGCAGTGCTGATCGCTTAGCACATAGACGCCGCTTAGCTGTTTTAACTGAATCCTTTGAGCGTATCATCGCCATGCCCCTCATTTGGCATCAACAACGGGGAACATCTAATGCCCTTCATATACTTTTGCGCGCTGTAGATTCTATGTCAACCATATGGCTTGATTTTATGCGTCAACATCTTTCAACTCTTGTTGCGTTACTCGTTCTCATTCCTACAGCCTTTAACATGAATTGGCGTCTTTCAACAGTCTTGGTTATACTTGCCATAATCTATGTATTGATTGCACGTTTAGTCATGCGCAAAACAAAAGACGGACAAGCCGCTGTAGAATGCTATCATCATAATGTTTTTAAGCATATTAGCGATTCAATCTCCAACGTTTCCATTGTACAAAGTTACAACCGAATAAAAGAAGAAACTTCCATATTACATCAACATACAAAAAGTCTTCTTAAAGCACAAAACCCTGTTCTCAATTGGTGGGCTCTTGCGAGCGGCTTAAACCGGATAGCTTCAACCATTTCAATAGTTTGTGTTCTTCTTCTTGGAGCTTTTTTTGTAGCAAAAGGTCAATTACGTGTAGGTGAAGTCGTTGCTTTTATCGGATTTGCACAATTAATGATCAGTCGTCTAGATCAAATGAGCAATTTTATTAATTTAACCGTATGCTCACAAGCAAAATTACAAGAATTCTTTGTCATGGAAGACGCAACTTTTCATATCAACGAACCTGAAAATCTTCCTTCTCTTCCAAATGTTAAGGGAACAATAGAATTTCATCATGTTACCTATAAATTTCCAAATTCTTCTCAAGGTATTTTTGATATTTCCTTTGAAGTGAAAACAGGACAAACTGTAGCTATTATAGGACCAACAGGTGCTGGAAAAACAACATTAATCAATTTGTTGCAGCGTGTATATGACCCAACATTTGGACATATCTCTATCGATGGAATAAATATACGCTCTGTTAATCGAGAATCCTTACGTAAATCTTTAGCAACAGTGTTTCAAGACGCAAACCTTTTCAATCGCAGTATTTACGATAATATCTCAATAGGAAGAACAAACGCAACAGATAAGGAACTCTATGAAGCAGCAAAAATAGCCGCCGCCCATGATTTTATTTTGAAAAAAACTGATCGTTACAACACAATGGTTGGAGAGCGAGGAACCCAATTGTCAGGTGGAGAAAGGCAACGATTAGCAATCGCACGTGCTGTTTTAAAAAATGCACCTATTCTTATTTTAGACGAAGCAACAAGCGCTCTTGATGTCGAGACAGAAGCGCGCGTAAAAGATGCTCTCGATTGCATAAGCTACAACCGCACCACTTTTATTATAGCACATCGCCTTTCAACAATACGCAATGCTGATATTGTGCTATTTCTAGAACATGGTCACTTAATTGAAAAAGGAAGCTTTCAAGAATTGATCGATAAGGGTGGTCGCTTCTATCAATTCTTACAAACTGGTAGTTTACCATTCAATCAATCAACGATAGATGATCAAAATGTAATTCCTTTGCACGAAGCTATGGCCTCGTAAAACGAATTCCCCTTCTTTCAATAAATATTCCGCTTCAATTAAAAAATTCTCTAAAAGAGATCAAAGCCACAAAATACAAAGAAGAAATCAGAAATTATCTTTTAAGAAAAGCCTTTAACGCTGCAAGTGCATCAACTGCCTTCTTCCCTTCAGGACCACCAGCCTGCGCCATATCAGAACGTCCACCACCACCTTGACCACCAAGAACACCCGAAAGAATACGCACCAAATCAACAGCATTCAATTTATCTGTTAAATCATTCGTCACACCAACAACAGCACTCCCCTTGCCATCTTCTGAAACAGAAATAAAAGCAACTATCCCAGATCCAATCTGTTTTTTTCCAGAATCCACTAACGCCTTAAGATCTCGTGGTGAAATATTTTGAACAACACATCCCATGAAAGAAATGCCATTGATAATGGTAACATCTTCTTGACCACTTTGGACCGCCCCACCACTCAACACTGTTTTCTTGCGTACATCATTCAAGTCTTTTTCAAGTTTGCGACGATCATCAAGTAAAATTTGAACTCGTTCTTCCACATCAACAGAAGAAGCTTTTAAAAGATGAGCAATTTTATGGATACGCTCATCTTGGCAAGTAAGATAAAGACGCGCAGCTGTACCTGTTAAAGCCTCAATACGACGAACCCCTGCTGCTACAGAACTTTCAGAAATGATATGAATCAAACCAATATCCCCTGTTCTCTCTACATGCGTTCCACCACAAAGCTCAATTGACCATTTCTTTTCTAATTCTGTCTGTTCAAGCTGGTTTCCCATAGAGACAACGCGTACTTCATCACCATATTTTTCTCCAAATAGTGCCATTGCTCCTTCAGAAATTGCATCATCTACAAGCATGAGGCGTGTTGTTACCTCACTATTTTGTAAAACAATATCATTTGCTAAATCTTCTATTGTTTTCAATTCTTCAGAAGAAACGGATTTTGGATGAGAAAAATCAAAACGTAACCGATCTGGTAAGACAAGAGAGCCTTTTTGTGTAACATGAGTCCCCAATACTTGACGTAAAGCTTCATGTAATAAATGGGTAGCCGAATGGTTCGCACGAATTTTCCTACGACGAGCAGAATCAACAATGAGTTCTACACAATCAGACGTTTTTGCCTGACCAGACTTCACTTCTCCAATATGAACAAAAACACCATCAGCTTTTTTCTGAGTATCATGCACCTCAAAAACAAAATTTTCACCAGAAATGATACCACTATCACCAACCTGCCCACCGGACTCGCCATAAAAAGGTGTCTGATTCACAACAAGAACAGCATTCTGCCCTGAAGAAATATGATTAACAATATGACCATCATGTACAAGAGCTGTAAGAATACCTTCAGCTTTTTCTGTTTCGTAACCTAAAAATTCTGTAACTCCTACTTTCTCACGCACAGAAAACCAGATCTTTTCTGTTACCATTTCACCAGACCCAGACCAATGAGCACGCGCTTCCTCTTTTTGGTGCTCCATTGCTTTATCAAAAGCATCAACATCAACGGATATCCCACGACACCGAAGAGCATCTTGCGTCAAATCGAGCGGAAAACCATAGGTATCATAAAGTTTAAAGGCAATTTCACCATTAAAACAATCTCCTTCTTTAAGATTGCTACTTGCTTCATTCAACAAACCAAGTCCCCGTTCAAGAGTTTTCCGAAAACGGATTTCTTCTAACTTTAAAATTTCTGAAATCAAAGTTTCAGCACGTACCAATTCAGGATAAGCTTGTCCCATTTCATGAATTAAAGCGGGTAAAAGGCGCCACATCAAGGGTTCTTTAGTGCCAAGAAGATGAGCATGACGCATAGCACGACGCATAATACGACGTAAAACATACCCTCTTCCTTCATTGGAAGGAAGAACACCATCAGCAATCAAAAATGCACAAGAGCGAAGATGATCAGCAATCACACGGTGGCTTACAATAAAATTACCCGTTGTCTTAACGCCTGTTATCTCTTGTGAGGTATGTATTAATGTGCGAAAAAGATCAATATCATAATTATCATGAACCCCCTGTAAAACAGCAGCAATGCGCTCTAACCCCATACCTGTATCAATAGAAGGATGAGGCAATTCAATACGCTCTTCCTTAGAAACCTGTTCATACTGCATAAAGACAAGATTCCAAATCTCAATAAAGCGATCACCATCTTCATCAGCACTGCCAGGTGGTCCGCCCCAGATTTTATCACCATGATCATAAAAAATCTCTGAACAAGGACCGCAAGGACCTGTATCCCCCATTGCCCAAAAATTATCAGTTGTCGCAATACGAACAATTTTTTCATCCGGAAGACCTGAAATTTTACGCCATAATTCAGCAGCAACATCATCACTATGATAAACTGTCACTAACAGTTTCTCTTTTGGAAGACGAAATTCCTTTGTTAAAAGATTCCAAGATAAAAAAATGGCTTCTTCTTTGAAATAATCACCAAAAGAAAAATTCCCTAACATTTCAAAAAAAGTATGATGGCGCGCCGTATAGCCAACATTATCGAGGTCATTATGTTTTCCACCCGCTCGGACACATTTTTGTGCCGTTGCGGCTTGTTTATAAGAACGCTGTTCAAATCCAGTAAAAACATTTTTAAACTGCACCATTCCTGCATTTGTAAACATAAGTGTAGGATCATTCCGTGGAACAAGCGGACTAGAAGAAAGAATTGTATGTCCATTAATACGAAAATAATCGAGAAAAGTTGAACGAATATTATTGACACTATTCATATTGATACCTGTAGAATACAGCGCAAAATCATAAAAACACAATCCCTCCCATTAAACATCCTCTTTGCTACACGCACAGAGTCAATTTAATTAAAAAGTAGAATTTTTTCAAAAAAATCAAAAAATAAATAATTTCAATACTTAAAATTTTAAAATAAAAACAGAAAGATTTCACATGAATGAGTTACTGTCGCAAAGCACTCCATCATATTGTTTCGTCGCTCTCTATATTTTCTGTTCCCACATTTTCTAACAACTCAATTGCAATCAAACCAGCATTTTGCCGTAAAGCTGCTTCAATTTCTGTAGCTATTTCCGCATGTTCACGTAAAAACTGCTTTGCATTCTCACGCCCCTGTCCTAAACGCTGAGAATTATAAGAAAACCACGCTCCAGATTTTTCCACAATCCCAACTTTAACACCTAAATCAATCAATTCACCTACTTTGGAAATGCCTTCACCATAAATAATATCAAACTCAACCTGTTTAAATGGAGGTGCGAGTTTATTCTTCACCACTTTAACACGCGTCTGATTACCAACGATTGCATCTCTATCTTTAATAGATCCAATGCGACGAATATCTAAACGAACAGAAGCATAAAACTTTAAAGCGTTTCCACCTGTTGTTGTTTCAGGAGAACCAAACATCACACCAATTTTCATGCGAATTTGATTAATAAAGACAACCATACAATTAGAGCGAAAAATTGCTGCTGTTAATTTTCGCAATGCTTTACTCATTAATCGTGCTTGTAATCCAGGTAAAGCATCTCCCATTTCACCATCAATTTCCGCACGTGGTGTCAAAGCAGCTACGGAATCAACAACAAGCACATCAACAGCACCAGAACGAACCAATGTTTCTGTAATTTCCAATGCCTGCTCACCAGTATCCGGCTGAGAAATAAACAAATTCTCTAAATCAACACCAAGCTTACGCGCATAAATAGGATCAAGAGCATGCTCCGCATCAATAAAAGCACAGACTCCACCAATTTTTTGTGCCTCAGCAATAGCATGAAGAGCTAATGTTGTTTTTCCAGAACTTTCTGGTCCATAAATCTCAACAATACGCCCCTTAGGCAACCCACCAACACCCAAAGCAATATCTAAGGAGAGTGAACCCGTTGGAATTGTTTCAATTTCAACGACTTGCTCTTTTTGCCCAAGACGCATAATAGAGCCTTTACCGAAAGAACGTTCAATTTGTGAGAGAGCTGCATCGAGAGCCTTTGCTTTATCCACGATAATATCCTTGATCGATTCACAATAATCCAGTATTGAGTGTACACTGTTATTTTAGCTGAACTAAAGTCTTGAGTTTAGATTTTCACAGACTATTTCCATTTGCATTTCCACATCGTATCCCCAACATCATCCCCATAAGAGAAAGAGAGCATATTTCTTATGTTATCACATAATCCGCCGATATAAAGGGGAAAACTTAGTATAGTTATATCTTTGCTCTAGAAAAAAAACAATTTAAACTTTACTTTTGGTTAGCCCGTTTTTGGCGTAATTTCTTCCACCACTCAAGACGCTTTGCAATCTCACGTTCAAAGCCACACTCCCGTGGTTTATAATAGCTCTGACGTCCAAGTTTTTCGGGAAAATATTCCTGTCCTGAAAAAGCATCTGGTTCATCATGGTCATAACGATAACCATGTCCATACCCTTCTTCCTTCATAAATTTTGTAGGCGCATTAAGAATATGTTGAGGAGGAGGCAAAGAGCCGTTTTTACGCGCACAATGCAGTGCTGCTTTATAAGCGAGATATGTTGCATTTGATTTTGGTGCAGTCGCAACATAAAGACATGCTTGCGCCAAAGCTAATTCTCCCTCTGGTGATCCCAAATAATCATAAGCATCCTTAGCAGCATTACAAACGACAAGAGCTTGCGGATCTGCCAAACCAACATCTTCAACAGCCATGCGAACTAACCTTCGTCCAATATAGAGAGGGTCTTCACCAGCATCAAACATACGAGCTAAATAATAAAGCGCAGCATCAGGATCAGACCCACGAACGGATTTATGTAATGCTGAAATGAGATTATAGTGACCTTCTCGCCCTTTATCATAAATTGGAGCACGACGTTGAATGATTTTTTGCAACGCAACAGCATCAAATATCTCTCCCGATTGAGCCATACACCAAACTTCCTCTGCCAATGTTAACGCTGCTCGTGCATCACCATCAGACATCCCAATCAAAACATCTCTGGCCTCATCATCCAAAGGAAGAAGTTTTCCTTCTACTTCTTCAGCACGTTTCAAGAGCATACGCAAACTTTCATTGTCATGTGACAGAAATGTCAAAACACGTGCACGAGAAAGAAGTGCCGCATTCAGTTCAAAGGAAGGATTTTCGGTTGTTGCCCCTATAAGGATAATAGTCCCATTTTCCATGACAGGAAGAAAACTATCCTGTTGCGCACGATTAAATCGATGAATTTCGTCGACGAATAAAAGCGTCTGGACTCCAGACATAAAACGAGTCTGAGCAACTTCAAATTTTTTTTTAAGTTCAGAAACCCCTGTAAAAATAGCAGAAATTTGCTCAAAAGCAAAATTTGTTTCAAGAGCTAACAAGCGCGCAACCGTTGTTTTTCCTGTCCCTGGAGGTCCCCAAAAAATCATAGAATGCATTGAACTAGCTTCCAGCATACGTGAAAGCACCCCCTTTTCTCCAAGCAAATGATTTTGTCCTATAACATCATGAAGAGAATGAGGACGCATTCTTTCTGCAAGTGGTTGATTTTTATGAATTTGGCGATCAAAAGACGAAGTAAAAAAATCTTTATTCAAAAAAAACCTCAGCGAATAAACTGGCGAATGTACATGCCATCACGTTCATATTCTAATTGCCAAATATTTGGACGACCTTGCATAAGAATCTTTTTCAACTGACCAACTGTTTGAATCTTATGTCCATTAACAACACGCAAGATATCTCCTGGGCGAAAAATTCCAGCAGCATTGCTCATTTCATCAAGATTGGAAATCACAACTCCTCGTGCAGATATAGGAAGATGAAAACGTCGACTATTTTGTGGTGTTAAATCCAATATCTCAGCACCAGCAAGAGGGCTTTCACCAATAATTTTTTCAGATTTCAAAAATGCAGATTCCGGTATTGATGAAACAGCTATTTGTGTTTTTAAAATTTTTCCACTTCGTAAATATTCTAAAACAAGATTTTGTCCAATACCAGCTGTCATCAAACGATATCCAAGACCATCTGGACTATCAACACGCACCCCCTGCACACTCAAAATAACATCACCTACCTTCAAACCAGCTTTTCCAGCAGGACTATCTTTGATAACTTCAATAATAAGAGCACCATAGGGGCGTTCTAAACCTAAACCACCTGCAATATCAGGTGTAACATTTTGAAAAGATGCACCAATATAAGGCGGCACAAAATATTTTTCACCACGTTTAACAGTATCAAGCATCACTTTTACAAGATTTGATGGAATAGCAAAACCAATCCCTACAGAACCACCTGAACGCGAATAGATAGCCGTATTAATCCCGATCAACTGCCCTTTCATATCAATTAAAGCTCCACCAGAATTCCCCGGATTAATGGCAGCATCTGTTTGAATGAAAAAATCAAAATCAGAAATACCAACTCGCGTACGTGCTTGCGCTGAAACAATACCACTTGTAACTGTTTGACCAACACCAAAAGGATTACCTATTGCTAAAACAAGATCACCAACTTCAACTGCATCAGAATCTCCCAAAGGAAGAATAGGAAACAATGCCCCCTTTGCATCAATTTCAAGAACAGCAATATCTGTTTCTTCATCTCTTAACTTAACCTTACTTTCAAATTCCCGTCCATCAGAAAGAGCAACTTTAATTTCATCGGCATCCTTAATAACGTGGTAATTGGTAACGATCAAACCACGCGCATCAACAATCACTCCTGACCCTAATGATGATTGTCTACGCAAAGGACGATTATTTTGGAAACGTCCAAAAAATTGTTCAAAAAATGGATCTCCTTCAAAAGGAGAACGCGCTCTGATTTGCCGCGCTGCATAAATATTTACAACAGATGGAACAGTCTTTTTAACTAAAGGAGAAAATGAAAGAGTGATTTCTTCTTTTGTTTGCGGAATTTGAGCACACGCATAATGAGAGGACATCTGTATCATAATAACAAAAAAAAGCCCCACCAAAAGAGAATATTTCATAACTCACTCCTAAAAAACTAAACCACTTTCATATTAATAAGATAAGGATTCCTCTTATCCTCCATAAGCTAAAAGTTTTTATTAATATTTAAAATAAAGAAGAAAAACAACTATTTGAACAGCAAATATTATAAAAACAAAATAATTCAATATTTTATAATCATTTTATAATCTTCCCCCATATTTATCCTTTAAGAAAAAAGAATCATAAAAAAAACCGCCCTTAGAAGGCGGCTCTCTAGAATTTAATAGAAAAAATGTGTTATTATGAAGAAACTTCTTTTTCATTTGCAGCATTTTCTGTGGCTACACGATCTATCGCACCCTTTGCCTCGACATCACGATCAACAAACTCTATAACAGCCATGGGAGCATTATCACCGGTACGAAAGCCCGCTTTCATAATACGCAAATATCCACCATTGCGCGATACATAACGCGGTGCAAGTGTATCGAATAATTTTGCAACTTTACTTGCATCATGAAGCGCTGCAATTGCTTGCCGACGTGCATGCAAGCTTCCACGTTTACCGAGTGTAACCAGTTTTTCAACAATAGGGCGAATTTCCTTCGCTTTTGGTAGAGTCGTCACAATCTGCTCATGCTCAATCAGCGAAACCGCCATGTTAGCAAACATCGCTTTACGGTGACTGGCGGTCCGGTTCAACTTGCGACCTGACTTACTATGGCGCATGAGTCTTCTCCTTAAGTTTTAAATTCTAAATTTTAATACTGATCTTCATAACGTTTAGCAAGATCATCAATATTTTCAGGCGGCCACGCGGAAATTTCCATACCAAGATGCAACCCCATACATGCCAAAACTTCTTTAATCTCGTTTAACGACTTCCGTCCAAAATTCGGTGTCCGAAGCATCTCAGCTTCTGTTTTTTGGATAAGATCACCAATGTAGACAATATTATCATTTTTAAGACAATTTGCCGAACGAACTGAGAGTTCTAGCTCATCGACTTTCTTGAGAAGTGCAGGATTAAAAGCAAGTTCAGAATCAGGTTCTTCAACAACTTCCTTCTGTGGCTCTTCAAAATTAACAAATAATGATAATTGATCCTGAAGAATACGTGCGGCAAAAGCAACAGCATCTTCTCCATTAACAGCACCATTCGTTTCAATGGTAAGGGTCAATTTATCATAATCCAGCACTTGACCTTCACGCGTATTCTCTACTTTATAAGATACTTTACGAATTGGTGAATAAAGGCTGTCAACAGGGATAAGACCTATCCGTGCATCATCAGCACAATTGCGATCAGAAGGAACATAACCTTTCCCTGTATTGACAATAAATTCCATACGAATCTCAGCATCTTCATCCAGAGTGCAAATAACATGCTCCGGATTCAGAATTTCCATATCTCCAACGGTATTGATATCTCCAGCTTTTACAACACCAGGACCTTCTTTACAAATAACAACACGCTTAGGTCCTTCTTCCTCCATACGAAGTGCAATTTCTTTGATATTAAGAATAATATCTGTCACATCTTCACGAACACCTGGAATTGAGGAAAATTCATGTAACACACCATCAATCTGCACAGCGGTAATTGCAGCACCGCGAAGTGATGATAACAACACACGCCGAAGTGCATTTCCTAACGTTAAACCAAAACCACGCTCAAGAGGTTCCGCAATCACACTTAAAACATTCGGATTATCATGCGCAGCAAACTCAACCTTACTGGGCTTAATCAGTTCCTGCCAGTTTTTCTGGATCATATTTTTATTCCCGTTCTTTAGTTCCGCTACCATTCAATCGTAACGGCCAATGTGAACATCAGAGAAATCTCTGACAACAAAAAAAACACCCAATTAAACACGTCGTCTTTTTCGTGGACGGCATCCATTATGAGGAATTGGTGTTACATCACGAATAGAAGTAATAACAAAACCAACAGACTGCAATGCACGCAAAGCGGACTCACGCCCCGATCCCGGACCACAAACCTCAACTTCTAACGAACGCATACCATGCTCCTGCGCCTTTCTAGCACAATCCTCAGCAGCCACCTGAGCTGCAAAAGGTGTCGATTTACGTGAGCCTTTAAACCCCTGAGCACCAGCAGACGACCATGCAATTGTATTACCCTGTGCATCCGTAATCGTAATCATTGTATTGTTAAATGTTGAGTTGATATGAACAACACCCGATGAAATATTTTTGCGCTCGCGACGACGAACACGTGTGGCTTCCTTTGCCATAATCTTCCTTTCAACGATCTCTTCACTGCCGTAATACCAGCAGCTCCACCTTCCTCGTCTTCATTAAAAATGAATAAACAAGAAACAAAACATTTAAAAAAACAAATCCTTTTTTTTCTAAAAGACTGTTATTTTTTCTTACCGGCAATTGCCTTAGCTGGTCCCTTACGAGTACGCGCATTTGTATGCGTCCTTTGTCCACGAACAGGCAAAGAACGACGATGGCGCAAACCACGATAACAACCAAGATCCATCAGACGTTTAACATTCATAGCAACTTCACGCCGAAGGTCACCCTCCACTTGATAACCCTGATCTATCGCCTCACGAATTTGCAACACTTCTGCATCAGAAAGCTCATGAACGCGGCGCCCTATAGGAATACCAACCTTTTTAGTAATTTCTTGAGCAAATTTTGGTCCAATCCCATGAATATACTGAAGCGCAACAATAACACGCTTATTTGTCGGGATATTGACGCCAGCAATACGAGCCACGTCCACTCTCCTTGATTTATATTGACACTAGCTGCAAAGCACCTGATGCACTTTACAGAAAAAAAACGATCCGATACAAACGCACACCGAATCTTAATACCTTACTGAAATAAATTAGGTTTCTTTTGATAGATATTACAAAAAAAGTCAATACTTTTCATTTATTTCTAAAAAATATTATTGAAGAAACTCCTTAATTACGCGTGATACTTCATCAATACCAATCATCCCATCAATTACCTTCAACAATCCTCTTTCTGAATAAAACTTTGATAAAGGAGCTGTTTTTTCACGATATTCCACCAATCGCTTCGCAAATGCAACAGAATTATCATCTAAACGAACTTTTTCACCAGCAGCTATTGTTTCCTCAACGCGCTTCTTCATTCTCTCAATCAGCGCATCCTCATCAACCCTCAACTCGATAACAGCATCAAGTCGCATATTTTTTGACTGCAAAATCCTTTGCAATGCTTCTGCCTGTCCTACAGTCCGCGGATACCCATCCAAAACAAAACCGTTTATACAATCACTTTCATCAATTCGATCTGAGACAATTTGATTAACAATATTATCCGAAACCAAAGCACCAGAACACATAATAGCTTTTGCTTTTTTTCCAATTTCTGTCTCTTTAGCAATCACTTCACGCAACATATCACCTGTTGACAACTGAGGAATATGATACCTCTCAGTCAACATTTTAGCTTGTGTACCTTTTCCAGCCCCAGGAGGTCCTAAAAGAATAATTCTCATCGATTCCTTCTGCCTCCACGAAGTTTCGATTTTTTAATCAAACCTTCATATTGATGGGCAACAAGATGCCCCTGAATTTGAGCGACTGTATCAAGCGTAACAGTAACAACAATCAACAAAGACGTTCCTCCAAGATAAAAAGGAACCTGTAACGCAGATATCATAAATTCAGGCAATAGACAGACCAAAATAATATATATCGCCCCGACAACAGTAATACGTGTCAAAACATAATCAATATATTCAGCCGTACGTTCACCAGGACGAATACCAGGAATAAAACCAGAATGTTTTTTTAATTGATCGGCTGTATCACTCGGATTAAACACAATTGCCGTATAAAAAAAGCAAAAAAATGCCATCAAAAGTGCATAAATAATCATATAAAGAGGTTGTCCATGACCAAGAGAATAAGAGATAGCTTGAACCCATTGGGGCATTTTGTCAGAAAAATTATTAACAGTTGCAGGCAACAATAATAAAGATGAAGCAAAAATTGGTGGAATAACACCAGCAGTATTCAATTTTAAAGGCAAATGCGACATATCACCTTGAAAAATTTGATTACCAACCTGACGTTTCGGATATTGAATAAGAATTCTCCGTTGTGCACGTTCTACAAAAACGATAATGCCAATAACAGAAACTGCGATAAGAACAATTCCTATGAGCAAAAAAGTTGACAAATCAGCCTGACTATGAGCAGTCAACAGCTGAGCAAAAGTGGAAGGGAGATTAGCAACAATACCTGTAAAAATAATAAGGGATACCCCATTACCAACACCACGTGAAGTAATCTGTTCACCAAGCCACATGAGAAACACTGTTCCACCAACAAGGGTAATAACAGAAGAAATACGAAACATAAGACCCGGCTCTACAACAATTTGAAGTCCTGTTCCTATACCAGATTCAAGCGCAACTGCGATACCAAATGCCTGTAGAATTGCCAACACTACCGTTACATAACGGGTATACTGATTAATAATCTTACGACCGAGTTCCCCTTCTTTTTTGAGAGTTTCCAAGGAAGGGATAACTGAAGTGAGCAACTGCACAATAATTGATGCCGATATATAAGGCATAATTCCCAGTGCAAAAATTGCCATGCGGCTAACAGCACCTCCAGCAAACATATTAAATAATCCCAAAACACCCGAGGCGTGATGTTCAAATGTTTGCCGTAAAGAATCAATATTAATACCGGGGAGGGAGATATAAGTACCAAAGCGATAAACAAGAAGCGCAGCGAGGGTAAACCAAATGCGCTTTTTCAATTCAGTTGCACGTGAAAAAGTGCTAAAGTTTATATTGGAAGCAAATTGCTCTGCTGCTGATGCCATAAAACCTCTCCCATCCACACTCCAGTTCTTTAAAGCACAGAAATATAGCTTTTAAAATCCATATCGTTATACATAAAAAAATGCAGAACTCAAACAACTCTCCACAAAAGATATTCTAAAGAAAGCATACGAATCTCCTTAGAATATCATTCATATCAAAATAAGCTCACTGAGCAGATTCAAGAAAAGTAACCTGCCCCCCAGCTTTTTCAACCTTAGCACGAGCAGCTTCAGAAGCACCAGAAACATGAACGATAATCTTTGCTTTCAATTCACCACCAGAAAGAAGACGCACGCCATCTTTCATACGACGAATAATACCAGCTTCTTTCAAGGCAATAATATCAATAGGCTTTTCAATATTTAATTTCCCTGCATCAACTGCCGACTGAATACGTCCCAGTGAAACTTCGTTGTAAGTTTTTGCAAAAAAATTCCTAAATCCACGTTTCGGCAAACGACGATAGATAGGCATTTGCCCACCTTCAAAACCATTAAGTGAAACACCAGAACGTGATTTTTGTCCCTTTACACCACGACCACCAGTTTTACCAGTACCTGAACCAATACCACGTCCAAGACGTTTGCGATCTCTTGTTGCGCCTTCGCGATCATGCAGTTCATTGAGTTTCATATTTTATACTCCCGCAACCTCTAATCTTCATCTATAACGCGAACAAGATGCCGAACACGAGCAATCATACCTCGCACACAAAGTGTATCTTCTAAAACACGCCGTCTCCGCATTTTATTTAATCCAAGCCCCTTCAAAGTCGCACGCTGAATCTGCGAATTCCGAATCGGACTCCCAACTTGTTCTACCGTCACAGTTTTGCCACTCTGAGATTTTTTCTGAACCATTTTCTAATTCCTTTTCTGATAATCTCAGAAACTACCCTTCCACATCGACTAAATGCCGACGACGTGCCTGTAAAGTTGAATATTTGATGCCACGTTGAGCTGCAATATCTCTAGGATGCATTTGATGTGCTAAAGCATCAAATGTTGCACGCACCATATTATAAGGATTGGATGACCCCAATGATTTTGCAACAACATCTTGCATACCAAGAGTTTCAAAAATAGCACGCATCGGTCCACCAGCAATAATACCAGTACCAGCAGAAGCTGAACGCAACAAAACACGACCAGCCCCGTGACGACCTTCAAGATCATGATGCAATGTACGCCCAGAGCGAAGCGGAACATAAATCATTCCGCGCTTTGCTGCTTCTGTAGCTTTACGCACAGCCTCTGGTACTTCACGTGCTTTACCATGGCCAAAGCCCACACGACCTTTTTGATCTCCAACAACAACAAGAGCGGCAAAACCAAAACGTCGCCCACCCTTTACAACTTTAGCAACACGATTAATATGAACAAGTCTATCAACCAATTCATTCTCACGTTCTTCTCGCTCACCACGTTCTTTCTGTGCCATTCCTCATTCCTTTATTCTTTTCCGGAAGCACTCCAACAAAGTTCCACCATAAATCATAGAAACTTATACGAAATATCTTAACTACCTTATAAATAAAAATAAGGCATTTTAAAAGTTTAAACCACCTTCACGAGCAGCTTCAGCCAAAGCTTTTACTCTTCCATGGTAAACATATGCCCCACGGTCAAAAACTACCTGATTAACACCAGCTTGTTTTGCACGCTCAGCAATTAATTTACCAACAGCAAAAGCCGCCTCTTTATCAGCACCACTTTTTAACGTTTTTTTCAAATCTCCTTCAAGGGTAGATGCGGAAACAAGCGTACACCCACGCAAATCATCAATAATTTGAGCATAGATATTCTGATTTGAACGATAAACGCTAAGCCGCGGACGATCACTAGAAACCATTTTGATTCTACGCCGCACACGCCGCGCACGACGTTGGATAATGTCCTTAGATGAAACCATAATACAAAATCCTTACTTCTTCTTACCTTCTTTACGAAAGATGCGCTCATCTGCATGTTTAATGCCTTTACCTTTGTAAGGCTCAGGCCTACGATATTCGCGAATTTCTGCTGCAACTTGCCCAACTTGCTGTTTATCAATTCCAGAAATCACAATTTCTGTAGGTTTAGGAATCGTTACAGTAATCCCAGCTGGAACTTTATAAATCACATCGTGAGAAAAACCCAACGATAGCTGAACATCTTTACCCTGCAAAGCGGCACGATAACCAACCCCGTTGATCTCTAGTCGCTTTTCAAAACCATCTTTTACACCACAAAAAATATTTTCAATCATTGAACGCGACATACCCCATTTAGAGCGTGCATCTTTTGACTGATCCCGTGGCGAAACAGATATAAAATTTTCCTCAAACTTCACTAAAACTTCATCATTAACGACGTAGCTCAGTTCACCTTTCGGACCTTTTGCCTTAACCAGCTGTCCTTCAACAGTTGCGGTAACCCCAGAAGGAATTGAAATGGGCTTTTTACCAATACGAGACATTGTTCTAACCTACATTTTTTCTGTTTTCTTAACACTCATTAGAAAACACGACAAAGGAGCTCTCCACCGACATTTTGTTCACGTGCCTCATGATCCGCCATAACGCCCTTAGGAGTTGATAAAATCGAAATACCAAGACCATTTGCCACTTGAGGAATCGACTTAGCAGAAACATAGACACGTCGACCAGGTTTTGAAACCCGTGCAACTTCACGAATAGCCGCTAATCCTTCAAAATACTTCAACTCGATTTCAATTTCAGACTTCCCATCACCTAAATCGATTTGATTATATCCGCGAATATAACCTTCAGACTGAAGAACATCAAGAACACGTGCACGAAGCTTAGACGCAGGCGTAACCACTTTGCTTTTTTTACGACCAAGTGCATTACGAATACGCGTGAGCATATCACCAAGAGGATCTGACATAGACATTAAATAATCTCCTCTTACCAACTCGACTTAACAATGCCTGGAATATGGCCCACTGAACCAAGTTCACGCAATGCAATTCGCGACATTTTTAATTTACGATAATAAGCCCGTGGACGCCCTGAAACTTCACAGCGATTACGGACGCGAACTTTTGCAGAATTACGTGGCAACTCTGCCAATTGAACAGAAGCTTTAAAACGCTCTTCGAGAGAAACCTTCTGATCCATAACTATTGCTTTCAAGCGTGCACGACGCGCAGCATAACGCTTTACCATCAGTTCACGACGCTTATTCTTTTCAACGGCACTGACTTTGGCCATAACCTTACCTCGCTACGTTTGCCGTTACGAACGAAAAGGAAAATTAAAAGCACGCAACAACTCGCGCGCCTCATCATCCGTTTTTGCTGTCGTACAAACGATAATATTCATGCCCCAAATTTGATCAACTTTGTCATAGTTGATTTCTGGAAACACAATGTGCTCTTTAATACCCATAGCAAAATTGCCACGACCATCAAAGCTTTTTGGATTCAGACCACGAAAATCACGAACCCGTGGAAGCGCAATCGTAACAAGACGATCTAAAAACTCAAACATACGATCTTTACGCAATGTAACTTTAGCTCCAAGTGGCATTCCTTCACGAACCTTAAAGGTCGCAATAGAGTTACGCGCACGGGTAACAACAGCTTTCTGACCTGTTATCAACCCCAAATCCTCAGCAGCAATAGAAGGCTTTTTAGAATCGGCCGTTGCTTCGCCAATTCCCATATTAATTACAATTTTATCAACCCGTGGAATTTGCATCACATTTTTGTAATTAAACTTTTCCTGAAGGATTTTACGAACCACTTCAAAATAATGCACCTTCATACGCGGCGTTTGTTTTTCCTCAGCCATTAATCAATTCTCCCGAACGCTTGGCAAAACGAACTTTATTACCATCTGCATTCATACGAAAACCTACACGCGTAGGCTTACCATCTTTAGGGTCAGCAATCGCCAAATTAGAGAGATGAATTGGAGCTTCCTTAGAAACAATTCCAGCTTCCTGCTTTTGCGTTTGACGTTGATGACGTTTAATCATATTAACCCCGCGAACAAAAGCCTTATTCTCCTTTGGATTTACCTTAATTACTTCACCACTACACCCTTTATCCTTACCGGATAAAACAACGACTTTATCACCTTTTCGAATCTTTTGCATAACACACACTCCTTATAAGACTTCAGGAGCGAGCGAAATGATCTTCATATGATTCCTACCGCGAAGTTCGCGAGGAACTGGTCCAAAGATACGTGTACCGATCGGCTCTTTCTTATTATCCACTAAAACAGCAGCATTCCCATCAAAACGAATAACACTGCCATCTGCGCGACGAATATCCTTAGCAGTACGAACCACCACAGCTTTCATCACATCACCTTTTTTAACACGGCCACGAGGAATAGCATCCTTAACCGAAACAACAATAATGTCGCCGACCGAAGCATATTTTCGCTTTGAACCGCCTAACACCTTGATGCACATGACACGACGGGCACCAGAATTATCGGCAACGTCGAGGTTTGTTTGCATCTGAATCATGACTGGCCACCTTCTCTTAACATTTATACCCGGTCATGTCTCTAACACCCCGGATTCGCCTGCCAAATAACGATAAATCTATTGCCCTAAATTTACCAATGGAAACAAATCCACTGTCAAATTTTACAACAATAAACCTAATGAACTACGCTACACTGCTTTTAATAACAATCCAACGTTTATCTTTCGAAATTGGTTTAGATTCCTGAATAGAAATTCGATCCCCAATCTTGAACTGGTTGTTCTCGTCATGCGCCTTATATTTCTTAGACTGCCGAACAGTCTTTTTAAGAAGTGGATGAGAATAACGGCGCTCCACTTTAACAACGACAGTCTTATCGCTCTTGTCACTAACGACAACACCCTGCAAAATGCGTTTAGGCATCTCTTCTTTCCTTAAACCTTACTTTCGTTTATCTTCTGACGAAGAAAAGTTTTAACACGCGCAATATCACGACGAACCTGCCTAACACGTGCAGTCTTTTCTAATTGACCTGTTGCCTTCTGAAAGCGCAAATTAAACTGCTCTTTCTTTAACTTAGCCAATTCATTTTTCATTTGGTCGAGCGTTTGCGCCCGTAATTCTGTGGCTCTCATCGCTTAACCTCTTTATTCAGCAATACGCTGTACGAAACGCGTTTTAATAGGCAATTTTGCAGCACCTAATCTTAATGCTTCACGCGCTACATCTTCAGGAATCCCATCAAGCTCAAACATGACACGTCCAGGTGCAACACGCGTAGCCCAATAATCAACGCTTCCCTTACCCTTACCCATACGGACCTCGGTCGGCTTAGATGTAACCGGAAGATCCGGAAAAATACGAATCCACACACGACCAGAACGCTTCATATAACGCGTAATCGCACGACGCGCTGCCTCAATTTGGCGGGCAGTAATTCTCTCCGGCTCAACAGCCTTCAAACCGTAAGCACCGAAATTCAAATCCGTACCACCTTTCGAAACACCGTGAATACGGCCTTTGAACTGTTTACGGAACTTTGTGCGCTTTGGCTGCAACATTGCTCTCTACTCCAAATTCTAGTTCAATCACAAAAACTAAGCACTTTCGCGGCGACGATTCGATGAAGAACCAGAATGATCAGCCTCCGTAGCACGACGCTCTGAAGCCATCGGATCATGCTCGAGAATCTCACCCTTAAAGACCCACACCTTAACACCACAAATACCATAAGCAGTCTTAGCTTCTGCTGTACCGTAATCAACATCAGAACGCAAGGTATGAAGTGGAACACGACCTTCACGATACCATTCCATACGAGCAATTTCAGCTCCACCAAGACGACCAGAACAGTTGATACGAATTCCTTCGGCTCCTAGACGCATAGCTGATTGAACTGCCCGCTTCATTGCACGCCGAAAAGCAACACGACGCTCTAACTGCTGAGCAATTGACTGTGCAATAATCGTAGCATCAATTTCTGGCTTACGAATTTCCACAATATTCAACGACGTCTCAGCATTTGTCATTTCTGAAAGCTTACGACGAAGCTTCTCGATATCAGCACCCTTTTTACCAATAATTAAACCCGGACGAGCTGAATGAATCGTCACACGACATTTCTTATGAGGACGCTCGATAACAACCTTAGAAATAGCTGCTTGTTTTAACTCTTCAAGCACATATAAGCGAATCTTTAAATCTTCATGAAGAAGACGTCCATACTCACCACTATCAGCATACCAACGGGAATCCCAGGTCCGATTAACTCCAAGACGAAGTCCTATTGGATTGATCTTCTGACCCATTATGCGGCCTCCACTTTTTCGGTAACTTCACGAACAATAATAGTAAGATGCGAAAACGGACGTTCAATCCGACTGGCACGTCCACGACCACGAACATGGAAACGCTTCATTACTATCGACTTACCAACATAGGCTTCTGCAACAACGAGCGAATCAATATCAAGATCGTGGTTATTCTCTGCATTTGCAATCGCTGATTCAAGAGTTTTTTTCACAGTCCCAGCAATACGTTTACGTGAAAACGTCAAATCAGCGAGTGCCATATTCACTTTCTTACCACGAATCATCGCAGCAACTAAATTAAGCTTTTGCGGACTAACACGAATTGTCCGCGTAACGGCTTTTGCTTCATTACCCTTAAGCTGGCGCGGAACTTTAGCTTTTCCCATTCCTACTTCCTCTTCGCTTTCTTGTCTGCACCATGCCCATAATAAGTCCGGGTGGGAGCGAACTCACCAAATTTATGCCCAACCATCTCTTCAGAAACAGAAACAGGAATATGCTTATTGCCGTTGTAAACACCAAAAGTTAAGCCAACAAATTGTGGTAAAATAGTAGAGCGACGACTCCATATTTTAATAACTTCATTGCGCCCACTTGCACGAACCTTTTCTGCTTTTCCAAGAAGATAGCCGTCAACAAACGGACCTTTCCAAACTGAACGAACCACTTCAGACTACCTTTCTCATTTCTTGCGCTGATGACGCGTACGCATAATAAACTTATCAGTGGCTTTATTGGAGCGCGTACGCTTGCCTTTCGTAGGTTTACCCCAAGGAGACACTGGATGACGTCCCCCTGATGTACGACCTTCACCACCACCATGTGGATGATCAACTGGGTTCATAGCAACACCACGAACATGTGGGCGTTTACCACGCCAACGTGACCGACCTGCCTTACCATCACTAATATTCCCATGATCAGGATTTGAAACAGCACCAACAGTTGCAAAACAACTACTAGATACCAAACGCTGTTCTCCAGAATTCAGACGAAGAATAGCCATCCCCTGATCTCGTCCAACCAATTGCGCATAAGTACCAGCTGAACGAGCAATTTGACCACCCTTGCCGGGTTTCATTTCAACATTATGAATAATTGTACCCACCGGCATATTACCAAGTGGCATAGCATTCCCTGGCTTAACATCAACATTTGAACCAGCTATAACCGAATCGCCAACACCAAGACGCTGTGGCGCAATAATATAGCCTAATTGTCCATCCTCATAGCGAATTAACGCAATAAAAGCAGTCCGATTTGGATCATATTCCAAACGCTCTACTTTTGCAGTCATATCACGTTTAAAACGCTTAAAATCAACAAACCGATAGCTACGCTTATGTCCACCACCTTGAAAACGAGCAGTAACTCGGCCGCGATTATTACGCCCACCCTTCGACGATAAACCTTCAGTTAACACTTTTACAGGTTTACCTTTATAAAGGCAAGAACGATCTACAATAACAAGTTGACGCTGCCCGGCTGTAGTTGGATTAAAATGCTTAAGTGCCATTATTCTTATCTCCGAGCCTCTTTAAAGACCTGTCGAAACGTCGATAGACTGACCACTGGCCAGTGTCACGATCGCTTTTTTGACATCACTCTGCCGACCAACAACACCCTTGAAACGCTTCACTTTACCCTTGCGGACTATCGTGTTAACCGCTTTAACTTTAACGCTAAAAAGCGCTTCAACAGCAGCTTTAATTTCAGGTTTTGTCGCTTTCGGCGCGACATTAAAAGCAACTTGATTATACTCAGAAATCATAGTCGACTTTTCAGTAATAACTGGACTAACAATTACATCATAATGGCGAAGATCTGTCATTTAAAACGCTCCTCAAGAGCCTCAACAGCTGCTTTTGATAAAACAAGTTTGCTGCGACGCAAAATATCATAAACATTAATCCCCTGAATTGGTAAAACATCAATATTAGGAATATTAGATGCTGCGCGAGAAAAATTAATATCAATCTCTTTGCCACCAACTAAGAGAGCATTATTAAATCCAAGCTTAGAAAAACTGGAAACAAGCATCTTTGTTTTAGCATCTTTAACACTCAGATCATCAACAACAATTAAATCATTTGCCTTTAATTTTGCTGATAATGCAAGACGCACTCCAAGTGCACGAACCTTTTTAGGAAGATCGCATGCATGACTACGAAAGACCGGACCATGCGCTTTACCACCACCTCGGAACTGCGGCGCACGAGCAGATGAGTGACGAGCACGCCCTGTTCCCTTTTGCTTAAACATCTTCGCCCCTGTTCGTGACACATCAGATCGCCCCTGCGATTGATGCGTTCCCTGCTGACGACGCGCAAGCTGCCAACGAACAACACGTTGCAAAATATCCTCACGCGGAACAAGACCAAAAATACCCTCAGAAACCTTTAATTTACCAGCTTCATTACCATCAAGGGTTTTAACTACAAGATCCATCATTCGGCTCCCTCAGTTTCAGAGGTTTCCATCACTGGAGCAACCATTTCTGTTTTCTCTTTCGCAAAACGGCGAATACCAGCAGGCTTAGGCGCATTATCAGGAAGACGTCTTTTTACGGCATCCCGCACCAAAATCCAAGCGCCCTTAGAGCCAGAAACAGCACCACGCACTAAAAGCAAACCGCGTTCAACATCCGTAGAAACAACCTCAATATTCTGTGTTGTTACACGAACCTGTCCCATATGGCCAGCCATTTTTTTACCTTTAAACACCTTACCCGGATCCTGACACTGTCCTGTCGAACCATGAGCACGATGCGTGATTGAATTACCATGAGAAGCACGGTGTCCACCAAAATTATGCCGCTTCATAACACCAGCAAAACCTTTACCGATACTCGTACCTGTCACATCAACCCTCTGCCCTGGAACAAAATGTTCCACGGTAATCTCAGTACCGACATCAAGAAGATTGTCGGGACTTACACGAAACTCCGCTATTTTGGCTTTTGGCTCAACTGAAGCCTTAGCAAAATGTCCACGAAGAGCTTGCGTAGTATTCTTAACCTTGGCAAAGCCTACACCTAATTGAACAGCAGTATAACCATTCTTCTCAACTGTACGCTGAGCAATAACTTGACAATTCTCCAAACGAAGTACTGTTACCGGCACATGCTCACCAGCTTCATTATAAATACGGGTCATGCCCAGCTTCTGTGCTATTACACCTGAACGCATCGGGTCTGTTCCTTCTGTCCTCAAACCTCAGAGCTTAATCTCTACATCCACACCAGCAGAAAGATCGAGCTTCATAAGCGCATCCACTGTTTGCGGTGTTGGATCAACAATATCAAGAAGACGCTTATGTGTACGCATTTCAAACTGCTCACGACTCTTCTTATCGATGTGCGGCCCACGATTGACTGTAAACTTCTCAATCCGCGTTGGCAGCGGAATAGGACCACGGACATTTGCACCAGTACGCTTAGCAGTCGACACAATCTCGCGTGTCGATGCATCAAGAATTCTGTGGTCAAATGCTTTCAAGCGAATGCGGATATTTTGACTGTTCATGCTCTCTTATTTCCTTGTCACGC
>NZ_JANHOI010000049.1 GCF_026930205.1 Bartonella sp. 220B | reverse complement strand
AGCCCCACAAAAGGGGGGCGGAATAAAATCGTGATGGCTATTCGTGAGTTATTGGCTGCTGTCTCTTATTAAGAGCTCGACCTCCTCAACACTAAAATCAACAGAGCTGAGAAAAGAATATTCATCATCTTGCAATTCATACTGATAGCGCTTTTCAATAACATCTCCATCTAAATTAACCGGCATTTCTGTTGTCGTATCAATCTTATGCTTCTCATCCTCAAGACCTTCTTCTCCTTCTCCAAGTTCTTTTACACGAACCCAATGAAAACGCGTTTGTAAAAGCGCCTTTAGCCTTCTCACCGATTCATCTCTGTCATAAGCAAGCATGTTCAAATAATCTTGCTTCGTATTTAAATGCTCTGGATATTCTCTCATTCTTGTTGTCCTAAACATAACGGCGTGGACGGCTACAGCCACGAGCCCCTAACTGATCACTCCGTAAAGTACGACCATAGTCCGCACTTCTAACAGTGGCTCCAAAATTGGAACCATGACCAAAACTCCCGCCGCCTACCAAAACATTCATCACTGTCTTGAAAGCCGTCCTCCCTGCTAACGTATAAGCCGTCTGCATCGGAAACGTTCCCGATAAAAACTGCCAAACATAACCGCAACCATCCTCACAACCAATGTGAGAAATCATTCGTTTATTCGCAGTATCAACATGACCACCAGAATGTTTCTGGGGCGGTGCTTTTCTGCCCTGTATGCTCGTCTTGTCATTACTCCCATACATTGCCGAAGCAAATTCTATATCACTCAGTAAAGACTTCCTCATAAAAAGCAGATCATCGACATGATCCACATAACTACGATTGGTCGTTATCGGTACTCCATAGGCCGATTTGGTACTCATTCCGGTTCCTGACTGGAGATAAATATCTATCCAAAGATCTTGCGATCTGTCATAAACCATACCTTCTGGAGAACTATGGGGACGGTGATTAAGACACCAAACAGAAGCGGGTAAAATATCCCCTGCACGGTAACCCGATAAGGGATGAGCAGAAAGGGTCCCAACATCGGCACATAGCGTATGAAACCCTCCAATCTTTCGCGAATTCGTTGCTGTATAACCGTCGGGATACGTACTGTTATTTGACACGATAAATTTCTTATTACTGATACCTGTCACAACCAAATAAACATAATAATCCTTGCCCGCTGTTAGAGTTTGAGAGAGCGAAATAGTTTCATCTTTCGTATAACTGAAAACCAAAATATCATCTCCTATCGCAAAAGGAAGATGGGTCCCTTGTCTTAACGTAAGCTGTTTTTTGCCGGTCGCTACAAGAAACGGAGTCATTACAGAAAGAGCACTTACATTTATTTGTTTAAGAAAATTATGAAAACTTGAACTGCTACTGCTCTTGTTCGCTGTTAAAGCAGCTTGTTTGGCTTCCTCTGCTAATACCTTCGTTTCATCTACCATCGTTTTCGCACCATCGGCTATCTTTTTCGCCTCTTCCGCTGTGCTCTTGGCTTCTTGGGCTAATTGCTTTACAGATGCGTCTTGAGAAGCTATCGCCTGTCTATCCGCTTGTACAGCTTGTTCTGCTGCCGCTTTCGCTTCATTGGCTACCTTCCTCGCCTCACTTACATCTTGTTGTACCTGCTCTGCTTTTGCTGTTGCCGCTGCTGCCGCGCTTTTGGCTTCCTCAGAGACAACCTTTGCTGCAT
>NZ_JANHOI010000048.1 GCF_026930205.1 Bartonella sp. 220B | reverse complement strand
TGACCCTAAACTTACAGATATCAAGAACCCTGAGAAGTTTTATTACGTTACAGAAATGAAATTTGCTGGGAATAGTAAGGAAAAGGATAAATCTACAGTTATTTACAATCGTAATATCACAATAACAGATATACCTCTTGAAGCTTATGCGTATATCGTGAATGGTAAACCTGCTCTTGAATGGGTTATGGGGCGTCAATGTGTAAAGACTGATAAAAAGAGTGGCATTGTGAATGATGCCAATTGCTATGCTATTGAAACAATTGGTAACCCTGCTTATCCATTGGAATTGTTTCAAAGGGTTATTACAGTAAGTTTAGAAACAATGAAGATTGTTAAGAACCTACCAAATCTAGAATTAAGAAAAACTGAATAGATTTATGAATCATGCCAATCTTATAAGGGGTATAGATTTATAACCATAATCTATACTCTCTTATTAGGTTGCTTACCTATAAGCTTAAAAGGAATGAGTTACTATACGCTATTCTAAAAAGAGAGGTAAATTTTTTTACATTGCTTTTAAAAGATTATATCGCAATCTCAAATGATGCCTTTCATATCTCTCATATGCTCTCTTTAAAGAGAATTATGCGTATTAATAGATTGTATTTATCAATAGAGATTATTTTTTGAAACATTGATAAGACTTAATATATTGAAAAATAATGTTTTTTGTCTTTTTAGTGTTTTTTATCTAAAAACACGAACCTTCAAAACTCAAAACCCCCTTCAAATCGATTAGTTACTCTTTATACCATGCCTCATAACCATCTCTTGTCTTTTGAAAGGCTTTAAAGAACCATATGGCTCTCATAAGACATGGTTTAAACACTCACTCAAATCATAACAGCTGTCAGTTAAATTTTTTGACAGATACTGACAGGTTTTGTTCAATTGATATCATTAATTGTCTATATAAATCACCTTATTGGGATGGTTTTTTCTCAAAACTTACTAACACATTGGAATATAATGTTTTTTACTTTTATTTAAAAGGTGTTTTTTAAAATGAGGGGGTAAATCAACAATAATGACTGACAAGAGACAAAAGCCCATTAAAAAGGTATTTTGATAATGCTATAAGAATTCAAAATGTTTTATAACAAATCAAAACCGCATGATCATATTTATCATTTTGTTATAGGAATATGATGCGGGGGCTATAGAGAATGAATCAAAAGCGTTGGTTATAAAAATGCGATCTCTATTAAAGCTTCTTAAGTTACAAAGCTCTTATAAATGATAACAAAATTCACAAAAAATATTCACAAGGCATTCAATAAAAATAATCATGCTTTATAAAGTTAAAAATAGGCATTATAAGCAGTGTTTTTAGTTGTTATGAAGTTTAAAAGAGAAAAATAACGCCATTGCGTAATATAGAGTCAAATAGACGCAATAAAATAGAAAATATTGATAGAAATATAACGCATATTTATACACAATATGATAAAAAATAATCATAAAAAAATACAAAAAATAGCAAAATATAATTGACAATAAATACGTATTTTGATATATAAATAATCAAGTGATCAAAACACTAATAACTAGCGGATAGGTTACGAAACAACCTCTCCCATGCCCTTAAAATACTGATTGTCTTTTATGCTCTTGTTAGTATATGAAGATCTTGTCGGGTGTAGCTGTGCTATACAATACCCTTTTATGGGGAAAGCATAGCAACGGACTAGTTACCGTGTTTTGAGCGCCCGGCGCCTTTATTAGGCGTCAATTCAAAACTAAAATAACTAGGAGACACTAGCTATGGAA
>NZ_JANHOI010000047.1 GCF_026930205.1 Bartonella sp. 220B | reverse complement strand
TGATGATGCAAAGGTTTTTGATTGTGCAAAAATTTATGACAATGCAAAAATTGCTGATAACGCTAGGGTTTTTGGAAAAACTTTTGTTTACAATCATGCCTGTGTTTTGAATAATTCTGAAGTCTCTGACAGGGCTGTTATAAAAGGCAATGCAAAAATTTATGACAATGCTTTGCTAACTGGCTATGCACAAGCTTATGGGAATGCAAAGATTTTTGGCAACGCACAAGTTTGGTTTTTTGCTGTGGTTTGTGGTGATGTTTGTATTTATGACAATGCGAAAATTACAGGTGGTACATACATTTGCGATAAAGTGAGTGTTTTTGGTGACTCATATATAGATACAAAAAAATTGAATGGTAATATCAAAATTTGTGATCAGACCATAAAAGACGCTGTGTAAATAACACCGCGGGCGCGGCGGGGGCGCCTCTCTCAAATTTCCATTAAAATTTAATCCATTATTTAGATTAGGGATAAAACCTATGACCAATATAAATGTGTCTAAAATTGTATCCAAAAAATATGAATTAACAAATGAAACCCGTGTATTTAATAATCAAACTCTTTATCGCATTCGGGCTTTAAGAAGCTTTGATGATGTCAAGGCGGGTGACCTTGGGGGCTTTATCGAAAAGGAAATCAACCTTTCTCATGATGGCAATTGCTGGGTTTACGATGATGCATGGGTTTATAGACATGCTCGTGTTTATGACAATGCAAAAATACGTCATAATGCGCATGTTTGTGGTCATGTTTATGGGAATGCGCATGTCTGTAATCACGCCCGCGTTTATCTAGATGCGCATGTTTATGACAATGCTCATATTTCCAATAAAGCATGGGTTTATCATCAGGCGCGGGTTTATGGTAATGCAAAAATCTCAGGTTCTGCTCGTATTAAAGTAAACGCAAAAGTTTATGATAATGCCGTTGTTAATGGAGCAGCAAAAATTTATGGCTCTGTTTATGGAAATGCTAGCGTGGGGGGGCATACTGAGGTTTATGGTTCTGTTTATGGAAATGCAAAAGTGATTGGTTATCACATCATTAGAGGTTTGGTGCATGGCAATGCAAGATTAAAAAGAGATGGTTATTTATATACCAAACAAAATCCTCACTATGCATATGGAATTCCTAGGGATTGTGAAATTTATGAAGGCGATAACGTTGTAAAGATTAGTGAAAATAAAGCAACGTAAATAACACCGCGGGCGTGGCGGGGGCGCCCCTCTCTCTCTCAAATTTCTCATTTAAATTTTAACACAATCGAAATTGTGAGGCGTTTGTTATGTCTAAAAAATACCAATTAACCAATGAAACAAAACAATTTAAAAATAAAGTTACTCATAAAGTTACAATACTTTATCGCATTCGGGCTTTAAAAAATTTTGATGATGTCAAGGCTGGTGACCTTGGTGGCTTTATTGAAAAGGAAATCAACCTTTCTCATGATGGCAATTGTTGGGTTCATGATGATGCATGGGTTTATGGACATGCTCGTGTTTATGACAATGCAAAAATACATCATCAGTCTCAAGTGTGTGGTCAAGTCTATGGTAATGCTGAAGTGCGTGATCAGGCTTTCATTTCGCAATATGCAAAGATATATGACAATGCGCATGTTTCTGAAAATGCTTATGTCTATGGCTCTGTTTATGGCAAGGCTCGTATCTATGGCAATAGCCGCGTTTTTTCTGAAGCGCATGTTTATGGCAATGCGCATCTTTCTCATAATAGTTGTGTTTTTGATTATGCAAAGCTCTATGGCAATGCTAGGGTTTCAGGTTCTGCCTGTCTTTTTAGCTATGCGCATGTTTATGGTCATGCTGTT
>NZ_JANHOI010000046.1 GCF_026930205.1 Bartonella sp. 220B | reverse complement strand
GGTACCCGAAAAGCCATAAAATGCGTCAAAAAATTTAACAAGATGCATTTATAAACAGCCTATAAACAGCAAACTACTGAAATTTGCTATTCATTTTATGGGAAATTAAAACAAATTCGATATGTGCTTTTAAGAGTTCAAATATGCAATTTTGAAGCATTTTGTAATATATTTCATTTGACGTTATGAAGGGGGGGATAAAACTTCAAAACCTCCTCAAAACATATATCATTAATTGTATTTGCAGGTTGTATTATGGAAATAGGTTGTTTTGAAGGATTTTAAAAATCTTAACATATTGA
The DNA here is from genome assembly GCF_026930205.1 of Bartonella sp. 220B. Lineage (GTDB taxonomy): Bacteria > Pseudomonadota > Alphaproteobacteria > Rhizobiales > Rhizobiaceae > Bartonella. Next base: position 1,743 of record NZ_JANHOI010000046.1, on the reverse strand, counting down.
AAAGTAATATTTTTATTTTTTAATGTTTTTTCTTTAAAAACAAAGTTTCAAAACTCAAAACCTATGGCAATAACTGTATTTCTGTTTTTAAGAGTGAGAGTGTTCAGAAAACAAAACCCTCAAAGATAACTTATGAACCATTGTTCTTGGTGCTCTAAGATTTTGAGGGTTTGAAAGATCAAAGAATGAAAATTCTCATCGTTTTATTGTCTTGTATTCTTGTTTTTTATCAAAGGATGCCATTCATAGCGTATGGTAGGACGCCCACCTGTTAGGTTTTTCGTTCCAGAGATTTCACGAATGTGGTTTGAACGGCATAACAACTCCAAAGCTTTTTGAATAATGCTATGCTCTGTTAAATCTGTCCAATGACGTTGGTGAATATCGCGTAAGGTAAAAATATCAGGTAAGCAGTCACAACGCTTTACAATCAATTTTGCACCCCCTTGCACAGATGCATTGCCGGCAGCATAAAGTCTTTTTACATGACTCAACAAATAGTTTTCCCAACGCAATGCTGTTTTGAGAGAAGAGAGAGTGATTTCAAAACGTCCTCCTTTGACAAGTTCAAAAATCAAAGCAAGGGTTGGTATGGTTTTGGGCATTTTTAAAAGATATGCTTGTAAGGATTCAGAGAGATCATTCCTTCTGATTTCTCTATGAAGCTTTTCCCACCATTCACGAAAGAGTTCTTGTGCATCGGGAGAAAAACGCATCACAATCGGGTGTTCAGGTGATCCCAAGGGTTTATCCCGAAAAGAACGAAAAAACTCTTCATAGTCTTTATAGGCATCTTTTAAGGGAGGTCTATCTTTCCATTTCCAATCTTGGTTTTCATCGGGCCACACAATCATTTGAAAACGTTGCAAGAAACCATCATCTCCTTTTCCATATAAAGCATGACGGATAAAATGGAGAATGCGCGTAGGTTGGATTGTTCCGATTATAGAGAGCGTTGCATTGGAAATGTAGATTGTTCCACGCCCAATACGGTCATAGAAAAAATAACCATCCCCATTAAAAGCTTCTAAATAAAAAGCACGGTCTGTTTGATATTCTTTACGTTCCATGTTTGTTAAAAAACCGGATAACTCATCTCGTATCATCAATAATCCACGGGGGTTCTCATTGAGTAATTCCCCAAGCTTTTCTACCGTTGTATCATTGACAATAAAACGAGAGATGCAATCATCTTGTTGATTGTCTTTAAAAAGGATTTCCGACAAAAGAGCACGGGCAGCTTCAGAATCTCCTTTTTTAAGAGCTTTAGAAGCTTGTTTTTTCTTTTCTTTCTGATTGAGCTCCTCAAGAATTTCTTCAATTTTTGCTCGTTTTTTTTGTTTTTTCCATTCTTGATACCATTCCTTTTGCAGGTGAGCGATAGGTGTTAAAGCCGCTTGCATGGCAGGTGTTTTCAGAGCAGAAGGGTTGCCAATAATGGCACCCCACAGATTAGGGACAATCTTCCAATCATTACTATGCTGTTTTGGAGCTATGCGAACTCCATTACCAATAAGGGCAGCTAACCCACACAAGGCAGAAACGGCAACGAAATCGACAGGGGATTGTTGACGGTCAGCAATGCCATAAATATAATTTCCCAATGCTGTTGGAACTTGTGTAGCCTGAAAAGGCACAACCGGTAAAAGAGCACTGCTAATCGGTTTTAATTCGCCCCAACCAATTTGTTGTAATGCCACTTCATAAGGAATGGCTTGTAAACAAGCATGGTTCTTTAAAGAG
>NZ_JANHOI010000045.1 GCF_026930205.1 Bartonella sp. 220B | reverse complement strand
GACAGTCATGTCTATTAGTAGAGTTCCTTGCGTAAGATTTTATTCCAATCAGTTTTTAAAAGAGCTTACAGGTTTGAAGGCGACAGAGAAAGGCATTTACACAACATTAGTGTTGCTTATGAAAGACAAGAAAGAGCCTCTTATAAATAATGTGTCTTATTTATCGGGTTGGTGTGGGTGTTCAGTAAGAACGTTTCAAAAGGCATTAGAAGCTTTAATAAGGACGGGTCATATCACACAATTAGAGAATGGCAGCTTATGGTATGGATCAACCGCCTTTGAATATGAAAATAACAAATTTTCAGAGCGCGCTTCGAAAGCAGCGATAGCAAGGTGGCATAAGAAAAAAGAGGAGGTAATGCATGTTAACTAAATTTCCATGGACGCGACTATTTGCAGATAAGTGGCTTCTTGATCTTTCTTGTTTGCCTCCCATTGAGAGTAATGTTTACGTAAAGTTACGTTTGCAAATGCTTTACGTTGGCGAGCCTATTTTGAATGATGCACGAGGATTGTCTCATTTTACAGGTTGCTCAGTAAAAAGATTTAAAAAGGCATTAGCTTATTTATTGGAAACAGGACACATCATTCTTCAAGAAGATGGTTGTTTGTGGAGTTTCAAAGTTGGAGAGGAACTTGAAGCTTTGAGTCAAGAGCTAAATCTTTATGCGCTTAGTAATAAAGAGAAGGGGGGAAAGTATGTCAACTAAGTTGCCATGGACGAGGCTTAATGCAGGCGAATGGATGAATGAAGTTTCTTGTTTATCTTCAACCGAGAAATGTATTTATGTGATGCTGCGGTTGCAAATGCTTTACGCTGGCGAACCTCTTTTGAGTGATTTAAAGGCATTAGCAGTTTATGTTGGTTACCCAGTAAAAACATTCACCAAAGCATTAGATCTTTTATTACTCAAGAAAAAAATTATTCGTTTAGAGGATGGTCGATTATGGAATCTAGATGTTGAGTTAGAATTAAATGATAGCAAAGAAAAATCAGAAGCAGCATTGAAAGCAGCTCATTCTAGATGGCATAAAACTAAACGTAAAAATAATGATGATCATATAAATGAAAGTGCATATGCAGACCGCATGCGATCCGCATGCAATCCGCATAGGGTTCCGCAATGCGATCGCAATGCAAGTAACAATAACATTAACATATATAAAAAAAATAACACTATCGTGTTATCAAAAAAAGAAAACGAGTTTGAAGATTTAGAAACTGAAGATCATGATGTTGAGAACTCTTCAGATCAAATCGAATTGGTAGCAGACGATCAAACATCCATTCACGAGCAAAGTAGTGAAACTTCATATGCTGGTAAAAATTTATGGCACATTGACGAGAAAGAGTTGGAGAAACTACCATCACGTCGTTATACCAATTCTGCGAAAAGCCTAGCAGATATTATCGTTGATGTGCTCCCATCTAGCATTCACGAGCAAGAGAGCGTTTCTAAAAAAGCCAAGCGGTCTAGAAGTGATCGGGGTTGTCGATTGCCTGATGATTTCGAACCTGATTACGCTTTCGCAATTGCAGAGGGCTTGCCTCCAGAACGCGTGAAAGTCGAGATAGCGAAATTTCGGGATTATTGGAAAGCCAAGACAGGCAAGGATGCAACCAAGATCGATTGGCAAGCAACATGGCGTAATTGGATTAGAAACTCAAAAAATTATAAAGCTAATCAAATAGGTGGTAATTATGGAAATCACTCTCAGAAGCAAAAAAGCATTGGTGAACGCATCGCAGACAGCCTCCTTGATATCGGATCTAGAGGTTACTTTGAAGCACATTCACGAGATGATAGCCCCGGGATTTCCTTTGGTTTTGAAGGATGGCAGCAAACTCACCAAACAGCAGGAAGCGATTGCTTTAGCAGCTGGTGATCAACTTCACGAGTTGTTTGCAGTGAAAGCAAGCAAAGAGGACATAGCCAAGGCAATTCGGATGCTTTCATGTGGTTTGAAAATATCGCAACAGACAGATCATGAGGGGATGGCGCTTACCTATGGAATGGTTTTGGAAAATGTTTCATCATGGTCACTAATAACAACGGTAAAACGGATTTTGTGTGATGAGGTAGAAGGCTTATCGGATACGTTTTTCCCAAGCACCC
>NZ_JANHOI010000044.1 GCF_026930205.1 Bartonella sp. 220B | reverse complement strand
CGGGCGGCTTTGTTTGCAAGGTGTGCTTACACAAGAGCAATACGACGCCGCTCAAAAATATCTACAGATAAGAAACAACTACCTTTGTGCAAAAGGCTTGCCAAGCGCCATTTATGATGATGTGTCTACAAATACAGACCCAAATAGTCTTGAACAATGGGTTGAAAAGGCAACTCATCACTATCAAGCCGTGCAAGATGCAATAAAAGAAGCACAATGCCTTTATAGACAGTATAATCTTTACGCCGCAATACAGTATCTTGTTATAGAAGATCAAATGCTACCGCATCTTGTGAGTTCATTGCGAATAGCTCTTAATGCGCTTCAAAAGTACTTTTCAAAACAATAGGTTAAAAAGAGATATTACCAACCAAAGATAAAGGGTATTACAATAACAGCCAAGGCAGTCACCATTGCGAATAAGTATGCAGGAATATGTAATCTAAAACGCCAGAATATATTAATGGGGAGTGACATTATAGCGATTATGACCAACCCTATGACAAACCACTCTATTATTCTACCTTCAAAACGACTTTTCTTTGTTTCATTATAATTGTTTGTCGATTGTTCAAAATTTTGATCATCATTGATAACATTCAAACGATAACATTTCCCACTTTTGGATTTTGCATATAGAGGAATATAGTCTTTTTGAGATATTTTTCTATAAATATTTTCTAATTTATTTACTAGCCTGTCACATTCACTTGTATCTTGGTTACTTAAGATATAAAAACTAGCAATTAGCATTCCAACAATTATTATACCTAATAAAATGCAGCGTTTAAACATAAGGTATCCATTATCTTTTATTTCAACTGCTTATAATTGATTCCCTTTAAATTTATCAATATGTGTTATTTTGTTGTTGACAATGTGTTGCAAATCGTATTTAATGACAGATACGGCACTGGTCGTATTGTATCTAGACGAGGGGCAGTGCAGTGAGGAAATCCCCGCATTTGCGGGGTTTTTTATTATCAGGAGGGCGTATTTTATGACATCAGAAAATACAGAACAAGCCCCACCAGTCAAACAAAAATGGATACCACCAAGAGCTGGAATAGGTCGCGTCAAAGGCATTCCCAACAAGAATACGCATTATACAAAAAAACACAATAAAGTCAATAGTTTATATGCATTTATTTTATTTGAATCCCCTTAAGAATCCACACTTTTATGCACGATTTAATTGACCATTTTTTACAAACAATAGCCACGTATGAATAGACCATAAAAAGCAAATCATGATGCGAATGTTATAACACATGGGAGCATTCAAATAAAATGCAAAGCTGTTATCATCCATAAAAGTTCATAAATTTTATGATACGTTTTTATCATAACATAATTGTATAGATGTAAAGAATGATAAGGATTTTGAAAAATATCGATTGATAGGTTTTTCTAAAAATTTAGAAAACGCTAGATAGCTACTTTGGAGTGATTGGGGTCACCCCAAATTGGGGGGCACCTCTTTAGATAACTATAGCGTCTTTAAATGCAAAGATTTGAAATATTCTCTTTTGAAATGGGTTAATCCAAATTTGGATTGAGTGATTAGGTCACCTCAAAAATGAGGGCACCTTCTTTATAAGCAGAGAGAAATTAGGTTATTTTGTCAATTCAAAAATGAGGGCATTGTTATTGATAGTTTGAAACCATCACGGAGCTAATAGGCTTTTTTCATTCAAATGTGATGATCTAAAAGAGCGCTTTCAGAAGCATTCATTTATATTATTTTGGATAAGTTTTTATAAAGAGACTAGAGAGCTTGCAATATGATACGTTTTGTATATATGCATTCACTACTCCTTATGGGATTGATTAATAAGAGTTGGAAAGATGAAAGCCGCGTCATATAAATTGGCACGGCTTTCTTTTTTTAGATGGCATTAAACATAAAAGCGCCCCCCGCGTTTGTTGCTTATTCTTCTGTCTCAATTCTTTCAATAATTTCCATAAGAATATCACTTTTAGAAACTTCTTTATTTTTGGGAACCTCTTTAACCTTACTTTGTCGATTGAGAAGCGCCCTCCCATGGACACGACCCCAGACCTTAACAGTATGAGAAACCTGAGCCTTTCCATAAACAGAGCCATAAATTTCAGCACAGCCACTCACTTTGGCATAGTCATAAACCTTGCCATAGATCCTTGCACGGTTGTTAAT
>NZ_JANHOI010000043.1 GCF_026930205.1 Bartonella sp. 220B | reverse complement strand
GTCACCTTTGAAAGTGCCCAAAACACCCAAGACACACAAAGTCGCGTGCAAAGCGCTTCGGTCAATGTTGGATATAGCTATGGCACTGGTGGCACAGGTTGGATGGGCAATGCTTCCTTTAGTCAAGGAGAAGGTTCTAGTGAGGAAGTTCAACACAAAAACAGCCATATTAGTGGCACGGGCACTGTTCACACCAACAGTGGGGGACACACCACACTTTCGGGTGCCGTGGTTTCTGGAAATCAGGTCAAAGTGGATGTGGGGGATGATTTGATCATTACCAGCCGCAGTGATACGGGTCAAACCTCCAGCAAGCAAAACTCTTTTTCGATTGGGTTTAATGATGGAAAAAAGGATGATGCAGCGACAACCAATATTTCCTTGAACAAGGATAAATCCTCTAGTGATTATCATAGTGTTGTGGAGCAATCAGGTATCAAAGCGGGTGAGGGAGGCTTTGAACTCACGGTAAAAGACCAAACAACCCTGACTGGGGGCATCATTGCCAGCAGTGCACCAGCAGAAAAAAACAGCCTGACTACAGGAAGCATTACCACCAGTGACATCACCAACAGTGCTCATGCTCAAACCAGCAGCCAAGGTTTAAGCATTTCTGGGGGTGGTGCAATGTACGGGGGCAAATATGGCATTGGGAAAAACATTGCTAAAAATATTTTAGATCATGCCAAAGCGCAAGATACAAAGGAAGGCGCAACCAAATCCGCTATCAGCAATGGCACTATCGTTATTACCGATGCAACGGGGCAAAAGGCATTGACAGGGCAAGGGGTTGAACAAACCATCGCCTCCCTCAACCGCGACACTGCGACAGCCCATCAAGCTGTACAACCACTCGATGTTGGTAGGCTAGAACAGATCGTGCGTGAAAACCGTGAAATGGCAACCCAACTCTTAGAAGAAGGGTTTAAATACAGCGATGAAGCTTATCAAACCATGTTTATCAAAGAACACCCCATCGCCGTGGTCGACCGTGATGAAAACGGAAATATTATTTATCGCAAAGATGAAAATGGACAGTATATCAAAGACGCTCGTGGACAAAAAATACCTCACGCACATTATTTAACGGCTGAGGAAAAGCAGCATTTACAAGCTGGCTCTGATGGCAAGGTGCATGTGTCCCTCAATGGTATCTTTACTCCGCCGGAAGAGGCAGCTGTTTATGCGGTTCAACACGCTAAAAATCAAAATGAACCGCTCTATTTTGTGGTGTTCCCTGAAGCCGATTCTGCTATTTCAGAGTTGATGGTTGCAGGCTATCAGAAGTTTATGGAAAATAACTTTTGGGGTTTGACCAATTCCGCACAAGAAGCAAAAGATTTGATATATGGCTATGGCAACAAGGGGTTGGAACTTTATGGACATAGTCGTGCTGGCATGACATTGTATAATACGCTGAATTCTTTAAAACAACAAGGTGTACAGGATAGAGCAGATAACACAAATGTTAATCTTTATGCACCGGCTTCTAACGCTGAGGCTATGGCAGGTTTATTAAGTTATGTGAGTAGAGGCAAACAAACCACTGTTGGTTTTAATGGGCATAGATATGACTTTGTAAGCAGAGTGATCGGTGGCAATAGCTATACTTATGAGACGATACCTCCTGGTAGTAACAGGTGGAAAGAATGGTGGAATATGTTCTCAGATCCCTATAACGTCCATACGTGTCTTGGAAATGCGAGTCCAAAATGCCAAAAGTTTTACGGTTCATCTCATTTAGAACACGTTCCTTCAAGTAAAGCATGGAGTAAAAAATGAAACAAACTCTAAAATTATTAAGCACTGTAACTTTGTTAATCATAGCTGGATGTCAGTTTAATAAGCTGCCTCCAGGAGAGATAGCTACGTGGGAGAAGCCAGGAGCAGATTTTACAGAGGTAGGAAAAGCACTGTTAGAATGTGGAATGCCAACCCCTTATGATGCCGATCCAGAAAATCAAAAGTTAAGCTACAATGCATGGGCAACCATAGAAGCTTGTATGATTCAAGCTGGTTTCCGTGATAAAGTGGGGGGGGGGACTTGGTGCGAGAATCGTAAATCCGAAAACCTCCCCATTTGTCGTCCCGGTGCTGTTATTCCGCAGCGCAGTGTCAAGAAGCGCTTGAATAGCCCGTTTTGTAAAAAGCATCCAGAACAATACGAATGCTATCCTTAATTTTTTCTGGTTATAATGAACAATCCTGCTCTTATGGCGGGATTGTTTCTCTCATTTCACCATCTCAATACAAAAATATCAACAGGCTTACGAGCTATCTCAGTATAAAATAAATCCATTAAAGGAGGGGAAAAATGAAGAAAACTTTGAAACTATTGAGCTGCATAGCTC
>NZ_JANHOI010000042.1 GCF_026930205.1 Bartonella sp. 220B | reverse complement strand
TTTGCTTTCGCTTTAAATAGCGGGATTGTTTCTCTGAACGCATCCTTTAACGGATGAGGATAAGGAGCATTTACAGAAAGGTTCTGATGGCATCAGGCGTATGTTCTACAATGGCATTTTTAATTCACCAGATGATGCTGCGGGTAATGCTGTCCAATTGGCTGTTAATAAAAATGATCCCCTTTATTTTACATACTTTCCCCAAGCTGACGATGTTCTCGTAGAGTTGGGGGTAGCATTTTATCAAAAGTTTTGGGAGGGTAGCAGTTGGGGATTGAGTAATTCGACAAAGAAGTTCCAAGATTTTATCTATCGTTATGGCAATACAGGGGCAATTGTTGGTGCGCATAGCCGCGGTACCATAACAGTAAGCAATGGAATGAATAACTTGAAAGAGCATGGTGTCTACGGTGTAGCTAAGAAAACAGACTTCTATCTTGTTGGAGCGGCTGCTCACACTCAATCGATAGCAAATACAGTAGATGAGATAAGCTATGGCGAAAAAAATTACGTCTACACACAAGGCCACCTATTAGACCCCATTAGTACAGTGATTGGTTACAATTGGCCTACGGCTTATGGGGTACCTTTCAGACCATATTATTTATTTCCACCAGCAATTGCAGTGAGAGAGGAAGGGGGAGCAGTCTTGGGCTTTAAGCCTAGCACCCATAATTGTTATGGTGATGCGGGTGATGCATGTAAAACTAATTATGGTTCATTTGGTTTTAAAAAACTTTATTCAACGAGAACAGGGAACAAAAAATGAAAATGTTGTTTAAATTATTAAGTCTGCTTATTTTGTTAACGGTCACTGGATGTGACATTGAAAACATTGACAAACCTGCTCCAGAGTACGTGAGTATGTGGGAGAAGTCAGATGCGGATTCTACTGAGGTAGGAAAAGCCTTATTAGAATGTGGAATGCCGAGCCTTATTGATCTTGATTCAGCAAACGACAATCGCAGCTTAAATCAAATAGCAACAATCCATATTTGTATGATTCAAGCAGGATTTCGTTATAAAGGGGGAGGGAGGCCGTGTTATACTTTTAGAGCCGAAAACTTGCCCATTTGTCGTCCAGGTGCTGTTATTCCGCAACGAAGTGTTCAGAAGCGCTTAAACAGCCCGTTTTGTAAAAGGTATAAAAACGCGGATGAATGCCAACCTTAATTTTTGTTGGTTATAATGAACAATCCTGCTCTTATGGCGGGATTGTTTCTCTGAACGCATTCTTTAACGGATGAGGATAAGGAGCATTTACAGAAAGGTTCTGATGGCATCAGGCGTATGTTTTACAATGGCCTTTTTAACACACCAGATGAGGCAGCGCGTAATGCGGTTCAATTATCTGATAATGAGCATGAACCGCTCTATTTTGTGGTGTTCCCTGAATCCGATTCTGCTATTTCAGAGTTGATGGTTGCAGGCTATCAGAAGTTTATGGAAAATAACTTTTGGGGTTTGACCAATTCCACACAAGAAGCAAAAGATTTGATATATGGCTATGGCAACAAGGGGTTGGAACTTTATGGACATAGTCGTGCTAGCATGACATTGTATAATACGCTGAATTCTTTAAAACAACAAGGTGTACAGGATAGAGCAGAGAACACAGAGATTAATCTTTATGGACCAGCTGCTAACGCCGAAGCTACGAGAGGTCTGTTAACTTATCTGAGAGGTGGCAAAAAAACCACTATTGGCTTTGATGGGCATAGATATGATTTTGTAAGCAGAGTGATTGGTGGCAATGGCTATACTTACGAGACAATACCTCCTGGTAGTAACAGGTGGAAAGAATGGTGGAATATGTTCTCAGATCCCATAAATCCCCATACTTGCCTTGGAGATGCCAGCGATAAGTGTACCGTGCGTTATGGTTCATCTCATCGAGTACAAGTCCCTTTAAGGAATAAAAAATGAAACAAATCTTTAAATTATTGAGTTGCATAGCTTTATTAGTTATAATTGGATGCCAGTTTAATAAGCCTCCTTCAGGATACTTGACCGCATGGGAGAAGCCAGGAGCAGATCGGCTTGAGGTAAAAAAAGCACTTTTAGAATGTGGAATGCCAGCTCCTTATGATGTATTTCCAGAAAACAGAAAGCAGAACATCAATGCAAAAGCAACAACTTATGCTTGCATGCTTCAAGCGGGATTCCGCTATAAAGATGAAGAGGTAGCAAGAGCGGGAGGGTGGTGTTATACTTTCAGGGAAGAAAACTTACCCATTTGTCGTCCAGGAGCTGTGATTCCACAGAGAAGTGTCAAGAAGCGCTTAAATAGCCCGTTTTGTAAAAAGCATCCAGAACAATATGAATGCTATCCTTAATTCTTGCTGGTGATGACGGTCAACAATCCGCCATCCTTGCCTTCGCTTGAAATGGCGGGATTATTCCCTCATTCCGCCATCGCAATACAAAAATATCAACAGGCTTATGAGCCATCTCAGTGTAAAAGAAATCCATTAAAGGAGGAGAAAAATGAAGAAAATTTTGAAATTGTTGAGCTGCATAGCTCTCTTAAGCACGGCTGGATGTATTAACAAGCCACCCCCATCGACTTTAGCATTATGGGAAAAGCCTGGTGCCAATCAGCCTGTA
>NZ_JANHOI010000041.1 GCF_026930205.1 Bartonella sp. 220B | reverse complement strand
ATTAATACAATCGGTAATGATGTTGCGAAATTTTTAGGTGGTAATGCAGCATTTAAAAACGGTGCATTTACGGAGCCTACCTATAATTTATCTCAGATTTCTAAAGAAGGTGAAATAAAAAGTACTGTATTTACAGATGTTGGTAAAGCATTTACGGGACTTGATGAGAACATCAAGAATGTAAATCAACGTATTAAGGAAGTATCCCAAGGTGTTGCACAAGATTCTTTGAATTGGAGTGCAAATGATAAGGCTTTTGTGGCGCAACATGGAGAAGGTAAGGAAAGAGCTAATAGCAAGATTACGTCTCTTCAGAATGGAGATATTTCTGCAAGCTCGACGGATGCTGTGGCAGGTCAACAGCTTCATAAGTTAGGTAACGCTGTTGCGCAGTCTCTTGGTGGTAACGCTAAATATGAAGATGGCAAGTGGAGTGCACCAAGTTTCAAGGTTAAGACATTTTCTTCTGATGGCAGTACAAAAGATGAAAGCTATGCAAGTGTGTCTGCAGCTTTTGAAGGTGTAGGTACCTCTTTCACGAATGTTAATAATAGAATTACGAATGTTAAGGATGAGATTACCAATCAGATTAATAATGAAATTGCCGATATGAAAGACGATAGTCTTGTTAAGAAAGATGCTAAAACAAATCTTATCACTATTGGTAAAGAGGTAGAGGGCAGTGAAATTAATATCGCGAATAAAGAAAAAGGCGACAGAATACTTTCAGGTGTAAAGGAAGCAACACAAAAGAATGAGGCTGTTAATAAAGGTCAGCTTGATAAAAGATTGGTGGAGCTTTCTAACAGTCTTCAGTCTGATGAATCCGCTGTTGTTCATTATGATAAGAAAGATGGTGAAAATGGTGGCATTAATTATGCAAGTGTGACTTTAGGTAAAGGTAAGGATTCTACAGCTGTAGGTCTTCATAATGTTGCAGATGGTCAGGTTTCTACTGGTTCGCATGATGCAATCAATGGTTCCCAACTTCATACATTGGGTAGTGCTGTTGCGACCTATTTTGGTGGTAACGCTAAATATGAAGATGGCAAATGGACAGGTCCAAGCTTCAAGGTTAAGATTGTCAAGGATGATGGTCGTGATGTTGCAGAACAAAGCTATGATAGTGTAGCAGCTGCTTTTGAGGGTATAGGTATTTCCTTCAAGAACCTGCATAAAGAAGTTACTCAGAACAACACGGAGGTTTCTGAAAATATTAAGCAGAACGCATTATTGTGGAGTGATAAGGACAAAGCTTTTGTCGCAACGCATGGTGAAAAAGAAGGAGAGAAAAGCAACAGCAAGATTATCTCTCTTAAGAATGGAGATATTTCTGCAAATTCCACGGAAGCTGTTAATGGTGGTCAGATTAATGTGATTTCTCAAGATGTTGCGAAATTCTTGGGTGGTGATGCAGCATTTAAGGATGGTATCTTTACAGGACCAACCTATAAATTATCTAAGGTTTCTAAAAACGGTGAGATAAAAGATGCTGAATTTAAAGATGTTGGTTCAGCCTTTTCAGGACTTGATGAGAACATCAAGAATGTCAATGATCGGATTAAGGATGTTTCTGAAAGTGTAGCACAGGATTCTTTGAACTGGAACAAGGAAGCAGGGGCTTTTGTCGCGACGCATGGAGCGGATAAGCAAAGCAGTAAGATTACTTCTCTTAAGAATGGAGATATTTCTGCAAGCTCGACGGATGCTGTGGCAGGTCAACAGCTTCATCAATTGGGTAGCGCAGTTGCGAAGTCTCTTGGTGGTAATGCTAACTATGAGAATGGCGTATGGACCGCTCCTAAGTTTACGGTTAAGAGCTTCAAAGAAGATGGGAAAACAGAAGATAAAGATTACCCTGATGTTGCCTCAGCCTTTGCTGGAGTTGGTACTTCATTTGCAAATGTTAATAAGACGATTACGGATGTTAAAGATGAGATTAACAAAGAGATTAGCCAAGTGGTCAGTGATAGTCTTGTTAAGCAAGATGAAAAAACAAATCTTATTACTATTGGTAAAGAAGTAGAAGGTAGTGAAATCAATATTGCCAATAAGATTGGTGAGGCGCGAGCTCTTTCTGGTGTGAAGAAAGCCGAGAAAGGTGATGAGGCTATTAATAAAGCGCAGCTTGATGAAAGTTTGAAGGATCTTTCGAACAGTCTTCAGTCTGAGGAATCCGCTGTTGTTCTTTATGATAAAAAAGATGACGAAAATGGCAGTATTAATTATGAGAGTATAACTTTAGGTAAAGGTAAGAATTCTGCTTCTGTTTCTCTTCATAATGTTGCTGCTGGTAATATTACTAAGAATTCAAGGGATGCTATTAATGGTTCTCAGCTTCATTCACTTGGTGACAAAGTTGCTTCGTATTTTGGTGGTAATGCTAAGTACGAGAATGGCGTATGGACTGCTCCAAGTTTCAAGGTTAATACATTCAAAGAAGATGGTAGTGAAAATAAAGATGAGAGCTATAGCAATGTAGCAGAGGCATTAGCTGGTGTTGGTAATTCTATCACGAATGTTAAAAAAGAGATTACCAAAGAGATTAATAATGAAATTGCTAGTGTTCAAGGTGATGCGTTGTTGTGGGATGAGAAGAAAAGCGCCTTTGCCGCGATGCATGGTAAAGAAGGCAAAAAAACCAACAGCAAGATCACGTCTCTC
>NZ_JANHOI010000040.1 GCF_026930205.1 Bartonella sp. 220B | reverse complement strand
TATCAGGCAAGGGCGAAAGTTTATATGATAGATAAAGCAATATTTTCATAGAAAATGATAGAGTAACATATAGAAAACTCTATAACAATGTATTCTATAGGAATAATCTTTGTGAGAGTAATTTTAGTAAGAAATATAAAGCGCTTTAATAAAAATTTTAGAAATGTAAAGTAATTTCTCTAAGATAAACGGATAGAGTACGTCATCCGATCACAATTTAAAGATATACATTTTATAATTTTGTTAGTAGAAAATATCCATTGGGGGGATACGGTCAAAAAACAAAAATTCTATTTTATTATTTTCTTTATACACAGCTGCACAAATCATGAGGTATGGAGTTACCGTAATTGCTAATAAGACTCACTTTGATTAAAATGAGCTCCCAAAAAACGATGAAACAAAGACCTCCCTATAAGTTTATAACATATGTAATAAAGCGATAAATTTCAAAATTATAAGAGTATTTCACGGTTACATAAATTGAAAAGACTCATTCTGTAAAAATAATTAAATTCATTTTTTTCTTGCTTTTCTTCTCAAAAGCTTATAAACGTCTCTTAAGAAGGACTCGTTTTGACAAAAAGTTAAGGAACTTATCGCAACGGGGGGTGTGTTTGATTTTGAAAGCCCATACAGCTTATCTCAAGTGTTCCAAGAAAAACAATCCTAAAACCCGAGCTCTATCATCCATCTTTACGATAAGAGCACAATAAATTCATGATAAGCATTTTATCATATCCCTAAGTATACAAAGAAGATTATTTCATTTTAAAAATTATGAAACACACATTTAACAAAAAAGACAATTTTTCCGTATCCATCTCACTTTTTTCACTATACCACCCCAAAAACATCAGTGAAAAAAATATCCCAATTAAAGACGGAAAAATAAAATTCTTACCGAAGCTTTAATTTATCCTTTCTACATCCACAACAAACCTAAATTTGACAGAGAACAAGCAAAAATCACACCAACACATCACCTCTAGCGCTGAAATGTGTTTTTTTAATGTTCTAAATATGTTTTTTCTTACTTGGAGAATTTAACATGAAAAAATTATATACCACTCTAATGCGCAAAGACATAAATTGTTCTCGTTCTCCTTATTCATGGTCTTTGGTTAAGGGCGTTTTCTTTGCTGCAATTGTTGTATTTTTATCGAATGTTTCTCCTAGTTTTTCAGAAGATTTTGATTTAACAAAAACATCTTTTAAAAATGCCAATGATATCCCAGTTGCTTATCCCCAAAGTATTTTCTCTGCGTATAATGACCATGATAGTGATAAGAAAAATTATTTAACAGCGCTGAATGTTGCTTTGAATCCCAAGAAAAATGATTCTGATGACTATCCAAATTCTTTACCTCAAACCTTTTCTGGTGTGAGCGATTATAATCCTATTTTGACAGTGGATAGCAAAAATTTGTTGGCAAGAACCTTAGATACAAGGGAGCAGTATAGTAAAAATTCTCTCATCAGTCCACTGTCGTTCGTGGTTGATAACCCTGGAGTTCCAAGGGCTGCACAGAGTGATGAGAATATTATTGATGTATCTAATATATTGCAAAGTGATTCAGCTCAAGGATTACAGCGTAACGCTATGTTGCAACGTAATCTGCTAGTAGAGGCACGCAGTCTTTCTCCTGAGAGTCGTGAATCAGGTGGTCAAGATGCGATCGCTATTGGTTCTAACGCTCAATCAGGTTATCGCGCTGTTGCTTTGGGTTATAACGCTTATGCAAAAGCTGTATCTTCCGTTAGTATAGGACCTTTTTCATTTGCGGATGGAAATAGTAGTATAGCTCTGGGCAATATGGCTCACTCTTGGGGTGTGGGTAGTGTTGCAATAGGTGGCGTATATGAAGGGGGCGATAATTATACAACTGCACAAGCTGATTATACAACGGCTTTAGGTTCTTTGGCTAAGGCTTTCAAACAGGGTGCAATAGCTGTTGGTTATCTTTCAAATGCATATGATGAGTATTCTATTGCTCTAGGTTATGATGCAATAGTAGAGGGGATTGGCAGTATGGCTATAGGTGCCAATTCTATGGTCACTGCAGATGCTGGCGTTGTTATAGGGAAAGATTCTGTATCTGATAGGGATTCTGGTGTTTCAGGGTACAGTTCTATACGGCAGGGATCGGCAACAGGCACTGAAATGGAATGGAAAAGTACACGAGGCGCAGTTAGTGTTGGTGATAATAGTAAAAAAATAACACGACAAATTACAGGTATAGCAGCTGGTAGTGAGGCTACCGATGCAGTAAATGTTAAGCAGTTACAAGACTTAGAATCGGTCGTAAGAAACAGCGGTTGGAAATTATCTGTTGGGGGTAAAAATGGCCAGATCGTTAGTATGGATAGCGTTGTAGATTTTTCTGCGGGTAGTGCAAATCTTCAGATTACAAAAGGCGATAGAGATAATAAGCTAAAATTCGATTTAGCTAAAGATATTACACTGAATAGTGCAAAAATGAGGGATATTATCTTAGATGCCACAGGTTTAGTGATTACTAACGGTCCTCAAATAACCATTGCCGGAATTTCCGCTGGAAATAAAGAGATAAAAGACATCAAAGCTGGAGAGATTTCTGCAACTTCACAGCAGGCAGTAAATGGTTCTCAGCTTTATTCAATGGGTGACACAGTTGCAAAATATT
>NZ_JANHOI010000004.1 GCF_026930205.1 Bartonella sp. 220B | reverse complement strand
AAGTTAAATGCACAAAGTTTTCTCAAAAAAATGCCCCTGTTATAGAGGCATGATTCGAAAATTTTATTCCCCTGCTTTATTTACGCATCCCTCACTAAAAAAAACATATGGATAATCAATAAGTTATTTGTAATAAAAAACATGTTTGATTATAACTGTGGAATATTAAAAATATTGAATGAGGAGTGCCAAAATAGAAGCGATATTTTGTAGTAAGGTTACCGGTATGTAGCATAAATACAAAGAAGGGTTTGAGATGTCTTTTACATTTTTAGATTATCTAGAATGTGAAGAAATTAAGCAAACCTTCATGCGAGGACAGAGAGCTTTTGTTCTTTCCTCTGATTGTAAAAATCTTCTTTGGTCCAATGGGGCTGCGGCGTATTTTTTTGGTTTTTCTTCTGTAGCCGATATGATGAAAGACCGGTCTTTTTTAGACCAAATGGAGCGTCATAAAATATTGAAGAGTGCTCAATGTGCAAGCTCTATTGCATTAGATGGTTTAAAGCATACTGCTGAATTTTCTGTAGTTTCTGTTGATATTGTTGGTTTAGGCAAGGTATTTTTATTAGAAGCTCCTCTGAAAGAGAAAAAGATTTCGCTTATCGCTGGCTTGGATGATGCAACAATGTCCGTTGCAATAATTGATGAACATGCAACAATATTAGAGGCGTCCTCTCATTTTTCTTTTGTTGATGAAACAATCCAAATTCTTCTACAGACGATTGATCATGAGAAGTTAGTTAAAACCATTTTATCCATAGCAGGTGTTTATACACAAGTTGGTATTATTAGTTTAGAAATAAAACCGGCACGTTTTTTGGTTTTCTGCATGCCATTAAAAGCAGAAGAGTTGAAGAGTAAACAGGAGTTTTTTCATTTTAGTCCGGAACTTTTACCACAACGATTTACTTGGAGGATGGATCAAAATGGACGATTTTGTGATGTTTCAAAAGAGTTAGCTGAAATTGTTGGTCCTCTATCATCTTCTATTTTAAGGTCTGATTTTTGCGAACTTACCAAGAGATTTAGTGATGAGCGGTATCAACTCTTAAGTGGCTTTATTAAAGCAGCTTTACCTTGGAGCAAATGGACTGTTCAATGGCCTATTGATGATTATCCAGAGTGGCTTGATGTTGAATTATCTGCTGTGCCAATTTTTGATAACAAACAACGGCTTGAGGGATTTCATGGCTTTGGTATTTTGAGGATGCAAGAAAAGGGACAAGAGAAAAAGAATAAGAATTTGGAGAAAAAAACGCCAAGTCTTTCAGAGATAGAGCGTTCAGCATTTCGTGAAATTGCACAAAGATTGCGTGGAGAATTGGATTCCTCGGTAGGATGTGATCATTTGGTTAAGGAGACAGCTGTTTTGTTGCCAAGTGCACAGACATTACCGGAAAATATTATAGAACAAACTCTCATAAAAGAGCCAGCAGTTGTTTTATCGTTATTGGATACAGCAGCGGATGGCATTTTTTGGTTGGACGGACAGGGGATAATTCGAGCGGTAAGCAGTGCTGTTTTGGCATTGACTGGCTATGAGATCAACGAATTATTGGCACAGCCATTATCATCATTATTGACTTTGCAAAGTCAATTTTTGTTTGAAAAATATTTTAAATTGATCCGTGTGAAAGAAAAAAAACAGGTTTTTAATTACGATGAGAGAGTAGAACTTGTGACGAAAAGTCATAAAAATATAATGGTTTCTATGACAATTGTACCTTTGGTACAACAAGATAATTATGCTGTTATATTGCATAATATGACAGGAATAATTCTGCCAGTAGATAAAAAAGTAGAAGAAAGTCAAATGATTGGAGTGATTCATGAAATACGAACACCTTTAAATGCTCTCATTGGTTTTGCAGAAATTATGAGAGATGGCCGTTTTGGTCTGATAGACAATGAGCGTTATTGTGGATATTTACGCGATATTATCTCATCTGGAAAACATATATTATCGCTGGTTAACCAATTACTAGAATGCTCGAAAGCAAATTATTCTAGTTCAAATAATAGGATTAATATATCCGCGGAAGCGTTTGATGTGATATCTTGTTTACGTGCCAGTGTGGCTTTTCTTGAAACACAGGCTAATCATAATGGCATTATGATACGTATTGCTGCTCCATCTCATGTGCCATTTATTGGTGTGTCACAACAGATATTTCGGCAAATTATGTGGAATCTTCTTTCCAATGCTGTCCGTTTTACACCATCAAGCGGACAAATTATTGTTCACGTTTCTTATAGAAAAAAAGAGCACGTAAAGATTTCAGTAAGTGATAACGGTGTCGGAATGAGTGATGAAGAGATTATACAAGCACTGCAACCCTATGGACAGATAGAGCGCAAAGATGGGCGCTCTGGCGACAGTGCTTTTATTGGAACAGGTTTAGGTCTCCCGATGTGTAAGGCAATGGTAGAAGAAAGTGGTGGACAATTTTTGTTGTTCTCAAAACCCAATCATGGAACAACTGTGGAAATGTTTTTTCCAGTGTCCCATGAGTCAAATGTTCCATGAGTCAAATCATACATAAATTTATTTTTTCTTAGCCAAAAGATCTCTAATTTCTGACAGAAGTTGTTCTTCTAGAGACATTTTTTTTGAATTTTCTTCTTCTTCTTGTTTTCGACGGAGCTTATTCATAGCTTTAACAAATAGGAAAAGGACCCAGGCAATAATGAGAAAATTAATAAGTAAAGTTATAAAGTTGCCGTAGCTAATGGTTGCTCCCGCTGCTTTAGCGGCATTCAATGTAGCTTGCTTCTCACCGGCAAGCTGAAGAAACATGTTAGAAAAGTCAATTCCACCCGTAATAAGCCCAATGATTGGCATAAAAATATCGTTGACAATTGAATTGACCAAACCACCAAAAGCTCCTCCTATAATCACACCGATGGCAAGATCAATCATGTTGCCTTTTAAAGCAAATTCCTTGAATTCTTTAAGCATTGTGTCTTCCCCTTTATATATGCGACAGATACTCATTTTAATTATCGCTTTTGATAAAAAAGAAAAGGGCAGTTATGATTTTCTTGGTAAGCATTATATATAATATGAAAATTCTTTTTTGAAAATATTATGATATATTTAAAAATTGAAAAAGGTCATTGTTTGACTTTATATAATAGTATCACATAATATAATAATATCACATAGAGTGCAAAACGACAAAAAGCTTTTTAAAGCTGTATCTATTCTCTTTTTCAACTAAATGTGGAGCATTTTGATTGATTTATAAAATTGTTTCAGGCTTTTTATAATAAAATTAAAAAAATGCTTCGTTATATAATGTGAGTAATTGTGAAAAAGAGAACGATTCTTTTTAAAATCAGAAAAATCTTTTTTTCAATGTTCATAAAGAGTATGAGCGATAATGTTATAAACTCTCTTGCCGGTGAGATTTGTATTCTTGTTTGAATAGTATGCCATCTCTTATGAAATGTTATGCGTGTTAAAAAGAAAATTTGTGCAAGACGTAAGGGGGCGTTTTTATGTTGTGGAGAAAAATAGATGAATTTTTTTCGTTGTATTGGTCGTTCTGCTTTATTTATGTTGGATCCAGAACATGCACACCGTTTAGCCATTATTGGTCTGAAAAGTGGATTAAGTAGTTATCAAAAGGTCGTTGATAAGCGTTTAGGGGTAACAGTTGCGGATCTCGAGTTTGAAAATTTTGTTGGTCTTGCAGCGGGTTTTGATAAAAATGCAGAAGTTGTTGATGCTATTTTTCAATTAGGATTTGGTTTTACTGAAATTGGTACAGTAACGCCAAAACCTCAGGGGGGCAATCCTAAACCACGGCTTTTTCGCTTAAAAGAAGATGAAGCGATTATTAATAGAATGGGATTTAATAATGACGGGCATCACGTTGTTTACAGCAGACTTTGTGCATGTAAACATCTTGGTATTGTAGGAATCAATATTGGTGCCAATAAGGATACAGTTGATAAGATTAACGATTATACTGCTGGTATTGCTTATTTTTATGATGTTTCTGATTATTTTACGATTAATATTTCTTCGCCTAATACGCCGGGGTTACGCGCTTTACAAGCGCGTGACAGTTTGCATCTTTTGATGAATGCAATTTCGCAGGCACGCAGTGAGCAAAAGAAAAAACATGGGTTTTCCGTTCCCATTTTTTTAAAAATTGCCCCTGATTTATCAGAAAAAGAATTGGATAATATTGCTGAAGAAATGAAGTCTTCTGATTTTGATGGGCTCATAGTTTCCAATACCACTCTTTCACGCCAAGGCCTTAACAATAGTTTTTTCAGTGGTGAGGAAGGGGGGCTTTCTGGACGTCCACTCTTTGAGCGCTCTACCATTGTGCTTGCAAAAATGCGTCAAAAATTAGGTAAGGAGATAGCAATTATTGGCGTTGGTGGTGTAAAGGATGCACAAACGGCTTTGGAAAAAGTTAAAGCTGGTGCAGATTTGATTCAATTATATAGTGGGATGGTTTATGAGGGACCAGACCTTGCTGTTACTATTCTGAAAGAGATTTTGCAGTATATGCAGCAAGATGGGGTTGAGAGCATAAAAGCTTATCGTGATCATAGTATTGAGTATTGGGCAAAGCACGCGCTTCCTGTGTAAAAAACTTTTTTTTGATAAAAAATGCGGGATTTTTTTAAAGGGGCTTGCAAACTCTTTTGATCTTCCTTATGTCACACAGAAAGAGAATGAGTATTTACGAAATAGTAAACACTTGTGATGCATTAAGTTTTTATGCGGTTGTAGCTCAGTTGGTTAGAGCGCTGGTTTGTGGCACCAGAGGTCGTAGGTTCAAATCCCACCAACCGTACCATTTATCTTGTTACAACTTTTCTAATTCTTATTTTTGGCGTTTTGTGAGGCGGTTAAAAGCCGTGCTTGGCGGGCTTTTTTGCGTGTGAGCCGTCACGGAGCAGAGACCTTGCGCGGATGATTTTTCTCAAATTTTGCCCAAAACGGAATGATATGATCAATAATCGCTTGAAATATAAACGGGTTAACTAAATCTATGCTTCTGATTGCAATTGCAACAATAAATATCTCTATCAGTATATTTATATACTTTTAGTATATTTTGTAAACCAAGAGAATCTTATCCGACTTTCATTATTATTGCTCATAATATAAACCATTAAGTTTAAACACATAAAATAAGTAAGCATAAATTTACTAAAATATGCTATATTTTTGACACAATGCCCTTGATTTTGTCAACTATATATTACAAATGCGAACTTGCATGAAAATGCATTCATATCTCCAGGGGTGTTTCGGTGGTTAATTATGGGTAAGCCATTCTGGCGCGGGGACATAAGTAAGCTTGGGGGATTTATTTATAAACTAAATTGGAGAAAATAAATGGGAAGTTCAAGTCGTTCGCACGATTATTGCAGTGCCGATAATTTTAGTAGCAAATATAACTCTGGTACTGCGTTTGGTAGCAAGTATGGTGGTAAGGTTGGCTTTCTGGGTGGTCTTGCCGTAGGAGGACTGGCAGCGCGTAATCCTACTACTGCCATGGCCTCAGCAGGCTTTGGGCAAATTGTAGGCACTGAATTCGGAGACACCATAGGCGGTTATGCTGGTTATGGTGTGGCTGCTGCTCAGTGTGGCACACAGTTTTTGGGTCAATCTATTGCTAATTCAGGTGGGATGTTGATGCACTTTTGATGTAGTTCTTTGAGTTATCCTAAAGCCTAGAACGGTGGTACTGTAAAAGGTGCCACCTTTATGTTTGGAATATTGCACAGGAGGATCTATGGGCGCGTTTGGTTTAGTGCTTGCTTATTTTTGTCTGTGGTTTGGCATGTATCTATTCTTCAAAACTATTGCTATTAATGGAAAAAGCATGTTATACAAGGGGAGCATGGTTGCATTCATAGTGGCGGCATTGGTTGCTCCTCCCATCATATATATCTTTGAGTATATAGACGATGTGTCGATAACATCTTCTCATGTTGCTATAATTATGTTCTTTCTTTCTTTTTGCATTGAATTTATACCCAATATAGTAAACAATATAAAGTGCTTTAGTTTGGCCATTATCGCAAGTTGCCCCATTTTTTTCATCGCAGCTGGTTTTATTGTTATGAGTGATGACGTTCTGTTAGATTTTTTTGATCTGCAGCTTTCGAGCTATATTTATCTGCTTTTCATTATTCCGTTGATGATAGAGGGGGCTCGCTATGTCCTAATTGCTAAAGCTTTGAAGGAAAAATCTATGTCAATGCTAGATTTAAGCATTTGCATTGGCTGTGGGTTTGCCATAGGCGTCTTTTTTGTGTCATCACTGCTTTTATCAGACCTTCGAGAAATCTATCAACAGATAGGTTTTGCAAACAGGGAGGCAGTGAAAAAAATGTTTGATTATGCGGTGCTTGGTTTTGCTATTCTAACGGGCCAGGTTTTTTTGACATTTTTGATGGTTCTCTTTGTTACTACAAAGAAATATTATTGGTTGGTCCTTGATGTTCTTGCTGAGCTGTTTTTTAGCCTCTTTGTTTCTTATTCTGTAGCGTTTGTTCATACAGACGATAACTATGGAATGGTTATAAATTGGATTTGTTTGATGTATGTTGTTTATGTGTACGTGCGTTACATTAAATCAAAGAGTGTGAAGCTTAGCGTGATTAACCCGTTTAAAAGGAAAACTGAGTGAGAAGACAGGAGGCTATAGTTCTTTGGGTTATCCTAAAGCCTAGAGCAGCCAACCCAGGAGGGGCAGTTTCTGGAGCAATAGTAGGCGGGGTCCCGTGGCGCAGCCGCGGATATTGCTAAAGCTGGTTGGGATTGTGCTCGCTCTAAGTGATGAAATTGTTGTTTGACCTGGCTTTTTTAACAAGGTAAAGGCCTTGCTAAGGGGTACACTATCAGCCTCTTAGCAGGGAGTTTTTCTCCCGCAATAATATCTTGGTATGCTTGGGAGGGCAAGGCGCTTTAAGGAAATTATATGTCTGACTTAATTTTTGGAATGCTGCTTAGTTTTGGGATAAGTTCCAGCCCTCGTTTCCTTAAAAACAATGGCTTGTTGGGCGAGCGCGTCATTTTTGGGGGGGCTAGCTGGCCTTTCCTGCGCTATCATCTTCGCTTATCCACATAGTGAAAGTGGGCTTCCAGACTTATCTTTGCTTTTGGTATGTTATCTTGGCATGCTTTTAATTCTGTACGAGCACTACTTATATAAATATTTAGTTCTTGGATTCTGTGGTGCAGTTGCTGCCTTGTGTATTGGGGCAGGTTTTGTATATTTGAGCTCTTTGTTGCCATTGCCTGCTTTGTCTGCTGCTAATAATAGCCAGCAGCAGGTGGTGCATTACATGAGTTTGGTTGCTGCAAACTATCCCTTTTTTATCCTTTTGATATCAGTTTTAACTGCGGAGCTTTTGCGTTTGTGGTTGCTTCACGTATATAAGCCAGAATTAGCTGCGCGTGAGGTCCTTTATTTCGGGCTGGGCTGGGGTGTTCTAGACTTATGCTATAAGACCCTCCCAGCTCTTTTTCTTTACTTGAATTACCGTGTTGATAGGGCGCCACAAATGGTGGGCTATGTCGCATTTGAATCTTGTCCACAAGCGATCAGCTATCTTATTGCCGCGGGCATGATTGTATTGATGCATGTTGTAAATACGCGCTTTATGTATCTTGGTTTCCAAAATAAGCGCAAGGCCTATTTCTATCTGCCTTTTGTAATTCATTTTGCGGTTGGTCTTTTGTCTATGTTTGACATTTCTTCAGGCTATGCAATATTAATAAATTCTATTTCTGAGGCTTACAATAATGCTTGACAAATTGACATTATCTGTTATCGGCGCCGTTTTTTGTCTGGTGCTGATTATTTTTCCTTTGATGAAGAAAAAAACATTGGTTGAACGTTTGGTTTTCTTGCTCGTTGTTTTGTGTCTTGTTTTTCTTTATGTTTATGGCGCTGCGAGTTATTTTCCTTATTATGTTTTGGCGCTTTCGCTTATATTGGGGTACCGCTGGTTACTCTCTTTGGTTAAAGCGTTTAAAGGCACGAAGGCGATTATTGGGTCAAGCGCTGGTTGTTATGTGCTTTTGATTTTTTTTCTATACGGGTTTATGCGTATGATAGGCAGTTTGATTTTTGATTTTTCTGCTTATAGTACGCCTAATATTGTTTTTGCTGTTAGTCTATTCCCTATAGGCATGGCGATTATGCAGTTTTTTTTGCTTTCTCATTGGGTGCCAGAGGATAATGGCAATGGTGTAGAGGCAGCACTGGGCGTGGGAATGGGGATTTGGGGGGCTGCTATAGGGCTTGCACTGCTTACATCTCTACCAGAAACTGTGAAAATCCTAAAAGGGGTTTTTAGTCTTGATAGGGACGCCTTACTTTCTTTACTTGAGACGGTAATATATTATACGTTTATTATAGGTCTGAATCTTTTATCAACTTTTTTAATGCTTGTGGTTTGCCTTGACAAGAAATGGCGTTTTTTTGTTCTTATCCTGCTTTTACAATGCTTGGCGGCTTGGGCGCGCTTTTCATGGCGGGCCGCTGAGCCAGAACTTCTTGCAATTGGGCATTATACAATCGCTACTATTCTTATGTTTGCTCTTATGCGGCAAATTTATGATTTTGTGCAAGACAGATTATCCATGAAGAAAAATAGCAGGTACGCTGTAGTAAATGAGGGGGCATAATAATGTTGGTTTTATTTATTACTTCGCTTCTCGCAGGCCTTATTTATGGCGCTGTCATTTATAATTTTTTTCGCTCTACATTTAGTTGGATAAATGTGCTGTTGAGCGGCATAGTTTTTGGGGTGATTGTTCTGTTAGTATGGCGTTACTCGGAAACAGAACATAAACTTGATGCCTTACGTTTACTGCAAGTGCTTGGCGTTGTTTTTCTTCTATGTGTGTTTCATCATTTTCTGAAGTTCAAATTGGTTGTCGCTGGTGCTGTGGGATGGTTTGTTGCTAGCTGCATTGCTGGCGGGTTTATTGCTTTTTGGGAGCAATCTGTAATAAAAACGCTTTATATGATGAGTATTGTTGAAACCAAGAGTCGTGCAGAGCAGGGGCTGGCGCTTGTTTTTTTATTTTTAACATTTACGGTTTTTTTTGTTGTAGCAGAAGAAGCCATGCGTCGTTGGTTAGTTACTAAGTTTTATCGGTGCTCGCCTAGTTTTTTGTGGCGTTTGCCGCTGAATATTGGCATAGGCTGGGGTTTATGCGAATTAGTTTATAAGGCGCTAGGGCCTTTCCTTGTTTATAATGGCTGGCCTATTCGATCTAGGTTATTAGCCAATGAGTATGTAATTTTTTATTCCTGGACGCAAGCGAGTATTTTTTTGTGTGCTTTAATGAGCGTCATACTCATGCATATTTTCAATACATGCTTGGCGTATCGTGGTGTTGTTACGCGCTCTAAATTTTATGCGTGTGCGCCTTTTTTTGTCCATGCTATTGTTAACTGTTTCGGTGCAACAGTGCTGGTTACAGATAAGGTTTGGTTTAATGTTGGGGGCAGCTTGTTTATTCTACTTTGTGTGATGTTGTTCGTATATTTTGAAAGCAAAAATCCTTTAATACAAAACATAAAATTGCGCGCTTAAAGTGTTGTAGAGTGATGAATAACTTTGTGTACTCTAAGTATGGCTAGAAAGCCTGATACGCGCTTTCTGTTCTGCAAAAAATAGAGAAGGTTAGCATCGACGTAACGCGTCCAGTACCAAGAGCGACGTCATTTCTGCACTAATCGGTGGGTTTTGTGCCACTGGCCCCGCGCATATGGGAGCCTGCAATATGCTATCATGCGACTTTCTAGTGTCCTCCATGAGATTGAAGCCGGGATCTTGAGGTGGCGGTAACGCATTATTGCAAAGACAAACCCTGGCTAGGGTTTGGTCATCCGATTATGCAACGGGATGTCCGGGTTGATTTCTTTTTTTTACGCTTTCAGGCGCCTATGCGCCCCTTCAGTTCGCTTGCGCGATCTATTTCGGACAATACAGGGACTGCAACCCAATGTCGATTTTCTAATTGCAAGCATCATGAGCAAACATCGGGCTGCTCCTGAGCTGGGATTGTTGGCTTTTTTCGTTTGTCGTATGTCGATACTTCTCGCGCACTATCAAGCGCGGTTTAGCTCTCATTCTTTCGGTTTATCATCAAAGGATTTAAGAGAAAAATATAAAAAGGTCCCCCAATCATGGCTATAAAGCATCGCACCGAGCCAAATTTCTTGGGTATATGTCAGAGTATCACTTTAATCGCACCGATGCGGGCTTGCGGGAAAATCGATATTTCTCACTGGGATTTAGCCCATAACTATTTGAAACAGGGTTTGTTACTCGAAGCCTTGCATCAGTTTTTTCTAAATATCTTCCTAACATCATGCAATATTTTATCGAGTCAAACACTATGGAGCATAACACTATGAAGCATAATATGTCATTGTTTAACATTCTGACCGGAACCCCTTTATGGGTCTGGATTTTGCTTATTTTTCTCATTATGAGTGGAATAATCGCATTGAAAGATAGGGAAATGGGGGTTTACCGCCTTTTTCTATTGCCGTTAATCTTTCTTTTTTTAGGCGGAAGCGATGTGATTAACAAGCTGGCGTTCCCGCGCTGGGGAGCAATCTCAATGTTGGCGGGGCTGATGATTGGCGCTGGCGTTGGCTGGTTGCTCTGGCGTGCCGCTCCGCGTTTAAAAATCAAAGAGGGAACGGATTTAATTATCCGGCCTGGTACGCCGTTGACGCTGATATTTATTCTTATCACTTTTGTCATCAAATTCACATTGATTGTTTTTCTCAATGTTAAACCTGATTTGAAATATGCATTTGATTTTAACCTTCTTTTTGGTCTTTTAAGTGGGTTCACTGGTGGTGTGTTTTGGGGCGGCACATTAAATTTATATATAACATTTCGAAAGAATCCAAATTAATCCCTCTAGCATTAGCTGTGGGGGACTCACATCAGAATTATCTCAATAGAAGCTTATTCCTAATAACAACGTTGCATACAAACGCAGCGTTGCCTCATAGTTTCAGATTTTTTGTCCCAGCGCGTGAATACGTGACGGAAGTGATATTCTGACTCTGCCCCCAAGGGGGGCAGAGCGAACCTAAAGGTTTAGAAATGCTATGAATTTAAGCTAGCTGGACTTTGAACAGATGGTTTATCGCTCATGGTAAATCATTTTGTTTTACGATTCAAAAAGAGGATAGTGATGGTCTCATTGGTGTAGGTGGGCAAGAAAACTCTTAGCTTGGCAATGCGCCAGCTTAGCAATGCGTCAACAGTTTGTAGAACTATGTTGTGTAACCCATACGCAAAGCGATTGCTATGATGGCATGATGCTTTTGTCAAGCATTATGATATGCTAGGAACCGGTGTTAAGGGTGCAACTGCGGTCACTGTACGATCCAGTAGCATTACGTCTGAGTATTTAGGAGCGGCAGACTCCGTACAGGCTACGCGTACAATATGTGAAGTAGGCTTGCGGGAATCAGTGTGTCATTATTGCGTTGTGCACGCAACCATCTAGCCAATACTTCATTGGTAAGGCTGTTTTTTGAAGCTGGTTGTAATTATCTGTGTGTTTTTAAGAGAACGTTAGCACCGATGTATCGCGTGCAGTACCATTTTTTTCTCTATTTGATAGTGTAAGCAGCTTATAATGATGGTAAGGTCTCTTTTACCTTGATGGAAGTTATGACATTCTTTAAAAATTACATTGATAAAGTTTTTTCGTGACGTTCATAGATGGAGTGATACCATGAGGGCGGAACTTGGTTATTTTTTTTGAGTTAGTGTGTCATGGCTGTGAAAAATGGTAAACAAATGAAAAGTAAGGGTTCTAAATCTGTTTCTGGCTTTCTCAAAAATTTACGTGGTGTAGACAATTGGGAGCAAGTTTCGCAGTGGCTTGCTTTTCGTAATGTAGAAGATATTGAGTGTATTACGCCTGATCAAGCAGGTGTACCACGTGGCAAGATGATGCTTTCTAAGAAATTTACATCAGAAACATCGTTGGCATTGCCTTCAGCTGTTTTTGTGGCAACAATTTCAGGCGATTATCCTGAAGATGGACATGGTTTTGAATATCCCAAAACAGATGGAGATTTACGCCTTGAGCCTGATCTTTCTACGTTAAGCATTGTGCCATGGGAAGATGCGCCTACCGCACAAGTGATTTGTGATCTTGTGTATCAAAACGGGCAGATTGTGGATTATACACCACGCAATGTTTTGCGAACAGTGATTGATTTTTACACAGAAATGGGGCTAAAGCCGGTTGTTTCACCAGAGATTGAGTTTTATTTGGTAGAGAAAAATCCTGATCCTGATTATCCTTTAGTACCTCCAGTTGGTCGTTCTGGACGCTCAATTGGTGGGGGACAGGGCTATTCGATTGCTGGTGTAAATGAATTTGATGAGTTCATTGATGATATTTATCATTTTTCAGAAGCGCAAGGGTTAGAAATTGATACGCTCATTCATGAGGAGGGGGCTGGCCAGTTTGAAATCAATTTACGCCATGGTGATCCAATTGAATTAGCTGATCAAGTGTTTATGTTTAAACGCACAATTCGTGAAGCGGCACTTAAGCATAATATGTATGCGACCTTTATGGCCAAGCCCATTCAAGGACAGCCGGGTTCTGCTATGCATATTCACCAATCGGTTGTTAATCAGAAGACAGGTATGAACATTTTTACCCAAGAAGATGGTGAGGAAAGTGTCTTTTTTCGCCATTTTATTGGTGGATTACAAAGACATATGGCGGGGGGACTTGTCATGCTAGCTCCTTATGTAAATTCTTATCGACGTCTTATGCCTGATATTTCAGCACCTGTTAATTTGCGATGGGGATATGATAATCGTACCACGGCTTTTCGTGTACCTCGTTCTGCTCCACAAGGACGGCGTGTTGAAAATAGACTCCCTTCGTCAGATGCTAATCCCTATTTAGCTCTTGCAGCTTCTTTGGCTTGCGGTCTCATTGGATTACAGCAAAAGCTTGAACCCGATGAGCCAACAACAAATAATGTCAATGCTGATAATATTGAATTACCACGTGGACTCATTGAAGCGGTCAATTTATTTGAACAAGATACAGCAATACGCGCAATTCTAGGAGATGTATTTGTCAGTACTTACGCTGCAATCAAACGACAAGAGTTTGAAACTTTTATGGAAGTGATTAGTCCGTGGGAGCGCGAGTATCTCTTGCTCAATGTTTGAGGTTTATCACGATGATGAATGACAATCCGATTTCTCCGGGAATTTCTTGGTATGAAGATAGTTTAGAAGAACGTCCTTCTTATCCGTTTTTGGATGAACAGATACAGTGCGATGTGGCTATTATCGGCGGTGGATTTACAGGGCTTTCAGCGGCGTATCATTTAGCTAAGGCTGGAGTCCATGTTGTTTTGTTTGAAGCTTCACGGTTTGGTGATGGTGCTTCAGGGCGCAATGGTGGGCAATTGGGAACGGGGCAACGACAATGGGTAGAAACATTGGAAAAAAAATATGGTTTTGAGCGAAGTAAAGTCCTGTTTGATCTCGCTGAAGAAGCCAAAAGAGATGTTCTATCTTGGTGTGCGATGTCCGATTGTCAGTGTGACTTTACGGAAGGGCATCTTTCCGTTACCCATAAAAAACGTGAACTCACATCTTATCAACGGCATGTGGAAACAATGCAACGTTATGGCTATCATGGTCTTACTTTTCTGGACAAGGATGAAACAGCTAAGCGGCTTGGCTCTTCTTTTTATCATGGTGGTATTTATGATGCGAATACTGGTCATATAAATCCTCTAAAGCTCGTTGTTGAATTAGCAAAAAATGCAAAAAACGCTGGTGCTAAGCTTTATGAGAAGACGCAAGTAACTGCAGTAAAACGCGATAGTAGCCATTATAGCGTGCTAACAGAACGGGGCAAGATAAAGGCTGAACATGTTTTATTGGCGACCAATGGTTATAAACTTGGACTTCAGCATTTTATTGAAAAAAATATTTTTTCTATCCGCTCTTATATTGGAGCAACGGAACCATTATCAAAAGACGATTCGATTCTTCAGGGAGGAGAATCGGTAGATGATTCCCGTTTTATGGTACGCTATTTTCGTAAAAGCATTGATAATCGCTTATTATTTGGTGGAGTAGAAAGTTATGATAATCAGTATCCTACAAATTTAGAAGAACGTATACGACGGCAGATTATTGAAATTTATCCTCATCTACACTCTATAAAGCTGACTCATCATTGGGGGGGAACGGTTGCGATCACAGTTGAACGTATGCCTTATGTTCGCCAACTTCTTTCGGGTATAACTTATTGTGGTGGTTATTCAGGACATGGGGTTATACTTGCTCCTTTTATAGGGAAATTATATTCTGAGTGGCTCACTGGGAAGCATGAACGTTTTGCGTCTTTTCAGGATTTAAAGATTTCATCTTTTCCAGGTGGAAAAGTTCTGCGTTATCCGCTTGTGTTTTTAGTAATGCGCTGGTTTTCTTTAATGGATTATTTGTAACTGGATATTGTTTAAAACGAAGAAAATTAATGGCTTGTTTAAGATCTATCTGCTTTAATGATTGGAGCTTCTATAAATTGTTTAAGCTTTTATAATTAAATGAGAAGAGAGACAAGTTCATGGTGAGTCGAATTATTCCAGTCTCTTCCTTTGATTGTATTGTTTTTGGTGGAAATGGTGATTTAACGTCACGCAAACTTATTCCAGCCCTCTATCATTGCCAGTGTGTTGGACAATTGAGTGAGCCAACACGCATTATAGGGGTTTCACGCTCTTCATTAAGTCGTGAAGAATATCGAAATTTTGTTCGCGCTTCTCTAGAAAAACATGTTCATCCAAAAAGTCTCAACCAAATTGAATTGAATCGTTTTCTTTCGCGTTTAATCTACGTTTCTGTTGATATCACGTCAGATCGGGGATGGTGCGATCTTGCTCTAGTTTTGTCAAAAAATCCAGCTGATGTTAGAGCTTTTTATTTAGCGGTTGGATCGCACCTTTTTGATGATATCGCGATGAGATTAGTCCAAAATGCCTTGGTAACGCAGAAAACACGGATTATTATCGAAAAACCTATTGGCCGTGATGTAAGAACAGCAATTGCGCTCAATGATATCTTTGCAAGAGTGTTTGAGGAAGATCAAATCTTTCGTATTGATCATTATCTTGGTAAAGAAACAGTTCAAAACTTAATGGCATTGAGGTTTGTCAATACATTCTATGAACCGTTATGGAATTCCAATTATATTGATCATGTTCAGATAACGGTTGCTGAATCTTTAGGATTGGAAGGACGTGCAGAATATTATGACAGTACAGGTGCTCTACGCGATATGGTACAGAATCATATGCTGCAATTGCTCTGTTTGGTTGCTATGGAAATACCCTTTACCAATAGAGCAAATGCTGTACGTGATGAAAAACTGAAAGTCTTACATTCTTTAACACCTCTTGATGTGCATAATGTAGAGCAATACACTGTACGTGGGCAGTATCTTTCTGGTACCTTGAATGGTGTTTCTGTGGGTTCTTATCTTGATGATTTAGGGAAAAAAGTCAGTCAGAGCGAAACATTTGTCGCACTTAAGGTTAAGATTAACAATTGGCGTTGGGCAGAGACACCTTTTTATTTACGAACTGGTAAACGCATGTCTACACGGATGTCTGAAATTGTTGTTGTTTTTAAACCCATTCCTCATAATATTTTTAATACGAATTTAGATGAAATTTTTTCTAATCGTCTCGTTATTCGTCTTCAGCCTAATGAAGGGGTCAAGCAATGGTTGATGATTAAGGATCCAGGTCCTGGTGGTATGCGATTTCGTCATATTCCATTGGATATGAGTTTTGCCTCTGCGTTTTCTGAACGTAATCCTGATGCTTATGAACGTCTCTTGATGGATGTTATTCGCGGAGATCAAACCCTATTTATGCGTCGAGATGAAGTTGAAGCTGCTTGGTATTGGATTGATCCTATTCTTGAGGGATGGCAAGCAATAAAGCAACCTGTTCATGGATATAGTGCCGGTTCGTGGGGACCATCTGCTTCGGCACTTTTGATGGAACGTGATGGGCGTATATGGAACAACTTAGTTTAGAGTAAGAAGTGTGCGTGGAATGAATATTGACCGTTTAAATTTTGAAACACCGACGTCCCTAGCTTTAGCATTAGCTGATCGTGTTGCAGCAGAGCTTAGTGTGGCTGTTCTTGAGCGTAAGCGCGCAATTTTAGCAGTTTCTGGTGGTAAAACACCAGAATTATTTTTTCATTATTTGTCAAAAGCTGATATTGATTGGCAAAATATTATCATCACTTTGATTGATGAACGCTTTGTACCTACTCAGCATGAGCGTTCAAATGAACATATGGTACGGTGTCATTTATTACAAAACTTTGCGTCTAAAGCACATTTTGTAGGACTTTATCATAAAGCAATCACTGTTGAACTTGCAGCTTTTTCAGCTGCTAGTCGTATTAATACCTTGCCTAGACCATTTGATGTTATTGTTTTAGGAATGGGGAAAGATGGACATACTGCTTCTTTTTTTCCTGATGCCGATCGTTTGAAACAAGCGCTTGATCTTCAAACGCAGGCGCTCGTTTTGCCACTTCATGCAAAGAGCGCTTTAGAGCCAAGACTTACGTTAACTTTGCCAGTTATCATACAATCTCGTTGCATACTTCTCCATTTTGAAGGTTTTCAGAAACGCGATTGTTTTGAAGAAGTTTGTCAGGATGGGGATGAAATGAAAATGCCTGTTCGTGCGGTTTTACGCAATGCCCATCACCTTGTTCAGGTTTATTGGTCACCCGATGAAAATGAAATAAGCGAAGTGAAAATGTGATACAGATTTAGAGAACACGCAATCTCTCGTTAATGATGGAAAGCGTAAATGAGGGGGTATAAAATTATGGCACTTTCTAAAACAATTGCTACGGTTACAAGAAAGATTTATGAGCGTTCTTTACCAACACGAGAAATTTATTTAGATCGTATTGCTAAGGCGTGGGAAAATCGTCCTAAGAGAAGTTTTTTAGGATGTGCCAATCAGGCTCATGGGTTTGCGGCCTGTGGTCAAATAGACAAAGAGCGATTAAAGCGTAATATTGTTGGAAATATTGGTATTATCACTGCATATAATGATATCCTTTCATCACATCAACCTTTTTCGTCTTTTCCTCATCTCATTAAAGAGGCTGCTCGTATGGTTGGTGGCGTTGCACAAGTGGCAGGTGGTGTTCCTGCGATGTGTGATGGTATAACACAAGGAAATGCGGGAATGGAGCTTTCTCTTTTTTCCCGTGAAGTAATTGCAATGGCGACCGCTATAGGTTTATCACACGAGCTGTTTGATGCTGCATTGTATCTTGGGGTTTGTGATAAAATCGTACCTGGTTTAGTAATTGGAGCGCTCACATTTGGTCACTTACCAGGAATTTTTATTCCTGCGGGTCCTATGACAAGTGGGCAAAGCAATGATGAAAAAGCCAAGATACGCCAGCTTTACGCAGAAAATAAGATAGATCGCCAAACATTACTGGAATCAGAAGCACGTTCTTACCATGGACCAGGAACCTGTACATTTTATGGAACTGCTAACTCAAATCAGATGATACTGGAGATGATGGGACTCCATATGCCGGGAGCTTCTTTCATCAATGCGAATACACCGTTGCGTGATGCTTTAACAAAGGAAGCCACTCAGCGTGTACTTGAAATGACAGCCCTTGGCGATGATTATAGTCCCCTTGGTATGATAGTTGATGAACGTTCTTTCGTGAATGCTCTTGTAGGATTAAATGCGACAGGAGGATCGACTAACCATGCAATTCATTTGATTGCTATGGCTTCTGCTTGCGGGATTCAGTTGACGTGGCATGATATTGCAGAAGTTTCTTCAGTTGTTCCTCTTTTAGCACGGATTTATCCTAACGGTTTATCGGATATCAATTATTTTCATGCCGCTGGTGGTATGGGATTTGTTATTCGCGAGCTCATTGAGGCAGGGTTAGTGCATGAGGATGTTTGTACAGTTTTTGGTAAAGATCTCAATGCTTATGCAATTGAAGTAAAACTTTCTGCTGATGGCAGCGTAATGCGTGTGCCTGCTCTCAAGGAAAGTGGTGATCAGAAGGTATTAGTAGGGTGGAAAAACCCCTTTCAATCTGATGGTGGTATACGTGTTTTATCAGGAGATTTAGGGACAGCTATTATTAAAGTTTCTTCTGTTAAATCTGAACATTGGCGAATTGAAGCACCAGTTCTTGTCTTTGATGATCAAGAGGGACTACAAAAGGCTTTTAAATCTGGAGCGTTGAATGACAAAGACTTTATCGCTGTCATCCGTTATCAAGGGCCAAGAGCCAATGGCATGCCAGAACTTCATAAATTAACGACAATTTTAGGTCTTTTACAAGATCGAGGTCAAAAAGTAGCGTTAATAACGGACGGACGTATGTCAGGTGCATCAGGGAAAATTCCAGCAGCAATCCATGTAACACCAGAAGCTTTGGATAATGGTCCCCTTGCACGTTTGCAAGATGGCGATATCGTTTGTCTTGATGCGCATGTGGGAGAATTAGCTCTTTTGGAAGATTTGTCAAAATTTCATGCACGAACGATCACGCCTCCTGATCTTTCAAAGAACGAATATGGTGTTGGGCGTGAGCTTTTTCGTGTTTTTCGCCAATCCGTTAATCGTGCAGATCAAGGAGCATCTGTTTTTATGGCGTGAGTAAAGGAATATTCATTGCAATTAAAATTGAATATGCATAAAATTTCTTAGAATTTTGGTATAGGAAGATTGTGTGCTCGAGCAGCTGCTTTGAGTGTGTTAACCATGAGCATGGCAATTGTCATAGGTCCAACTCCTCCTGGAACAGGGGTAATTGCAGCAGCTTTTTCTTTTATTGCTTCAAAATCGACATCACCAACAAGACGTGTCTTGTCTATACCTTTTTCTGGAGCTGCAATGCGATTAATGCCAACATCAATAACAATGGCACCATTTTTAACCCAGTCTTTTTTAATCATTTGTGGGCGACCTATAGCTGCTACTAAAATATCGGCACTACGACATACATCATCAAGGTCACGCGTACGACTGTGGGCAATTGTTACGGTAGCATTTGCTGCAGTTAAAAGAGCGGCCATAGGTTTTCCTACAATATTAGAGCGTCCAATAACAACGGCATCAAGACCGGATAAATCTCGTCCGCATTGTTGTTCAATCATCATCATAGCGCCTGCTGGTGTACAAGGAATGATAGCATCTTCAAGGTTATTGGTTGCGAGTTTTCCTACATTGATATAATGGAAGCCATCAACATCTTTTTGGAAAGCAATGGCTTGTGTTATGCGGTTTGTATTGATATGGGCAGGCAGAGGAAGTTGCACCAAAATGCCATGGATTTTAGGGTCAGAATTTAACGCAGCAATGCGCTGAAGAAGTTCGGGTTCTTGTGTTTCTTTGGAAACCATATGTTTAATTGAAAAAAAACCACATTCTTCGGCTTTCTTGCTTTTTGATGAAACATAAACCTGACTCGCGGGGTCGTTTCCGACAATAATGACGGCGATACCAGGTTGTATATTGTAGTTATTGCGAAGTTTTGTTGTTTCAGCCTTAACTTTTACAATAATCTCTTCAGCGAGCTTTTTTCCGTCGATAATATTATTCATTGAGAGAGATCCTTTCAATAGGGCTGTTTATTTTTTTGTAAAGCATTTTCTGACAAGACAATAGCGTTTTATAGCAATATTCTTATGAGAACAGTAAAGATTGGTACGATAATATTATGTATTTTATAATTTTTGACAGCTTTTAAAATAATCACTTTGTAAAGAAGCAGCAACATTGCTGTTCTCATAAACTTTGGATAAGAACAAGAATAATGAAGTTGTTAAATGAAATAAGGCAAAGTTTAGGATTATAGGAAGTTTTTTAACGATCATTTAAGTTTGCTTTTAATCTTGTTAATAGGAGTGAGAGTGTAGAGGAAGATTGTGTGCATTAGAATAATAAAATTTTTGAGCGGAATTTTTATTACAATTATTTTATTGTTTGGAGTAGGTCTTTTTGTTTTACCTTATCTTGTTTCTACCGATACGATTCGTATTCGTTTAGCACAGGATTTGAGTGCGTGGACGGGTTATAATGTGCAATTGCGTGATCCGCCACGATTGAATCTTTTTCCTTCCCCTAAAGCACTTCTTTCTGGTGTTACTTTAACATCAAAGATAAATCATGTTTTGCCGTTGATGGAAGCTGAATCAATAGAGGTTGATCTTTCTTTAATTGATCTTCTTTTTGGACATGTTTCTTTTTCAGAAACGCGAATTGTGCATCCTCAGTTTGTTATGGAAAAGCCTGTTAAAACAGCTGCAGATTTTTTTGATAGTTTTTCACGATCACAAGGTGCATTAGGATTAGCAATACGCAGTGCTCGTGAAATATTGAAGCATAATCCTGACCATCCTGATATAGAGCGTCTTTTAAAGCAACCGTTTGGGCGGATTGTGGTTGAAAATGGTGTTCTTGTGTATCATGATCGCCTTTCCAGAATAGCA
The DNA here is from genome assembly GCF_026930205.1 of Bartonella sp. 220B. GTDB lineage: Bacteria > Pseudomonadota > Alphaproteobacteria > Rhizobiales > Rhizobiaceae > Bartonella. Next base: position 158,261 of record NZ_JANHOI010000004.1, on the reverse strand, counting down.
GAAAAGATAACGGGTTTAAATGCGACCTTAGATTGGCCCGAATCGACGCAGGAAGTGAAATTTCGTGCGGTTGCTCGTTGGCGCGGAGAGTTAACTAAATTATCAATTGATGCCAATCAAGCGTTGCTGCTTTTAGCAGGAGGGAAAAGCCAGATTAAGGCAAGTCTCAATTCTGTGCGTGGTGGTGTAACCTTTATAGGGCAGGCACGATTATCTGAATATTATCGTTTTGATGGAAAGCTATCGATGCGTTCTCCTGGTTGGGATCAGACATTGTCTTGGATGGGAGGTAATCAGTTTTGGGGGCATAGATTAAAAGCACCTATTGTATGGGATTCTGGTTTTTTAGCACAGCCAATGCATATCCAAATGAATAATGTTGTATTTACGATGGGTACAGCAAATGCGCGTGGAGCTTTAGAAGTTGATTTTCAGGACTATGTCCCAATTGTAATGGGATCTTTAGCATTTGATAACCTAGATTTTAATGTTTTGGGATCAATGTTTTCTTCTGTTAAAAAACAGGATTCATTCCTTGATATGGAAATTTTTGATCGTATTGGAGTGGATATACGGCTTTCTTCGCCACAAGCAAAAGTAGGAAAATTCGCACTTACGAATTTAGCTGCTGCGATACAAATAAAAAATGGGCATGGTATTTTTGATCTGGGACATGCAAATGTTTTTGGTGGCTCATTGCAAAGTAATATTGAAGTTATACCAACTGGGAAGAAAATGCATATTAGAGGACACATTTCAGGAACTTCTGTTGATATACAAACTGCTACAGAGGCTCTGAGAATGACTCCATTTGCACAGAGCAAAGCAAACTTTACTATGACGGCAGAAACGTTTGGTAGTTCTTGGTCAGAAATCTTTTCGAAGATGCAGGGTAAATTAACATTGAAACTGTCTTCTGGTCGATTATTAGGATATGATTTGAATGATTTACAGATGAGACTTTCAAAAAATGAGCAATTTCTCTTAATGGGGAACGAAGCTCTTTCAACAGCTTTTGATCTCTGGGATATTCAAACAACGTTTTCAAACAGTACGATAAAGGTAATAGAATCATTGATGCGTACTGCAGATTGGAGTTTATCCATTTTGGGAACAATTTCATTTTCTATTATGCAAGATCTACAGAATGAATTTAGATTGCAGGCACGATTGCGAAAAACGCATAGCTCAGAAACGCTCTGTCAGGATATTCAATGCCTTGCTAACAGTCTCGTTTGGCCTTTTACTTTTTCTTTTAGTTCTGAAGGACAAAAACGCGGCAATTTTTTGGTCAAAAAAGACATTTATGTAAATTGACCGCTATTTTTTGGTACTGGTAAACATTAAAAAAAACTGTTAAAAGTCTTATGTCATTATAAAATTCTTGGAGATAAGTTTTCAAGTACTTATTGGATCTCTGAAGAAATGCCATAACCGTCTTTAGTGACGGGAAACTTCCCATCAGCTCCTACGGAGCCGATTCCTACAGTAATTAGAATAAAAGCCAATAGGCTAATGATAGTGATAATTGTAGCTTTTTTAGCAGACATATTTTTCCTCAAACCATGTGACCCAAACCATGTGGTTTATGATTGAATGCAAAGGTGAATAATGTATTTCTATAAAATTTCAGATAAGCAGAATCACTTAGTGACCCATTTGTTCCAACTATTATCTCATAAAGCGAAAAAAACTCTATAATTCTTTAATATATTATAGTTCTATAGATATAATTTTCTCTTTTTGTTATATGTTTTTTATCTACCCGATGATTATAGTTAATTTTGGCACAATTCTATGCGCGTAAATTATAAACTTAAAAGGTTATTTATTCGACAACCACTTGCTTTGAATGAAGTAATCAAGATAGAGGGAGCGCAAGCTTCTTATCTTATACATGTTTTGCGGATGCAAGAAGGCGCTGAAATTTTACTTTTTAATGGACAGGATGGTGAATGGCTTGCTAAACTCATCGACATTAAGAAAAAGTTTGTTGTGCTTCAGCTTATTCATCAGGAAAGATTGCAAACAGCGCATTCGAATCTCATTTATTGCTTTGCTCCACTAAAAAACGCGCGTTTGGATTATATGGTGCAGAAAGCTGTGGAAATGGGGGTATCGATTTTGCAGCCTGTTATAACACATCACACACAAGTTACGCGTATCAATATAGCGCGTATGAAAGCTAATGTTATTGAAGCTGCAGAGCAATGTGGTATTTTATCTGTACCTGAGTGTATTTCTGCTGTCTCATTACCGGAGCTCTTAGCACATTGGAACGAGGCTCGCCCTTTGTTCTTTTGTGATGAAGCGCACAAACCGCGCAATTCATTGCATCTTTTAAAAAAGTATGAAATGACGACGTTTGGTGTTCTCATTGGTCCAGAAGGCGGATTTAGTGAGGAAGAGCGGAACTTATTAAAAAAACAGCCATTTGTGATTCCGATATCTTTAGGACCGCGTGTTTTACGCGCTGACACTGCAGCTGTTGCTGCTTTGGCTCTTCTTAATGTTACCGTGGGGGATTGGTCAATTCATTGAGAAGTTCGTAGAATCATTCTAAATGATTGATTTAAAATGATGGAACTGATGATAGGATACAATAAGTTATGGCGCTTGATATAACGGATGAAAGTGAAATTTATAACTTAGATTCCTTGGTTAGCTATTTCCAAGAGGGGTGTAAAGCAGAGCATGATTGGCGTATTGGTACAGAACATGAAAAATTTCCGTTTTATATAGATGGTTTTCGTCCTGTTCCCTATGAAGGTTCTAAAGGAATTCGCGCACTTTTAGAGGGAATGCAAGAAGCTTTAGGATGGCAGCCTATTGTGGATGAGGGAAACATTATTGGGCTGATAGGATCAGTTGGTCAAGGTGCTATTTCTTTAGAACCTGGGGGACAATTTGAATTATCTGGTGCACCATTGAAAACCATTGGTCATACTTATTGCGAGGTGACGGAGCATTTAGCTCTTCTCAAAAAAATTTCAGGACCATTGGGTATTGGTTTTCTCGGTATGGGGGCTAGCCCAAAGTGGACTTTATCTGAAACGCCGCGAATGCCTAAGTCGCGTTATCAGATTATGACAAATTATATGCCAAAAGTTGGTCATAGTGGACTTGATATGATGTATCGCACATCAACGGTTCAAGTGAATCTTGATTTTTCATCTGAAATTGATATGCGGCGAAAAATGCAAGTATCAATGAAATTACAGTCTGTTGCGACAGCCTTATTTGCTAGTTCACCTTTTACAGAGGGGAAACCTAATGGCTTTTTATCTTGGCGCTCAGAAATTTGGCGTGATACTGATAATCAGAGGTCAGGAGTTCTTCCTTTTGTATTTTCTGAGAATTTTGGTTTTGCGGATTACGTTGAATGGGCACTTGATGTCCCCATGTATTTTGTCGTGCGCGACGGTCGTTATTATGATTGTACACATATAACTTTTCGTCAGTTTATGAAAGGAGCATTAAGGGGACAAGTTACGAATTCAACCCCCAATATGGGAGATTGGGTTAATCATCTCTCAACTTTGTTTCCCGAAGTGCGCTTAAAACGATTTTTAGAAATGAGAGGTGCTGATTGCGGTTCTTGGAAGCATATCTGTGCGTTGTCGGCTTTTTGGGTTGGACTTCTTTATGATAGTGAAGCATTGAATGAAGCAGAGGCTTTGACAAAAGATTGGTGTTTTGAAGAAGTCTTGGATATGCGCAGACGTGTTCCTAAAGAAGGATTAAGAACACCTTTTCGTCAGACCATAATTTTAGAAATAGCGCGTCAGGCTGTTGCTATTTCACGCAAGGGTTTAAAAAATCGCAGACAGTATGATGCGGATGGTTTAGATGAGACAAATTTTTTGGTTCCTTTAGAAGAGGTAATTGCAATGGGCCAAACAAATGCCGATAGGTTTTTGTCTCTTTATCATTCTATTTGGAATGAGACTGTGGAACCTATATTTTTAGAATGCGCCTATTAATGTTTTCTTTGCAAAGAGAATTTTATAAAAATAGGAAAATAAGTTTACTTGATTTTTTATTTCCTTTAAAGAGTGATTAATAGATAAAAAATTCTCTTCTAACCTATAAATTAAAAAAATAATGATTTTGTAAAAGCGTTGCAAGCTTTATATTCCACTTTCCGATCAGGCATTGCTTTTGAGCTATGCATATTATTCAATATCAAGCATAACAATAGTGGGCATAAACAATGGCATTTAATTTTTTCATCAATTTATTTCTATTTGTTATTTTTTTATTATGGCTTGCTCAAAGTAAGAGGATGAAATGGAACCTTTCACTCCGTGTTATGCTCGGACTTATCCTTGGCATGATTTTTGGCAGTGTTTTACAGATTGTTTATGGAGCAGGTGAAGCCACCTTGTTGAAGTCTGTTGAATGGTTTAGCATTGTTGGTAATGGCTATATCTTATTACTACAAATGATTGTTATGCCATTGGTTTTTGTCTCTATCGTTTCAGCGGTTGCTCATTTGCATTCTGTTTATGCTGTTGGTAAAATGAGTATAATGACCATTTCAATATTGCTTTTTACAACTGCTCTTTCAGCATTGGTCGGTGTTTTTGTGGTTAATTTCTTTGGATTAACAGCAAATGGTTTGGTCCATGAAGGGCAAAATGTTTCAGCTCTTCTGGGGGACCGTATTGCTCAACTTGGAGATATGAATGTTCCAAAAATGATTTTATCCTTGATTCCTAAAAATCCATTTGCTGAATTAAGTGGAGCCAAGCGTACATCAATTATCAGTGTTGTTATTTTTGCATCCTTTTTAGGAGCGGCGGTTCTTCTTTTAAAGAAAGATGATTCAGAAAAGGGAGAAAAAGCGCTTTTATTTATTCAAGTAGCACAAGCTTGGATTACGCGATTAGTTCGTATTGTAATTGCTTTGACACCTTATGGTATTTTTGCCCTTATGACGAAGGTCGGAGCAACCTCACATATTGCAGATATTTTAGATTTATTGGTTTTTATCATCGTTTCCTATGTTGGCATTATTCTTATGTTCGTAATTCATGGTATTTTGCTTGGCATATCAGGGATTAATCCTTTTCGTTTTTTCAAAAAAGTTTTACCGGTTTTGACATTTGCTTTTAGCAGTCGTTCAAGTGCTGCAAGTATTCCTTTGAATATTGAGGCGCAAACGCAATGGATTGGTGTACCACAATCAATTGCGAGTTTTGCAGCTTCTTTTGGGGCAACAATTGGACAAAATGGTTGTGCAGGCCTTTATCCAGCGATGCTTGCGACAATGATAGCACCTTCTATGGGTATTAATCCCCTTGATCCTACTTGGATTGCTACTCTTGTTGGTGTTGTAACATTGAGTTCTATTGGTGTTGCTGGGGTTGGTGGAGGAGCTATTTTTGCTGCATTGATCGTATTGCCAATGATGGGGCTTCCTGTTTCTTTGGTTGCTGTCCTTATGTCTATCGAACCCTTAATTGATATGGGGCGTACAGCTCTCAATGTCAGTGATTCAATGTTAGCAGGAACTATAACCAGTCAAATATTACGGACAACGGATAAAACCATCTTTGAAAAATAATTTTTCATGTTGAGGCTATGGTTTTTGGAGCTGTTTTACTAAAGCATCTGCAAGAGATATTTGTGCTGAGCCAGGTTGGAGAGGTTTTTGCTGATTTTGATGAGGTGACCAACCAGAGAGCCAGATGAAAGAAAAATGCGCGCGAATACGTCCATCTGGATCACTAAATCGTTGTGCATAGATTTCTGCTGCGCGGAGAAAAAAGCGCTTGGATACAGGACGTCTTGAGCGATTGATAAGCGCATTTTGCATTCCCATAGCTTTGAGATCATGTATAAGGTCAAACATTGTATTGTAGCGTATTGTGATAGTTTCAATGTCTGCTACAGGGAGAGCAAAACCAACACGTTGTAACAGAGCACCTACATCACGAATGTCGGCAAAAGGATAAATTCTAGGGCTTGCCCCACCATAGATTTCCATTTCGGCTTGTAGTAAGCATTCACGTAATTCTACAAGTGTACCCGCTCCCGCCATAACAGCCAGAAATAAACCATCTGGTTTAAGGGTGTTTTTTATCTGACGAAGAACACCAGGGGTATCATTGGTCAATTGTAATGAAAGAAGTGAAACAATAAGGTCACAATAATTTTGAGGAAAGTCGAGAAATTCTCGAGGGCGTAAATGAAACTTTTTGTCATGGCTTTGATAAAGAATGTCCGTTTCAACGCGTTCTACGGAATGAACTTTTCCAGATTGTAAGAGAGTTTGCGCTGCAAGATCTGTATGACTATGTAAATCAAGAGCTAATGTAAAGAAACGATCCACAGTACTGAGACGTTTACGAAGATCCTCGGCCAGGTAGGACAATAAAAAGTCACACCCTTTTTTTGCTTTTTTAAAAGCACGTTTGCGGAATTGTTCAATCCGGTCATGATCAAAAATGAAAGGGTGTGGCATATGGTTAAGTCCTTTCAATCTATAATTCAAAGTATATTTTATAAAGGTTCATTTTGCGCAAGATCTGTCAAGCTTGTGATGTGAAAAGAAAAACAAATTTATAAGAAGTAAGAATTTTTAAAGGAATTAAAATTAAAAAAGAGAAAAGATTTTTTATGCAGGGAAAGCTGTAAAAGCCTAAATTAATAATGTTATGCTTGCAAGGAGTGGCTTTAAATAGCGGAAATATATTAAGCAAGTTCATTGAACGTTTGCTAACAATTTTGTATCCGCCGATTTGTCCTGGATGTAAACAAAGTGTTTCTGCTTATGGTACGATTTGCCCCGAGTGTTGGAAAGATCTTCAATTTATTACAAAACCTTATTGTCCTGTTATGGGAATCCCTTTTGTTTGTGATATGGGGGATGGTTTTCTCAGTGGTGAAGCTCTTCGGAATTCTCTTCCTTTTTCGCGTGTTCGCTCGGCTATTGTTCATAAGGGGGTAGCACAAACGCTGGTAACGCGATTGAAATATGGTGATCATATAGAAATGGCATCTTTTATGGCGAATTGGATGGTCTTTGCTGGGCGCGAGATTATTAATGACTGTGATGTTATTATTTCCATTCCTTTGCATTTTCGTCGTTTTTTACAGCGACGTTATAATCAATCTGCTGAACTTGCTCGTTATATTGCAATCGCACAGAAAAAACATTTTAAGCCCGGCTGGCTTGTGCGTTGTCGACATACCCGTCCGCAAGTTAGTTTATCTGCTAGGGAACGAAAATTAAATGTACTGAATGCTTTTAAAGTGCCGCGTAAAGTTAAAAAATATCTAGAGGGCTGCTCTATTTTGTTGATTGATGATGTTTTCACAACCGGTGCGACAGTTACAGCTGCAGCTGAGACATTAAAACGCGCAGGTGCGCGACGGGTTGATGTGTTAACATTTTCGCGCGTATTAAAAGAGGACTCTGTGTTTCCTAGTTCTTGAAAGAAGCTTAAAGTTAATAGTATTTTGAAAGCATTGGAGAATAATCATGAAAGAGATAACACTTTATACACGTCCTAACTGTCCTTACTGTATGAAAGCACGTGATTTGCTTGATAAAAAAGGAGTAAAATATACAGATATTGATGCATCAACGTCTCTTCGCCAAGAAATGGTACAGCGAGCAAATGGACGTAATACATTTCCACAAATTTTCATAGGTGATTATCATGTCGGCGGTTGCGATGATCTTTACGCTTTAGAAAATGAAGGGAAACTCAATTCTTTATTGCAAGACGCATAGTCATTGTAGATTACATCAGCTCAAGACTTTTTTGCGAGAAGCATATAATTGATGCCCAAATCGTTCGAGCGATTCCAGCTGTCGTTTAATGGATTATAAGTAATGCCGATCTTATCAATGACAGTCAGAGCATTTTTTGATAAAAGGCTTTTAAGTTCCTGAGGTTTTAAGAACTTTTTATAGTCATGGGTCCCTTTGGGAAGCCAGCGTAAAATGTATTCAGCACCTACAATAGCGAGTCCCCATGCTTTCCATGTACGGTTGAGTGTTGAGACAAACATCAACCCTTGTGGTTTGAGGATTTTTGCTGTAGCTGCCATGAAGAGGTTAACATCAGCTACGTGCTCAACAACTTCCATATTGAGGATGATATCAAATTGCTCTTCTTCATTGGCGAGTGCTTCTGCAGTTGTTGTGCGGTAGTCAATAGAAAGTCCATTTTGTGTGGCGTGGGTTTTTGCGACTTCAATATTGGTTTGTGCAGCATCAACTCCTACAACCGTAGCGCCAAGACGTGCCATTGGTTCACATAACAAACCACCTCCACAGCCAATATCAAGAATTTTTAAATTTTCGAAGGGCATAAGTGAGATAGGATCGCGATTAAATTCTAAACAGATTTTTTCTCTAATATAAGCAAGACGTGTTGGATTGAATTGATGAAGTGGGCGAAATTTTCCTTGCGGGTTCCACCATTCAGAAGCAATATGCGAGAAGTGATCAATTTCATTCTGATCAATTGTGGTATGTGTTTCATTTATCATATCGCTTTCCTTGTATTTTTAAGTCAGATAGATTTTATCTAAAGTCAAAAGAAAATAATATAAATATAACTAAACTTGCACAAATGACAGATATTCTATATGTGAAAAAGTGGTTTGTTGATATGGGAGTAAGTTCTTATTCTCACTGTTAAAGGTAAGAGTGTTATTAATGGCGCGGATTGTCATGAAATTTGGCGGAACATCTGTAGCAGACATTGAATGTATTCAGAATGTTGCACGGCATGTTAAAAGAGAGGTGGATGCTGGCAATGAGGTTGCAGTTATAGTATCCGCGATGGCTGGAAAAACCAATGAGCTTGTTCAGTGGACATGTGACGCCTCACCAATACAGAGAGATGCTCATGAATATGATGTTGTTGTTGCTTCTGGTGAACAGGTAACAGCAGGCTTGTTGGCTCTTACACTTCAAGAAATGGGAGTCAATGCGCGTTCATGGCTTGGTTGGCAAATACCTATTCACACGGATGGTGCGCATAGTCGTGCGCGTATTACAGATATTGATGGCTCTTTTTTGATAAAGCGTTTTCAGGAAGGACAAGTAGCAGTTATTGCTGGTTTTCAAGGGATAGCTCCGGATAATCGGATTTCTACCTTAGGGCGTGGGGGATCAGATACGAGTGCTGTTGCTATAGCGGCAGCGATACAAGCTGATCGCTGTGATATTTATACAGATGTGGATGGTGTTTATACAACAGATCCACGTATAGAACCTAAGGCACGTCGTTTACCAAAGGTTGCTTTTGAAGAAATGTTGGAAATGGCTTCTCTTGGAGCGAAAGTTTTACAGGTACGTTCTGTTGAATTGGCAATGGTTCACAAAGTTCGTACTTTCGTGCGTTCAAGTTTTGAGAATCCCGATGCATTAGGCATGGGGGATTCAATGAATTCTTCTGGAACACTTATTTGCGATGAGGATGAAATTGTGGAACAACAAAATGTTACTGGTATTGCTTTTGCTAAGGATGAGGCACAAGTCTCTCTCCGTAGACTTGCAGATCGCCCGGGGATCTCTGCAGCAATTTTTGGTCCCTTAGCTGAAGAGCGAATTAATGTCGATATGATTGTGCAAAATATTTCTGAAGATGGCTCCAAAACGGATATGACTTTTACTGTACCATCAGGCGATGTAGAGAAAGCTGTTGCACTTCTTAAGAAAAACCGCCAAGAGATTGGATTTGATGTTATCCAATTTGAAAGCAATCTTGCCAAAATATCGGTTATTGGGATTGGAATGCGCAGCCATGCAGGTGTTGCGGCTATAGCATTTCAGGCTTTGGCTGAAAAAGGTATTAATATTCAAGCAATTACAACTTCCGAGATTAAGATTTCTATTTTGATTGATAGTGCTTATACTGAACTTGCAGTCAGAACATTACATGCTGTTTATAATCTTGATAAGGATTAAATATTTTTTTCAACTCTAACAAAGATTTCCAAATGAGTATGAAGCGTTCATGTATGTAAGAAAAACGAAGGACTCTTTACATAAATGTTTAGAGAGAGAAAAGTGCGCTACTCTTTCAAATATGTCTGTTAGAGAAATCTTGGTGAAAGCTGAGTTAGAATATCGAGCGCATAGATTTTATTATTTACGCAATGATGTAAAACAAATTCGATAAGATATATTCCATTGATGTTTGCTTTTCTCAGATGATTATTTAGAATTTTCCGCATTTCTTGCAGATCTAATTTTATTCTTATTTGAGAGAAAGTAAATATCTAAAGGATTTGTGCAGAAATTATTCGTAGAGAAATACTTCAATTGGGAGAATAAACTAAGCTTTTTTTGCATACATGATTTATGGTGCTTGATTTATCTTCTTTTATTATTAAGGGATTATTTGCGTCAAATGCAACAAACAAACTCCTCATAGTTTTCAATAAACAAAGTGATATGCGTTTTATTATCGGAAATCACAGTATAAACAGTTATAGTGATAGTAAATTGAGACGCTTGAAATTTCCATCCACGATTTTAGTACAAATAATTACAATAAAAAATTTGTCCTATATTTTTTGTCTGCTTATTATCTTTCTACTCATTATACATGTGCATTGATTGGCCAAGATTTCAATGTTTCAATCATGTGAAGACATACTGTAATGCGGCAAAATTGCACGTTCGTTTTATTTAAGTCTCTTTCATAAAATTGATCAGTTGAGTGAAATAGGTTTTAGGGCGTGAGATTTTTCACTTGTTGATCAATGAAGATATCAAATATTCCCCCTTAATTTATTTCTATCATTATAATGAATGATGCTCAATAAATGAACCAAATCATTTTTTTAAAGTTTACATAAAGATGTATTGTTACTTGGTTTATTGAAAACTATGAGGAGTTTGTTTGTTGCGTTTGATGTAAATAACTCCATATCCAAGGCCGACAAGAGCAGATAAACCCGATCCACAAAGGACACCAATTTTTGCGGAGTCAAGCAGGATAACATCTTTAAAAGCAAGCATTGAAACAAAGATAGACATTGTAAAGCCAATTCCTGCTAAAAATCCAATGAGCAAAACACCAGTCCAAGTCATTTGAGGAGGCAGGCGGCATAGCCCTGATTTTACGGCTAGATAGCTAGCAGCAATGATTCCAAAAGGTTTCCCAACAAAGAGACCAATGACCACACCAAGCACGATTAAAAAGGATTCATGAGAAGAAAGATCGAAATTTGCAAAACTAACACCAGCATTTGCAAAGGCAAAAATTGGCATCACGCCGTAGGCAACCCAAGGATGCAAGGCTTTCTGAACACGCGTTACTGGAGCAATCATATCACGTTGTCCTTTGCGCATCTTTTTTAATGCAGTTGAGATATGATGTAGATCTGTTTTTGTATTTTTTTCTTGGAGGACTTGCATTGCGTTGCTTAACATGGTGAGCGGAGCTACCAGAGTACGGGTAGGAAAAACAGGAGTCATCATCCCTAAAATCACACCAGCAAGTGATGGATGAACACCTGTCGCCATTAATCCCCACCAGATGATTGCACCAGGTAGAATGTAAAGCCACGCCGAAGCGAGTCCAATCCATTGAAAAAATAATACTAAAGCAATCCCTGCTACTGTAATAAAGAGACCACTGGGATCAATATTCGTTGAGTAGAAGAAAGCAATAATAAGAACAGCGATAATATCATCAATAATTGCTAAAGATAAAAGAATGATATGAAGATTAGAAGGAATTTTCTTGCCAAGAAGAGCCAGAATTCCGAGTGCAAAGGCGATGTCTGTAGCTGTTGGGACTGCCCAACCATGCGTATGTCCCCCATTAAAGTTAAAACTGAGATAAATAATTGCAGGAAGACAAACTCCACCTATTGCTGCAACAATTGGCAAAACTGCTTGTTTAAAATCGGCGAGAGCACCTTCATGAATTTCGCGTCGGATTTCCATTCCCGCAACAAGAAAGAAAACAGTCATGAGAGCATCATTAACCCAGAAATGCAAATCCCAAGAGAGGGTAAAATGACCAAAATTAAAGCCAAAGGGTGTATGCCAGAAGGATTCATAAAGAGAGGCATATTGAGAATTAGCAAAAATGAGTGCGGCCGCCGCCGCTAACAAAAGAACAATACCGCTGAGAGCTTCAATATGAAGAAAGCGTTCAATAGCGGAAAGCGCTTGATTTGTGACACGAGACGCGCGATTAGGCAAACGATTTGAAGATAAATCAGACATGAACAACTCCAAGTGTCGACAATTTTACCAATTAATTTTTTATATAAACTACTCTGTATGATGTTTTCTTATATCATACAAAAGAAAAAAGAGGAATAAAGCCCTTAAATTTACAAACAAGATCATTATGTTCAAAGCTAAATGCTATTTTTTAAGGTGATGTTTGATTTTTGACAGTGAGATGCACTTTATCCAAAACTTTGGACAAATCGTTTTGCAGAGCAGTTTCGAGATCAGCTATTGTAAGTCCTTTGTTATCTTTTGCTGTTATTTGAATAACCAATGTTTGTGGATTTCTAGCAAAGTCTCCAAGAGAATTTGAAATATTTTCAGCTTTTTCATGATCTTTTAGCAAAATTTGGGGGGTTTGTGTCATCATCAGATAGAAATTGTCATAGAGTTCTTTTTTGAGATCATGTTTTGTATCACCAAGATTTCGTGCGAGATAAGAAAAAAGTTTATCAATGAAACCAGCGTCTGTATATCTAATGTTAATATCAGTGACACTAAGGTCTTGAGAAGCAAGAGTCATTAAGTCTTTTTGAGCAGAAAAAAGTTTTTCATCAACATTAACAAGTTTTGCTGATACTTTTCCAGATCCAATATTTTTCATGTTGAAAGACATTGCATTAAGAGCAAGCGTACGTTTTTTTTCATCATAAGAAATATCAATTTTTTCTGAAAAATCAAAGTGTTCAATACCTATTTTTTTGAAGAGCTTTAAGTCTTCTTCTCTCATTTTTTTAGGTAAAACTGAAATATTATTGAAAGAGATAAGAAGTTTTTTGGGTATAGGTTGCTTCCATAAGCTTTGTGTAAACTGGAATGATTCGAGTGTTCCTTTAAATTGTGGTGTATCGATTTTGAGGTTATTCACTTCTGCATCAGCTAAGGTAATAGTGAGCAAGTTATTTATGAGAATATCACGTCGTGCTGTTTTTTCAGTTTTCTTGTTAGTTACTTTTTTTTCGTTCAGATAAGCTTTGATCAAATTTTCAGTTGTTGGCTCCAATGGTTTCACTTTAAAACCAGATGTTTTAAATTTACCAAGAGATAAAGAGATGTTTTTTTCTTCTCCTTCAAAAATATCAACGATTAGATTTTTCAGAGAAATAGGACCGGTAACATTTTTAATTTGATTGATAGAATTACTTTTTCCTAAAATAATAAAATCAGCATAGTTGATATCAATATTACGTGCTTCTATTGCATCACTTTTGCTAATAATATGCGTTTGTTTTTCACCATTCTTGGCTGTCATATTAAGGTCCATATTTTTGAAGCTAACAGAACCAATATGACCATTTTTAAAACCAGAAAGCTGAAAACCCTTTATCTCAAGTTTTTCGTTGAGTTCTTTCTTATCTTCTATAGAAAGCAGTATATTGGGCGCAACAATTGAGGAAAGTTCAATACGCATAATTGATTGCAAAATGTGGGATGTGATCGTAGTATCTTTTTTCTTAAAGTATACACTATTAAGGGAAATTTTGGGAATTTTTATGTGAATGTTATTATGCTTTAAGTCAACATTATAAAGTGTAAAAGTACCAGGAATAAAAGAAAAAGGAGGGCGGGCTGAAATGGCACCAATTTTAAGTGATGTATCAGCAGGAACTGGCAGTGTAACATTTGTCAAATTGACTTTGCCTATGATGCTAACTTCGGCTGTCTCTGCTTTTATAGAACGGCGGGCTATTTCTTGTTTTACAAAACTGTCAAGATAGGGTTTTGCTATATAAAAACCGCCGAAAACTACGATTGTCAGAATAGCAATAAATCCAATAATACATGTTAGCCAGTATTTTAAATTTCCTCGGTATCCACCATTAAGATTGGTCATTATTTCTTCTTTCACTTTTATCACTCTGTGTGATGCTTTATTTACTCTATGTGAGAATGTACACAAATTTCTTTAAGCAATGACAAAGGCTCTAAATATAGCATGCACCAACCCAATAGTTATCTCTTTTTATTCCCTTTCACGTTTAGAGTCATTCTGCTTTTTTTGCAAAACATTTTTATCAACTGTCAGCAATTTTGTTTGGTTTCAATATTTTATAAAAAAGCATTTATAACCAAAGAGAGAAGTATGTGCTGATCATAATTTATCACTCTAAAATGAACTTATGTTTGCTTTTATCTTGCTGCTTTTTATAGGAACAGTTAAAACAACATATGTGTTTATTGTAATCTAATGGGGAGAGATGGGTATCATGACAGGACATCAAATAATGGCTTTTTCTATCATTGGTCTCATGATGGTTGTTTTTATTTGGGATCGATTCCGTTATGATCTTGTCGCTCTTTGTACATTATTGGTTGCTTGCATTGTGGGGCTTGTTAGCCCAAAGGAGGCATTTAGCGGTTTTAGTAATGATATTGTTATTATTGTGGGGAGTGTGTTTGTTGTCAGTACAGCTGTATCGCGTTCTGGTATAATGGAATTTATTATTCAACGGATATGGCCAGATGTGAGATCAGTACGTCTTCAATTGGCTTTTTTAGTTATTTCTGTAGTGTTTTTATCAATGTTTGTTAAAAACATTGGTGCTTTGGCTATCATGCTTCCTATTGCTTTTCAATTTGCGCGTCGTTCTCAGGTTTCTCCTTCTGTCTTTTTGATGCCCATGGCATTTGGTTCTTTATTGGGTGGTCTTATGACACAAATAGGGACTTCTCCTAACGTTGTTATTTCAGCTATGCAAGAACGTTTAACGGGGTCTCCTTTTACCATGTTTGATTTTACTCCAGTTGGTGCGGCTGTTGCTACTGTTGGTATACTCTATTTGGTGTTTTTTTCTTGGCGTTTACCTGTACGTGTACGCTCAGGTGTATCGTTTGATGATGCTATTGATATTCGTAACTATATTTCAGAAGTACATATTCCAATAAATTCACCGATTGTAGGAAAAACGATAGTGGACCTTGTTAAACCATCAGGTGGTGATGTCATGGTGGTTCAAGTTATCAGAAACAAAGTTTCTATTTCGCCGTTGCCAGATTTTATTTTGTCTGAAAACGATATTGTTTTGTTGGAAGGTTCGCATACGGGGCTAGATAGTGTGATGAATTCTGCTCGTTTAGAATTTTTCTCTGGTAGGACTCTTTCTACGGGAGACAAGGACAGCGACATTGATATTATTGAAGCCGTTGTCACGCATAATTCCCCCCTTATTGGTATCAGTGCAAAAGAGTTTTCGTATTTTGATCGCTATGATGTGAATTTTCTTGCGTTAAGTCGACAACATGAAAGGGTGCGGAGGAGGCTTGAGGATATTGTTTTCCATCTTGGAGATGTGATTGTTTTGCAAGGACAAGAGAGGGTTATTCCCAATTTATTACGGGAACTGAAATGTTTACCCTTAGCAAAACGCAATATTGTGTTTGGCAATTTACGTCATGGTTTTGTATCTTTAGCTATTCTCTTTATAGCGATCATTTGTACGGCTTTTCATATTATACCCGTTTCCCTTTCTTTTTTCTCTGCTGCTATTGCCATGGTTATCTTTCGCGTTTTGCCAGCGCGTGACTTGTATCAAGCATTAGATGGCCAAATATTAGTTTTATTAGCAACTCTTATTCCGGTGAGTGAAGCACTAGAGAAGACAGGATGTACGGATCTCATAGGTCAATGGCTGAGCCAATTGGCGGTATTTTTTCCACCCTCTGGTGCATTGGCGCTGATGTTGGTTACAGCCATGTTGGTAACGCCATTTTTGAATAATGCAGCGACAGTTATGATGGTAGCACCAATCGCGTCAAGTTTTGCTCACTCTCTTCATTATAAGCCTGAAGCTTTTCTGATGGCTGTTGCAATTGGTGCAGGTTGTGAGTTTCTTACGCCTATTGGACACCAAAGTAATATGCTCGTGATGGCGCCAGGGGGATATCGTTTTAGTGATTATCCACGCTTTGGTGCTCCGTTGGCGGTATTGATAGTCATTGTTGCTGTTCCAATGCTCATGTGGATTTGGCCATTACAATAAAACATTTTTAGACACTGTGAGTGACAGCCAAAAGAGGTTATCAATCGAGTGAAACTAAGTTAAAGAGAAATATTTTGTACACAGAGTTTTACTTGAAGTTTGAATTTTAAATAGAGTTTTATCATGGAGTTTCCGCATTTCTTCCATTCTGGATAACGAAATTTGTTTATTTGGTAAAAATATTTTCAATCATAAAAATGAAGCAATGTCTCTTTGTGAAAGTTTTTTAATGGATTGCTTTCCCACTGAAATTCTACAATTAAAGGCTTTGAAAAGTGCAATAGGATTGTTGCTTTTAAGATTTTAAAAGATAATTCTCGTATATAATATAACAAGGAGAAGACACGAAAAGCTCTTGAGATTATAAAGAGGCTTATATAATGGGCGTGAGGGATATGATAGCAGTTTAAAAAGGGATATAAAACTATGTTATGAACCAAAGTGCGGTTCTATCGTTTTTGATTGATGTCGTTACAAAAGTTTCAGTGGTTTGGATACGATTTGAAATAAATAAGTTAGAAATTTTAAGTTTTTTAGTTCATGAGGGCTACCATCTTTATGCATTTATGCGTAAAAGCACAAAAAGTGAATTTTTTCCAAGGTATGATATATGTCGTATGATAGTTTTATTGCTGAAGTTAATGCAGAGGTTCGTCAGGAAAAAGCTCTTGCTTTTTGGAGACGTTATGGTTTTGCAATTATTATTGCAGTCGTTATTTTCATTTTGATGGTAGTGACTTATCAAATTTACCATCATGAACAAATAAAGAAAGCTGGTCATATTGGTGATGCATTTGTAAAAAGCCTTGATTTTGCGGATACACGTCATTTTGATGAAGCGATGAAACAATTGGAAAATGTTAAAGTCTCTAACTTTGGAGGATATCCTTTTCTTGCTCGTTTGCGTGAGGCTTCTTTGTTCATGGAACAAGGGGATAATGTTAAATCAGTAGAAGCCTTTGATTCTATTGCGGCTGATGAAAAAGCACCACAAATTTTGCGGAAAGTTGCAAAAATTCGTGCAGCTTATATTTTGGTTGATACAGGGACTTTGGATGAGGTTAAAAAGCGCGTTGAAGATATGGCAAATGATGTTGATCCGATGCGTATGTCTGCAAGAGAGGCTTTGGGCTTAGCTGCCTATAAAGCTGATAAAGTGAAAGAAGCGGTTGATTATTTTAGGAAAATTTCTGAAGAAGGTGCTTTAGGGTTAAAAGTAGCAGATCGGTCTCGTATGATGCTTGAGCTTATACAAGCAGAGGGCAAGGTAAGTAAGGAATGAATTTATGAACCTTACTATTGCTATAGTTGGTCGCCCTAATGTTGGGAAGTCAACACTCTTTAATCGTTTGGTTGGGCAAAAATTAGCTTTGGTTGATGATAAGCCAGGCGTAACACGTGATCGGCGTATTCATGCAGCGAAACTTCAAGATTTGCGTTTTGATGTGATTGATACGGCTGGGTTAGAAGAAGCGAGTGACCATACACTTGAAGGCCGTATGCGTCTCCATACAAAAGCTGCCATTGAGGAAGCCGATCTTATTTTATTTGTGTTTGATGCCAAAAGTGGAATAACGCCGAGTGATTTAAATTTTGCTTCATTGGTTCGCAAGTCAGGCAAACCGATAGTACTTGTTGCCAATAAGTCTGAGTCAAAAGCAGCTACAGGTGGAGAGTATGAAGCATGGTCATTGGGTTTGGGGGAGCCTTGTCTAATATCTGCTGAACATGGTCTAGGGCTTACAGATCTTCGTGATGCAATTGTAGATGCTGTTGGTAAGCAACGCGCTTTTGAACATAAAAACGAACAAAAATATACTGCTATACAACCTGCATCCGTTGGTGTTGATGTGGATGATTTGGAAGAGGGATTTATTTACGATGAAAATAAGCCCATTCGGATTGCAGTTGCAGGGCGTCCAAATACAGGAAAGTCAACTCTCATCAATAGCATGTTGAAACAAGATCGGTTGTTAACAGGACCAGAGGCAGGACTTACACGTGATTCTATTTCTGTAGATTGGGAATGGAGTGGCCGTCATATTAAACTTTTTGATACTGCGGGTTTGCGGCGGAAGTCGAAAATACAAGAAAAATTGGAAAAACTTTCTGTTGCAGATACTTTACGTGCAATTCGTTTTGCAGAAGTGGTGGTGATCGTTTTTGATGCAACGGCACCGTTTGAAAAGCAGGATTTGCAAATTGTTGATCTTGTGATTCGTGAAGGGCGCGTTCCGCTTATTGCTTTTAATAAGTGGGATCTCGTTGAAAATAGTCAGGTGACATTGATTGATTTACATGAAAAATGTAGCCGCCTTCTTCCTCAGGTTCGTGGTTTGAGAGCTGTTCCTATATCGGGACAATATGCTCAAGGGATTGATAAACTGATGGAAAATATCATGATGATGCACCGTGTGTGGAATCGCCGTATTTCCACGGGAAAACTGAACCGATGGCTTGAAACTGTTGTTGCGCATCATCCACCACCTGCATTTTCTGGTCGTCGACTTAAGGTTAAATATATAACACAGATTAAGACACGTCCTCCTGGATTTATGATTTCTTGTTCGCGACCACAGATAATGCCTCAATCCTATTTACGTTATCTTTCCAATGGATTACGTGATGCGTTCGATATGCCGGGTGTGCCAATTCGTATATCATTACGCGCATCTGATAATCCTTTTGCGTCACGTTCCAGAAAGAAATAATTCTTTTCTGTTTTTTAAGTGAATGAAATCTATATTTAAGAACCAGTTTAAGACAATAGACTTTTTCGTAAATGATACCATTTTAATATCAAAAATATATTGATTTATAAAAATAATTTTATCATTCCCTCTATTGAATGAATAGGTCTCATATTATGCTATTTTCTTGTTACAATTTCTCTTAATCTAAAACAAAAAAAATCCTGTATTGATGCGTTATTGAAAGGAATCAATGTATGAATCAGGATTATTTAAAGCAGAAGCCTTTTTAATAAAACATTTGAATTAAGAGGAGTTGTAACAACTGAGGATCGAAGAGTCATAATTATAGTGCGGGGTCAAAAGAAGTTCTCATATCTATAATTATCAAGGAGAAAGCTGATTTGTGACGGTTTTTTCACAAAAAGCAAAGATATTTACCATAAAACATTTGAATATAAGAAGAAAGACTTAAAAAGTTAATTACAACTATACAAAGTGCTGTAGTGCTAGTATTTAAAATTTTGTTTATATAGGCTTCTTTGCACAACGGTAACACAATTCATTACAGTTCTATGTCGTACATTAAAAGATGTAGAAGACTCATAAATATCATCCTTTATTTGTGAACAGGGATAAACGCTGTAAAAGAGGGTATTTTCTCAATATGCTTCTTGGTGTTTTGACACGAGGGCTGTATGGTTTGCTAAAGTTGAAAAGCGATGTATCCTCTGTAGGTTGGAGTGATGATTTAAGAGTAAGGGGTGAGGATTCCTAAAATGAAAAGGCATGTTATTTGTGGGATAAATTGTGATAGAATTCTTTTAGCGTCTTGACGAATAAATTCGAGAACAATATGATGCGCACGGTTTTATAGATTAGCCTTTACTTTGCTTTTTGATTAAGGAGCCAATAATGGCAGAGGGGAGTGAACCCATTGTGCCAGTGCAGGAAACTGAAGCGGAAGGAAAAGGGCAAAAAGATTGTCTTCATTCAGAGGATTTAGAATGTCGAAGTGAGAAGTTAGGTAGAGCTTTAATGCATAAGAAAGCATTAAAGAAGCGGCGTTATGAAAATGAGGGGGATGAGTTACAAGGCAAGATGGCGCATGCAATTAAGCTTTCGAGTGAGTTTCTTGCAAGTATTATTGTAGGTGTGGTTTTGGGAGTGGGGTTTGATAAGTTAGCAGGTTCATGGCCATGGGGTTTGGTGTTTTTTCTTTTTCTTGGATTTGCTGCTGGTGTATTGAGTATTCTTCGGTCTGTGGGGTATATTTCCTCCAGTCCATTCAGGCAAAGAGGCGTATTGCGCCAAGATGAAAGGTCCAACAAAAGGTCCGATAAATGAGGTTGAAGTGATATCACACGCTCCAGATCCTATCCATCAATTTGAGATTTCACGACTGATTAAGATTTCTATAGGGAATATGGATTTATCCTTTACAAATGTATCGTTTTTTATAGTAGCTACAGTTGTTATAACTTCGGTTTTTCTCTTTGTTTCGTCATCAAGTCGTGGGTTGGTTCCAACACGGATGCAGTCTCTTTCAGAAATGGCTTATGAGTTTGTCGCAACAACTTTACGGGAATCAGCTGGTGTGCAGGGGATGCAGTTTTTCCCTTTAGTTTTTTCCCTGTTTACTTTTATTTTAGTTGCAAATTTTATTGGTCTTTTTCCCTATTTTTATACGATTACTTCTCAGATTATGATTACGTTTTCATTGGCTATGGTGGTAATTTTGACAGTCATTGGCTATGGTTTTTATAAGCATGGGGCTAATTTTTTGAAACTGTTTGTTCCCAGTGGTGTGCCTGTTGTGGTTTTGCCTTTGGTTACGATGATCGAGGTTATTTCTTTTCTTTCTCGTCCTATCAGTCTTTCACTTCGTCTTTTTGCTAATATGCTTGCTGGTCATATTACCCTCAAAGTATTTTCTGGTTTCGTTGTCTCAATGATTGGAGTAGGGGTTGTAGGCGTTGGTGGTTCAATTTTGCCACTTATCATGACCGTAGCGATTACTGCTCTTGAATTTTTGGTCGCATTTCTTCAGGCATACGTCTTTACGGTTTTAACTTGTATGTATCTTAATGATGCAGTTCATCCAGGACATTAATAAAACTGGCGGTTTTCCGTCGAATAGTGCAATTTCGCTTTAAAGGAGAATAATATGGAATTAGTGCTTGCCGCAAAATATATTGGTGCTGGTCTTGCTTGCTTTGGAATGGCGGGGACAGCTTTAGGCCTTGGAAATATTTTTGGTAGCTATCTTTCTGGCGCATTACGCAATCCATCAGCAGCAGATAGTCAGTTTGGCCGTCTTGTCTTTGGTTTTGCTGTGACAGAAGCTTTGGGCATTTTTTCATTGCTTATTGCTTTGTTGCTTCTTTTCGGAGTTTAATCATCATCAAAAAGGGATACCTGTTTTCTGTATGAGAGGGAGGTGTGCCTTTTGTTGCTTAATGAGAAGAGTGTTAGTCCATTACCGTCGGTTTTTAGGGGGGGAGTGATTTGTTGAAGGATGAAAGAAGATGTTTGTTTCCAGCGCTTATGCACAAACCACTGACAAGCCGATAGAACATGTACAAAACGTGGCAGAGCATGCAGATCGTGTGTTTCCGCCTTTTGATTTTGTGCATTTTTCTTCACATTTTTTTTGGTTGGCAATTTCTTTTGGGCTTTTTTATCTCTTTATTTCTCGTGTGATTGTGCCTCGTATTGGTGGTGTTATTGAAACACGCCGGGATCGAATCGCATCTGATTTAGATCAGGCGATGCGTATGAAGCAGGAAGCAGATACTGTAGTTGAAACTTACGAGCGGAAATTGGCAGAAGCACGTTTGCAAGCTCATGTTATAGCACAAGCAGCTGGTGAAGAGTTAAAAGAGAAGGCTGAGCTTGAACGAAAAGAAGTTGAAGAGAGTTTGGAAAAAAAATTAGCAGATGCTGAAAAACAGATCACAAAAATTCGAGATAAAGCTATGCAAAATGTTGGTTCTATCGCTGAAGAAGTAGCTCTTGAAATCGTAAAAAAGTTGATTGATGTTAATGTCAGCAAAGAGTCTGTTCGTTCAGTTATTAGAGTTGCGGATTACTGAAGGATACAAGAATGACAGATACTTTTTGGGCGTTTGTTGGGTTAGTTCTTTTTTTAGCTCTTTTGGTCTATTTCAAAATTCCGCAGAGAGCTGTGCATCATCTTGATGCGCGTGCAAAGCGTATTAAAGATGAACTTGATGAAGCTCTCCGTCTTCGTGAAGAAGCGCAGGAAGTGCTTGCTGAATATCAGCGCAAACATGCGGAAGCAGAAAAGGATGCGCAAGAGATTATTGCAGCGGCTAAGCATGAAGTTGCAGCTATTATCGCTGAAGCGCGTAAAAAAGCAGAAGAGTATGTAAAAAACCGCAATAAATTAGCAGAGCAAAAAATTGCTCAAGCGGAAGCTGATGCGATACGCATGGTTTCTTCATCTGCTATTGAATTGGCTGTTTCTGCTGCTCGTGCGCTTATCGCAAAAGAATTAGATTCTCATAAAGCGAATGAACTTATTAAGGAGTCTCTTTGTGAAGAATCTCTTAATAAAATAAAAACATATCTTAATTAATGGTAGTTAAAGTGCTTAAAGAACCAGTTTTTTAGGAGAGTAGTTCCTTTTCAAAATTGAGTATTTCTTTCAATTTTATCTTGCATGAGTCATGGTTTACTTACTTTAGAAAGATATCTCTCAAACTTTTTTATACTATCTGTGAGAGGTATCGCACAAGATATCCTAGGATACCGCTATCTTATGCTTATGAAAGCATAAGATATCATGATTATGTTATCATCTCAAAATGTTGCTCTTTCTTTTGTCTTGAGACAGTTCAAGACGTATTTTTCTCAAAGAGATTTTATCCATATATTAATCCCAGTTGGAATGTACAAGAGAACGATTTTTGTTATATAATCTTACGAGAGAGTTTTAGATTAAAGATTTATATTGTTTTCGTTTTTCTCATTTAGTATGTAAATGAATTGTAATATTATTATAAATAAAATGGTTGTATTATAATATTTATTCGATTTTTTGATCTGTTGTTCTAAAGTATCATTTACATGATAAATTCTATAATAAAATTGTCTCAAGTATCGTATGGGAATTTTTCATAATATTTTTTAAGGTTCAATAGCAAAAACAATAAAAAGTAGAAAGATTCTCTTTTTATTCTGTCAATTTATAAAGTGCTTATTTTAAGCTACAAGTTTTGAAAAATTTGCTACTGTTTTCGTAATGCTATGGATCTGTTTCAAAAGAGCGAGACGATTAGTGCGAATATCGGGATTTTTATCGTTTACTAATACTTTTTCAAAAAAGATATCGATAAATTTTCCAAGTGGTGCTAGTGTATTGAGTGCGTATGAAAAGTCTGTTGCATTGATGTGATCACGAACTTTGCTTTCTATCTTCATAATTTCTCGATAGAGTTGTTTTTCTTCTGCTTCAGTAAAGAGTTCAGAGTTAATTTTGTTTGCTATTATTGTGCCTTTTTTTAATTCGTTCTCAAGAATGTTTATAGTCCGTTTTACAGAGGCTAAAAAGTCGCTTCCATCACTTGTATTGATAAAGGCAATGAGTGCTTCAACACGACGGGCGATTAATAGAAGATCATCAGAATCTTTGTTTAAGATTGCATCAAGGGCATCATAACGGGCTCCTTCTTCTTTTAGGTAGATTTTCAGACGGTCATGAAAAAACAGTAACAGATCCGATAAAATATATTCTGTTTTTTCTAGAACAAGATTCTGTAATTGTTCATCTTCTTTTTGAAACTCTTCATATTTGTTTCTTTGTTGTAAGAAAAGGTCTGCTGCCAAATCAAATAGTGGAATAAGATTAATTTTCCAGTCACGCAAAAGCACAAGCCTAATAATCCCCAATGCGGCGCGTCTTAATGCGTAAGGGTCTTTGGAGCCGGTAGGTTTTTCATTAATAAGCCAAAAACCGACGAGCGTATCAATTTTATCAGCGAGCGCAATTGTGATGGCAACAGGTTCTTGCGGAATACGATCTGTTGGTCCTAGGGGTTTATAATGGTCTTCAATTGCTTCAGCTATGCAAGAATCTTCTCCTTGAAGAAGGGCATATTTTCGTCCCATGAGTCCTTGTAGTTCAGGAAATTCTCCGACAATTTCTGTTTGCAAATCAGCTTTTGCGAGCACTGCTGCACGTTTAGCTAAAAGCGGATCTGCTCCCACCAAAGGAGCAATTTTTTGTGCTAAAACAGTGATGCGTTCTACTCTTGCTCCTTGTGTTCCTAATTTTGCATGGAAGGTTACATTTAAATGATCCAATTGCGCCATTCTCTGATCGAGAGGCTTTGCTAAATCAAGATCAAATTTTTTTGCCGAAGATTCTAAACGCTTAATATCGGGCAAATCATGTTGGTCTGTTTGCCAAAAATAAAGTGCATCAGAAAGACGCGCACAGACAACTTTAGTATTTCCTTTAGAAATTTCTTTGCCTTCATCATTTGCAAGAATATTAGAAACAAGAATAAAATGATGAGAGAGTTTGATCTTATCGCTTTGTGTACGCGTTACAAAACATTTCTGATGAGCTCGAATGGTTAAACGAATAATTTCTGGAGGAATCTCAAGAAAAGATTTGTCAAAATTGCTCATAAGGACAACAGGCCATTCGACGAGTCCCGCAATTTCTTCTAAAAGAGCATCATCTTGAACTAGTTCTAAACCATTTGCAAAGCAAAGATTTTGGGCATCAGCCAAAATAATATTCTTTCGTCTTTCCGCGTCAAGAATAACTTTATGGGCTTCAAGTTTACTAATATAATCCTCGAAGCGGCGGATTTGAAGTGATTTTCCGTCACTTAAAAAACGATGACCATAGGTTAGA
Source organism: Bartonella sp. 220B (assembly GCF_026930205.1). Lineage (GTDB taxonomy): Bacteria > Pseudomonadota > Alphaproteobacteria > Rhizobiales > Rhizobiaceae > Bartonella. The sequence goes on along the minus strand of NZ_JANHOI010000004.1, from coordinate 133,481 downwards.
TTATTGCTTTTGAGAGAACCGATGGCAAACGGAATAACATGTGTTTCACCAATCTCTGGTCCAAAGACGCAAAGAATATTTTGTAAAGATCGAATCCATTTCAAAGCGCCACTTTTTGCTGAATCTTTACCCCAACGCATAGACTTTGGCCAGGGAAAGTTACGAATAATATCTGGTAAAATATCCGCTATAATTTCTTCTACTTTTCGGCCTTTTTTGATGATTTTAGCGACATAAAAATCGCCTTTTTTACTATCATGAGCAATATCTGCTTCAGAAATATCGCTTAGTCCTGTTGAGCGTAGGAAGCCATCAATGACATGCTGTGGTGATTTTGTACTGGGGCCTCTACGTTCTTCATAAACATCTTTTGAACATAGAGAAAGACCGCGTATGTCTAATGTTAGACGACGGGGTGTCCAATATTCCTTAGCAGCCCTATAAGTTAAGCCTGCTTTTACGATTTGATCCGTAAGACATTTTTTGAGATCAGCAGCCGCTTTTCGTTGCATGCGTGCGGGGATTTCTTCACTGAAAAGTTCAAGAAGAAGATCAGACATTAGATTTTTCCTTTAGTGTGATTTGACCAGCTTCTGTATGTAAGAAAGCTTCTCCACAACGACGTGCAAGATCGCGAACGCGAAGAATGTAACTTTGTCTTTCAGTTACAGAGATAACGCCACGTGCTTGTAAAAGATTAAAAATATGACTTGCTTTAATACATTGGTCATAAGCTGGAAAAACGCATCGATGAAAAACATTTTCTTTATTTGGTTTCCCAGCTTCAAGAAGTGCAATGCATTCGCGTTCTGCATCGATAAAATGTTGATGTAGCAGTTTCGTATCAGCAAATTTGAAATTGTAGTATGAATATTCTTGTTCTGCTTGTAAAAAAATATCTCTATAACTTATTTTATTTTCGCCATCTAAACCATTAAAGTTAAGATCATAGACGTTATCAACACCTTGTATATACATTGCGAGGCGTTCAAGCCCATAAGTGAGCTCTCCTGAAACTGGAGAACATTCAATGCCACAAACCTGTTGAAAATAAGTAAATTGAGAGATTTCCATTCCATCACACCAGCACTCCCATCCAAGCCCCCAAGCACCAAGCGTTGGACTTTCCCAATCATCTTCAACAAAGCGAATATCATGAAGCTTTGTATCAAGACCGATGGCCTGTAGCGACTTAATATAAAGCTCTTGTAAATTGGGAGGGGAAGGTTTGATAAGCACTTGGAATTGATAATAGTGCTGTAAACGATTTGGATTTTCACCATATCGTCCATCTGTTGGGCGTCTAGAGGGTTGGACGTAAGCTACTTTCCAAGGGCGCGGTCCTAGTGAACGCAATGTTGTGGACGGATGAAAAGTCCCAGCCCCAACTTCCATATCGTACGGTTGTAAAATTGCGCATCCATAACGAGCCCAATAATTTTGTAAAGTTAAGATAAGTCCTTGAAAAGAACGTTTGGGATTGAGATGTTCAGGCAGTTTCATGCTTTATACTCTTTTCATATTGAACTCATAGATAGCGTCCAAAAGGACTTCATCTTCTATACTTGTCTATTGTTTCATGGGGTTATGGTCAAGCACCGTTATTTACTGTAAACCATATTTTAGTTTTTTTTGGATTTTTAAGAAGTCTTTTGCTTCCCCATCAATTGCATGATTCCACTGAAATATTGCTTCACGTTTGCGCCCAACTTGCCAATAAGCATCGCCTAAGTGATCATTCAATGTTGGATCTTCAGGTTGCAATTTGACAGCGGTTTCCAATATTTGAACAGCTTGATCATATTGCTTAAGCTTATAATAAGCCCATCCTAGAGAATCGAGAATATGACTATTTTGAGTTTGCAATGCAGAAGCTTTTTGCAGCATACGAAGCGATTCCTCAAGTTTTTGATCACGTTCAACAAGTGAATAGCCCAAATAGTTAAGGACTTGTGGCTGATCAGGGAAAAATTGAAGTGCTTTTCGCAAATCAATTTCAGCCTTTTGCCATTGCTGTAAACGCTCGAAAGCGATACCGCGCTGATAAAAAAGTTTCCAATCATCACGTTGAAAATTTGTTATTTGCTCAATAGCACGATCCATAATTTGTACAGCTTCAGCAAATTTATTTTCTTGCATATAAAAAGCGGCTAACGTTATCACAATATGGCGATCGTGAGGGAATTTTTTCTTTAATGCGTGAAGTAATTTAATGGCTTCGTTATGCTTGTTATTATGTGCAAGAATGAATGCAAGTCGTAGCTGCCCACCTTTATAGTAAGGAGAGCTAGGTGATAAAGATTGGTAAAGCTTAATGGCTTGATCAAGATCATTCAGTTTGACAGAAATATTTGCTAATTGAAAAAGGGTTGCTTCATTTTGAGGAAATAATGCAAAAGATAATTGTTTAAAAATACGTGCAATTTGTCCTGAATTTTTGTGGTTTAAGGCTGTTCCAAAGTTATATAATACTTCACCCGCTCCTTGTTGGGGTGTTTTAACCAATCTTTCTAAGGAAGTACCTTTTTCAATCTTTTCTCGGATATTTTTAAATATTTCTCGGCCTGGCAACACCTTTTCGCCATGCTTGAGAGTTTGGAGAGCTTGATTGCGCATTTTATGACGCAATTGGAATGAGGCATAAGCTATGACAATACGTTCGTAAGTATTGGGAGCTATGAGAATAGTTTGTCGGTTATTAAGTGCTTGAGTAAAATATTTTTCTGCATCTTGTGTGTGTTTTGCTAGATCACTCATGAGTGCAAGATGGTAGCGTATAAAAAGACTATACCAAGCAGGTCCTTGGATTTTTTCAAGATCAGCGATTGCTTGAGATTGTTGTCCAGCCCCGAATGTAGCCCAAGCACCGATGAGTTCAGGTATTGGATTGTTTGCAGCAGGAGGTGCTTTTAATTGTAGAAAAAGTTTGGCGTCTTCGTAGTTTTTTTTGATGAGACTTTCTATCGATAAAGTTAAGGAAACAAAGGGAGTGACAACACCTTGCTCTTTAAGTTTTTTTGCTTGTTGAACAGCTTCTTTGAAAGTTCCCACGGAGAGCATAGATTCAAAGAGTTCTTTTTGTGTTTCGATGTTATCAGGTTGATAAACAAGTGCTTGTTTAAAATAATTGATGGCAAGATCTGTTTTGTTTTCATAACTCGCAATTTTTCCAGCTAAATAAGCACCTGTAAATGAGGTTGTATTAATTGTGGCGTTTATTTTGCCGTAGGTCGCTGATGGCATCAGTATGATACCCGCGATAAAGAGAGTAAAAAAGCGGGCTACTGCTGCACTGCACATAGAGTTAATCCTTTTCAAGATAATCAATCGATTGTATGGGTTATAGATCATATCCGATTACTTTATTGAAAAATACTGTGATGCTTGCAAACAATCAGTTTACGCGCGCAATACAAAAATCAACAGTTTCAATGAGAGCGTGGTGAGCAGGGTTTTTGTTTATTGAAGCAAGTGCATTGGTCGCACGCTTACCATAGATGCGTGCTTGCTCTATTGTATCTGTGAGGCTATCATATTTTTCTATTAAGTGTTTTGCATGAGTGAAAGCTTCATCATCGTTATTACCGTTTTCAAGAGCTTGTTTCCAAAATTCTTTTTCTACTGTATTACTCCGTGCATATGCAAGGATAACAGGCATTGTAATTTTGCCTTCTCTAAAATCATCCCCTATATTTTTTCCAAAATGTTGTGTAGCGCCACCATAGTCCAATGCATCATCAATCAATTGGAAAGCGAGACCTAGAAATGTTCCATACTCACGCAATGCAGAACGCTCTTTCTCTTCATAGCCGGCGATAATTGGTCCCACTTCAGCAGCAGCTGAAAACAGTGCTGCTGTTTTTGCGTTGATAACTTTGAGGTAGTCTGAAGCACTTGTTTCTACATTTTTTGCAGTAGAGAGTTGCATTACTTCTCCTTCAGCAATGATTGCAGCAGCATTTGCTAGGACAGAGAGCGCTTCTATAGAACCAACATCAACCATCATTTTAAAAGCTTGTCCTAAAAGGAAATCTCCAACAAGGACACTTGCTTGATTTCCCCAGATCATTCGTGCGGTAGATTTTCCGCGTCGTAAATTACTTTCATCAATGACATCATCATGTAACAAAGTTGCCGTATGCATAAATTCAACAGCTGTTGCGAGTTTTATATGTCCATCACTTTGATAACCGAACATATGAGCGGAGGCTAATGTAATCATTGGGCGTAACCGCTTTCCACCTGATAAGATCAGATGATTGGAAATTTCAGGGATCATTTCAACCTCTGATTTTGCCATAGAGAGAATAAATTGATTTACGCGCTCCATATCATGTTGAGTAAGGTTGATAAGGGATTGGAGAGAGTTTTGATTATTGCTTGTCTGATTTAATTTTGTGGCGACACTCAATGTGTTTTCTCCTAGAAGTATTGCAATGGACAGATATGAATTCTATTTTCATTTGCTAGCATAAAGGGGGTTTTGTTTTGACTCAAGCTTTTGATGCCATTTTTAGGAACAGAAGTTTTGAATGATATTCGCAAGGAATATTTTAAAAGCTTGTGTGAGGTGATTGTTATGAAGTTGTGGGAAAAATTTAAAACAGCTTTTTAGACAACAATTGATAGAAAAAGTGCAATTCATAAAGATGAACATTAGGTTTTTAAATGAATGATATGACGAATCAGAGTGATGACACAATTGACAGTTTTCATCATGGGAAGTTTTATTTGGTGCAACCACGTAAATATGGTCATCGTTCTGGTATGGATGCTATGTTATTAGCCAGTTTAGTTCCCAATGATTTAAAGGGGAAGGTTGTTGATTTAGGTGCTGGTGCTGGTGCAGCAGGGTTGGCAGTTGCTTCGCGTTGTTTAGAGGTTCATGTTACATTGGTTGAGCGATCAGCTTTTATGGCATCTTATGCGCAAAAAACGCTTATGCTAAAACAAAATAAAAAACTTTCTGAGCGAATTTGTTTATTAGAAGCAGATGTTACTTTGAAAGGTAAGAATCGCTTAAAAGCAGGATTGGCAGATAATTCTTTTGATTTTGCAATTATGAATCCACCTTTTAATAGTCCCACGGATCGCAAGACACCTGATAAACAAAAGTCTGAGGCACATGTTATGTCTGAAGAGATGTTTGATCATTGGTTGCGCAGTGCAGCAGCAATTGTGAAGCCAAGTGGATATTTAGGGTTAATTGCTCGTCCACAATCACTGACTGATATCTTACGCGCTTTAGAAGGGCGCTTTGGTGGTATTTGTATCATTCCCGTTCATGCACGCGCGAAAACAGCGGCGATTCGTCTTTTATTTTATGCAAAGCGGGGAAGCAAAGCGGCTTTATCCATATTGCCGGCATTGGTTATACATGAGGGTGATGATCATATTTTTTCCCCGCGGGTGGATGCAATTAATAATGGCTGTATAAGTTTGTGGGAACTTTTTAAATGATCTCTTGTGTTTTCCGGTTTATTGCTTAAATTCAAATTAAAGCTTTGTTTTTTAGGAGACTTTAAACTTTGTATGAAGTTTTATTTCTAGTTGTGATGTGGGGGGTGGTTATTGCTTTTGGAGGTTACGGCGTTCTTCCTTTCTGTTGTCCTTGCTTATTTGGTTTGTCTTAATTCATGAGGAGGTTTTGTTTTGTTGGACGTTATTAAAAATCTTGTTCCACGTCGTTTTTGTTCTAGTAAACTTGAAATTCCTGTGGTGCGCCTTCATGGGGCAATTATGGATTCAACATCACCGATAGCACGCTCGCTTTCATTAGGCAGGTGTGCGAGTCTTTTGGAGAAGGCTTTTGCACATAAAAAAGCACCGGTTGTTGCACTTATTATCAACTCTCCTGGAGGGTCACCTGTGCAATCGCGTTTTATTTTTAAGCGTATCCGTGATTTGGCAGAGGAAAAGAATAAACAGGTTCTTGTATTTGTTGAAGATATAGCGGCGTCAGGTGGCTATATGATTGCTTGTGCAGGGGATGAGATTTTTGCTGATCCTTCTTCGATTATTGGTTCTATCGGCGTTGTTTCAGCATCCTTTGGTTTTCCTGAGCTTTTGAAGAAAATTGGTGTTGAACGACGTGTTTACACAGCAGGAAAGAACAAGGTTACCTTAGATCCTTTTCAGCCTGAAAAGAAGGCAGATATTGAGCATTTGAAATCTCTACAACTCGAAGTTCACCAAACTTTTATTGATTTGGTTAAAGAGCGGCGTGCAGCGAAGTTATCAAATGATCCGAATATTTTTACAGGAATGTTTTGGAGCGGAAAGAAAAGTATTGAACTTGGACTTATTGATGGATTGAATGATGTGCGTTCCGTTATTAAGGAGCGGTTTGGGAATGATACCAAGCTTCGATTAATCACACCTCCAAAAAGCCTTTTAGGACCTAAATTCCCTTCGGGTATTTCTGCTCATGCGGTTTATACAGCGGTTGATAGTGCTTTGATGCTAGCAGAAGAGCGAGCACTTTGGCAACGTTATGGTTTGTGATAAGAAGTATCATTCGATAATTCTCAAGAGAGTTGATAATTTTGCTTCAAAAGCGTTTATGAGAAAGCATGAAATGATGCGGATGACTGCATTCAGCCTATTATGTATAATAGCTTTTTACATTTATCGTTTTTTTAAAAAACGAGTACAGAAGATGTTACAAGATGCTTATTGCGGAGAATCTAATAAAGGGGCAAGGGGCACATTGGTAAAAGATCTCTGTACAGGTGAATATTACGTAAGATGATATCGGATGTGCAAGCTTCATTCAAAAGGCATTCTTATCTATTCACGCCTATTAAGTTGAATTTAGCTTTGCACGTTGTTGGGCAGCGCGCGGATGGTTATCATTTAATAGAAAGTTTGGTTTATTTTAGTCTGAGTGGTGATTGTCTAGGTTATGCTCCGTGTGAAAGTGATCGCTTTTTTTTAGAGGGACCATTTGCAAATAAGCTTGTTTCTGATGCGGATAATTTAGTTGTTCGTGCACGCGATTTTATGCGCAACACATTTCCTATAAATGCGAAGCCTTCTTTTTTTCGGCTGATTAAAACGCTACCTATTGCTTCAGGCATTGGTGGTGGCTCAGGTGATGCTGCGGGTGTTATAAGCATATTGCGTCAACAGTGGAATCTTGATTGTTCTTGTGAAAAATTAGCACAAATGAGCTTAGTTCTTGGTGCTGATGTGCCAATGTGTCTTTTTGCATTGGAATATCAGCAGCCACTTTTTGTGCAAGGAATTGGTCAAGATATTATACCACTTCCAGAAGCTTGTTCTTTTGCAATGGTGTTGGTCAATCATGGACAACAAATTTCAACGAAAGCTGTTTTTAAGGCTTTGGAGAAGCATGATTATCCTTCTTTAAAGATTAATCCAGAAGCTCTTAAAACAGTTTATTCATTGGTTGAGGCTTTACAAGAAACGCGTAATGATCTTTTTGCTCCTGCATTAAAAATTGCACCTCAATTAACGCACGTGTTATCTTTATTAGATGAGAGTGGCGCTCTTTTTTCTCGTATGTCAGGAACTGGAGCAACTTGCTTTGGTATTTTTAAAGATCAGAAAGCAGCTCAAAAGGCGGCTCTCTTTATCAAATCGATACACCCAAGTTGGTTTGTAAAACCTATCGTAACTTTAGGAAAAACTTGAGAGATAAATTAAAGGTAAAAGATTTTTTGGGGTAAAGATTCATCATGTGCAATAGAGAGATTAAGTAATGGCATAATTTTTTGTTTTCCAGATTAAATTGTTACATGCTAAGATGCTGTTTTATGAGAAGTATCGGATAGCAATGCGGGAGACCGCGTAATGAAGTTCTTTTATTTCTGGTGCTTGTGCAAGAATTTATGAAGATGTTTGCTGATCTATTTTTGTAGAGCTTTTAGAAAAGAGGCTGTACGCAAAAATGGATATTTGTTCGGTTATATTTGTGTTTATCAAAAATGTTTAATTTACCACTTCAGCCAAATTTTTCCTATGAACTGGATTTGCAGAGACAGGGTTTTTTTTATATAGCGGGTGTTGATGAAGTAGGACGTGGACCTCTCGCGGGGCCTGTTGTAACAGCAGCCGTTGTTTTGAATAAAGATCATATTCCTGAAGGGCTGAATGATTCGAAAAAGCTTTCTATTTTACAACGTGAAAAACTGTACGATGAAATTTTGCAAAATGCATTAGCGGTTTCACTTGCTAGTCTTTGTGCTCATACAATTGATCAGTCTAATATTAGAAAAGCAACTTTGGAAGCGATGCGTCGCAGTATTATAGGGCTAGCAATTCCAGTCCATTATGTACTGGTTGATGGACGTGATATTCCTTCTAAACTACCATGTCCAGCAGCTGCTTTGATTAAAGGTGATCAACGTTCGGTTTCAATTGCAGCGGCATCTATTATTGCCAAAGTAACACGGGATAGAATGATGGAATGTGCGGGACAGGTTTATAAAGATTATGGTTTAGAAAAACACGTAGGTTATGCAACGTTAGCACATCGTGTAGCTCTTCATAAATATGGACCAGTTGTAGGATTACACCGATATAGTTTTTCACCCATCAAAGAAAACTATAGGGATGACGTGTCATGACAATTTTGCCTTTCAATAGTGTTTCAATAAAGGAAGCAGTTGCACTTCTTGAACAGGGAAGGTTAGTAGCGCTACCGACAGAAACTGTCTACGGATTGGCGGGTGATGCAACCAATGGGAGGGCAGTCTCTTCTATTTTTTCTACAAAGAAGCGGCCACAATTTAATCCTCTGATTGCTCATGTAAGCGGCATCGAAATGGCGGAATGCTACGTTGACATTGATATTCTTTCACGTCGATTGATGGAGGTATTTTGGCCTGGCCCTTTGACATTTGTCTTACCTTTAAAAGTGCATCATGATATTCATCCTTTAACCACTTCTGGTTTGAATACATTGGCTGTTCGTTTTCCAGATAGTTGTTTTGCAGAAGTTGTACAAAGTTTTGGTCGTCCTCTCGCTGCTCCGAGTGCGAATCAGTCTGGACGTCTTAGCCCGACTTCTGCTGAAGCTGTTTTAGAATCTTTAGGAAAATCTGTTCCTTTGATACTTGACGGAGGACCTTCTAAAATAGGACTTGAATCGACGATTATTAAGGTATGTGGTGAAAGACTTTATCTTTTGCGTCCTGGAGGACTTGCGGCTGAAGAGATTGAAAAAATTGCAGGAAAATCGCTAAAACGAATAGATCAGCAAGCTGCAATTGAGGCACCAGGGATGTTAAAATCGCATTATGCACCCAATGCTGCAATTCGTTTGAATGCACAAAAGGTGGAAAGCGGTGAAGCCCTTTTAGCATTTGGTCCCAAACGTATTATGGGTGTTGAAAATGCTGTTTCTATTTTAAATTTGAGTGAGAGTGGCCAGTTGAAAGAGGCAGCTTCTCATTTATTTCAATATATGAAGCAATTAGATTCATGCAAAGTGAAATCTATTGCGGTAGAGTCTATTCCATCATACGGATTGGGCGAGGCTATTAATGATCGTCTCATGCGTGCTGCAGCTCCAAAGGAGAAATGAAGATGGAGCAGAAATTAATTGAAAGATTTAGAAGTATTGTTGGTGCGGCGCACGCTATAACAGATCAGGCGTTAATTGCACCTTATTTGCTTGAAGAACGCGGATTTTTTCATGGAAAAACACCATTGCTTTTACGTCCGTCTTCTAATGCAGAGATATCGTCAATTATGCAGTTAGCTAGTCAAACGCGCACACCAATTGTGCCGCAGGGAGGGAATACAGGTCTTGTGGGTGGTCAACAACCCGATGAGAGTGGGAAGGGTGTTCTTTTATCCATGGAAAGATTGAACAAGATAAGATGTATGAGTCTTGAAGGTAATTTTGCTGTAGTAGAGGCTGGTGTTATTTTACAGGATTTACAGAAAAAAGCAGATGAATTAGATCGTTTTTTTCCTCTCTCTTTAGCTTCAGAAGGTTCTTGCCAGATAGGGGGAAACCTTTCATCTAATGCTGGAGGGACAGCTGTTTTAGCTTATGGTAATATGCGTGAACTTTGTCTTGGCTTGGAGGTCGTTTTACCTGATGGCCGTATTTTGGATGATTTGCGTTTTGTAAAAAAAGACAATAGCGGTTATGATTTGAAAAACCTTTTTATTGGTGCAGAAGGTACTTTAGGCGTTATAACAGCTGCAGTTTTAAAGCTTTTTCCAAGACCAAAAGGAAAAGCAGTTGCTTTGGTGGGGTTAAGTAATCCAGCGAAAGCTCTCGAGTTTTTATCTCTTGCTCAATGTTATGGAGGAGAGATGTTGACAGGCTTTGAGCTTATGGGACAACTGAGCTTACAAATGGCTTTAGACTATAAGATGTGTGAGAGATCTCCTTTTGAACATGAACATGAATGGTATGTATTAGTCAATATTTCGTCATTACAAGGTGAGGGTGAAGCACTATCAGTACTAAATACTATTTTAGAAGAATCTTTTAAAAATGCTGTGATAGAGGATGCAGTTGTTGCGCAATCATTAAAGCAGCAAGATTTTTTTTGGCAATTGCGTGAAAGTATATCCTCTGCACAAAAGTTAGCAGGAGGGTCTATTAAGCACGATATTGCGGTGCCTCTTGCTGCTATTCCTGATTTTATTGCTGAAGCAGCACGTATTGTTGAAGAAATTGCTCCAGGAGCACGGGTGGTTTGTTTTGGTCACATGGGTGATGGAAATTTGCATTATAATGTGACTCAACCTGTGGGAGCTGATCCTGCAGTGTTTTTGCAGTTATGGTCACGAGTGAATCATCATATTCATAATTTAGTGATGCACTATCAGGGTGCTTTTTCTGCTGAACACGGAATTGGTCAATTAAAGCGCGAGGAACTTCGCACTTTCAAATCACCTGTTGCCTTGGATATTATGCAAGGGATTAAAAAAATGCTTGACCCTTTAGGAATTATGAATCCCAAAAAAATATTATAATTCAAAGAGAGATGAATTTTATCACGTGTTTTTGTTTAGATTTTAATAACCAAAAAAGAAACCAGTTGTTTTTTATTCAATCTTTTAATAATCCAATGAGAAAAAGCTGTTAAAGGGGGTATATTATTAGAATAAATTGGGACACTATATATGGCTAATCAATGCTTTAATCAGGCAAAAGCGGTGCTTGAATTTCGATTAGATCCGTGCCATTTGCCACAAACAACGACATATTTCTCCTCAAAAACGGGCAATCAAATCGTTTGTTCGTTAAGTGAGCGCGGTGTTTTTTTTAAAACCGATACTCCCTCAAGCTTGTCACATTTAGTACCCTCTTATCACTTCAAAGGAATTGCGGCACGTACTGTAAAAACGCGTTCAGGAGAGAGAGCGGTTGCATTAGAGTTATTCCATACAGATAAAGAATCTTGCATTCCGCTTCTTGTTTCTAGAGATTTAAATAATGTTCTTCTGGATTGGCGATTATGGGCGGATATTTATGATCTTCCTATGCTGATGATTAATGAAGATCATCGCATTATGGTTGTTAAAGATCGTTCTGATTTACGTCGTTTTTTAGGGACAACACTGCATTCTAAACAAAAGCGCTTTTTACTTCGTTATAGCAATCCATTGGGTTTGCGTTTGGTGATCGGGAATCGCGTTGCTCTACAGTAGTATTGATGTGCATTCATTTTTTATATTGTGCTGTCCTATGTGTTTATTTACGCTACATTCTGCGTTTTATTGACTGTAAATTAAAATTTTGACAACCTAAGCTTGTAATAGGTGTTGATTGTATGAGACTTCTTTCCTTTATGCTTAATAATATCAAACGCCTTTTTTCAAAGCATTTAAGTCAGCTTTAATACAGTGAGAATATGCTTTTTGACAATGGTGGTTTCGTTTTTGCGCTTATCATGAAAGTATTGGTAAGTGAGGACAGACAATTGATGGCTTTCTCTATCCAAGAAAATGACAGTATATAATACTTGCTTTCAAGCTTTTATAAGCAAAAGATGCGTTGTAAAACTGGAAAGCAAATGAATTTTAAATCAATATAACAACAAGATAACTATGTGATTGCAATCATAACTTTATAATCAGTTTTTTGTTTTTCCTATTTTGTAATGGCTATGAATAGCCTATTTATATGTTTTATTTTTCAAGTAAAATTCAATATTTTAAAATCACGATAAATATAAAACAGTAAGCAGATTTACGCACAATATTATCACAGCTGAATTTAAATGATAAAAAAACTTCTCGAAGGATTTAACTTTCTCGTGCAACGGCTCGCCATCCGATATCTCGGCGGACAAATCCTTCTGTCCAATCAATACAATCGACAGCTTCATAGGCACGTTTTTGAGCTTGCGTAACGGTTTCTCCTGTTGCCGTTATATTTAAAACGCGCCCACCATGAGCAATGAGCTCTCCATTGTGTAATGCTGTGCCAGCTTGAAAAACCTTCACATCAGGGAGAGTATTTACCTTATCAAGATTACGGATAACAGTACCTTTTTGAGGAGAGTCTGGATAACCCTTGGCAGCCATAACAACAGTTAAAGCAGTTTTTTCAGACCATTGAAGGGTTTTATGTTCAAGCTTTTCTTGAGCTGCGGCAAGAAGAAGCGGAAGAATATCCTCTTTGAGACGCATCATTAAAACTTGACATTCAGGATCACCAAAACGTACATTAAATTCAATGAGTTCAGGTCCTTTTTTCGTTATCATCAATCCGACAAAGAGGATACCTTTAAAGGGAGCTCCCATTGCATTCATGCTGTAGAGAGTTGGTTCGACAATTTCTTTGAGAGTACGCTGAACCATTTCCTGTGTCATGATAGGAGCTGGTGAATACGCTCCCATTCCACCGGTATTTGCTCCTGTATCACCATCCCCCACGCGTTTATGATCTTGTGCAGATCCAAAGGGAAGAGCAATTTTACCATCACAAAGACAAAAGAAACTTGCTTCTTCTCCTTCAAGAAAAGATTCTACAACAATTTTTTTTTCTACCTTATCAAAGGCATTTTTGAAGCAGGAATCAACAGCGTTAAATGCTTCTTCCATAGTTGTTGCAACAACAACACCTTTACCAGCAGCTAAGGCATCGTCTTTAATAACAATAGGAACACCTTGTTGATGGATATAAGCTTTGGCTTTTACAGCATCATTAAAACATTGGTAGGATGCTGTAGGAATGTTATTCTTATGGCACAGATCCTTTGTAAAAGCTTTTGAACCTTCTAACTGAGCAGCTTTTTGAGTCGGTCCAAATACACATATATGAGCGTTATTAAGAGAGTCTGTTATACCAGAAACGAGAGGTGCTTCTGGTCCAACAACAACCAAGTCAATAGAATGGGTTTTACAAAAGTTAACAACGAGAGAGTGGTCATTAATGTTCAAATCAATATTTTCACCCAGTTCCATTGTTGCAGGATTTCCAGGAGCACAATATAATTTTGTTAGCAGTGGTGATGCTGCTATTTTCCATGCTAAAGCGTGTTCTCGTCCACCAGAGCCGATAAGAAGGATGTTCATTGTTTGCTCCTATCATAGAAGATGATTAAATACGTTTTCTTGTCATAAGAATGAAATACCTGTATCGCAAGACTAAAGGTAAAACTATTTGATGAAAAAAAATAAAAATATTGCACATATTCAATCTCCTGAGAAACAGGGACGGGTGATGGATGCATCCTCCAAACAGTGGGTTTATTATTTCCTGCCATCTTCTTTGTGGTTTTATGCTCAATTGGCACGTTGGGATAGACCTATTGGGTGGCAGTTATTGATGTGGCCTTGTTTTTGGTCAACGACAATGGCTTTTGTCTCTTATGAAATGCACAAATTGCCTTTTTTATCAATGCTCTTTCATTGGTTCTGGTATCTTTTTCTTTTTTTTCTAGGATCTATAGCTATGCGGGGTGCAGGGTGTACTTGGAACGATCTTGTAGATCATAAAATTGATTCCCAGGTAGAAAGAACACGCTCTCGACCATTGCCAACGGGGCATGTGAGTCGGTTTCAAGCAAAAATTTTCATACTAGTGCAATGTTTGGTTGGTTTAGGTATTTTATCACAATTTAATAGATACAGTTTTTTTCTAGGGATTTCATCATTGATAGCAGTTGCGGTATATCCTTTTATGAAACGTATAACATATTGGCCGCAGTTTTTTTTAGGTGTTGCATTTAATTGGGGAGCATTAATGGGGTGGGCGGTTGTGTGTGGAAATTTGAGTTGGGCCCCCATTTCACTTTATGTAGGATCTATTTTATGGACAATAGGATATGATACAATTTACGCACATCAAGATAAGGAGGATGATGCTACTGTCGGTGTAGGTTCCACGGCACTTCTTTTTGGTGAAGGTACTAAGTGTGCTTTGGTATTTTTGTATAGTGGTTTTGTAATTTTTGTTAGCCTAGCATTTTATTTGGCACAGGTTCCTCTCCTTAGCTTTTTGGGAATTATTATTGCAAGCATTCATATGTTTATTCAAATTAAAACGCTTGATGTAGATGACAATTCACAATGCTTAAAGCTTTTCAAATCGAATTCGTTTATTGGTTTTATAGTTTTCGTTGGTTTAATGTGCGGTGGTATATGGATGATCATTTACCCAGCTATTTAACAACAAGTTAGAAAAAGGACCACATGTATGTGATTTTGGAAGTGAAGGGAATGAAAGTTTAAAGATGCTTTTAGTGATTAAAAATTTTCTGATTCTTTGCAATTTTTATAGTCAATTTGCATTCTACGTGTTTTTTTCTCAGAAAACTTTTCCATGTAAATTGTGACCTCGTCAAATTTTACCTATTTCTTAAAGGAACTGAAAACAGACTTTAATGGGGATACTAAAATCACTTACTCTCATTCAAATTCTATTCTGTTTTTAAAGTTTGAAGAATTAGGGATAAAGTTTTTGCTTTTGCCAATCATCATGTTCGACAGAATCACGTGTAAAAAGCAGGCGTTCATGTAAACGAAAGGGGCGATCACGCCAGAATTCGATAGAAAGGGGTATGACACGAAATCCGGACCAATACGGTGGGCGTGGAATATTTCCTGCCGCATAACGCGTAGTATATTGAACAATTGCTTTTTCGAGGACAAAACGGTTTTCTAATGGTCGAGATTGTTTAGATGCCCATGCACCAATTCGACTACCCCGTGGTCGCGATTGAAAATATGCATCTGCTTCTTGATTACTGACTTTTTCAACAATTCCCCGAATTCTAACCTGACGACGCAGCGATTTCCAATGAAAACCTAAGGATGCTTTCATTGATTTTAAAATTTCTTGTCCTTTGCAACTTTCATAGTTGGTATAAAAGACGAATCCTTGAGGACTGTAATCTTTGAGAAGAACCATACGAACATTAGGCAAACCCGTTTCATCAACCGTTGCGAGTGCCATAGCATTGGGATCATTTATTTCACTCACTGTTGCTTCTTCAAGCCATTTTGTAAAAAGTGCAAAAGGTTTTTGCATTTGCATAAAATCATCGTCTTTTTGTACTTTATCGTTCATAACGACTCCGAATGTCAGTGAGTATGAGTGGCGCGCTCTTTAATTTACTTTGTTGCCAAGAAATAAAATGCTGTTTTTTTCTTATTAACAAAAACAGTACTGCCATGTACTCTTGTAGTATCTTAATCATTTAATCATTCTTGTTTTTAGTATAAATGCAATAAGTTATAAAATAAAATGTCTCTTTTATCTGGTATTTTGGTTTCTTTATAGACATATAAAGAGAGAAAAAATCATTCTTGAGAATAGTTTGATGAAGCTGTGAGAGAGATTAACAACATACCAGTTTTGATATTTTCAAAACGAAAACATTGAAAAGAGGGCAATATGCGTGATCCGTACGCGATTCTGGGTGTGGCACGTACCGCAAAACCGCAAGAGATTAAATCGGCATTCAGAAAATTAGCAAAGAAATATCATCCAGATCACAATAAGGATGATGTAAAGGCTAAAGAAAAGTTTTCTGAAATCAATCAAGCTTATGAAATTATAGGTGATAAAGACAAAAAAGCCCAATTTGACCGCGGTGAAATTGATATGGAAGGAAAACCGCTTTATCAAGCTTATGGTGCTGGTGAAAACTTTGGCAATAGTCACAATCCTTTTTCAGGAGGGGCGAAAGGCTTTGATTTTAGATCTGCAAGTGATACTGGTTTTGATGCGAGCGATATTTTTCGCGATTTGTTTGGTGGAGGAAGGAGCTTTTCAAATTCTAGACAATATACGCATTCTCAACAAGGTGCTCATGTTCGTGCTAATCTTGCCATAACATTGGAGCAGATGGTTGGAGCAGAAAAAGTGGAAGCTGTTTTTCCTAATGGAAAAAAGTTAAAAATTAAATTACCAGATTATGTTGAAGATGGACAAACTATTCGTTTGAAAGGTCAAGGAGGAGAGGCGCCTTTTGGGCAAGCAGGGGATGCGTTGATAACCATTCAGATTCAAAAACATCCTCGTTTTCGTGTTGAAGGAAGGGCACTTCATCTTGATTTACCGGTTTCCCTTCAACATGCTGTTTTGGGAGCAAAAGAAGAAGTAGAGACCTTGGAAGGGCGTGTAGTTTTAACTCTTCCCGCTTGGTCAAGTTCTGATCGTGTTTTACGGTTGAAAGGAAAAGGGCTTCGTTTAAAAAACGGTACAAGAGACGATCTTTATGTGCATGTTCGTATCATGTTGCCGGAAGGTAGAGATGCTGCTTTAGAACAATTCTTGCAAATGCAAAAGAGTTAATTTTAATGAGATATAAAGCGTAGTTTTTGTTTTGATTTTTAACCAATTGCTTGAAGAAAAAGTTGACCTATGCCATAGGCAGATGAATAATATTCATTTTTAAATAACAATGGGGCAATGCTAATGGCTAAGGGTAATGGTTTATTGTACGGCAAGCGTGGTTTAATTTTGGGATTGGCAAATAATCGCTCTATCGCTTGGGGAATAGCTAAAGCGGCGCGTAATGCGGGGGCAGAACTTGCCTTTACCTATCAAGGTGAGGCGATGAAAAAACGTGTTGAGCCTTTAGCTGCAGAAGTAAAGGGGTTTGTTTGCGGTCATTGCGATGTTTCTGACAGTGAATCGATTGATACAGCCTTTAAAGTAATAGAGAAGAAATGGGGCAAACTCGATTTTCTCGTTCATGCTATTGGTTTTTCTGATAAAGATGAATTAAGCGGTCGTTATATTGATATTAGCGAATCAAATTTTATGATGACCATGAATATTTCTGTTTATTCCTTAACGGCTTTAGCCAAACGTGCAGAAAAATTAATGTCAGATGGTGGTTCAATTTTAACATTAAGCTATTATGGTGCAGAAAAGGTTGTTCCCAATTATAATGTGATGGGAGTTGCAAAAGCGGCTCTTGAAGCCAGCGTGAAATATCTAGCAGTGGATTTAGGTCCTCAGCATATTCGTGTTAATGCTATATCTGCTGGTCCAATTAAAACATTAGCCGCTTCTGGCATTGGTGATTTCCGTTATATTTTAAAATGGAATGAATATAACGCTCCTTTACGTCGTACGGTGACAATTGAAGAAGTAGGTGATTCTGCTCTTTATTTTCTTTCAGATTTGTCTCGTTCTGTTACGGGTGAAGTGCATCATGTGGATTCAGGTTATAATGTCATAGGCATGAAAGCTGTTGATGCGCCAGACATTTCCGTCGTTAAAGAATAAAGTTTTGTTATAAAGTTTGGCTCAACAGCGGTGATTTGACCGAATTTAAAACGGCCAATGATATTTTGGAAGAGAGGTTGTTTTGCACATCTTAACAGAGACTGTGGTTGCGTATATTTTGACGGAGAAACGGGTCATTTTTTATGTCGCATAATACATTTGGTCATTTGTTTCGTGTAACAACATGGGGTGAAAGTCATGGTACTGCTCTTGGGTGTGTTATCGATGGTTGTCCTCCGGGAATTATTTTTACGCTTGCGGAGATTCAAACTTATCTTGATAAGCGTCGACCAGGACAAAGCAAATATACGACGCAGCGGCGAGAGCTAGACCAAGTAGAAGTTCTTTCGGGAGTTGTTATTCAGGATGATGAGACAACATTGATGACAACAGGGACTCCAATTTCCTTGTTAATTCAAAATACGGATCAGCGCTCGAAAGACTATGGCTCGATTGCTCATCAGTATCGTCCTGGTCATGCAGATTATACTTATGATGTTAAATATGGCATTCGTGATTTTCGAGGTGGTGGGCGTGCTTCAGCGCGTGAGACGGCAGCACGTGTTGCGGCAGGTGCGCTCGCACGTAAAATTATTCCTGATTTAATTGTACGGGGAGCTGTCATAGCGATTGGTCCCCATACGATTAATCGTGAACGTTGGAACTGGTCAGAGGTTAGTAATAATCCTTTTTTTACACCTGATGCAGAGATGGTACAGGTTTTTAGTGATTATATAGATAAAGTACGTAAAGAGGGGTCATCTGTTGGTGCTGTTGTTGAGATTATTGCAGAAAATGTTCCAGCAGGTTTAGGAGCACCTATTTATGCAAAACTTGATCAAGACATTGCTTCATTACTCATGTCGATTAATGCAGTAAAGGGGGTTGAAATAGGTGATGGTTTTGCAGCAGCGCGCCTGACAGGCGAAGAAAATGCAGATGAAATGCGGATGGGCAGTGATGGAAAGCCACTCTTTTTATCCAATCATGCAGGCGGTATTTTAGGTGGAATATCGAATGGGCAGCCAATAATTGCACGTTTTGCTGTGAAGCCTACTTCATCAATTCTAACACCTCGTCGTTCAATTGATGTTGATGGTCATGATGTAAATGTTGTAACGAAAGGACGTCATGATCCCTGTGTTGGGATTCGTGCTGTTCCTGTTGGTGAAGCGATGGTTGCTTGTGCTATTGCGGACCATTATCTAAGACATCGCGGTCAGGTTGGAAGCTTTGAGGGGTAAGTAATGGCATATGATGAGAAAAAAATTATTTCTGCACTTCAAGCTTTTGAACGTGGTGAAATCGTTGTAGTTACCGATGATGATGACCGTGAAAATGAAGGTGATTTAACGATTGCTGCTACCCATTGTACAGAAGAAAAAATGGCATTTATTATTCGTCATACAACGGGTATTATTTGCGCCCCTCTACCAAAAGAAGAAGCGCAACGGTTTAATCTTGTTCCTATGGTGCCAGAGAATAATTCAGCACATCGTACCCAGTTTACTGTTACTGTTGATTTTAAACATGGAATAACAACGGGGATTTCAGCACATGACCGTACATTAGCAGTGCGCAATCTTGCCAATTCAAATGCCGGTCCGAATGATTTTGTCCGTCCAGGACATATTTTTCCTTTGATAGCGCATGAAGGAGGAGTTCTTATGCGTTCAGGACATACGGAGGCAGCTGTTGATTTATGTAAATTGGTTGGTTTGCCGCCAGTTGGTGTTATCGGCGAGTTGGTCAATGATGATGGAAGCGTTAAACATGGAGATGAGATTACAAAATTTGCACAAGATAATCGTTTGCATATCATAACGGTTGCAGATTTAATTGCTTATCGTCAGCGTAAGGAAATGTTGATCAGGCATGTTGGAGAAATGCATATTGAGACATCAGTAGGTCCCGCTATTGTTCAAAGTTATCAACTTCCTTGGGAAACGGTTCAGCATGTCGCAATTGTTTTTGGAGATATCCGTGATGGTATAGATATTCCTGTGCGTTTGCACCGTGAAAGCGTTATAAATGATGTTTTTTGCCAATCTTCAGATATTATGGCTATTATGCAACGTATGATGGAACGAGAAAAGCGTGGAGTGTTTGTTTATTTGCGTGAAGGATCTGTTGGTGTACAATCAGCTACAGGCATTCAGGAGATGGTTAAAGAAGGTTCAGAAAACCACATGCAGGCCATTAAACGCGAAGAAGAATGGCGTCAAATTGGTTTAGGATCACAAATTTTAAAACATTTGGGAATTCGTTCTGTTATTGTGTATGCTTCTAGAGAGCGCCATTATGTAGGTTTAGAAGGTTTTGGAATTCGTATATCTAGAACAGACATCTTGTGAGGATTGTATGAAACAAGAGATAAACAAGGGGGATATTACGGCTTTAAGTTTTGAAGAAGCACTTAAGCAACTTGAAGTGATTGTCGAGAATTTGGAACGCGGGGATATCCCTTTGGAACAATCAATTGATATTTATGAACGTGGTGAATCTCTTAAAAAACACTGCGAGAAACTTTTGAAAGTCGCTGAAGCTAAAGTTGAGAAAATTCAGCTTTCAGAGGGCGGATCTCCAGAAGGAGTAGAGCCTCTTGATTCTGAATAATAGTGAAGTAATTTTGGGATGTTTATTGCAAGAGAGGTGAGTAGTGACTTAGTTTAGAGGGAAGGAATTTTATCAGTTTCTTTTTTTATGAAATAAGTGAGGGAATGGGAAAAACCATAAATCGTCTCGGTAGAGAGCGTTTTTCAGTAACAATATGCTAAATACAGAAGAGGGGAGGAGGCATATTCTTACTATTTCATTCTCTTGATGCGATAATATTAAGGAGCTTTTTTTGTCTCAGGTCTTAACGCCATTGCTTGATCGTATTTGTGTCCCGCATGATTTGCGGGCATTACCTGAGTCTGATTTGGTAAAATTAGCCGATGAGTTGCGGACGGAAACAATTGATGCGGTTTCCGTAACAGGTGGTCATCTTGGTGCAGGACTTGGTGTTATTGAGCTTACGGTTGCATTGCATTATGTTTTTAATACACCTGAGGATAGGATTATTTGGGATGTTGGTCATCAAGCTTATCCGCATAAAATTTTAACAGGGCGTAGAGATCGAATTCGCACATTGCGCCAAGAGGGTGGGTTATCAGGTTTTACGAAGCGTTCAGAAAGTGTGTATGATGCATTTGGTGCCGGTCATTCTTCTACTTCCATTTCAGCTGGTCTTGGTATGGCGGTGGCTAGTGCTTTAAAAGCAGAGGACAAGCGGAATATTATTGCTGTAATTGGTGATGGAGCTATGTCTGCTGGTATGGCTTATGAAGCGATGAATAATGCTGGTGCTTTGAATGCGCGTTTGATTGTTGTTCTGAATGATAATGATATGTCTATTGCACCACCTACAGGCGCTATGAGCGCTCATCTTGCACGATTGGTTTCTCGTCCTGCTTACCGTAGTTTGCGTGAACGGATCAAGGCACTAGGCAAAAAATTGCCCAAGTTCTTTTTAGATAAAGCACGTCTTTCAGAAGAATTTGCACGTGGTTTTTTAGTTGGGGGGACTTTATTTGAAGAGCTTGGTTTTTATTACGTTGGGCCAATAGATGGACACAATTTAAAGCATTTATTGCCTGTTTTGAAAAATGTTCGTGAATATCCTCATGGGCCGGTTTTGGTACATGTGGTGACGCATAAAGGAAAGGGATATGCGCCTGCAGAAGCGTCATCTGATAAATATCACGGTGTTAATCGTTTTGATATTGTAACAGGTAAACAGGTTAAAGCGCAAAGCAATGTTCTTTCTTATACTAAGGTGTTTTCTAAGGCTTTAATAGAAGAAGCTGGTCATGATGATAAGATTGTGAGTATAACAGCAGCAATGCCGACGGGGACAGGACTTGATGCTTTTGCTGAAAAGTTTCCTGAAAGAATGTTTGATGTTGGCATTGCTGAACAGCATGCGGTCACTTTTGCTGCTGGCATTGCTTGTGAGGGGTATAAGCCTTTTGTCGCGATTTATTCTACTTTTTTACAGCGCGCTTATGATCAGATTATCCATGATGTATCGATTCAAAAATTACCTGTGCGTTTTGCGATTGATCGAGCAGGTTTTGTGGGGGCAGATGGCGCTACGCATGCTGGTAGTTTTGATATTGTTTTTTTGTCCACTCTTCCTGAATTTGTTGTTATGGCTCCGTCTGATGAAATCGAGTTGATGCATATGGTGCGTACTGCTGCAGCTTATGATGAGGGACCACTTTCTTTTCGTTACCCGCGTGGTGAAGGTGTTGGTATGAATTTACCGCAGCGTGGTGAGTTGTTAGAGATTGGAAAAGGGCGTGTTCTACGTGAAGGCAATAGGATAGCTTTAGTGTGTTTTGGAACACGGATGTCAGAAGTGTTAAAAGCTGCTGATGTGTTGGTTGCGGAAGGGTTGTCTACGACGGTTGCAGATGCACGGTTTGCAAAGCCTTTGGATAAAGATTTAATGCGTCGTTTGGCACGTGAGCATGAAGTATTAGTAACAATTGAAGAAGGTGCAATAGGCGGATTTGGAGCGCACTTATTACAGTTTTTAGCGCAAGAAGGGCTTTTAGAGCATGGTTTAAAAGTTCGCACATTAAAACTTCCTGATGAATATTTAAACCATGGTTCACCAGAGAAAGTTCTTTCTCGTGTAGGACTTGATTCTGTTGGTATTGTTAATACAGTTTTTACTGCTTTAGGATGCAAGATTCGGACAGTGCAGAAATTTTGAGTATGAGATGATTGTTGGGAAAAGGCTTGATGTTCTTTTAGTTGAAAAAAACTTTTTTATAACACGCTCACGAGCGCGTGATGCTATTATGCGTCAAACCGTCAAAGTTGATGGCAAAGCAATTTTAAAAGCTGGACAAATTATTTCTGATGACGCAGAGATTGTCGTTTGTGATCCAGCACAGAGTTATGTTTCACGTGCAGCGTTAAAATTGATTTGTGCACTTGATGCTTTTCCAATTATAACAGATCAAGTGACCGCCATTGATATTGGTGCATCAACAGGTGGTTTTACACAAGTTCTCTTAGAACGTGGAGCAGCTCATGTTATTGCGGTTGATGTTGGCCACCATCAATTGGATGCACGTTTATTGAACAACAGGGCAATAACCTTATTAGAAGGTTTAAATGTCAGAGATTTAAAACAAGAACATTTAGGCGGACGAGAAATTGATCTCATCGTTTCAGATGTCAGCTTTATTTCTCTTAAACTTGCATTACCTCCTGTTTTGTCTTTAGCTAAGAAGGGAGCACAAGCCATGTTATTAGTAAAGCCTCAATTTGAGGTTGGTCGAGAAGCTCTTGGCAAGGGTGGAATATTAAAAAATCCATTAATGGCGAAAGAAAGTGCTGAAAGACTTTTTGATTGGTTAAACATGCAAAGAGGGTGGAGTGCAAAAGGTTTGCTTCCTTCACCTATTGCAGGTGGTGATGGTAATTTAGAATATTTGTTGTTTGGAGAAAAACAAGAGTGAATGGCAATATCATAATAGACCATATGGGGATGAATGGTCATGGTGTCGTCAAAACATTACATGGTTTGGTTTATGTTCCTTTTACTTTACCAGGAGAGTGTGCTGAAATCACCGTTCATGGAAAATATGCTACACTCAGAGCATTAAAGGAAAAATCATCGGAACGCATTGATGCTCTTTGCCAGCATTTTGGAGAATGTGGGGGATGTGCACTTCAGCATTGGCATCCTGATGTTTATCGCGAATGGAAACGACAACTGGTTGTTGATGCACTTAAAGAATATGAGCTTGATGTTGTTGTTTCTCCTTTAATCGAATGTAAGCCTTATAGCCGGCGGCGGATGACTCTAACAGCATCCATGACATCACAAGGTTTGAGAGTCGGTTTTAATCGTCAATTCTCTCATGAGATTATAGCTCTTGAGGAATGTCCGGTAAGCCGACCAGAGCTTATATCTAAGCTAGCTGATATCAGGATCCTTTGTGCTTGTTTAAGCGGTTATGCTAAACGATTTCATATCACAATCACACTTGTTGAAAATGGTTTTGATGTTGCTTTAAGTGGTTGTGTTGTACACAATGAGTCAATTCGTCAGAAAATGGTACGTATAGCTCTTTCTTGTGGGATTACGCGTCTGTCTGTTGAAGGTGAAGTTTTGGTTGAACAAGAAAAACCATTGATATATTTCGGAGACGTCAGTGTTGTATTTCCGACTGGTAGATTTCTCCAAGCAACTTTTGAAGCAGAAAATATGATCGGTGATATTATTTTGACTCATTTTAAAAAAGCAAAAAATGCTCTTGATTTATTTTCTGGGGTAGGAACATTCACATTACGCATGGCTAAAAAGATGAACGTCCATGCAGTAGAAAATGATGAGCGAGCATTAGCAAATTTAGATTCCGCAGCACGTTTTGCAACCGATTTAAAAACAGTAACTTGTGAAAAACGTGATCTTTTCCGCCGTCCACTTTCTGTGAAGGAACTTGAATGTTTTGAGTACGTTGTGTTTGATCCTCCACGCGCTGGTGCAGAACAACAAGTCCGTGAATTGGCAAAGGCAACAGTACCTCGTGTAGTGGCTATTTCATGCAATCCTATTACATTTGCGCGTGATTTATCCCTTCTTGTAGAAGGTGGTTATACAATAGAAAAAATCATACCAATTGATCAATTTTTATGGTCACCTCATGTTGAAGTTGTTGCACTTTTGAGCAAACGCAAAGCAAAAGCAAGTTGGAAACTTTAGCCTCAAGTGAAGAGTCTTTTTGAATCTTATTGAAAATGTTAAATGAGTTGATTGGATATATTTTATGAAAGTGCTGTTCCACCAATTGTCATATTATTGATTCGCAAATGAGGTTGCCCGACACCAACAGGAACGTTTTGCCCAGCTTTCCCGCACATACCGATACCATTATCAAGTTTGCTATCATTGCCAATCATGGTAATATGTTTCATAGCATCTGGTCCGTTTCCGATAAGGGTTGCACCTTTAATAGGTGCTACAATTTTACCATTTTCTACTCTGTAAGCTTCAGTGCATTCAAAGACGAATTTTCCAGAAGTAATATCGACTTGTCCTCCACCAAATGAAACAGCATAGATACCGTTTTTCAATGAAGATAGAATTTCTTCAGGTGTTTTATCGCCTCCTAGCATTATAGTATTGGTCATCCGCGGTATTGGCGCATATGCGTAAGATTCACGCCGTCCATTACCGGTTGGATGAACACCCATAAGACGAGCATTTAGTCTGTCTTGCATAAAACCGATAAGCTTTCCATCTTCAATAAGAACGTTATATCCTGATGGGGTTCCTTCATCATCGACAGTGAGTGAGCCACGACACTGAGGAATTGTACCATCATCAACAACTGTCACACCTTTTGCAGCAACTTGTTGACCCAAAAGTCCCGCAAAAACGGAGGTTTTTTTGCGATTAAAGTCGCCTTCCAAACCATGTCCTACGGCTTCATGGAGCATAACACCGGGCCATCCATTAGCGAGAACAACATCAAATGTTCCTGCTGGTGCTGCTTCTGCTTCTAAGTTTATGAGAGCCATACGCAAGGCTTCATCAGCAGCCTTTTTCCAGTTTTCTTCATGAATAAACTGGCTAAACGCTTGGCGTCCACCACATCCATAGAAGCCATTTTCACGCCGATTGCCTTCAGCAGCAACTACAGATATAGAGAGTCGTACAAGAGGGCGAATATCACGAATCAAATGACCATCTGCACGTAAAATTTCAATATGCTGGAGAGAACCGGAAAGAGAAACAGTCACTTGGTGCAACTTATCATTTTTTGCACGTAAATAGGCATCAATTTTTTGCAAAAGCATACTTTTGTCTTCAAATGATGGAGTGTCAAGAGGATTAAGGGGGTGATAGAGTCTTTTGTTTGTCTGTTGAGGTGCTACACTATAAGGTCCTGTATGATTATTATAGGTAACAGCTTTAGCCGCTTCACTAGCACATTTGAGTGCAGCAGCGGTTAATTCACTAGAATGCGCATATCCAGTAGCTTCTCCAGCAACAACGCGCAGACCAAATCCCATATCTTGATGAAATGAGCCATTTTTAAGCTGTCCATTATCAAATAAAAGCGTTTCACTTTCTGTATACTCAAGGTAAAGCTCACCATCATCAGCATGATGAAGTGTTTCTTGTACAAGTGATTGCACTTTAGATGAAGCAATATCAAAATGGTCAATCAGTGATTTCATAGTGGTTATCCTATTTTCATGAAGAATTGGGAAACTTCCAGTTATCTTTTTTAGAAGCTGTAGAGTGCGTTATGAGGTTTTAATGATTCAATACGCATAAAGTTGTTAAGTTGGTAGTGTTGCATAAGCATCACTCAGCCCTTTGAGGTCAATGATTCCTCCAACGGCTTGCTCAGGAGTTGTAAAAATAAAGTAGGTTGCCATTTTACCTTTTAAAAAGAGCTGTAATATGTCTTTTTTAAGGACAGCTTCAGCAACACAATTATCACCAAGGCATCGGCGATATTCCACTCTTCCCATATTTTTATCGTCAATTTTGAGACCAACACCAGGACGTAATTCCACGCGGATTGGGACAAAAACACGCATCAAAGCGCCTTGATCTTTAGGAAGTTTATAAAATGTAACGCGCAGAGTAATATCATGACGATTTTGTGTGTGTACATTTTGGACAACTTCACATTGCATGTTAGGTGTACCTGGTGGGAGAGAACAAATTTTTGTCCATGCACCGTAGGTTTGTGGGGTGGGGACACTTTGTACATGAGAGGTTTGTGCAAGGGCATGATGAGTAGAAATATTAGTGAGTGCACAAAGAAAAACACCAACAAAGAAAGTTTTTTTTAGCAATTTATGAAGTACCACAGAAAACCCTCACCGCATCATCCCTACACTATACTACATAGCTCTGTATAAAAAATGAATTCTCAAGTTAGAATTGTAACACAAAACTATTATCTCCCCAAATATATTAATCTATATGCACAAGATAAAATATGTCATACGAGAGAGGCTTTTTAGCGTTGCTTTATGATGTTTGGTATGATGTATAAAGTATGCTTGTTATTTAAGAAATAATATGTGTTGAAAAAATGTATTTTTGTTGCAAACATTTTCCTCTGTTTTTGGGATGAAAGAAGAGGTATTTATATGTTTTCAGAACACTGTCTCTTAATTTGTCATTCCCATATGCTAAGCAGTATTTGTTTGTGAATGACAGAAATAGAAAAGGTCTTTGAGTGGATGTTTGTTTCAAAGGAATTATCAGCTGCAAGTGATAAACCAATTCCGCCAAAATCTGGTATTGGTGATTATATCACGCTCTTAAAACCACGGGTTATGTCACTTGTTGTATTCACAGCTTTGGTTGGACTTGTGGTGTCACCAGCTCCTATTAATCCATTTTATGGTTTTTTAGCAATTTTGTGTATTGCTCTAGGAGGTGGTGGTGCAGGAGCACTTAATATGTGGTATGATGCTGATATTGATGCGGTGATGGAACGTACCAAAAATCGCCCCATTCCCACTGGTAAGATCAGCTCTCAGAAGGCATTTATTTTTGGTATGGTTCTTTCTGTGCTTTCTGTGTTTCTTATGGGGAGCTTCATTAATTGGTTTGCAGCATTTTTCCTTGCCTTTACAATTTTCTTTTATGTCGTTATCTATACAATTTGGCTAAAGCGTATAACGCCACAGAATATTGTTATTGGCGGTGCATCTGGAGCTTTCCCACCAATGATTGGATGGGCTGTGACGACGGGTACAGTGAGTATTGAGAGTTTTTTATTATTTTTAATCATTTTTATGTGGACGCCACCACATTTTTGGTCTCTTTCTTTATTTTCATCTCTTGATTATGATGCAGCAGGTATTCCTATGATGCCTAATGTACGAGGCGAATATTCAACAAAAAAACAGATCTTGTTTTATACTGTTCTTATGTCCATATGTGCTGTTGGTCCTTATATTACTGGTTTTGCAGGAATTTTTTATGGTATTTTTTCATCAATTTTGAGCGTTATTTTTATTTATTTTGCTTATCGTTTGTGGAAAACTAACACATATAATGCGACTCTTGTAATGGCAAAAAAAACGTTTTTCTTTTCGTTATTTTACTTGCTAGCTCTTTTTGGAACCCTTTTGGTTGAAACCTTAGTTTGGTATTTTCTAGCATAGTGAAATGAACCAGCGAATTTAAAAAACAGCTTTGCCTAACAAAATACGATAAGAAAGTGCCATATATTGGGCGTTTTTACGGGGAAAGATGGTGTTTTGCAGTGTTTTTCTTGACACAGTTTGTGTCATGCATAACAAGAGTTCGTTTAAAATTGTAGTAAGAGTTATAGATATTAAGGATGGTTTATGTCTCTACGTCCTCCTTTAACAATGCGTCTTTGTGGTCCACGTGGATTTTGTGCAGGGGTTGATCGTGCTATTCAGATTGTTCTTCTTGCATTAAAAAAATATGGTGCTCCAGTGTATGTTCGCCATGAAATTGTACACAACCGCTATGTCGTTGAAGGATTGCAAAAGCGGGGGGCTGTTTTTGTGGAAGAACTTGATGAGATTCCAGAAAAACACCACAATCAACCTGTTGTATTTTCTGCCCACGGTGTGCCAAAGTCTGTACCAGAAGAAGCACGTCGCTATAATTTGTTTTATCTCGATGCAACATGTCCGTTAGTTTCTAAAGTGCATAAGCAAGCGATACGACATAAACGACATGGTCGTCATGTTATATTAATTGGTCATGCTGGTCATCCTGAGGTAATAGGAACAATGGGGCAGCTTGAAAAAGGGGATGTGACATTAATTGAAACGATTGAGGATGCTTTATATTATCAACCTTATGATCCAAATAAATTAGGATTTGTGACGCAAACAACACTTTCTGTTGAAGATACAGCAGAGATTCTTGATGTGTTGCAACAGCGTTTTCCTACATTAGAAGCTCCGGCTGCTGAATCGATTTGTTATGCTACCACGAATCGGCAAGATGCTGTTAAGGCAGCGGCACTGGGAAGCGATTTATTTTTAATTGTTGGAGCACCAAATTCTTCTAATTCGCGACGTTTGGTAGAAGTGGCTGAAAGGTTTGGTGCGCAGCGGGCTGTTTTAGTTCAGAGGGTTGATGAAATTGATTTTGATAGTCTAGGAGCTCTTTCTGTTGTAAGCCTTTCAGCAGGAGCTTCTGCTCCTGAAATTATTATTGAAGAAATTGTTTCAGCTTTTCGTGAACGTTATGATGTTACAATAGAATTGGCTGAAACAGTGGTGGAAACAGAAACATTTTTAGTGAGTCGCGAATTACGTGATGTCACTTTAACCCCTCAAGATACGGCTTTTTTCAGTGGTCGAACTGAGATGCTGCAAAATGAAAATCAGGGTATGCCTCTAACGAAAGCAAAATAATGGCAGTTTATACAGATATTCATCCAAATGATTTGAAGGCATTTTTAACACGTTATTCGATAGGTTCACTTTTATCCTATCGAGGCATAGCGGAGGGGATCGAAAATTCTAATTTTATGTTGTATACAACAGAAGGGAGATTTATTTTAACGCTTTATGAAAAACGTATTTCAAAAGATGATTTGCCCTTTTTTTGTAATCTTATGCAGCATTTAAGGGAGCGCGGAATTCCTTGCCCACAACCTGTCGTACAAAATAATGGGACAACGATTGGTGAATTAGCAGGACGCCCTGCTGCTATTATTACATTTCTAGAAGGAATGTGGATTCGTCACCCCAATATATGTCATTGTGGCGAGGTAGGAACGAGTTTAGCACAATTGCATTTAGTAGGACAGAGTTTTACCCTTAGTCGTAAAAATACTCTTTCTATTATGGATTGGAAATTATTATGGGAACAGTGCAAAAAAAGCAAAGATAAGTTGTTAAAAGAATTTGAGCAAAAAATTAGTATGGAACTATCTTTTTTACAGGAAAATTGGCCGTCAAATTTACCAACAGGTGTTATTCATGCTGATTTATTTAATGATAATGTGTTTTTTCTGAATCATCGTCTTTCTGGTATTATAGACTTCTATTTTGCGTGCAATGATTTTTTAGCTTATGATTTAGCTATCTGTTTAAATGCTTGGTGTTTTGAGCAAGATTACTCCTATAATCTTACCAAAGCACGAAAGTTATTGGAAAATTATCAAAAAATAAGGCCATTGATACCTTTAGAAATAAAGGCAATTATTTTATTGGCCCGTGGTGCTTCTTTACGTTTTTTACTCACACGTCTTTATGATTGGTTCAATACACCGCCAGATAGCTTTGTTGTTAAGAAAGATCCATGGGAATATTGGCATAAGCTTTGTTTTTTCAGCAATGTAGATTCATTGAGTGAAGTGGGTTTTTGAATTCTATGTTAAATCAATCCAAAGTTGTTGAAATTTACACAGATGGGGCTTGCTCTGGTAATCCTGGAGTAGGAGGATGGGGAGCAATTTTACGCTGGAATGGTCATGAACGTGAACTTTATGGTGGAAAAGAGCATACGACCAACAATCAAATGGAATTAATGGCAGCAATTCATGCATTGAAAGCGCTTAAAGAACCCTGTTTAGTCGATCTTTATACGGATTCAGTTTATGTACGCAATGGTATTTCAATGTGGCTTGAAGGTTGGAAGAAAAATAATTGGCGTACGGCGTCAAAAAATCCTGTAAAAAATATGGAATTATGGCAGGCTCTTGAAGACGTCTGTTCTCACCATACTATTAGGTGGCATTGGATAAAAGGGCATGCAGGGCATCCAGAGAATGAGCGGGCAGATGCTCTTGCTCGGAAAGCGATTACTGAATATCGTGAAAAGGGATGCTTTTAGAAAAAGCTCTTTTATTCAAGTCTTTCTCTTTTATCACGGAGTAGCAAGAGGTGATAATTGCCGAGAGAGTGTAAATGTTCCACTTAAAGCATGGTTTTTAAAAGAAACTGTATAAAAAACTGTGTGGTTTGCTTCATCTGGAATGAAATAGATTGGAGCGCTAAAGAGTGTATAATTTGCATTTTTACTTACTTTTTTTGCTGGTCCAATTTGCAGTTCTCCTCCATCTAAAAAGAGAGCGTGAGGGGTAATTTTATGTTTATTTTGTATTTTAATGAAGAGGGTGTTTTCCTTTTTTTCAGCACGTATTTTAAATGCATCATGTGTTGTAAGAGGTAAAGTATCTTGTGCTTTCTTTAACAAGGATAAAGGAAGACGTTTGTTTTTTTGAACCGATGGAGAAAAATCAAAGTGAACAGTAAAGGGAAGACAGATTTTGTGACATAATCCAAGTGTTAAAGTACCACTTAAATTTTTGCTTGAACCAGAAATAATAAAGGGCAATACGACTTTATCTTTGTAGCCTAATGACCAGTCATTTTCTGTTTCATAGAGCTGTGGTGTGGGATAAAAAATTTCATAAGAAACCTGTTGGTTGAAGGTAAAAAATGGTGCCATGCCGGAATTACCTGGATTGCGCCAGTAGGTTTTCCATTTTTGTTTGAGAACAATTTCAATAATACCCTCTCTTATTCCAGAAAGAGACGATTCGGTAAGAGCTAATCTGATACGCCCACCATCTGATTCATACCAAGATGTTGCCAAAAGATATGCGTTTTGTTTTGTATGAGCTCTGACAGGGGAGTTAAGTAATTCTAAAATTATGAATGTTAAGCTAAAAGTAACCAAAAGTTTTTTATAAAGAGAAATTGCGATGTCTTGTAACCTTATAAATATTGGAATTTTTTTCATTGGAGCTTTATCTTCCTATTGTACTCACTAAAGTGATTTTTAGCATATAAATTATGGAGAATAGCAGATTGATGAAGCAGTGTAATGGTTTTCTGGGGGGCCAGTTACTCATAGCAATGCCAGGAATGAATGACAAACGTTTTGTTCGTTCTGTTATCTATGTTTGTGCGCATTCTGATGCAGGCGCTATGGGGATTATTCTCAATCAATTGCACCATATTGATTTTCCAGAGCTTTTGCTTCATCTTGGGGTGATAACAAGTGGTCAAAAAACAGTTCTTTCTGAACCGATAAAAAAGTTTCCAGTACGCTATGGTGGTCCTGTTGATCCCTCGCGAGGTTTTGTGTTGCATTCTGATGATTATGCTTGTGAAGAAACTGTTTCTATTGCAGATAAGGTCTGTTTCACAGCGACGATTGATATATTAAAAGCGATTAGTTGTGAACAAGGCCCGCAGCATGCATTGATAGCATTAGGTTATGCTGGATGGAAAGCCGGACAACTCGAAGCAGAAATTTCTACGAATGGTTGGTTAATTAGCTCTACATCGCCTAGTTTTCTTTTTGAAAGCGATTTAAGTCGCAAATACGACGAAAGTTTAATCCGCATGGGAATCAATCCAACCTATCTCGCTTCTGAAATGGGGCATGCGTAGAGTCTAAGTATTTGATTGTATATGATGTCCTATTCACTATATTTTGGTTGTATAAGGGAAATGGTTCTGAATGAGAATGATTAATTCTTCGATGGCAATTGGCTTAGTCACAAGAGTACTTTGAACATATTTGCATCCTTCTTGACGGAGGAAGATCGCTTCTTTTTCATTTTCAACGCCTTCTGCGATAATTTGCAAATTAAGGTCCGTTGCCATATTAATAATGGACTTGAGGACAAGCTTTTTCTTGAGAGAGTCTATTGAGATAAGCGAGCGATCCAATTTAACCATGTCGAAAGGATAACGCACGAGATAAGTAAGTGATGAATACCCCGTTCCAAAATTATCGAGTGCAAGATTGATTCCAAGAGCTTTAATTTGCTCAAGAAAGTGTGCTGATTGTTCAGGATTTTTTCTTAAGACAAACTCGGATATTTCTATCATCAAGCCTCCTTTGTTGAGGGGGGTGCGAAGTAAAGCCGAGCGTAGTTGACTGATAAAGCGTGGATGAATCATTTCTGTACTTGGCAAATTCATTGAAATAAAGAAGGATTGTTGAGAAAATTTTTCTTGTATATTTGTAAGATCAATAACAGCATGATCGATAATAAATTGCGCCAAATCCATAACGATTTTTTCATTTTCTACGATCTTAATAAAATCAGAGATATTTAAATTTCCGTATCTTGGATGATGCCATTCTATAATTGTTTCACAACCAATAATATGTCCATCTGATAAGTTAAGGATAGGATGGTAGAGGATTTTTATTTCATGACGTTTTATGGCAGTGTGAATATCTTTCCCCATAGTGTTATGTTCAATGCCTAAGGTGCGAAAATTGGGGCGAAAAGGCTCAATATGGTTACCCCCCATTTGTTTTGCACGTATCATCGCGAGTTCACTGTCATTTAAAATATCTTTAGCGGTGGACCTACTTTCACTCCATGTGACGAGTCCAATTGATGTTGAAAGTGTTATTTTTTTTTCTGTAAGTGAAATAGGTGCTGAGATTGTTTTGTGCAGATGATCAGCAAATGCAGCAATTTTCTGTGGCTCCGTTTCACTGAGTAAAATAATTGCAAAACGATCTGCGGAAAGACGTGATAAGGTATCTTGAAAGTTAATAAGCCGGCTTAAACGGCGTGCTATGATGAGCAGTATAGTATCACCAACAGCTATACCTAATTTGCGATTAATTTGACGAAAATTATCAAAGTCAATCATAAAGACAGTTGGTCTAATTTTGATATTTGCTTTAGCTAAAGAAGCATAGTTTTGTAATCTATCGAAGAAAATTTGTTGGTTAGGGAGACCTGTTAAGCTGTCGTGAATGGCATCATACAATAAGCGTTCTTCGGATTTTTTGTGATTGGTAATATTAACAATGGTGCCAATGACACGTGTAATCTTCCCATCTTTTTGCATAGCCGGGCGTGCGCGAAGAGAAAACCAATGATAATAGCCACCACCAGAAGACAGCCGAAAAATTTGATCGATACGTCCCCTTTTATTTTTAAGAATGATATCCAATATGGACTGAAAGCGCTCACGATCATCGTGGTGCAAGGCTGAAATCCAGTTGCACATAGGACCGTTAAGTTTGTGGCTTTCAATACCAAAAAGAGTTGTCATATTGGGATGTACAACAATGCGGTCACGCTCGACATCCCAGTCCCAAATAATATTTCCAGCACCCTTTGCTGCGAGCACTTGTTGTTCAAGATCGGAAAATATTCCTTCATGGAAAGCATCATTGGAAAAAGTTTGTTGCATGACAGTAAAGCTGATAAGAAGAATAATGAGTACTAATCCCCCTGCTAATGCTGGTTGAATAATATCATTGTTTAAATATCCTGCTATGCAGGCATAAGCTCCAATACACCAGAAACTAATGAGCAACCATGTTGGGATAAGCATAATTGCACGGTCATAGCTACGAATAGAGAGATAACTGATTAAAATGATACCAAGTACAGCGGTGAGTCCAAAAGACATACGGGCAATACCAGCTGCTCTAGTTGGATCATAAATAGCAAATGCCCCTAGTCCACAAAGAGCAATGGTCCATATAATTGCACCATAACTGAAATGATAATGCCAACGATTAAGACAGAGATAGGTAAAAAGGAAAATGAAGAGTGTAGCAGCAAGTGCTACCTCTGTAGCAGCACGCCAGATCGGCTGCGTTGTTAGAGTAATTGCAAAGAATTTATTTAAAAAGTTAAAGTCTATACCAATATAAAAGAGTACTGCCCAAGCGATAGCTGCTGTTGCAGGAAAGAGCCCTGTTCCACGAACGACAAAGAGAACAGTTAACAAGAGTGCCAAAAGACCTGATATACCAAGAAGAATACCATGATAAAGTGTATAAGAATTGATTGCATCTTTAT
This sequence comes from Bartonella sp. 220B, assembly GCF_026930205.1. GTDB lineage: Bacteria > Pseudomonadota > Alphaproteobacteria > Rhizobiales > Rhizobiaceae > Bartonella. Next base: position 98,972 of record NZ_JANHOI010000004.1, on the reverse strand, counting down.
AGGTTTCAGGTTGCCATAAATAGATTTGTGGTAGATTTGCAGAGTTGAGTTCGGCAACAAATGTAATGACAGCACCAGGGTTCAGTGTAATACGAAAGATATCAGAGTTTGCACTAGGTTGACGATCGAGAGAAAAACCTTCACTTGGAGTAATGGATTGAATTCGTGCTGATCCGAGGTCAGGCCAAAGAAATCCTGAATGCGCCATACGATAATGGGGAGCCACGATAAGACGGTCAATTTGTTCATCTGTTGGATTTGCAAGAGAAAATACTGCCCAGTTTCCAGAAAAATTTTCACTTTTTGCCTGGACCTCAATGCGCCATACAATACCATCTGGTCCTGGTGCTGTACTCGTTTGAAATATAGAGTTATTGGTATGGTGAATTTCAATTGCTTTTGAAAGGTTAAGAGCGGCATCTTGAGAAGAAATTTTAACAGGCTCAATTGCCTGTGCTGACGTAAGGTGGATAAAAGAACTGACGATTATAATGAAAACGATATCAATGATTTTACGCAAACTCTTCACAATGTCCCACTCTCAATATTTTAGGATGTTTCAGTTTAATTTAGATTTTCGAGAAAAAACGTCCACCTTTATAATTTGTTCTATACAACAAGCGGTTATTATTTTTTGAAAAGTTATACGATTTTACACAAAAATAAGTTCACCTTTCATTTGCTTCAGTGAGCTTGAAGACAATAGAATCCTATATTTTTGTAGGCAAAATTACACCATGAGTTTTCAAATTTCATAGATATACCTTTGCTTATCAAATACTCTATCACATGAAGCAGGAGTTGGGTAGTTGTGTACAGTACTTTGATAAATATTTCCAAAACTTATTTAGTAAGAAGAACTTTTTTAGTAAATTTTATTATAAAATCTATGTAAGTGATGGTGCTATTGCTTTATAAAAAGATATCTCCAATACACACAAAAACATTTTGGAAAGCCTTTATTTAATCTTATTTCATTTTATATGAAAGAATTGATGTTAAATCATCAAAATTCATGAGCGATCCAACAGAACCGACAGCGGCTAATGTTGGAGTGGAATTGTGAACGAGACGATGGGCTAAATCAGTTAATCTTGCAGGAGTAATGAGATCTAAGCGTTCCATTGTTTCAGATATTGGAATTGGACGACCATAAAGAAGCATTTGGCGAGCAATAAGATGTGCTTGACTAGAAGGATTTTCCTGTGACATTGTAAGGTTAGCGCGATATTGCGCTTGTGCGCGTTGAAGTTCATTAGCGTGAATATTTTTGCTTGCCTTAGAAAGCTCATCAAGAATCACGGGAAGCAGTTCTTTTAGTCCTTTTTGTCCAGTGGCAGCATGAACTCCAAAAAGTCCAGTATCTGAAAACCCCCAATGAAAAGCATAAACAGAATAGCATAATCCACGTTTTTCTCTCACTTCTTGAAAAAGGCGGGAAGACATGCCTCCGCCAAGAATAATTGAAAGAATTTGAGCAGCATAAAAGTCACGTGCGTGATAAGCACGCCCTTCAAAACCAAGAACAACTTGGGTATCCATTAAATCGCGATATTCACGAAAATCGCCACCAACATAATTTGCAAGATTTGTGAGAGGTGCTGTTGCATGGGGACGAAAAGTGCTAAGGCGGCTTTCAACTTCTTGCAGAAAATTTTCATGCTGTACAGCTCCTGCTGCGACCACGATCATACGGTCTGCACTATATTGTTGCTTCATAAAATTGTGGAGGTCAGCAGATGTAAATGATTGAATTGTTTTTGGGGTACCTAAAATAGAGCGTCCAAGCGATTGGTGACGAAAAGCTGTTTCAGTAAAGTGATCAAAAACAATATCATCAGGAACATCACGAACGGCACCAATTTCCTGAACAACCACTTGTTTTTCTCGTTCTAATTCATTTTCATCGAATTTTGAACACATCAAAATATCGGCTAAAATATCAATGGCAAGTGGCATATCATTTTTGAGTACGCGCGCAAAATAAGCCGTTGTTTCAGTGCTGGTCGTAGCATTAATTTCACCACCAACATCTTCAATATCAGCTGCAATTTGAAAGGCTGTACGGTTTTCCGTTCCTTTGAAAGCCATATGTTCGAGAAGATGTGCAATGCCGTGTTGTGAGCAGGTTTCATTGCGAGAGCCAACCTTAACCCATATTCCGAGAGCTACACTCTCAATTTGTTGCATTGTATGTGTGGCGATAGTCAAACCATTACTAAGACGACTGATGTCTACACGCATGTATTTATGACTCCATTAATAAGCCAAATACCTTATTTGTAAGGGTATTGGAATATTGTTGATTTGACTCAATGCAGCTAACTTCAATAAGATGCACATGATTTTAAAGAAATGTAATCTTTTACTATTTTTTCATTATTAGCAAGATTGATAAAATGTTCTTCGCGTTCCATTAAATTGTCTAGACAAGATGGACAGGGGATGTTAAGTCCACAGGCATTTTTTATGGCGTCAGGGAATTTTGCAGGATGCGCAGTGGCAAGGACAATCATTGGAATATGTGGCTGCTTGTTTTCGCGTGCTACTTTAAGAGCAACAGCTGTATGTGGATCAGCAAGATAACCACTTTCTTTATAAATACGGTCAATCATTTGTGCTGTTTCAGTTATACTACTTTTCCCAGCAGAAAAGAGAGAACGAATATTCTTAAGCTGTTTTTCATCAAGATGAAAATATCCTGATTTTCTCAAATTTTCCATTGCATTGCGAATCCATACTGGGTCACGTTCGCCACTTTCGAAGAGCAAGCGTTCAAAATTAGAAGAGATTTGAATATCCATGGACGGTGATGTTGTGTGGGTTATCGGCCGTGTTTCATAAATACCGCTGGTTAATGTGCGTGCGAGAATGTCATTATCATTTGTTGCAATGATCAGCTGTGCAATGGGTAATCCCATACGGGCTGCAACATACCCTGCAAAAATATCACCAAAATTTCCAGTAGGAACAGTAAATGAGACGGATCTATCAGGGGCACCGAGGGAGAGTGCAGATGAAAAATAGTAAACAATTTGCGCCATGATACGCGCCCAGTTTATAGAGTTAACACCTGAAAGCGCTCTTTTTTGTCGAAAATTATGATCGTTAAACATTGCTTTAACGAGAGCTTGGCAATCATCAAAATTTCCGTCAATGGCGATAGCATGAACATTACTGCTTTGATGAGTAGTCATTTGTCGTTGTTGAACAGATGATACATGTCCTTGAGGGAATAAAATAAAAATATCTGCACGCTTTCTTCCAGCGAAGGCTTGTATTGCCGCACCACCAGTATCCCCTGATGTAGCAGCAATGATTGTTGCTCGTTTGTTTTTTTGAGTGAGAACATAATCCATCAATCTAGAAAGAAACTGCATTGCAACATCTTTAAATGCCAAAGTAGGACCGTGAAAAAGTTCAAGGATAAATTCATTTTCTCCAGTTTGTTGTAACGGAAAGATCGCTGGATGATGAAACGTGGCATAAGATTCAGCAATCATATTTTCAAAAGAGGTATATTCGATTTCGTTATTCACAAAAGGCCAAAGAACTGTTTTAGCAATTGTCGTATAGGATTGTCCGCGGAGCGCGCGTAATGTATCGGGTGATAATTGAGGGAATTTTTCTGGAAGATAAAGTCCACCATCATGAGCGAGACCAGTCATGATAGTTTCAGTAAAGCCTAAAGTGGGGGCTTCGCCTCTTGTGCTGATATATTTCATAAGTTTTTCTTTCATTTATTTTCAGTAAACTAATGAAACTCTATATTTCATGTTTTTAAAGAGATTGAAATTATTAAATGAATGAAAGTTTATTCACTTATGCTTGTGAATAATGAAAAATCAATGGCAGAAGAATAAATACTTTTAGCGTTTTTAGATATTTTAATATAACATATTGAATAATAAGAAAATTTTATTTTGTTAAAATTTAACTCTTTTATTTGTTATTTTATAATTTATGTTATTTTCTAAATACTTTGATCATTATACAAGATAATATTTCTCGAAGAGAATTCATTGCGAGTGCTTACTTTTTTCTTCAACCTTGTATAATCAAAAATGCGTATGACAATTAATCTCTGCGAAGTGACAATTATGTTCATGCTGGGGATTTATGAGATAATTTCATGGTATTTCGTACGTAAGCTGTGCATCGGAAGAACTATTTGTTCAGTTTAAATTATCCGTTTTTATTTTATGTTAAGAGGCATTCTATTTATGCTACATAGTATTATGTGTAATGAGAAAAGTCATCCATAAAAAGCATAAAAAAGCCTGCCCAATTCTTTGAGGCAGGCTGGAATTAAAAATGTTTTGGAATTATTTGGTTTTTTAGATTTACTTTTTAGTTTTTCCTATTCCTATCCCGATGAGTCCACTGAAGACAGCCATAAGAAACCCAGTGAAGTAACCAAAAAGCATGGATCCTATAGTCGTAAAAGTTCCTAGTGTAATAGGTTCAAATACTTTCTCAATTTTACCTTCGGTGGTATCTTTATTTTCTGTTCCATGCTTTAAACTTGGAACATAAAGAGTAGCTATATTGATTGCCTTCTTTTTTGCTTGCTCTATGATAGAAACATCTTCTTGTTGTGTATTATTGCTCAAATGGTTTGCATGAACATTTACGACTTGTGAAAGAAAGAAAGCACTTGCTATTAAAATACTTAACATATGATTTTTTAGCACTTTAATCATAATTCTACCTCAAATATTTTTTAGTTTTATCTTTAATGAAGGAATACATTGATAGAGCCGCTCAACACGCTCACTATACGAAATGGAGTGGCTCTTGTTGCTTTTGACAGAATGTACCGCTGTGTATTTTGTTTAAAATAAGAACACATAATACGGCGAGATTCTGATGTGATATTGGAAGATCTTGTTCTTATAAACATTTCAAATGTTTAAGCACGAGATTTGATAAATGATGTTATGCCCTTTATCATCCATGCTAAGAACATACCCACTATAGATGTTGTATATCCAGCTAATACTGAAAGACCAAAAGTTCCCAGTGTAAGAGGCTCTAGAACCTTTTCAACTCTTCCTTCAACGGTAGCCTCATTTTTTGCTCCATCATTTAAATTTGGAGCATAGAGAGCAGCCATATGGGTTACCTTCTTTTTTGCTTGCTCTATGAGAGAAACAGAAACATCTTCTTGTTGTGTATTATTGCTCAAATGATTTGCATGAACATTCACAACTTGTGAAAGAATAAAAACAATCGCTATAAAAATATTTAATATATAATTTTTTAAAATTTTTGTCATAATTTTACCTCAAATACTTTCTACCCTCAATGTGGGTTTATGATTGCATTAGTAAGTGAACATAGAGGATAGTCTGTATTATTTATATTTGTTATTACAGAAATGCTTCACTATGTTTTTTAATATTTTATTAAATTCATAATGAAGCCATTTCTTGTATAGCTTTATATTGAATGGTTTTATTTGAACATTAAGACTATGTCTTTTATCCATCCTATTATTGAGCTTATGAAACTTATTCCATATCCAGCAAATAAAAGCCCAATTCCTAATGTCATGGGTTCAACAACCTTTTCAACTTTTCCTTCAATGCTAGCCCCATTTATCGTTCCGTAACTTACAGCTGGAACATAGGAAGCAGTGGTATTAGTTGCTGTAGATGTTACCGTTGCTACTTGTTCCAATACGTAATCAGTAACATCCTCTTTTTGAGAAATATTTTTCAAATAATTCGCATGAGCACTTACAATTTGTGAAAGAAAAAAAGCAGCTACTATAAAAATATTTAACATATAATTTTTAAACAATTTGACCATAATTTTTTACCTCAAATATTCTATATTTTTATTAATATGTAAGAGATAAATGCATCTGTATATACTTAATAAGCATAATAAAATAAATACATATCGCACCAATAAATTACACAATATGCGCACATATATTTCATTATGAATTTATAGTCAAGAATAAAATATTTACATTATGTATTTTTATAAAAATATATAATGTATTAAATAGATTATATTTTATTTAATAAACTTATTTTCAAAAATTTACTAAAGGTATTTATGTATAGAAAATGGTATCATTTAGTAAAATTCTTATTTTTAATGATTTTGTAAGAGAGAGGCGAGCTATCATGGAAAAAAAGGTTTTCTGTGCTGTTTTGTATTTTATATTTTAAGCTGTTTTTTTGGAATAAGCTCGAGTACATAATATATCTTATGAGTAGAGTTTAGTATTGAATTATAAAAAAATAATTGAGAATAAAAAAATATTAGATTATTAGATATAAAAGAGATTTTATAAGTTTTGTTTTAAAATATTGAGATGATAAAATTGTATATTTCTTTTTATCATTGAGTATAGTGTAATGATTAAAGCTAAAAAATGTAAAAAACTGTTTCAAGAAGTTATTTAATAAAATACTATTTTGTTTGTATTTTATACAGAAGGATATTTGTTATAGATCTTTATAATTTAAATTAAATTTTTATTTCTGTTTAAAATAATATATTTTATTCCTAATTGTATGGATTTTATATTTTTTTATGATACCAAGTGAAGTGTAATAGGTTTTTTATAATAAGTAAATCCAATTGAAAAGAGATAAAGATTTCATAGATTATAACAATACTATATGCTTTAATTGTATATAGCCAATGCTGCTGTGTTTTAACTTATGTAGATATGCTTTACGAGGATAAGCCACCTGAAAAGTGCTCTTTAAGAGAGTTTAAATTGATAAATTTCTAAAAGTTTTTTTTATGATAAATCGCGCCATACAGCCATTGCTTCTAGGACCTCTAGTAAATGAGCGTGTTTAGCGATAACCGTTTCAGCACCAGCTTCTGCCAGGGCATGAGAGTGACCAAGGTAACTATGTGATCCTCCAGTAAAACCGATAACGCGCATGCCTGCTGTTGACGCTGCATGTACGCCATGAAGTGAATCCTCTATCACAATGGTATTTTGGGGTTCTACATGTAATTTTTGTGCGGCAAAAAGAAAAACATCAGGGGCGGGTTTAGTTTTTTTTGTTCCAACTTCTGGGGCAGAAAATATTTTATCTTTATCATTAAAAAGATCATAAAGACCAACGGTAGAGAGCATCTCTTTTATATCTACGCTTTTTGCATTAGAGCAAATACAGTACGGATAACGTGTTTGAATAATCTCTATTGCTTCTTTTATACCATCAATAGCATGTAATTCAGTTGCTATTTGTGCTCGAAAAAGATTTGACATTTGATCTATGAGATGAGCAGAAACTGGTTTTTCTGTTTCCTGTTCAACTTGTTTAAGAATATCGCGAAAAATAAGCCCTGCATAACGTTCACTCAATTCCTCAGGTGAGATTTCATATCCTGTTTGTTTAAGTAATTGAGATCCAATTTTGGCTGCGAGATATTCAGAGTCTACTAAAACGCCATCACAATCAAAAATAACAAGATCTATCTGAGGCATGAGATATTCCTTTATTATATTAAAAACTTTCACGAAAATGCCATTGAGACGATTTTATTGTATAAGAACATGCTTTGAAAGTGATTCTTATACATATGATAAAATAAAGATATGGGAACGATGACTTGAAAGGAAGAAAAATAAGGATTTATCAGGATAGATTTTCTTTACTTTTCCTGAAATAGTAAAAACATCTATTAATTTTGTGGAATTTTAACGATACGTTTACTCTATTTTGTAAATATGGAATGGTAATGCGGGCCTATAAACTATTTTAATTGATTATAGGGCAAATTCAGTCCATTTCGTTGGGTTTTTCATGACAGTTATTCAGCTTCAAAAAGATTTTGTTCATACTCTTTCACGGATACCATGGCGCAATAAAATTTTCAAAGGAGATTGTGTTGCAGTATTGGAAAAACTTCCGAAACATTCAGTTGATGTGATTTTTGCCGATCCTCCTTATAATTTGCAGTTGGATGGTGCTTTGTATCGTCCAGATTATTCGCTTGTTGATGCGGTTGATGATGCATGGGATCAGTTTGAGAGTTTTGCTGCTTATGATGCTTTTACGCGTGCATGGTTGCTTGCTTGTCGTCGTGTGTTGAAACCCAACGGAACGATTTGGGTTATAGGATCTTACCATAATATTTTTCGTGTGGGGACAGCTTTACAAGATTTAGGTTTTTGGATGTTGAATGATATCATTTGGCGTAAGAATAATCCTATGCCTAATTTTCGAGGTCGTCGCTTTCAAAATGCTCATGAAACGCTTATTTGGGCTGTTCGAGATCAAAAGGATAAAAAATATACATTTAATTATGATGCCTTAAAAGCTGCGAATGAAGATCTGCAAATGCGTTCAGATTGGCTTTTTCCTCTGTGTACTGGTGCTGAACGTTTAAAAGATGAGGCAGGGCGTAAATTACATCCAACACAAAAACCAGAAGCTTTATTAGCTCGTATTATTATGGCTTCTAGTAAGCCTGATGATGTCATTCTTGATCCGTTTTTTGGTTCGGGGACGACAGGCGCTGTTGCCAAACTTTTGGGGCGTGATTTTGTGGGTATTGAACGTGAGCAAGACTATATTGATGCAGCATGTGAGAGGATTGCTGCGGTTAAACCTTTAGCTAAACCAGAATTAGCAATTTTGGATAGAAAGAAAACAGAACCGCGTGTAGCATTCAACAGTTTGCTTGAAGCAGGTTTACTTCATCCTGGAGAGGTTCTTTATGATCGTAAGAAGCAAGTATCTGCTATCGTAAGGGCTGATGGTACAGTCATGCATGGTGGTGAAGCTGGTTCTATTCATGCAATGGGACGAAAGGCTCAAGCTTCACAAAGCTGTAACGGTTGGACTTTTTGGTATTATGAAGAAAACGGGCGCTTAAAACCCATAGATGATTTAAGAATGGTCATACGTACACAGATGTTAAAAACTGGTGTTGTATGAAGAACTAAGCTGGCTGCATTACTATTATGTTAGCCAGCTTCAATGTTGCGCACTTAATATTTAGATGTTTTCTATTCACATAATTATCTCTGCTTGTAATGTGCAAGTGAGCATTTTTTTTGATAATCATCATAAAAAGCCGTTGAAATGAAAATCCAATATATTCGAGGTTTCTACTCAAGCTATAAAATATGAATTATCATTATAAATCAATTTTTTATAAAAAAATATTGTGCATTTAACTAAAAAAATTATTTCAATCGAAAAGAATGAGGAATTACCAAGGAAATAGCTTTTTTCATAACTGTAGGGAGTGCTTCTTCGCCAAGATGATGGATATCGCACCACCAGCCATTTTCATGATTCATTTTGTGCGTATTGTTAGTAGTGTAGTAAACGTCGAGTTTTAGAGAAAAGTGGGTAAAAATATGTGTAATTTGTCCTTTGAACTGCCAATTGGCGATAAAGGGGGCATTTTGGAGTCTATTGTCGTTGTTTGTTCCAATATTGTTAGGGATTTGGGTCATTCCACCAAGAAGCTTTTTGCCTTGTCGTTTTTCTAAATAAATTTGTTTGTTTTCATTCAGTACAACAAAAGCAACACCAATTTTTGAAGGGCGTTCTTTTTTAGGAGCTTTGACAGGAAAAGACTCTGTTATTTTCATCTTTGCGGCTCTACACAAGCTTTGAAGAGGGCAGAGATAACAAGATGGTTTACGCGGCGTACAAAGGGTCGCTCCCAAATCCATCATCGCTTGAGCAAAGTCACCAGGGCGATTTAAAGGGGTAATTTTTTGTGTTTTTTCTCTAATTTCAGCTTTGGCTTTTGGCAATATTGAAGCGATAGCAAATAAGCGGGTTACAACACGCTCAACATTACTATCAACGACTGCGACAGGGTGATTAAAAGCAATTGCGGCAATAGCTGCGGCTGTGTAGTCTCCAATACCTGAAAGAGTTCTCAATGTTTTTACAGATTGTGGAAATTGTCCTCCGTAGTTTTCAACAAGCTGCCTAGCACAATTTCTAAGATTGCGTGCTCGTGAATAATAACCAAGTCCAGCCCACGCTTTCATGATATCTTCTTGTGAGGCTTTTGCTAAAGAAGAGAGGTTAGGCCAAAGTTTTAGAAATTTTTGGAAATAAGGCTTTACCGCTTCGACAGTTGTCTGTTGAAGCATGATTTCAGAAAGCCAAACGCGGTAGGGATCAGGGTTGATGCCTTGTTTTTGTTCTTCTGGGGTAATACGCCATGGTAAATGCCGGTGCTTTTGATCGTACCAAGAAAGGAGGCGCGAAGAAATTTCATGCATGATTGTTTTGAACCATAGGAAGATATAAAATGCAAAAGAAAAAAACGCCTATTTTACTTTTTCTCCTTTAATTATGAAAACTTTTGTTAGATGAGAATTGGATTTTGTTGATATGTTCATATTTGATGAGATATGCGGGGGAGTATTTTTGAAATGAAAGAAACCGTTATAATTCAGTATATGACTGAATGATGATCTAGAAAGATGAGCAAACAATTTAAAAAGCGCCATTTTTATTCTCTTTCTGAGACGGTATCCAAAATTCTTGATCCTGTTTTATGTAAACGGACAGGGCTTAATGTCGCACTGATAGAGCATTGGTCACAGATTGTTGGTCATGATATCGGTGAACATACAATGCCGCTTAAAATTATTTGGAAACGGCGTGCTAATCAAGATGAAGTTTTCCAACCAGCAACACTTGTGGTGGCCTGTGAGGGATTTCTTGCTTTAAAATTGATACATGAGACAAATGAATTGCTCCATAGAATTAATGTTTTTTTTGGGTATATTGCTGTGGATCGCATCAAGATTGAACAAAGATCTATATCTGCTTTGAAAAATAATTTGCCAATGAAGGCAGATCCGAGTGAAACAGAGAAAAAATGTATAAAAAAAATGCTTAAAGAGATTGAAGACGAAAGTTTACGTCAATCGCTTTATGAACTTGGTTGTTGCATTTTTGCGGAAAAAAATAATAAATAGAGAAAGGTGTTTTATACGTTTTTTTAGTATATAAAGGAATTGTTAGATTTTTGTCTGTTAATAACAAAAGAAAAGTATTATTTATGATGAGCTGCCGTTCTTTTTTATCTTTTGCAATAATTTTTATCTTAATGGTTTCTGGACTAATTAGTACGACTGTTGCTATCGCTAGCGATATTAAACCAGTTTCAACTGTTGATATGGATGAACTCCTTCAATCAGGCAAGGCTAAGGATAGATTTGAGGGGGAAGAAAATGCACCGGTAACAATTGTTGAATATGCTTCATTGACATGTAGTCATTGTGCGCATTTTTATAATGATGTCCTTCCCAAAATTCGTCAAAAATATATCAAAACGGGAAAAGTAAAACTTATTTTTCGGGATTATGCTTTTGATCCGCGAGCGACAGCGGGTTTTATGTTAGCACGCTGTGTTCCAGAAGATCGTTATTTTCCTATGATAGAAGTTTTATTTCAAAAACAACAGGAGTGGGTCTGGGAGAAAGACGCTCTCACACCATTGAAAAAAATTGGCTTAATGGCTGGTTTTACGGATGAAAGTTTTACTGCTTGCCTGAAAAATCAGTCTATTTTAGATGAAGTGAATGCGTCTTTTAAACGTGGTAAAGAGCTTGGTGTGACAGCAACACCTACCTTCTTTATTAATGGGAACAAGTATGAAGGTGCAATGTCAGTGGAGTCCTTCTTTTCGGTGATTGATAGTTTTCTTAAAAACTAAATCTTCTTTCCAAGAGATGGGTGTTGATTGTGGTCGTTTTTCTTTTGGAAAGATTGATTTTATGCATTTATAAAGCAATATTTTTTAGCCAATTTTGATCGAATATTGTCGAATATTGTTTTGATGATATTAGCTCGGATCAAATGATGTTTCGATGCTGATATGGGAGGATTTGTACTATGAAGAAATGGGTTTACAGTTTTGGGGATGGCCATGCAGAAGGAAGTGCAAGTGAGCGCAATCTTCTTGGTGGTAAAGGAGCTAATTTGGCAGAAATGAGTAATCTTGGTTTGCCTGTTCCTCCAGGGTTTACTCTTACAACAGAGGTTTGTAATTTTTATTACGCACATGGTAAAACATATCCCGAAGAATTACAGGAAGCTGTTAAACAAGCGCTTAAACGCATTAGTGAACAAACGGGACGTGAATTTGGACATGAAAAAAGGCCACTTTTACTCTCTGTTCGTTCAGGTGCAAGGGCTTCTATGCCAGGGATGATGGATACAGTACTTAATCTTGGTATGAATGATGAAGCTGTAAAAGCAATTGCTTTACAAACCAATAATGAACGCTTTGCTTACGACAGTTATCGCCGTTTTATCCAAATGTATTCTAATGTTGTTTTAGGTTTGGATCATACGTCTTTTGAAGAGATTCTTGATGAGGCAAAAGCGCGCAAAGGTTATGCTGTCGATACAGAAATGACAGCAGATGATTGGAAAGATATTATTGTTTCTTATAAGGCATATGTTCAAGAACAGTTATATAAACCTTTTCCGCAAGATCCTGAACAACAGTTGTGGGAGGCTATTGGAGCGGTTTTTTCAAGTTGGATGACAGCACGTGCAATTACTTATCGTCGTTTACATAATATTCCTGAAAGTTGGGGGACGGCAGTTAATGTACAGGCAATGGTATTTGGCAATATGGGTGAGGATTCGGCGACAGGTGTTGCTTTTACACGCAATCCCTCAACAGGAGAAAAAGAACTTTACGGTGAATTTTTAGTTGATGCTCAGGGTGAAGATGTTGTAGCAGGTATTCGCACTCCCCAAAATATCACAGAAAATGCGCGTATTGTTGCGGGTTCAAATAAGCCATCTTTAGAAAAAATTATGCCGGAAGCTTTTTTGAAGCTGTGTCAAATTGCGCAGAAGCTTGAACAGCATTATCGAGATATGCAAGATCTCGAATTCACGATTGAAAAAGGTAAGTTGTGGATGTTGCAGACTCGTTCGGGAAAGCGGACGGCACGTGCTGCTCTAAAAATGGCAATAGAAATGGTTGAGGAGGGTTTGATAAGCCGTGAAGAAGCGGTAATGCGAATAGATGCAAAATCGCTTGACCAGCTTTTACATCCGACACTTGATCCCAAAGCAGCACGTTTTGTTATTGCACGTGGTTTACCTGCTTCTCCAGGAGCGGCGACTGGAGAAATTGTTTTCACGTCAGAAGAGGCAGAAGCTGCGTCAGCAGAGGGGCGCAAAGTTATTTTGGTGCGTGTAGAAACAAGTCCGGAGGATATTCATGGAATGCATGCTGCGCAAGGGATTTTAACAACGCGCGGTGGGATGACAAGTCATGCTGCTGTTGTTGCACGTGGCATGGGAAAGCCGTGTATTTCTGGTGCTGGCAATGTACGGATTGATTATAACACAAACACGATGTTTGCTTCAGGGGAAAATTTTAAAAAGGGTGATGTTATTACGATTGATGGTGGAAGTGGAGAAGTTCTGAAAGGGAAGGTTGCGATGTTGCAGCCGGAGCTTTGTGGAGATTTTGCAAAATTGATGGAGTGGGCTGATGGGATGCGGCGTATAAAAGTTCGCGCTAATGCTGAAACGCCCTCTGATGCACGGATGGGGCGTTCCTTTGGGGCAGAAGGTATTGGACTTTGCCGTACGGAACATATGTTTTTTTCTGGTGAACGTATTATTGCCATGCGTGAAATGATTTTAAGTCATGATGAAAACGGCCGTCGTAAAGCATTGGATAAACTTTTGCCTATGCAGCGCTCCGACTTTAGCAAATTATTTGAAATTATGTGTGGTTTGCCTGTTACTATCCGCTTGCTTGATCCGCCACTCCATGAATTTTTGCCAAAAACGGATGCAGAAATTCTTGATGTTGCCACTGCTATGGGAGTATCGGTCGATGTGCTTTCTGAACGCGCTCAGCAGTTACATGAATTTAATCCTATGCTTGGATTACGAGGATGCCGTTTAGCTATTACATATCCTGAAATTGCAGAAATGCAGGCGCGAGCCATTTTTGAAGCAGCCGCAGAAGCTGATCAAAAATCTGGATCTCCTGTTATGCTTGAAATTATGGTGCCGCTTGTTGCACTGAAATCTGAACTTGATTTTGTTAAAGCGCGTATTGATCAGGTTGCTAATGAGGTGATGAAGGAAAAGGGAAGGAGTATTCAGTACATGGTTGGGACCATGATTGAGCTTCCTAGAGCAGCTCTTCGGGCAGATGAAATTGCTGAGACAGCTGAATTTTTTTCATTTGGAACAAATGATCTGACGCAAACCACTTTTGGAATTTCACGTGATGATGCGGCTCCTTTTTTAGTAACTTATTTTCAGAAAGGACTTTTAGAGCAAGATCCTTTCGTATCAATTGACCGTAATGGAGTAGGAGAGCTTATTTCTATTGCGGCACAGCGTGGTCGTTCACAGCGTGGAAAAATTAAACTGGGCATTTGTGGTGAACACGGGGGCGATCCTGCTTCTATTGCATTATGTGAAGAAAATGATCTGGATTATGTGTCATGTTCTCCTTTTCGGGTGCCAATTGCACGTTTAGCAGCAGCACAGTCGGCTATTGCAAAAAAAGCATAGAGATTTCAAGGCAATTTTCAGTGTGTGGCAACTGTTTTTGCATTGAGGCTATTTATAAGAGGTATATTTACTTTTTGAATTTTTTACCCATACGTTTATTTTTTGTAACTTATAAGAAAACGCTTTTTTTGATTTATGATAAAAGGAGTTGAAATAAGAGAATTTCACTGTACTCAGAGTTTTTTGACTGGCAAGAACGATAGATTTTCTTTGTAAATCAAAATCTTAATTGCAGAACGCAGAAAGAATACATATTTTTTCTTTATTAAAAGAAAAAATTCTAGAATACACTCTAAGTTGTATGCGTGGGAAAAAGGAAGCTATGTCTTTGATGTATTTATGAGAAAAAGCATAAAGCAGAGGAACGCATTATCACTATGTTTTCAGTATTCACTGTATAAGATGAATTTTGCCATCAATTCAACAAACCAACTTCACGCATTTTCATCAAAACGGTGTGATCAATTTTACCTGTTATGGGAAGATCAAACATTTTTTGAAACTGTTTTAGAGCATCTGTTGTCTTTTGGTCTTCTATACCCGTAACAATAACCTCTTGATGACCAAAAATACGTAAAGCTTTTTGCACTTGCATGATATCTGCAACAGGATGCTTTAAAACAGTTTCTTTTGAGCGTGGCATAGCTTTTATTTTTGTTGTTTCATTTGCCATTTCTATTTCATTACGCTTAATTAATACTGTAATTTCATCCGTTTCTGGATTGGATAAAATATTATGTTGTATTCCATGAGTGGTTTGTTGTTTCCAAAGTGCTATAGCACGACGCATTTTAGGTCCTTCTATTCCATCTAAAGGACCATCATAAAGCCCCAATTTTGCCAACTTCTTTTGCATTTTTAATGTGTTTTCTGACAAAGCATGTGAAGATAAGTTTTTGTGTAGTTGGCTTGGAAAATCTACAGAAGGATCAGGAGACACTGCGCTAAGTTTTGCTTCTTTTGCAGATAAAGGAGAGTTTTTTTCTCTATTTTGAGAAAATATAAATTTCATTTTCATCAAGGCATCTTGATGCATTATCATTTGTGAAAATAAAGCATTAAATGAAACAAATCCAAAACTAATGATGAAAAGAAGTGAGCCAATGAAAAACAGAGCATTTTTCCGTGTATAGAAATAAAGTGTTTTTGCTATCCAAAAAACAAACCGACAGCTTATGAGAAAAAATGTTATAACAATACTACTATAGTGTTTACGCTTTTTTACCGTTTTTGTTCTGCGCGTCTTTCGTTTTTTTGCCATTATTTTTTATTTTCAAGAGTAATTGTTTTTTATACAGAAATGAATATAAATTATTTTCACTTTCAGTAAGAGGGAGAGAGTTTTATGTTGTTACTCTTTTTTTTCAAATTATTAAAACCAACAAATTCGTCATGTAAATCTATAAGCCAATAATAAATTAACAATAGTTTTTACCCAGTTGTCTTCGCTTCATATTTTACAGAATTTCTAGTATGTATAGAAAAACTCTACCTATGCAATACCGTTTTTACGCTTGAAATTATATCGTCACATATCATCATCTCAACTGAAAGTGCTACGTCATTTTTTCATTTTTTTACGTATATATTTTCTATTCTTTGCAATCAAATTGAAACAGCATTATATTTATCACGTTTTAGAACTGAGAAAAGTATTATATCTTTTCCAAATATCTCGTATGTATATAACTTGTATTTCAACACAATGCTGATGAGCATAATTTTTTCTCATATCATATATATTCTAGCATAAATCTATTTTGCTAATATTCGATAAATTTCATAAAATTCAACAGACATGATTTTTAAAATATCTGCAGAAAAGTGGTTGGTGGTTTAATTCTTATAATTTTATATTGTGCTTTTTATAAAGGGTATCGTTAGGTATCTAAACCTCACTTATTGTTATGATTATGAGGTATCATTTTGTCTTTTATACTACATGTATGTTTATAAGATGTCATGAAAGCACAATCTCACATACTTCAACGTTTTTATTTTTTCACTGTGCAATTTTTATGTTCATTTTTTAATAAAAAGTGCATGCGATTTTGTTTTTAGCTACATCATGTCTTATGATGACATAATGAATGCTACACATCTGATACACAAATACTCAATTTTATAAAGGACTTATCTTATAAATTTTTTATAAAGAAGAAGAGTATAGACTGCTGCTTGTGTTTCATTTACAACTGCGGTGCATTGGTTGCCCATGATACGTTTTTTGATCAAATTATTCTTTTTTTTGTTTTTTGTTTTTGTCATCATTTCATTTTTTGTAGAAAAACCGAGTAATAATTATTCCTTTTCTCAAAAAGATCATGAGACAATAACGAGTGATGTGATTATTGCTTTTAAGGAAGCTTTAAGTGATTTAGGAACATTTTGTGATCGTAATATAGAAGCCTGCAAAGTAGGAAAGTCCTTTTTAAGTTCACTTGGCGAGCGTGCATATTATGGTGCAAGAGCAGCTTACGAATATTTTGGACGCATACTGGGTGATAAGAATATGGCAACCTCTCCCAAAATTACGTCTAAGAGGGAGGCACAAGAGTCTACACAAAAACAGAAATATACGACATTACCTTGAAATATTTTTTGAACGTTCATTATAGGTATTATGCTTCATGAGAAGAGTCATTACTTATCTTTCAAGTAAATACATGTAAGATAATCATAAAAGAAGAACAGGACTGAGATTATGGCAGAAACGATTGAGAATATTATAGAAAACTTTTCTCTTTTGGATAATTGGGAAGATCGTTATCGTTATGTCATTGAACTTGGACATGAATTACCACCTTTTCCAGAAAGCGCTCGCAATGATGATCACAAAGTGCGGGGATGTGTTAGCCAAGTATGGCTTTTATCATCACGTGATAATACTTCGGATAATCCAACATTAACATTTCAAGGTGATTCTGATGCCCATATTGTACGTGGACTTATTTACATTCTTCTTGCCTTTTATTCAGGAAAAAAAGCCTCTGAAATCCGCAATGCCGATGCGGAAGGTTTTTTTGAAACACTTGGTTTAAAAGAAAATCTTACACCACAACGGTCAAATGGTCTTAAATCGATGATTGAACGAATTCGTAAAGAAAGTCATGTATAAAAATCAATATTTTATAAAAAAACTATACCAAATTTACTGAAAAAACGCTTTACATTATATACCGAAGGCGACCAGTTTTTTAGAAGACACTGTTATTTTGCTTTCTTCCGTTTACTTTTGCGCCCAAGTCCCATCTCTTTTGCCAAAGCTGAGCGTGCCTTTGCATAATTCGGCGCAACCATAGGATAAGAGCTGTCTAGTTGCCATTTTTCACGATATTCCTCTGGCAACATTCCATAATGAGTCATGAGATGACGCTTTAAAGATTTAAACTTTTTCCCATCTTCAAGGCAGATGAGATAATCTGGAAAGATTGAACGCTTTGGGTTAACGGCTGGTCTCTGCTTTTCAACTTCTACTTCTGTTAATTCTACATTCCCCGCTTTACGAAAAGCGGCATGAACATCAGCAATTAAACTTGGTATTTCGGTCGGTCGGATAGAATTATTACTTACGTAGGCAGCAACAATATCAGCAACCAATGTAATAACTAAATTGCTTTCAGTCTCTAAGACTGGATGATGTTCCATTCTTCTTTCCTTTAATTTGAATTAAGTAATCTAAAATCGAGATACAGCACATATCCTCATGACATGAGATTGCATGCACACAGGTTTCATATTGTACAAAAATCTTTTTTGTCAATTCAATTATTCTATAAAATTGCTAAAACACAAAAAAATCAAATAAACACCTCTTTTTGGCCATAATATACAACAAGAAGAACCAACTTATTGACCTATTAGAATATAGTTTTTTATATAAAATCTCGTAAACAAAATATATTATAAATGTAAAAAATGATATAAAATGAATCAATTTATTTTAGAGAGATTGTATAAATGAAAATATAAAACATAAGTTAATATTTTATTTAATATGTTTATTATTTATTATTATTTTTATGAAATAATCTCGTTAAATGTAAAATTAACTTATTGTTGTTTTTTAAATTTAAAAATACTTTTAATAAATTAAAATTTATTTGTAATACTATCTTAATAAATATGTATTATACAATTAGCTATCAATATGGTACAGTAAAATATTATTGCTAAAAAATAAGAACAACATAGCTACATATATTTTTAAAGTGGATTCTATTATTTATTCCGAAAATTAGTTCTACTATTTGAAGAAAAATTCAGTTCTGCTACATAATAGCCTTATTTCCTTAGCTTGTGACTTTTATAGGGTATTATACACAGAAGACAATGCCTGTAATATGGATAAACAGAAATATATAATGCCATTGTAGAAACTATCACAGCTGTATTTTTGTAAGTAAGCGGAATTTACAGATTTACACACTTGCATAAACAATGCGATTCTAACATATACGAAGTCGTGAGTTTGTATTTAACATTAGGATCGTGCATGACTGGCTCTTCTGTAATTCCCCCTAAAGCATCT
This sequence comes from Bartonella sp. 220B, assembly GCF_026930205.1. Classification (GTDB taxonomy): domain Bacteria; phylum Pseudomonadota; class Alphaproteobacteria; order Rhizobiales; family Rhizobiaceae; genus Bartonella. Next base: position 79,913 of record NZ_JANHOI010000004.1, on the reverse strand, counting down.
AAAATCACACATAAAGAAGTATATCATGGTATTTGTCGTAATGATCCCTATCATTGGCTACGTGCGTCTCATTGGCAAGATGTTTTTAAAAACCCTCATTGTCTTGACTTAAATATTCGATATCATCTCGAAAATGAAAATGCTTATCAGGCTGCTCAAATGGCTGATACAAAGCCATTACAAGATTTGCTTTTTACTGAAATGAAAGGACGTATCCAAGAAAATGACAGTTCCGTTCCTATAAAACATGGGCCTTTTGCTTATGGATTTTCTTATGTTACCGGAGGCCAACAACCACATTATTTCCGTATATCAAGAAATGGGGGAGAAAAAAACGTTTACCTTAATGGTGATGCTTTGGCTGAAGGAAAAGAATATTTTAATTTTGGTTCAGTTCAAGAATCTCCTGATCATACACATGTTGTCTGGACTTATGATGACAAAGGATCAGAATTTTATAAAGCTAAAATTCGTAATTTGGAAACATTGTCTGATTGTATGGATACCATTACTGACACATCAGGACAAATTGTATGGGATGCTAAATCTGAAGGTTTTTTTTATACGAAGATGGATGAAAATCATCGGCCTTCAGAGCTCTATTATCACCGATTAAACACTAATCAATCACAAGATAAGCTTATTTTTCGCGAAGATAATCCAGGATTTTTCTTACACGTAAGCGGTTCTAAACTTAATGACGTTATTTATATTAACATTCATGATCATGAAACATCAGAGGTTTGGTTGATTCCAGCTGAAGCGCCTCTCACTGTTCCGCAATGTGTACGGAAGCGGCAAAAAGGTATTGAATATTCACTTACAGAAGGTGGTGATGTCTTTTATATTCTAACCAATCTGGATAACGCAAAAGACTTTAAAATTATGGTAGCGCCATATGCATCTCCGCAATCGGAAAATTGGTTTGAACTTGTGCCACACCAGCTTGGACATCTGATACTATCGCATGATGCTTATCAAGATTTTCTTATCTGGCTTGAGCGTTTTGAAGGACAGCCTCGTATAAAAATAATGGAGCGTACTACTAAACAAATTCATTCCATTGCTTTTACTGAGGAGGCTTATTCTTTAGGGCTACAAGGTGCAGCAGAATACAACAGTCAAACCATTCGTTTTTCCTATTCCTCTATGACGACACCTGATCAAGTGTTTGATTATGAAATGAAAAGCCGCAAACGGATGCTTTTAAAAACGCAAACCATTCCTTCTGGGCATAATAAAGATGACTATATAACACGGCGTGTTATAGCGATAGCAGACGATGGTGAAAAAATTCCTATTTCGCTTTTTTATCACAAAGCTACCGCTCTTAACGGTCGTGCACCCTGTTTGCTTTACGGTTATGGAGCCTATGGAATTTCCATACCAGCCAGTTTCAATAGCAATGTACTTTCTTTGGTTAATAGAGGTTTTATTTATGCCATAGCCCATATTCGTGGAGGGAAAGAAAAAGGAGTTGAATGGTATGAGAAGGGAAAACACCTTTTTAAATACAATACATTTACAGATTTTATTGCTTGTGGACGCTATCTTGTGAACAATAAATTTACTTCTCATGACCGTCTTATTGCCCAAGGTGGTTCAGCAGGAGGAATGTTGATGGGAGCTATTGCTAATATAGCTCCACAGGATTTTGCTGGAATTGTAGCAAATGTGCCTTTTGTTGATGTTTTAAATACTATGTTAGATGCTTCATTGCCCCTAACGCCCCCAGAATGGCCAGAATGGGGGAATCCTCTTGAATCAGAAGAGGACTATAATTTTATCGCTTCCTATTCTCCCTACGATAACGTCAAAGCTCAGAAATATCCTCCTATGCTTGTGACGGCAGGATTAACAGATCCTCGTGTAACTTACTGGGAACCTGCGAAATGGGTAGCAAAATTACGAGACTTGAAAACAGACGATAATGCAATTTTATTACGCATTAATATGGATTCAGGTCATGCAGGTGCAGCGGGACGTTTTTCAAAGATAGAAGAAATTGCATATATCTATGCATATATTCTAAAAATAGTAGGAAAAAACTGCTGCTAATTTAAACATCTGTCTCTTTTAGAAAGGCTCCATCACGCATTAGCTTACGAAGCCTTTCACAAAGAGCTGTGTAAATAGCTTAAAGTTCACAATCTTCATAAAGCTTCAAAACATAATCCCAATTAATTAAATGGTCTATGAAAGCTTCGATATATTTGGGGCGTGCATTGCGATAATCAATGTAATAGGAATGTTCCCATACATCGATTCCCAAAATAGGTTGAGCATCATGAACTAAAGGATTTTCACCATTAGGTGTTTTCATAATTTCAAGCTTGCCATCTTTAACAGCAACCCATGCCCACCCAGAACCAAATTGGGCAGTAGCAGCGGCAATAAAATCAGTGCGGAATCTATCATAGCCACCTAGATCAGCCTCAACAGCTTTTGCTAGTTTTTCAGGAAGTTTTTGACCACCACCACCTTTTGTCATCCAATGCCAAAAATGGTTATGATTGTAATATTGCGCTGCATTATTAAATAAACCTATATTTTTCCCAAAGCTTTTTTTAACAATATCTTCAAGGCTTTCATTTTCTAAGCCTAATTCTTTTACAAAATTATTGGTATTGGTCAGATAAGCGAGGTGATGCTTATCATGATGATATTCAAGCGTTTCACGTGACATATAGGGCGAAAGGGCGTCATAATCATAAGGCAACGCAGCCAATTCAAAAGCCATTTGAAAATCTCCTCGATTCTATTTTGTTAAGCTCACTCCACAAACTTAATGTGCCATTTACTTCATCTAAAAGCAAATGTTGAATATCCGTTTGTATGAATTAATTCGGTAATCATCTCTTCGTAAAGGTCTTTTTAGGAGATGTACACGCGCAATCACTCGAAATAGCACTGATTTATATCAGTGTCTTTCGGAAGAAATTTTTATACCGATGCACGCGCAAAAAATGCAATTAATTATCTTTTTAAATAAAAGTGAGCGAGAGAGCTATCAATAGCTTATTTTTTTATCTAAAATGTGTTGTTACTTTTATCACAGTGTTGGCAACGGAGGACGCGTGGGTATCTTTTGCAAAAACCTTAGAAATATTTGATAATTCTAGTAACCACTGATAGTTTATACATATTAGCTAAAAATGGGATTTATCTTATAATAAGTAATGGTGTTCATTGTGCGTTATTGTTCTAATCTGTAAGTTAAGAGAGAGAGATTAATTATTGTGTATTGAATCAGCAAGAATGCAATGAATGAAGGTAAAAGCTCATCAATAATATAAAGTCTCTGTTTTCTGCTCTCATTTAAAGAGCTTAGATTTAAATGCATTAAGAGAAAAGAATATTTTATGATAATTTTTAAACACATTGGTAATTATAAAATTTGCGTTTTGTGTTGTCAGGAGATGAAAAATAGATAAATAGCCATTGCTTATGTTGAAAGTGTAAACGGGTGGGAGCTTTCTGCTACAGTTTTGCGAAAATATAATACGTGTAAGATTTCAAAATTTTATAATAAAAAAGTAAAAGCTTTGTTTTTCAGATATTGCGTACCTTCATAGGAATCGCTATAAGGTGCAAAAGTAGTGTTGATCGTGTTTTTTGGGGTATAGCCAAGCGGTAAGGCACCGGTTTTTGGTACCGGCATTCCCTGGTTCGAATCCAGGTACCCCAGCCAATATTTAATCAAATCAATAGGTTGCATAAAAGTTCGGGAGTTTTAATTCCGTTGATTCTTTTAACTTATTTTCTACCTATCCCTAACTTTTTTGATTTCTTCTATTGCAAGTCGTTTTCTATCTGCTGTTTTAATATAAAGTGACGGTATTTTATCTTTTGTTCGGCTAAAAAGCACTTTCATTTGGGAAACTATAGCACTAGCATTTGCTGCGCGTGTTACTGGTCACTTTTTCAATCTCACTCCATGGGCTGTTTTTTAATTCCCGCCGTATTGTTTCGTGTCTCACGAAATAGGTTACAAAAACCTTCTTTGACAAGAATAGAAATACCACGTGATCTCAAGCTTTTTCCCAATTCCTTTTGTAAAATCTCATCAACAGAACGAATAATAAAATCCGCAACCTCAACAGGGGGCTAAACAATTTCAAGTTTATCAGTTGTCTTTTAAAATGCTTTGGTAAAAAAACTTTCATAAAGCTTGATAATAAGATTTTGTCTTGCATGAGGTTCGGTAATACCAGAAGAACATAATTTTACACTGTCATAGAATTCTTTAGGTTCTTTCGACACCTCTACAATATTTTTCTTGTCTAATTCAGTTAAAATCTTTTCCATTGCTTGAGAGATGGCATTGCATTTTTACGAGCATTGTTCACACCAACAGTGGGAAAAACACCACACTGGCTGGGTCAATGGTTTTGGTAAACATGTAAAAATGGATGTGGAGGATGTTTTTACGATCACCAGCTGCAATGCTACGGAGTAAATTTAGTTAAGCAGAAATTGGTTTCATTCGGTTATAATGGCGGGAAAAAACTGATGCAGCATCAAAAATCTCTCCTTCCAAAAGGGATAAATCCTTCAGCCATTATAACAGTATTGTGGAGTAATTAGGGGGCAAAGCTGGGGTGGTTTTGGCATCACTGTAAAAAGATAACACATACGGACATTACCAACAGTGCCGATGCCCAAGCCAGAAGTCAAGAGTTTAATGTTTCAGGGAGCGTGACTTTAAAACAGAGCACATATGGCATCATTAGAGAAATGTTGCTAAGAATGTTTTTAAATTATGCTAAAGCGCATAATTCAGTGGAAAGGCAAACCAAATCCGCTATCAGTAACAGCACTATCATCATTACTGATGAAGCGAGGGTAAAAGGCATTGATGGGGCAGGGGAGTGAACAAACAATTGCCTCCCTTAATTGTGCACCGCTACAGCGCATAAAGGCATACAAACACTAGATGTAAGCAAGCTGGAATAAATAGTTCGTTAAAACCACGAAATGGCAACTCAATTTCTGGAAGAGGGATTTAAATACAGAGATGAATCCTATAAAACCATGTTTATCAAAGAACTCCTTATTGTTGTGGTTAATTGAGAAAAAGACGGCAATATAATCTATCTCGGAGATAAAAATGAAAATCCTATAAAAGGTAGTGCAAATGAAGTGACTTCTGTTTATAAAGAGGCAGCGATGAGTACTGCTGAGGATACTTGCGATAAAATAGGCCATGAAAGTTTAATCTCTTATATTTGGAAGAGCAAGCTATGGATTGTCCAGCTGTTTCTTCAGCGTTTTTCAGTAAAGTGTTGCCATTACAGGTTATCTGTATATGGTGAAGTGATTAAAATGATGGGAGATGTAAAAGCAGTTCCATTAATTGATGATGACCAAGCAGATTAAGATTGTAGCAAAACTTATTCCGATATTTGCAAGCACAGTAGCAGTATGTGCAGCTTGGAGGACGCGGGTCGCAGATACAGGGTGATATTGATGATCTCCACCATGATTTAGAACGCATCGAGAAAATTTTTTTAAGAGTTTAGTTGAATTGAGAGTTAATCGTTGCTTATAAAATTTATTCCATATTCATTTTGGATGATTTTCTTTCCATGAATCATTAAATGGCTGTATATTCTTTAATGGTCTGCATTGAGAGGGTGTGCAATGTATAAGCTTTTCAGGAAGAGTAGGACAAATAAAAAGGGTTGCAAAGGTGTTCTTGCAACGCATTGGCTTTGAATGAGCAAACAACAAATTCACTTTTCAAAAGAGAAAGTAAAAATAATGACAGATGATTCTTCTATTAATGTTTTCCAATCTATTCTGTCACGTAAGTCGATTCGAGCTTTTACCAATCAGCCAGTCTCAGAGGAAATAATCAAAGAAATTTTAAAACTTGCGGCACGTGCACCATCTGGAACGAATATTCAGCCATGGCAAGTCATTGTTCTTACAGGGGATGTATTGCAGAAAGTAGGACAAGAACTTTCACAACTCGTGCTCTCGGGTGTAAAAGGCGAACGTGAAGTTCCTTATTATCCACGCCAATGGCGTGAACCTTATCTTTCAAGGCGTCGAAAAATTGGTTTGGATCTTTATAAAAGCCTTGGAATTCAAAAAGATGAGCAGGAAAAAATGCTTCACCAGAAAGCGCAAAATTTTTCCTTTTTTGGTGCGCCTGTAGGGCTTTTGTTTACAATGGATTACGACATGGAAAGGGGAAACTGGCTTGATTTGGGGATGTTTATGCAGACCATTATGTTAGCAGCACGTGGGTTTGGGTTGGATACATGTTCCCAAGCTGCTTTTGCTGATTATCATAAGCAAATTCGTACACTTTTATCAGTGCCTTCTGATCGGCAAATTATTTGTGGTATGGCACTTGGCTATCGCGATATGAATGCTCCAGAAAATAATTTTGAAACTGAACGTGAGCCAATTGAGAATTTTGTGCGCTTTATGTAAGTGGGTGTCATTTTTTTAGATCTTGGATTTATAAAAAACATTTCGGTGAGAACTTCTCATTCTTATTCAATTTTAAATTGCATATTAATTTTTATTTTACTACGCTTACAAAATTAAAAGGATGATTATTGTCCGTTTCGAGGGTTGGCTATGGAAAGCGCTATAGAAAAAAAATGTTGGATGGTAGCAAGACGAGCGACATTCGTATTTATTGCTGTTATTCTTTTAGCTTATCTTGCAATTTGATTTTAAATGGGACAAACGCGATAAAAAAGCGTATACTCAGAGTTTGTGGAATTTTGGGGTGATGAGTGTTTTTATCTGTTTTTGAACTTTTTAAAATTGGTATTGGTCCTTCTAGTTCACATACGATGGGGCCCATGACGGCGGCTAACATGTTTTTGCAAGAGATTCTTGCACGCAATTTCTCTCAGCCACTTGAAGCTGAGGTCTTCCGTATACGTGTTTATCTTTATGGTTCTTTGGCTTTTACAGGAATTGGGCATGCTACAGATGGAGCTATTATATTAGGGCTTTTGGGCGAAAAAGCATCTACTGTTGACCCTGATTGTATGGGATTCCTCTTAGAAAAAGTTATACGTGAAAAAAAAGTGCAACCAAAAGGCCATCCTGCTTATCAGTTTGATTTGCAAAGTGATCTTATTTTTGAACGAAAAAAAGTTCTACCTGGACATGCTAACGGACTTGCGTTTGAAGGGCTTGATAATGAGGGGAATATTCTTTTGCGGCAGATTTATTATTCTATTGGCGGTGGTTTTGTTGTGACTGAGGATGAATTAAGCCATATGAATAGTAATACGCAACAGGAAACGTTTGAAGTGCCATATCCTTTTGATTCTGCACGTGAAATGTTGTCAATGGCAGAAAAATCAGGATTTTCCATTGCTGAAATGAAGCGCATAAACGAAGAGACGAAGATGGAGCGTTCGGCTCTTGATACGGGTCTTGATGAAATTTTTTCCGCTATGACAAATTGTATTGATAGAGGTCTTTCACAAGAAGGCGTATTGCCAGGTGGATTGCATGTTCCAAGGCGTGCTAAAAAGCTGTATGAAAAGCTTTTAGAAAATCGAAAGAAAAATCGCAATTATCCACTTTGGGCTAATGATTGGCTTTCGGTATATGCCATAGCAGTAAATGAGGAAAATGCTGCAGGTGGCCGTGTTGTTACGGCACCAACGAATGGAGCAGCTGGAGTTGTGCCTGCAGTTTTGCGTTATTATCTCCAGTTTAATGATGATTCAGATCGGGAGGGAATCCATAATTTTTTGTTAACGGCAGCAGCCATTGGGGGGGTGATTAAACATAATGCTTCTATTTCTGGTGCAGAAGTTGGATGTCAAGGTGAAGTTGGGACAGCATCTTCAATGGCAGCAGCAGGGTTAACAGCCGCGTTGGGTGGTACACCGGCTCAAATTGAAAATGCTGCAGAGATTGCGCTGGAGCATCATTTGGGAATGACATGTGATCCGGTTGCAGGTCTTGTGCAGGTTCCTTGCATTGAACGCAATGCAATGGGGGCTGTTAAGGCGGTGACAGCTTCTTCTCTTGCGTTGCATGGTAATGGGGATCATTTTGTTTCTCTTGATGCTTGTATAGAAACAATGCGTCAGACAGGACATGATATGAGTGAACGCTATAAAGAAACGAGTAAAGCTGGTCTCGCAGTCAATGCAATATCCTGTTAAAGCGTGCAACGGATTGTAATCTGGTAAATTCTGGCTGTCTATTGCTTATGAAAGTAACAGCGGGCACCATCATTGTATTTGTGAGTTCTCAGTATTGGCTGGAAGCTTTTGTATTAAAACGGTTTATAAAGAGATATATTGAGTCTCTGCTTAAACGGCTTCACAGAGCTATTTCGCGTGTGATGTGCAAGAGAACAAAATTAATTTATCATAAGAGAATATTCTTGTATTCTGCGGTCTCATTGAAGTTGTAAAATGATGAATGAGCTTTATTAAAGCTGTCTTCGCTAGACGCTAACAAATTAATTATTTTCATGTTATGTCAAACTATTTGATATTGTAAGACGTTTTTGTTTTACGCATTATTACCAATAAATCACCAGAACTCATTGAATCACAGTGCGAAAGGTGGATGAGCATACGTGTAAAAAATTTTTTGAGTACAAGAATAGTGGTGACACATGAGTACGAATAAATACAAGGGGTGATAGTTGGGCTCTGGCTGTGTAAAAGTGAGGGTGTAGAGGCTTGTGGGAGTTATACGATTCATAGTTTTTCGCGAAAAGTAGAGAGTGAGAAACTATAAGGAGTTGTATTTTAAAGTTGCTTTTCTTTTAAAAGAAAACACGAGTTGACTCAAAAAATTTAGGAAATCTTATACAATGCTTATGTCATATGGGGCTTATGTTGCATGGGTGAATTTATGCTTTATTGAAGAGAATTCTCTTCAGTGAGTTATTATGGTTGTGCCCAACCAATGAGAAAACTTTGCATCCGATGGGACTATTTCTTCTTATGAAAAAAGATCAAGAATAATCTTTGATATTAAATCCAAAGGTAAGTCTGACATTTGGTATTTTATGCGCCTTAAGAGATGGTTTTATTAAAAATCTAATCAGAGAGTTGAAGAGAACCCTGCAAGCGCGATGTTTGAAATTTGAGGAAGAAGTTGCGTGTACTAAAAGATTTTTTTAAGTTGTAGACAATGTGTGAATATTCTTAATTTACAAAATAGCTTTTGCGGACATGATCTACAGAATTAGGCGTTTGTTGCACCTAGATGGATTTTAATAGGTACATTACCGGTTTGGCTTGCTACGCGTAAATGAATGCGTACAGGAGGCATGGACAGACGACGATTTCGTATCGTTTGGCAAATGAGAAGGTTAACAAGAGACGGTGTATCTAACGCAGCTGGGCTATATCTTAAATTAGCAAGTTTTGTTGCAGCATCGTGAAGAGAACGCAATGAGAGAAGAGATGATTGCTTCAATAATTTTTCTTTTTTAATGGATGAAGCAAGAGCATTATCGGTCATGATACTATCCTTAACGCGAATTCAAAAACTTTTAATAAGCTACAGTATAGCAGTTAAAATTTGCTTTCTTTAATGTAGAACAAGCATTGAGAGCATCTTTTTTTGATTGAAAGCCTATAAATCGAGCTCGGTAATAATGACGTCCACTTTTCTCAAAAAGTTGCATATGTGAAGATGTGCGCTTTAAAGCAGAATAAGCTGTGTCTTTTGCTTTTAAAAGTAGTTTTTTTGCTTGTTCTTCACTAGGAAGAGAACCAATTTGGATAGCCCATCCGGCGTTTGTGAACAAAGAAGCTGTAAAAATTTTATGAGTCTCAACGGGCATAGCTTTTTGAGGATTAGGGATTGGTATAATTGCTTGGTTGACAGCAGCTATTGCCATATTGGAATTTCTAGGCTGTTCTGCAAATGCTGTTAACATAGTGGAAATTTCATCATCGAAATTGGTTGGTTCAGCTTTAACACTTGGTATAGGAATATTTATACCTTTAGGTAAATTATAGTGTACAGAAGCCATTAAAGGGCTACTACTTTTCGCCCTACTTGCTTTTGGCAAGTATTGGCTCAATAAGCTGGCCATATGCTCGTCACGTGCGGTAGATGATTTACCTCCCATAACGACAGCAACGATAGATCGTCCTTCAAGACGCATCGAAGTCGCTAGATTAGAACCTGACATTTGTGTGTAGCCGGTTTTAATTCCATCTACACCTTTCATGATTTTGACAAGCTTATTGTGGTTGTTAATTGTATGTCCGCGGAAAGTAAAACTTTTGATTTTGAACAAATTATACTGTTGTGGAAAATTTTTGCGCAAGGCTAATGATAAAGTGGCCATATCCCGCGCTGTAGAATAATTACGCACATCAGGAAGCCCTGAAGCATTTGCGAAATGTGTATGTGTCATGCCAAGTTTGCGGGCTTTAGCAGTCATCATTCGAGCGAATTTTTTTTCATTACCGCCGAGATACTCTGCAATGGCAGTTGCAACATCATTTGCTGATCTTGTAATGAGAGCTTTTGCAGCGGCTTCTGCAGAAATTGTTTGACCTGCTTTAAATCCGATTTTTGTTGGTGGCCGTGTTGCTGCATAATGTGAGACGGGAATTGGTGTATTGGGGGTAAGACGACGCATATGCAAGGATTCAAAAAGCATGTAAAGTGTCATCATTTTTGTTAAAGATGCAGGATACCGTTTGAGGGTTGCATTGGCTTGAAATAAAGTTTTTCCTGTATTTGCATCTATAACGATTGCGGCATATTTATCAGGATAGGCTCCTTGAGGAGTAGCTGATGCTCCAGAGTAAGAAAGAACTAAAATAATAAAAGCGATTGTTACCTTTTGGTAGAAACACGCAATTTTTTGGCAGTTAATATACACTGGCAGTATCCTATTTCTCCATTTAATCTGAAAAACTTTTGTAAAGTTTTTTCTTTACGCTGACACAATTTAGATGAATGATATTACTAATTTGTTTACAGAAATTATTTTGTGATTTCCCCCTTTTTAAAACCTAACCAAAAAAGAAAGTTTTTTCTTTATACAAACAGCTGTTGCAATAGTTATGAAAGAACTTAAAATTAATAAAAAATATACAGCACAGGAAATAGTAGTGGTACAAAAACTAATAACAAATTCTATAGTACACATTATGCATAATGAAAAGGGCAAGAATTGGGATAAAAGTAGCCGAGATGTCTTTATAATGTCCAGGATTAGATTAAAACTTCAAAAACCTATGCTGTATCGTGTGCTTTTACTTAATGATGATTACACGCCTATGGATTTCGTTGTTTTTGTTTTAAAAAATTTTTTTAAAAAAAGTTTAGAAGAAGCAACACGTATCATGTTACATGTTCATCAGAATGGGGTAGGCGAATGCGGGACTTATAGTTATGAAGTAGCTGAAATGAAAGTGATACAAGTTAGAGAGTGTGCACGTCGAAATGAACATCCATTACAATGTGTAATGGAATGGAAGTGAGGAGTTATGCCATCTTTTACACCTAGTCTTGAAGAGGTTTTGCATCGGGCATTAACAATTGCTACTCAAGCGCGGCATGAATATGCGACATTAGAGCATCTTCTGCTGGCTCTTCTAGATGATGCTGATGCAAATTTAGTTATTCAGGCTTGTCAGGTAGATGTAGAAGAACTGCGAGAGCGCTTAATAAACTATATCCAGTTAGAATTGGATGGACAGATTAAAGCCGATGAGGATACAAAACCAACAACATTTTTCCAGCGTGTTATCCAACGTGCGGTAATTCATGCTCAATCAGCTGGAAAAGATGAAGTTTCAGGAGCCAATGTTCTGGTTGCAATTTTTTCTGAACGTGAAAGTCATGCGGCATATTTTCTCCAAGAGATGGGAATGACACGTTATGATGCTGTACGTTTTATTTCACATGGTATCGCTCGGGATGAGGGATTATCTATGTTACTTGAGGGACTTGAAGAGCAATTGGATCAGCAGATTTTAGACAATGAAGAAAAGGTAACAGGTGCACTGGCTGCTTATTGTGTTGATCTCAATTGTAAGGCACGAAATGGAAAAATTGATTTATTAATTGGTCGTGAAGTAGAGATTTCACGTATGATTCAGGTTTTATGTAGAAGGTCAAAAAACAATCCGCTTTTGGTTGGCGATCCTGGCGTTGGAAAAACCGCTATCATTGAAGGATTAGCAAAACGTATTGTTGATGGGCAGGTCCCTGAAGTTTTATCAAATGCAACAATATTTTCCCTTGATATCGGAGGGCTTGTTGCTGGTACACGCTATCGTGGTGATTTTGAAGAACGGTTAAAGCACGTTATTAAAGAATTTGAGCAGTCTCCAAACGCTGTTTTATTTATTGATGAAATTCATACTTTAATTGGAGCAGGGGCTACATTGGGAGGAAATATGGATGCGGCAAATCTTTTAAAACCTGCATTATCTTCCGGAACTATTCTATGTATTGGTTCAACGACTTACAGAGAATATCGTAAAATCTTTGAACAAGATCGTGCTTTAGAGCGCCGTTTTCAGAAGATTGATGTTAACGAGCCGTCGATTGCTGATACAATTAAGATTTTGCAGGGGCTGCAGCCTTATTTTGAAAATTTTCATCAAATTAAATACACTGATCAGGCGATGAAGGCATCTGTAGAATTGTCCGCACGTTATATAATTGATCGCCGATTACCGGATAAAGCAATTGATGTTATTGATGAAAGTGGTGCAGCACAAAAGCTTTTGCCAAAAAAGCAAAGGAAAAAAAGTATAGGTGTCAAAGAAGTTGAAGCAACTGTTGCTACTATGGCAAGGATTCCACCAAAAACAGTTTCGGGCGATGATCAAAAGACGCTGAGCAAGCTTGAAGGAGAACTCAAGCATGTTGTTTATGGGCAAGATCAGGCAATTTCCGCATTGGTTTCATCAATTAAATTGGCGCGAGCAGGATTGCGCGAATCAGACAAACCAATAGGAAGTTATTTATTTTCAGGACCAACAGGTGTGGGAAAAACTGAAGTTGCAAAACAGCTTGCATCTTCTTTAGGCATTGAATTATTACGCTTTGATATGTCAGAATATATGGAGCGGCATACAGTGGCGCGCTTAATTGGAGCTCCTCCAGGTTATATAGGGTTTGATCAAGGAGGTCTCCTTACAGATGCAGTTGATCAGAAACCGCATGCAGTTTTATTGTTGGATGAGATTGAAAAAGCGCATCCAGAATTATTTAATATTTTATTGCAGGTGATGGATTACGGTAAATTAACAGACCATAATGGCAAAAAAATTGATTTTTGCAATATTATTTTAATTATGACAACTAATGCCGGTGCTTCAGAGTTGGCAAAGTCGGCTATCGGATTTGGCAAACTGTATCGCGATGGTGATGATATTGAAGCAATTAATAGGCTCTTTACACCGGAATTTCGTAACCGGCTAGATGCGATCATTCCGTTTTCCCCTTTATCTCTGTTAATCATCAATCAGATCGTGCAAAAATTTATTTTTCAACTTGAAGCACAATTAGCTGATCGGGGAATTTGTTTTGAATTAAGTCGTTCTGCTATGGTTTGGCTTGCGAATAAAGGATACGATTCCCAGATGGGGGCACGTCCATTGAACCGTGTTATACAAGAGCATATTAAGAAGCCATTAGCTGACGAAATTTTATTCGGAAAGTTGCGCAATGGTGGCATGGTGCGCGTATTGACACAAAAATCAAACGGGGGAAAAGAGAAATTGCAGTTAGAGATTTCATCTTCTAATATATCTGTTGGCGCAAAGAATAAAAAAACGACACATTTTACCAAAAAATATGTCAAGAAAAAAAGTTCAACGATTTAAAAGCGCTTTAAAGGGCTGCACGGATTTTTTTTGCGTTCTCTTCAAGGATTTCTGTAGGTGTTATAACATTATTATGGGGTGCAAGCTCTATTCCTTCCATACGTGGTATGATGTGGAAATGGAGATGATAAATGGTTTGTTGACTTGCTGCTTCATTCAATTGCATGACTGTTATACCATCTGCGTGAAAAGCTTTTTTTACAGCATTGGCGATTTTCTGAACTGCTTTAATGACTGGAAATAATGTTTCAGTATCCGCATCCAATAGGTTCCTAGAGCCTTTTCGGGGAATAACTAACGTATGTCCTGGGGCTTGTGGCATGATATCCATGAAGGCAATGACATTATCATCTTCGTAGACACGAACAGAAGGGATTTCATTGCGAATCAATTTAGCAAAAATATTGTTATTGTCATAAGCTTGTTTCATACAAATATTTCCTTTTATGCATTTTAATTTTAAGACTGGAGCGTGCAATGGTTGGTATAGGGTTAAAAAACAAATTTTGCACTTGGTTATCACTTTATGGTGATACGCTGTTCTTGATAAAGTTTAGATTTCTATAATAGCTTCAACTTCTACTGGAACATTCATAGGAAGAGAGGCGACACCAATAGCAGAGCGAGCGTGTTTTCCTCTTTCACCAAGAATATTGACAAACAAATCAGAAGCGCCATTGGCAACAAGAGGAATATCGGTAAAATGAGGATCTACAGCTACAAAAACGGTGATTTTTATGACGCGTTTTATTTTGTTTAAGTCACCAAGAACTGCTTTGATTTGTGCTAAAATATTGAGTGCACAAGCTTCAGATGCTTTTTTTGCTTGTTCAATGCTAACAGTTAAGCCGACTTTACCGATTGTTAGTGGTTTTCCCTCAACAAGAGGGAGTTGTCCAGAAATAAAGAGTTGATTGCCACTTTGTGAAGCTGTTAAGTAATTGGCAATGGGATTCACTGCTTCGGGAAGAGTAATTCCAAATGTTTTTAAGTTGTTTTCAATCACGTTGGTCATAATTTAAACTCCGTAGCTTATTCTACAATATATCCATTGCATAAACTAATTTTTGATTTAAGGAAATGTGTGGTTAATTGAGAAGTTAGTCTTTTTTGCCTTATTATATGGTGTTATGCAACGGGGACAGAATTGGAAGTTGAGAATGAACAGATCATTATTTGTAATAATTTTATATGTTATTCTTTTATATCCTGCGAAGGCTGAAGAGCCCGTTTTTATTGTACCTCATCGAGCAATTTACGATTTTCATCTCGACAGTGTTTCTCATGAAATGACAATTTCTGGGATGTCTGGGCGAATGGTTTACGAACTCACAGGTTCAGCATGTCAAGGCTATACGACACGCTTCCGTTTTGTCAGCCGTATTCAGAGTGAAGATATGCCAGTACATTTAACGGACCAACAGACAACGAGTTATGAAACGGGTGATGGCCGTATGTTCCGTTTTAGTGTTACAGATCAAGTTGGACAAGAGGTTGTACGTCGCTCTCAAGGAGTAGCTGAGCGTATTCAAGATGGTATTGTCGTTAAATTAGAAAAGCCAAAGGAAAAAGAATATAAATTTGCAACAGCTGAATTTCCAATCATGCAACTCAAAAATATCATTCGCCATGCAAAAGCAGGTCATCATTTTTACTATGTTACAGTATTTGATGGAACAGATAAAGCAGATAAAGTTATCAAGGAAAGTGTAGTCATTGGGGAAAAGAAAACGCTTTTGTCTGATACTGAAACGGAAGAAATGAGAAAATTGGATGAAGAGAAATATTGGCCTGTTACAATTTCTTATTTTGATGATGTAGAAAAAAAAGATGGCTTACCAATCTATCGTACCAGTTTTCTCTTACATGAAAATGGTGTTATGCGTAATCTTCATATAGATTATGGAACTTTTGCAGTGCGCGCAAAATTGAATAGTCTTGAATTCCTCGACCTTGGGAAAAATAATGATCAATGTAAATATTAAATGGTTGCAGAAAATGACTTGAAAAAGAATCAAATATTAGTATGTTGTCCTCATTCCACACGCGGAGTTTGGGTGTTTGCGAGAAAAATTTAGCAGACGTCCGCCGGTAGCAGTTTTTTCTGCTTTTTCCGCGGAGGTTAAACCGGAAAGGATAAATTATGGCACTACCCGATTTTACTATGCATCAGCTTTTAGAAGCAGGCGTACATTTTGGTCACCAGACGCATCGCTGGAATCCAAAAATGACTCCTTATATTTACGGTCAGCGTAATAATATTCATATTATTGATCTTTCTCAGACTGTTCCTCTTTTGCACCAAGCTCTTAAACTTGTTTCCGATACAGTTGCGCGTGGTGGACGCATTCTCTTTGTTGGTACGAAGCGGCAGGCATCTGACATTATTGCTGATGCCGCGAATCGTTCGGCACAATATTATGTTAATGCACGTTGGCTTGGCGGTATGCTCACAAACTGGAAAACGATTTCCCATTCGATCCATCGTTTGCGTAAGCTTGATAAAATTCTTGCTGCTGAAGCTCAGGGTTTTACCAAAAAAGAACGTTTGAATCTTGAGCGTGATCGTGAAAAGCTTAATCGTGCGCTTGGTGGTATTAAGGATATGGGCTCCGTTCCAGATCTTATATTTGTTATCGATACAAACAAAGAAAATATTGCAATTCAAGAAGCAAAACGTTTAGGTATCCCCGTTATTGCTATTATTGATACCAATTGTGATCCTGATAACATTACGCATCCAATACCAGGCAATGATGACGCTTCACGTGCAATTACTCTTTATTGTGATCTTTTCGCGCGTGCTGCGCTTGATGGTATTGCACGTCAACAAGGTGCGATGGGAGTTGATTTGGGAGCTCAAGTTGATGCGCCTGTGGAACCCGTTTTGGAAAATGTGGAACCCGTTTTGGAAAATGTTGCTTCAGTTTCTGAGTAAATTAAAAAACGCCTGTTAAGGTACTTATTTCTAAAGAGAGATTACGGGCGTGCACAGATTTTATTTCTCGCACGCTTTTATTGTTACAAAATAAAAGAGGCAAATATGAGCATTACTGCTGCACAAGTAAAAGAACTTCGGGAATTGTCAGGTGCTGGTATGATGGACTGTAAAGCAGCGCTGGCAGAGACCAATGGTGACATGGAGGCCGCTGTTGATTGGCTTCGTAAAAAAGGAATAGCCAAAGCAGATAAGAAGGCTGGTCGTACGGCTGCTGAAGGATTAATCGGAGTTGCATCAAACGATTCAAGCGCGGTTTTAGTTGAAATTAATTCTGAAACAGATTTTGTAGCACGCAATGACGTATTCCAAGACATTGTACGTAAAGTGGCTATAGCTGCTTTAGGGACAAAGGGGGGTGTTGATGCTGTTTCCGCATCTCTTTACCCTAGTTCTGAGAAGACTGTAGAGGCTACAATTAAAGATGCGATCGGTACTATTGGCGAAAATATGACATTCCGGCGTTCTGCAAAACTCTCTGTTGAGAATGGCGTTGTTGCTACTTATATACATAATAGTGTGGCTGATGGGCTTGGTAAACTTGGTGTTTTGGTTGCCATTGAAACAACGGGAAATAAGGAAGCTGCTACCGCTTTTGGTCGGCAAGTTGCGATGCATATTGCTGCAACTAATCCATTAGCTCTGACCGCGGAAAATGTTGATGTGAGCGCTGTTGAGCGTGAAAAAGCCATTTTTTCAGATCAGGCGCGCCAGTCTGGGAAGCCTGAAAATATCATTGAAAAAATGGTAGAAGGGCGCATGCGTAAGTTTTTTGAAGAGGTTGTTCTGCTTTCTCAGGCTTTTGTTATGAATCCTGATATGAGTGTTGAATCGGCTTTAAAGGATGCTGAAAAGTTGATTGGTGCACCCGCGAAAATTACAGGGTTTGTGCGCTTCGCATTAGGGGAAGGTGTGGAAAAAGAAGAGACTGACTTTGCAGCAGAAGTTGCAGCGGCCGCAAAGGGGTAGTGGTTTTTAAATTATTGTCAGAGATTTTAAACTATATCGTTGGTTATGAAATTTTTGATATAAAATGTATAATTATTGAGAGGGCGTCACGTGATAAAGTGGTGCCCTTAGTGGTGTCGAAAGCAAAAAATAAATGTGCTTTTGGGGAGATTGTCAATGACATTAGCGCTACAATATAAACGTATTCTTTTAAAGGTTTCTGGTGAAGCCCTTATGGGAAAACAGAGCTTTGGGATTGATGTTTCCGTTGCAGATCGTATTGCCGCTGATGTTGCTGAAGTGCGAGCATTAGGAGTAGAAGTTGCTATTGTTATAGGTGGGGGAAATATTTTTCGTGGAGTTGCTGTTGCTTCACATGGTGGGGATCGTGTGACAGGTGATCATATGGGAATGCTTGCAACTGCTATTAATTCTTTAGCATTGCGAACATCGTTGATAAAGCTAGGGGTTGAGGCAGTTGTATTGTCTGCGATTGCTATGCCACAAATTTGTGAAAGTTTTTCACAGCGTAAAGCAATAGGTTATATGAATCAAGGAAAAGTCGTTATTTTTGCAGGCGGTACGGGTAATCCATTTTTTACCACTGATTCTGCTGCTACTTTACGTGCAGCAGAAATTGGTGCAGATGTTCTTTTGAAAGGAACACAAGTGGATGGTATTTATTCTGCAGATCCAAAGCTAGATCCTACAGCTAAACGTTTTGACCAATTAACACATGTTGAGATTTTGCAATGGGGATTGTCTGTTATGGATACAACAGCGGTTACTTTAGCACGTGAAAATGGTGTACCGATTATTGTATATTCCATTCATGAAAAAGGTGGTTTGGCTAAAGTGTTGAATGGAACTGGACGGTTTACAATAGTGTCGGAATGAAGATAATCTTCAAGGCTTAATTGAAGGAGACAGAAATATGAATGTTATATCTATTATGGATGATCTGAAACGTCGTATGGATGGTGCTATTTCCGCTTTTAAACATGAATTAGGTGGTTTGCGGACTGGACGAGCTTCGTCTAGTTTATTAGAACCTTTGACGGTTGAAGCTTATGGTTCTGTTGTACATATAAATCAGGTCGCGAATATTTCTGTTCCGGAGCCGCGGATGCTTTCAGTTTCTGTGTGGGATAAAGCAATGGTAGGAGCTGTAGAGCGTGCTATTCGTGATTCTGGTCTTGGTTTGAACCCCATTACTGACGGTGTAAACTTGCGTATTCCTTTACCTGAATTAAATGAAGAGCGCCGTAAAGAGCTTGTAAAAATTGCACATCAATATGCAGAACAAGCGCGTGTTGCTACTCGCCATGTCCGTCGTGATGGTATGGATAATTTGAAAAAATTAGAAAAAGAAGGTGAAATTGGTCAAGATGAAGCGCATGGCTTATCTGACAAAGTTCAAAAACTCACGGATGAGACTATTGCTGATATTGATAAGATTTTGGCTATAAAAGAAGCTGAAATTATGCATGTTTAAGGCGGCTTAATCACTAGAAAATATTATATCTATATTGTATAACATCTTTTTATGGATAAGAATGAGTAATAAAGTATTTTATTAATAGAGAGCGTGAGGCGAGAAGAAGTGCATTTTAGTCCATTTCTATGTTGTAAGATAAAATTGATTTGAAGTAGCAGATATTTTTAAGATCTTTATCTAAATATTGAAAGAGATTCTCTGCTAAAGGGAGGGGGGGGATGTATAATAAGAAAATAAAAAATTGTACGCATTTTTTTGCATTAGCTGATAAAAATATTTTCGTTATTTAGATAAAGATCTGAGGATGTCATTCAAATCTTTCATGGTAGATGTTTGAAAAAAAATGTAACGTATAGATTCTATCTTAACTTTGCTACTTTCATTATGAAAAATGCAGTTTGCCGCAGCTTATTTTCGGATATATTGAGAGGGTGATAGAAAAATGTTTTTACACGAAGAAAAGATCAGATCTAAATTTCACAATTTCTATAGGAAATAAACGGTAGTTTTTTTTATTATTTAAGATAGACTAAAGTGTTAGGAAATATATGTGTGAATGTCTTTTAATACGTAATCCTTTGATGTTTTTTCACTTTTTAGTCTTATGAACGCTATCTTGGTATATCAAATCATGTATAATAGATTGTAAAAAAATCTACAAAAGTATGAACACAGAGGGTCCCCATAATAAAGGTTTTTGCTTGCGTCAATTTTTGAGTTTGTATTTTCTATTTTTATTTTTTGGATAGTGTTTTGTCTAATCTTATTTATCGTATTTTGACTGCTTTTGTTTTTGGCATCATTGCTTTGTGTTTAACATGGTTTGGAGGAATTTTATTTTTTTTGTTTGTGTGGGGTATTGGCGGTTTTATTCTTTATGAATGGATGCATATTACTAAAGAAAAATGGCATGTTTCACAAAAAATATTAGCAAGTATTTTTTATTTGATTTTTGGTTTTTTTTTGCTATTGGGCGTTTCCGCTTCATTAATTTTTTGTATTTTGATCGTTTTGGCAGCAGTGTTGGCCATTGGGCCTATGAAAAAGACTGGTTGGGTTTTTTCAGGGTTTTTATATGCATCTTTTCCGGTTGTCGCTGTATCCTTTTTACGAGGCTCTGAAACGTTAGGATTCCAAACTGTTGTTTTTTTATTTACGATCGTATGGGGAACGGATATTGCTGGTTATTTTAGCGGACGGGCATTGGGTGGTCCTAAGTTAGCACCACAATTTTCTCCTAATAAAACATGGGCAGGGGCGATTGGTGGTACGGTTTTTGGAGTTTCTGGTGGTATATTAATTGCTTTTCGATTTTTTGACATCAATTTAACGAATTTTTTTGTACCATTGCTCGCACTTGTTTTATCCATTGTTTCGCAATTAAGCGATTTAGGACAATCATGGCTAAAAAGACAATTTTCTGTTAAAGACTCTAGCTCTTTCTTGCCTGGACACGGTGGCTTTATGGACCGTATGGATGGTTTGGTGGGGGCTGCTTTCCTTCTTTATTTAATTGGTTCGTTTATGTCTAATATGGATACACCTTTTAATTTTTTTTGTATGGTTTAATTGGGAGGAAATATTTTGGAGCTTTTAAATCATATGATCACTGTAGGCGATTTGCTTTTAAGAGTTTTAAGTGTTCTTTTTGTTATTATGATTATCATTTTTGTGCACGAAATTGGGCATTATCTTATGGGACGATGGTGTGGTATTAAAGCATCAGTTTTTTCGCTTGGATTTGGTCCAAAAATAGCGGGATATACAGACAAACATGGCACGCAATGGCGTTTAGCGCTTATTCCTTTAGGGGGCTATGTAAAGTTTATTGGAGATGAAGAAGGGGTAAATGTGCCATCATCTCCGATTGTTAGCGGTTCATTTGCTAGTGCGCATGCTTGGAAAAAAGCCGCAACTGTTTTTGCTGGTCCCTTATTCAATGCTCTTTTTACCATTGTTATTTTAACATTTTTTTTCTTCATTTATGGTCGTATAGCCACTGAACCAATTGTTGGTTCTTTAGTAAAAGATTTTCCTGCTATCCAATCCGGTTTGGAATTAGGGGATCGTTTTGTTGAGATGGATGGACAACGAGTTGAAAGCTTTGAAAGTTTGATGAATTATATAGCTTTCCATGGTGAAGATCCTATAGAATTTAAAATAGAACGTATGGGGCAAGTATTTACGGCGGTGATTACACCCAAAGTGATTGAAAGAGATGATGGATTTGGTAATCTGGTTCAAACTAGTATGATAGGGGTAGGTGTTCCTGTTGATCCAGATAATCCTACGCGTTTAGATCCAGCTTATGTAAAATATATTCACTATGGTTTTGTAAGAGCTGTAAAAGAAGCATCGGAACGTGCTACGTCTATTGTTACGCAAACAATTTTTTTTATGGGTCGTTTAATGGGGGGAAAAGAAGATCATTGCCAGCTAAGTGGGCCTTCTAAAACCGTCAAAATTGCATGGAAAATAAGTGAGACAGGTTTTATCTCTTTGTTGAATTTTACAGCTTTTCTCTCGATAGGCATTGGTCTTATTAACCTTTTTCCAATCCCGCCACTTGATGGTGGACATTTTTTACTTCATGTCATTGAGGCTCTTACGAGGAGGCCAATATCTGCTAAAATTCGAGAAATTGTTTTCCGTGTAGGCTTTTTTGTTGTCCTCCTCTTTATGGTTTTTGCGTTCTTTAATGATTATTTTTGTTGGTTTAGCTAATAAATGATGGAAAATATTTTATAAATTAGGTAATAATGGAAAAAATAAATTAAAGGTCGTTTACCATGTCCACAAAATATTGTGGCGTCGTGTGTTATAATGAATTAAGGGGTGGAAAGTCTTGCTGTGAATAAAAAAGTTGTTATGGCAGTTAGCTTTTTGAGGCATCATGTCCAAGGAATAAGATAAGGTAAAAAAAGCCAATGACTACAAATTCGAAATTTTTAAATGCAGTATCTGTGTTGGTGTTAAATATGGGGATAGTTGCTCCAACAACAGCCTTTATGTCAAGTGCAATGGTTGGGGAAGTGCAGGCATCTGTGGTTCGTTCTATTGAGGTTCGCGGGAATAAATTTGTAAGTGCTCAGGTAGTTCGTGACAATATGGACATTAAAACGGGGCAGAGTTTTTCCAGTAGTGATGTCGATGCTGCGGTAAAGCGTCTTTTCGGATTGGGTTTATTTTATGAAGTGAAAATAAATCAAGTTGGTGACAAGCTGGTCGTGTTCGTCAAAGAATATGAGGTAGTTAACCAAGTATTGTTTCAGGGAAATAAATCTCTTAAGGATCCTGATCTTAAACGATTTATTTCTTTAAAATCGAATGAACCTTTTAATTCTGCTAAGCTTTCAGCTGATATTAATACGATTCGTGAAGCTTATAAGACTGTTGGTCGTAATAATATCACTGTAAAAGCTCAAACTATTAATTTGGGAAAAGGGCGTGTAAATATAGTTTTTAATGTTTCTGAAGGGCGGAAGACAAAGATTAGAAACATTGTTTTTAAGGGAAATCATGCTTTTGGAAGCCGTCGTTTGCGAGATGTGATTTCAACAAAGTCTTCGGGAATGTTCTCCTTGTTACTGGGGGGGGATGTTTATAGTGAGGAGCGTTTAGCTGCAGATGAAGAAGCTCTTCGTCGTTTTTATTATAATCGCGGTTATGCAGATTTTCGCATTGTTTCCTCCAAAGCAACTTTTGATGAATTGAGTAATACATATAACATTTATTTTGTTCTTGATGAAGGGGTTCGCTATAAAATTGGTGATATTCAGGTTGAAAGTGATGTTGATGGAGTTGACATTCAATCTGTAAAAGGGATTCTTAAAACTCAATCAGGGGATATTTACAGTGCAGAGAGTATTGAACAGTCTGTTGCAATTATCAACAATAAGGTTGCTGATTCTGGATATGCTTTTGCTAAGGTTGAGCCGCGGGGAAATCGTAATTTGGCAAATCATACAATTTCGATTTTATATAATATTGAACAAGGTCCGCGAGCTTATATTCAGCGCATTGAAATCCGTGGTAATGAAAAGACGCGTGATTATGTCATTCGCCGTGAGATTGATTTAAACGAAGGGGATGCTTACAATCAAACTCTCGTACAGCGAGCAAAGCGTCGTTTGGAAAGTTTAGGCTTTTTCAAAGCTGTTAATATTTCAATGGTTCCAACAGATCAGTCTGATCAGGTTACCTTAGTTATAGATGTTGTTGAAGCTTCGACAGGAGATCTTTCTTTATCTGGAGGATATACAACGGGTGGTACAAGCCCTGGTATGTCACTTGAGGTATCTGTTACCGAGCGTAACCTTGGAGGACGAGGTCAATATGTTCGGTTAGGATTAGGAGCTGGGCAAGAAAAGTCTCGTAATTACAATTTGTCGTTTGTTGATCCTTATTTTTTGGGTTATCGTTTATCTGCTGGTGTTGATATTTTTCGCAGTACTTACCGTGCTGATAAAGCATATGATGTGCGGCAGACAGGTGGATCGCTTCGGTTTGCCATACCTATTAATGATCAATTATCTGCCAATTTAGCTTATTCTTATGTGCAAGAAGAATATGATTTTGGTAAAGATTATGACTTAAACAAAGAGGCTGATATAAGAGAATTATATGGAAAATATTCTGGGGCAATTGTACAAGCAGCCAAGCACAGTCCTTGGAAACGTTCATCAATTAGTTATGGTTTAACCTATAATACTATTGACGATATGAAAAATCCACATGATGGGTGGTACGTGCGTGTCCTTCAGGAGTATGCGGGTCTTGGTGGAAATGCGAAGTTCTTGAAGACAACTGGTAAAGCGATGATGTATAAAACGCTTTCTGAACCAATGGATCTTGTTGGTTTGCTTTCTTTTGGAGGTGGCTATATTCATGGAATGGGTCGAGATGGTGTTCGTATCTTCGATATGTTTAAAGCAAATACTGATATGATTAGAGGATTCAAATACAATGGAATAGGTCCTCGACAGGTTTCCAATAAAGGTGAAGCTTCTTTCTTGGGTGGAACAACATATATAAATGCAACTGCTGAAGTGCAATTTCCTATACCTGTTGTGCCTGAAGGGTTAGGATTGCGTGGTGCTTTATTTGCAGATGTTGCAACACTTTATGGAAATAAGTATCAACCCGTTTTTCAGGGTGAGGCGCCTGTTACGCATACCAAAAATGCTTGGCGTTCGTCTGCAGGTGTAAGTTTAATATGGGATTCGCCATTTGGCCCACTGCGTTTTGATTATGCTTGGCCAATAAAGAAGCAGGAAGGTGACCGTTTACAGAAATTAAACTTTGGTATTTCTACGAAATTCTGATTTAAATTTTCTTGAGAAGGAAAAATTGAAGAGAATGGGTTAGGCTGGGAGAGAAAGTGTTTTGATGGCGGATACATTTTTTTTTACGCCGTCCCGGCGATTGACAGTTGCGAATGTTGCAGAGTTAACAGGTGCTAAACTTCTTAATCCAGAGTTTTCTAACACAGTTATAAATACTCTTTCTTCACTTGAGAGTGCTGTAGAAGGTTCGCTTGTGTTTGTGGAGCATCGGAAGTTTTCCGATGCTCTATTAGGCAGTTTGGCTGTTGCTGTTTTTTGTACGAGTGAAATTGTTTTTAAAGTTCCTGAATCTATGGCGATTTTGGTGACATCCACGCCGCAGCGTGATTTTGCACAGATTGGCCGCATCTTATTTCCTGATTCTATAAAGCCAGTGCCTTGGTTTGGCCAGAGAGAAATTTCACCACATGCGCATATTCATCCAAGTGCTAAATTTGCACATGATGTGTGTATCGAAGCGGGGGCTGTTATTGGCCGTAATGTTGAAATTGGTGCAGGGACTCTTATTTCATCCACTGCTGTAATCGGTGAAAATTGTCGTATTGGGCGCGACTGTTATATTGCCCCCAAGGTAACAGTTCAGTATTCTTTAATAGGAGATAGAGTTCAGCTTTACCCTGGTGTTTGTATTGGGCAAGATGGTTTTGGTTATGTTGGGAGTGTTTCTGGAATTGAAAAAATTCCCCAGCTTGGCCGTGTTATCATCGAGGATGGTGTGGAGATTGGTGCAAATACAACGATTGATCGTGGAACATTTGAAGACACCATTATTGGTGAAGGGAGCAAGATCGACAATCTCGTACAAATTGCCCATAATGTAAAAATTGGTCGCTATTGTCTTATTGCTGCGCAATGCGGAATTGCCGGAAGTACATCGATAGGTGATATGTCTCAACTTGGCGGGAGTGTAGGGGTAGCAGATCATATTGTAATAGGTAAATGCGTTCAAATTGCGGCTGGTAGTGGTGTTATGAATGATATTCCGGATGGAGAAAAATGGGGAGGAAGTCCAGCTCGACCATTTAAGCAGTGGTTCCGTGAAGTAGCGGCGTTGCGTAATATTGGCAAAGTTAAAAAGGAGAAAAGCTAATATGGTCAATACCGGAGAAATGAAAAGTCTAGAAGCTGTGGATATTGAAAAATTGCTGTCAATATTACCACATCGTTATCCATTTTTATTGATTGATCGCATCGTTGAAATTGATGGTGAGCAAGAAGCTATTGGTATTAAGAATATAACAATTAATGAGCCACATTTTACGGGACATTTTCCTGCAAAACCAGTTATGCCTGGGGTCTTGATTTTAGAGGCTATGGCACAAACAGCGGGGGCAATTTCG
The DNA here is from genome assembly GCF_026930205.1 of Bartonella sp. 220B. Taxonomy (GTDB): domain Bacteria; phylum Pseudomonadota; class Alphaproteobacteria; order Rhizobiales; family Rhizobiaceae; genus Bartonella. The sequence goes on along the minus strand of NZ_JANHOI010000004.1, from coordinate 53,970 downwards.
CTCTTAAAATTAGAAAATAAGCAAACAAATTTAGTTTATCTTATGACTGTTGATCACGCGAAATTTCGTAAACCGGTTGTGCCTGGTGACCAGCTAAAGATTCATGTGCAGCTTTTAAAAAAGAGGTCTGGTATGAGGCGTTTTTCGTGTGTTGCAAAAGTAGAGGATGTTCGCGTTGCTGAAGCAGAAATTGCTGCGATGATTATCGAAGAAGAGTAAACGATATTGATGGGAATTTAAAAATATGTCCGGTACGAAAATCCATCCAACTGCCCTTGTGGAGAAGGGAGCGCAGCTTGGTGAGAATGTACGAGTTGGGCCATTTTGTCATATTAGTTCAGAGGCTGTTATTGGTGATGGATGCAGTTTGATGAGTCATGTTGTGATAATGGGGAAGACAACGTTAGGAGCCAATAGTAAAGTTTTTTCACATGCAGTTTTGGGGGCAGATCCGCAAAATAATAAACATAAGGGGGGGCATACAACTCTTTCAATTGGTAAAAATTGTACGATTCGTGAAGGCGTAACAATGCATAGGGGCTCCGACTCGAGTATAGGAATGACGATTGTTGGCAATAATTGCCAATTTTTTTGTTATGCACATATTGCGCATGATTGTCATGTAGGAAATCATGTGACATTTGCAAATAATGCGATGATAGCTGGTCATGTTACTGTTGGTGATCACGTTATTATTGGTGGTGGTGCTGCTGTTCACCAATTTGTTCGTGTTGGGCATCATGCATTTATTGGTGGTGTTTCTGCGCTGGTTGGTGATCTCATTCCCTATGGGACAGCTGTAGGTGTACAGGCAAAACTTGCTGGATTAAATATTATTGGTATGAAGCGTGCAGGACTTGAGCGTAAAGATATTCATGCTTTACGTCATGCAGTTACTATGCTTTTTGATCATAGTAAACCGTTTAAAGAGCGTGTTAGCGACGTTGCTTCTATCTATTCTGCTTCTCAGTCTGTTATTGATGTCATTAATTTTATTAAAGAAGAAGGAAAACGTTTTTATTGCATACCGAAATTTGAAGATCATAGAATAAAAGAAAATAAGGATTAAAAATGTCTGTTTTGGGTGCCAGAAGTTTTCTTTCCGGCCGCACCGCTATTATAGCAGGAAATGGTGTTTTGCCGATCAGTGTTGCTCAGGCTCTTGAGAAGGATGGACAGAATCCCTTTCTTATACTTTTGCGTGGTGAGGCTGATGATGTGCTTTATCGCTATGAGCATTGCGAGTTGTCAATTGTAGAGTTAGGGCGACTCATTAAAATTTTAAAAACAGCTGGAATTTGTAATATTGTTTTGGCAGGTGGAGTGAGAAAACGTCCCCTTATTACACAATTACGACTCGATTGGACGACATTTTTAGCTCTACCTCAATTAATCAGGGCTTTGAGAGGTGGGGATGATGCATTATTAAAAGCTTTTATACGGCTTATTGAAACGCATGGTTTTTGTGTACTTGGTGCTCACGAAATAGTCCCAGATCTTTTAGCACCAATGAAATTTAATCTAACCTTACGGCGGGCTACTCAAAAAGAGAAAAAAGATATTTTTTTAGCTGTAGAAGCAGCAAAGCTGTTAGGTCGATTAGATATTGGGCAGGCAGCTGTGGCTATCAATGGTAGAGTGGTTGCGGTTGAAGGAGCAGAGGGAACTGATAATATGCTTTGGCGGGTGTGTGAAATGCGAGAAAGAGGGCAAATTCCACCTAAAGGTGGTGTTCTTGTTAAATGTGCTAAACCACAACAAGATCATCGCGTTGATTTACCGTCAATTGGACCTGCGACAATAATAAATATTGCAAAGAGTGGACTATCTGGCATTGCAGTTGAGGCGAATAAAAGTCTGATATTATCAGTGAAAACAACGATAGAAAAAGCCAATAAATATTCTCTGTTTATAGAAACATTTGAAGAGTTTGATCATGAATGATTGTTCCTTAAAAATTGCTGTTGTTGCAGGAGAGGAATCTGGTGATTTACTTGGAGCAGATTTAATTTCTTGTCTATCACAACAGACAGGGCGCAAAATTCATTTGATTGGCATTGGTGGAAGGCATTTAAAGGCACTAGGTTTAAAAAGCTTTTTTAATCCTCATGATATTGCTTTAATAGGTTTAGGTGCAGTGTTAAAAAAACTACCATTATTATTAATGCATATTCGCAATTTGTCTAAATTTATTGCACAAGAACAACCTGATTGTCTCATTATTATTGATAGCCCTGATTTTACCCATCGTGTTGCAAAAAAGGTGCGTATTTTGGCACCTTCTATTCCTATCATTAAGTATGTTGCACCAACTGTTTGGGCATGGCGTCCAAAGCGCGCGAAAGCTATGCGCACATTTGTTGACCATGTTTTAGCAATTTTTCCTTTTGAGGAAAAAATTATGCAGGACTTGGGAGGGCCTGCTACTACTTATGTTGGACATCATCTTTTAATGCATCCTCCACTCTTGACTGTTCAATCAGAAAAAAAGCGCCAATCAGAAAAAGAACACAGTGCACAAATTTCATTATCTACATTGGTTCTTTTGCCAGGATCACGCAATTTAGAAATTCGCTCTTTAATGCCGATTTTTCGAGAAACCATAGAAATTCTTGTACAACGTAACCCTCATTTACGGATTATTTTACCAACACTACCGCATTTGGTGGATGAAATTCATGATTTTGTAAAGGGTTGGAAAAGTAAAGTAGAAGTTGTTGTTGGTGAAGATGCAAAATGGCGTGCTTTTGCACAAGCAGATGTTGCACTTGCAGCACTTGGCACGGTTTCATTGGAATTGGCATTAGCAAAAATTCCCATGATTCTTTGCTATAAACTTGATTATTTTTCTAAATTATTCATTTTTCCTAAACTAGCGCTATGGACTGCAGCTCTTCCCAATATTATTTCCGATCAACCTATTGTTCCAGAATATCTTAATGAATTTTTACGTCCTGGTATGTTAGCAAGGCAGATAGAACAGCTTTTATGTAATCCTTTAGTGCGACAGGCACAGCTCGACGCCTTTGAGATGATGGAACAGAAAATGAAAACGGAGTTGCCACCAGGAGTTGTTGGTGCACAAACAATTATGACTGTTTTAAAAGATAGGACTCAAATTGTATCAGTAAAACAATGTTGATGGCTAATGTTTAATTTTAGCAAGAAAATCACAAGCACGTTGGCTTTTAGGATTAGTAAAAAATTTTTCAGAGGCTGTATCTTCAATAATTGTTCCATTTTCTAGAAAAAGTATTCTTTCTGAAACTTCGCGTGCAAAACCCATTTCATGGGTAACACAAAGCATTGTCATTCCTGTATTTGCTAATTGAACCATGACTTCTAAAACTTCTCCAACGCTTTCTGGATCAAGAGCTGATGTTGGCTCATCAAAAAGCATCACTTCAGGTTCCATACAAAGTGCACGAGCAATTGCAACACGCTGTTGTTGTCCGCCAGAAAGTTGTAAAGGGTATTTGTTACAGTGTTTTTCAATTCCAACGTCTGTAAGATAACGAATGGCCCGTTCTTTTGCTTGTTTTTTAGAAAGCCCTTGAACTGTCATGGGTGCTAAAATGCAATTTTGCATAACACTCATATGGGGGAATAGGTTAAAGTTCTGAAAGACCATTCCTATTTTACGGAGAATATTTTTTTGTTGGTATAGAGGGGCAGCATGAATATCAATATTATGAAGGCAAATTGAACCTTTTTGTGCTTTTTCTAATTGATTAATACAACGAATTAAAGTTGATTTTCCTGATCCGGAAGGACCACAGATAACAATGCGTTCGCCAATTTGAACATCGAAATTAATATTATAAAGTACCTGGAAATCTCCATACCATTTATTTAAATTCCGAATAGAAATGACGGAGTTTTGAGCAGTATGAACAAATTTATTATTTTCCAAATTCATTTTATTATATTCTTTCATTAATAAATAAATTGCTTAATTGCACATTCTGATTTGGTAAAGGTTTTCTCGATCATTTTATTTACCGTAAATATTGGGTTAGACGATTTTCGATAAAAATAACAAAACGACGAATGAGTTCAACGATAAGAAGATAAATAAGAGCGGCCCAAACGTAAACTTGGAAATCGAATGTACGTGAGTAAGTGAGCTTGGCAATACCCATTAAGTCATAAACAGTAACCAGTGAGGCGATGGCACTGGATTTAATCATTAAAATCAATTCATTTCCTAAAGGGCGTAATGCTATGACCATTGCTTGCGGAAGAATAACTCTAAAAAATGTTACAGAGCGACTCAATCCTAAAGCTTTTGATGCTTCACGTTGTCCAATTTTTACAGAGAGAAAACTTCCTTTAAAGATTTCAGATTGATAGGCAGCAGAATTGAGTGCAAAAATGAAAAGACAACAATACCATGCGTTTTGAAAGAACCACCATAAGCCAATCTGTTGCCAGAAATTACTCATTGAACCAAGTCCGTAGTAGAAAAGAAAGAGTTGGGCTAGTAGAGGAGATCCGCGAAAAAAATAAACATAAGCATATGCAGAATATTGCAAAAACCTATTATTTGATAAACGTGCAAAGGTAATAAGCATCCCAAGGAAAAAACCAATAGAGCAAGCAATAAAAACAAGCTCAAAAGTAATAATAAAGCCATCAATAAATTTTAGTCCATAACGGTTTAGAAGAGCAGGATTAAAAAGGAAATAAAGCCATTCTGGAATCATCAGCTCAAGACCTTTCTATATCCTGCTTGAGTATATGTTTCCAGAGCGTGCAGAATTGCAGAAAAAAACGCTGAAAATAACAAATAAAGTAAGCATGCGACAAGATAAAACAGCATAGGTTTATCAGTTGCAGCAACTGCTAAATTTGTCTGCCGCATGAGATCAACAAGTGAAATGGTTGACACGAGGGATGTATCTTTCAGTAGGGTAAGCCAATTATTAGAAAGTCCTGGCAAGGCATTTCGGAACAGTTGAGGAAAGACAATACGAAAAAATGTGGTGGATTTTGAAAGTCCCAGAGCTTTAGCTGCTTCATATTGACCTTTATCAAAAACATTGAATGCTCCAAGCCAAACTTCACAAGAAAAGGCTGCAAGCACCATACTGAGTGCAACAACACCGGCGACAAAAGCGTTAATACTAAACATTATTTCAATATTAAAGTAATCAAGAACAATTTGAATAATATTTTGCAAGCCATAATAAACTAAAAATAAGGTCAAAAGCTCTGGTAAGCCGCGGAATACTGATGAAAAAAGGGCTGCCATGGCTTTTGCTGTCTTAATATTGGATCGAATCATCACTGCACCAAGAAGTCCTAGAGGCAGTCCCAAAAGCCCACAACATAAAGCCAGTGATAATGTTATTCCTGCACTAGAAAGTATAACTGCACCCCATCCACCATTGCTAAATGATAGCAATGCTAAACTTTCAATCATTCTTGCACTCCTCACAAAGAGTTAGATAATATTTTAGAAATAAACAGTTTGTTCAATTTTAGTCCATATTGATATTTAATACAGATCGGATGAAAAATACTTCTTTATGATTTTATTATAAGTTCCATCCAAACGGATTTCTTTTATCGCTTTATTAAATTTGTTTTTAAGATCATTATTGTTTTGACGTAGGGCAATTGCAATAGGAAATTTTGTTTCCTCCAAAATTCCTAGAAGTTTGCAACAATCTTTTCCTTCATTTTCGAGCCAGTTTAATGCTTGAAGTTTATCAACGATAATGGCATCAAGCCGATGATTTAAAAGATCACGATTAACTTCTATTGTTGTCGGATAAAATCTGATATTTACCCCTTCAGAGGCATAATGATCTTCTGCATAGGCAGCTTGTGTTGTATTTGATTGCACACCAAGATTTTTACCTTTAAAAGCTTCTGTCGAAATTTCTTTCATTTTTGAATCTTTGCTAACAATAACAGCCAATTCTGTATTGTAGTAAGGATCTGTGAAGTCAATCTTTTGTAAGCGCTCTTGTGTGAGTGCAAGGGAAGCGATAATCGCGTCATATTTTTTCGCAAGAAGACCAGGAATCATTCCCTCAAAATCTTGAGTGATCAGAATACATTTGACATTCATTTTCTGACAAAGGGCATAAGAGATATCAATATCAAAACCCTGAAGTTTATTATTTGAGTCAATATAACTAAATGGGGGATAGGAGCCTTCATTCGCAATTTTCAACGTTTGAGCATTGGCTGATTGGCTGAACAGTATTGTGCTTATTATAAGAGCTACTGCTAATAATTTCATTATGGTCTCCTGTTGGATAAGCGAAAAAATATAAGACTGTCATGTTTTTTATAATCTGTAAGCTCTTCTGGGAGCAACGCAAAAAATTTAGAAGTGTTCATTTTGATATCATGACGATGAAAATCTTTTATGAATGTCCCTACCATAAACTTCAGAGAAGAAAGAACTTTCTCATTGATCATATTACATATTATTTTTTATGAGATAATTTATCTTTATCATTTTATTCAAAAAAAAATCAAAATTTAGCTTTGAGAAAAGACTATCCAATGAAAGCTGAAGAAGATCTTAGCTATCGAAGAACATATAGAACAGATCTTTTGATCAATATGAATGTTTTTAGAAAGAAACAATTTGTTTAATTCTCATACATATTGATATTTAATAAATATCGAACGAAAAATACTTTTTCATAATTTTATCATAAGTTCCATCCAAACGGATTTCTTTTATCGCCTTATTAAATCTATTTTTGAGATCATTATTGTTTTGACGTAGAGCAATTGCAATAGGAAATTTCTTTTCTTTCAAAATTCCTAGAAGTTTGCAACAATCTTTTCCTTCATTTTCAAGCCAATTAAGAGCTTTTATTTTATCAGAGATAACAACATCAAGCCGATGGCTTAAAAGATCACGATTCACTTCTATGATTGTAGGATAAAGTTTAATATTTGCCCCTTCTGAGGCATAATGATCTTCTGCATAGGCAGCTTGTGTTGTATTTGATTGCATACCAAGATTTTTACCTTTAAAAGCTTCTGCTGAGATTTCTTTAATTTCTGAATTTTTGCTAACAATAACAGCCAATTCTGTATTGTAGTAAGGATCTGTGAAATCAATCTTTTGCAAGCGTTCTTGTGTAGGAGCAAGGGAAGAAATGATCGCATCATATTTTTTCGCAAGAAGACCGGGAATCATTCCCTCAAAATCTTGAGTGATCAGAATACATTTGACATTCATTTTTTGACAAAGGGCATAAGATATATCAATATCAAAACCCTGAAGTTTATTATTTGAGTCAATGTAACTAAATGGAGGGTAGGAGGCATCACTCGCAATTTTCAGCGTTTGAGCATTGGCAAATTGATTAAATAGTGTTGCGCTTATTATAAGAGCTACTACTAATAATTTCATTATGGTCTCCTATTGGATAAGCGAAAAAATATAAGACTGTCATGCTTTTTTATAATCTGTAAGCTCTTTTGGAGCAATGCAAAAATTTATTTAAGTTCATTCTTGCTATTATTATCTCGTATGAAAAAGAGCATTCGTAATTTTATTGATTTATTGAGAAAAATGATCAGAAAATTTTCTGTACAACTTCTATGGTAGTCTTACTTGCAAAAAGGGTTTCAAAATCAAGATTTATAAAAATACTATTAGATTGTACCATTTAATCGTTTACAATGAAGCTTCAGTAAATTGAAGCTTCATTGTTTGTTTTTAAACTTCATTTAACTTATACGTTCTTCTATGGGAACATATTCGCGCATGGTATAACCTGTATAGAGCTGGCGAGGACGACCAATCTTTTGTGCAGGATCTTCAATCATTTCTTTCCACTGCGCAACCCAACCAACACTACGTGCTAATGCAAAAAGAACAGTAAACATTTCGGTTGGAAATCCTAAAGCTTTTAACGTAATGCCAGAATAGAAATCGACATTCGGATAAAGCTTTTTTTCAACAAAATATTCATCATTTAAGGCGATTTTTTCAAGTTCTATAGCGATATCAAGAAGTGGATCATCTTGAATATTGAGTTCTTTTAAAACCTCATGGCAGGTTTTTTGCATGATTTTTGCACGTGGATCATAATTTTTATAGACTCGATGACCAAATCCCATAAGACGGAAAGGATCATTTTTATCTTTTGCACGTGCAATAAATTCAGGGATTCTCTTAACAGAACCTATTTCTTGTAGCATCTTTAGGCATGCTTCATTGGCTCCTCCATGTGCGGGGCCCCAAAGACAAGCAACACCTGCAGCAATACAGGCAAATGGATTAGCGCCTGATGACCCAGCAAGGCGTACAGTGGATGTAGAAGCATTTTGTTCGTGATCTGCATGAAGGATAAAGATTCGATCCATTGCTCGTGTGAGTACAGGGTTTGTTTTGTATTCTTCACAAGGAACAGAAAAACACATACGGAGGAAATTAGCAGCATAACTCAGATCATTGCGTGGATAAACAAATGCTTGCCCGATACTGTATTTATAAGCCATAGCAGCAAGAGTGGGAACTTTTGAGATAAGCCGAACAGAAGCAATCATTCTCTGTTGAGGATCTGTAATATCAATTGAGTCGTGATAGAATGCTGACATAGCTCCAAGGCACGCAACCATAACAGCCATAGGATGCGAGTCACGACGGAAGCCATGAAAGAAGCGCGCAAATTGCTCATGTACCATCGTATGCTGCATGATACAGCGGTCAAAATCACTTTTTTGCTGTTTTGTTGGGAGTTCACCGTAAAGTAAAAGGTAACAGCTTTCGAGAAAGTCTCCTTTTTCAGCCAGTTGCTCGATAGAATAACCGCGATAAAGCAATATTCCTTTATTACCATCAATATACGTGATTTTTGATTCACAAGAAGCAGTTGATGTAAAGCCAGGGTCATAAGTAAAAGTATCGGTTTGTTTGTAGAGAGAAGCAATTTCAATAACGTCAGGACCAAGAGTACCTTTACGTACGGGAAGCTCTATTTTTTTATCATTCACTGTAATATATGTTTTATTCTCAGACATTATATATTCCTTTCAGATCCTCCGCTTCTAAAAATCAAGATTTTGCTTTTTCAATAACGTCAGGACTAAGAGTACCTTTACGTACGGGAAGCTCTATTTTTTTATTATGCACTGTAATATATGTTTTATTCTCAGACATTATATATTCCTTTCAGATCCTCCGTTTCTAAAAATCAAAATTTTGCTTTTTCAAGTGGGGAAACATATAATTGAAGCTTCTCCTCCTGTATTGAAGGATGGATTTACCCTAAAAGATAACACATGTAATCTAAAAAATGCTTTTTATCTGTAATTTTAGAAAATGTATATTTTAATAACTCAAGAGAGAAGATAATTTTTAGTTTGTATGGAAGTATTGGTATGTGAATGGTATAATGAAAATCCAGAGGGTTCTATTATCTTTACACTTATGAATAATAAGCCGGCAGCATTCTTATCATCTTTCAATATTGCGCTGCTCTTGCATTAAGATGATTTGTAAGAGGCATTTCCACATCTATTCTCAAATGTTTTTATTCGAACATTGTTCTCTCGTGTGTTATGCAAGCGCATAGTTTTTTCTAATTCATTATGAGATTGAAATGAAAAAATCTTACAGGACAGTATGCAGTTCTCTCATTGAGCGTATAAAACAGCAAATTATTTTTTAAAATTAATGGTTGAACTATAAATTTCTCTTGAATTGAGAAGCTACGTTCATGTTGTTTTTATGCATTGGTCATTGATGCGGTTGAGAGATTCATCTCGTCCCAATAAAAGAAGAACATCAAAGACTCCAAGCGATGTGGTGCGCCCTGTGAGAACAGCTCGAAGTGGTTGAGCAATAGATCCAAATTTCAGGTCCTGTGTTTTCGCATAAGAGCGAAGAGTCTCATCGAGCGTTTTCGACTCCCAAGAGGGGCACGCTTGCAGGGTAAGATAAAGATCTTTTAAAATGGATTGTCCATTTTTATCTAAGAGCATTTGTGCTTTTTCACCAAGCTGTAATGGTCGTTGTGCAAAAATGAAAGAGGCATTGTCAATGAGTTCGCACAGTGTTTTTGAACGTTCTTTCAAATTTGGTATCGCTTTTAGAAATTGGGCACGGGTTTTTTCATCAAGGCTTTTCATTATTTGTAATCCACCCTCAATTTCTGGTAAAATGTTAAGAGCAGCATCAAAGAGGTCTTGATCATTGCTCGTACGTATATAGTGTCCATTGATAGCATCGAGCTTTTTAAGATCAAACCGCGCTGCGCCTTTATTAATATCATCAATATCAAACCAAGAAATCATATCTTCGAGTGACATGAGTTCATCATTCCCATGACTCCAACCTAGACGGACGAGGTAATTACGCAAAGCAGCGGGAAGGTATCCCATTGTACGATAGGCATCGACACCTAATGCACCATGCCGCTTTGAGAGTTTTGCACCATTTTCACCATGGATAAGTGGAATATGTGCCATGATAGGAATATTCCATTCCATCGCATTGAAGATGATTATTTGGCGCGCTGCATTTGTAAGATGATCATCACCGCGTATGATATGGGTTACACCCATATCGTGATCATCAACGACGACAGCATGCATATAGGTAGGTGAGCCATCAGAACGTAAAATGATAAAGTCGTCCAGATCTTTATTAGGAAAACGAACATCACCTTGAACATGGTCATGCACAATTGTTTCCCCATCTTGGGGTGTTTTGATGCGAATAACAGGTTTGATGTCTTTAGGAGCTTGAGAAATATCACGGTCTCGCCAACGTCCATCATAACGTGGTGGACGTCCTTCTGCGCGGGCATTTTCACGCATTTCAGCTAATTCTTCAGGAGAAGCATAACAATAATAAGCCTTGCCATCTTTTACCAATTGTTCAGCAACTTGGCGATGACGTTCTGCCCGTTCAAATTGCGAAATAGGGACGCCATCATAACTCAGTTCCATCCAGTGTAAGCCATCTATAATGGCTTTTACAGCTGCTTCTGTCGAGCGTTTTCGATCAGTATCTTCAATACGGAGAAGCATTTTGCCGCCAGTATGTTTTGCATAAAGCCAATTGAAGAGAGCAGTACGGGCTCCTCCGATGTGAAGGAAGCCTGTTGGTGAGGGAGCAAAGCGGGTAATAACAGACACGGATATCTTCCTTTAAAATTAAGATGTTATTTATAGAACTCTATGGAAAAATTATGTTAGCATAGGTGATAGGGTGTGCAATAGCTGCGTTGCAAGTAAAGTTGGGGATTTGCAGATGTTTAAACACAATAAAGTTAAGGATGGTTTATCCAGAAGCAGTATAACAGAAAGAAAAAACACGAGTTTTCTATGGAAAAATGTGTTTTCGATCCTTTATGAACAAAATAACGATTGCTATAAAAAACAAAAGATTTTTTTATTTATGCCTTTAAAAGAGGCAATAATTTTTTTCTGGAAGTGGTTGGTAGATTGCATAAACAAAGAAACTTCTTTGGGCATTCTTTTTTCGTTTATTTTAGTCTTTTTCTCCATAGGAATCGTTTTTTATTTTAGTTTAGAACGAGAGCCAAGTTGGGGACAATTGGGGGCGTTGGTGAGTTTCTTTTTGGGAATTCTCTTTATTCTGCGTTTTTACCGGAGAATATGGATTATTGCGGGATTTCTGTTTTGTATTGTATTGGGTGCTTTGGCTGCAAAAATAGAAACATGGCGTATCTCTACACCCATGTTGAGCAACGATATTGTCACCACGTTAACAGGAAGAATTTTTTCTATTGAATCAAGGCAAAAAGGAGAATTTCGTTTAGTTCTAGATGTTTTGAGTACAGAAAAGCCAGTATTATATCATGCGCCTCATCGTGTTCGTTTGTCTACAAGACATTTACCATATGGGTTGGCAATTGGTGATGGACTTTATGGGAGAGTCAAAATGCGTGCATTATCTGGGCCGGTACGTCCAGGAAGTTATGATTTTAGTTTCCATAATTATTTTAAAAGAATTGGGGCGCAGGGAATTTTCTTGGGAAAGCCAGCCAAAATATCAGTTTCACAGCCTGATGGAATATTAGGAATAGTCCTGCAAAAAATTGAAAATTTACGAACGAACATGACGCAAAGAATCCATATGGTACTTGATCAAGAAAAGGGTAGCGTTGCGGCTGCTCTTATAACGGGACAACGGGGAGGTATTTCAAAGGATACAAACGAAGCATTGCGTACAGCTGGATTAGCGCACATTTTATCAATATCAGGTTTACATATGGCTTTATTAAGTGGCATAGTTCTTGTCAGTATCCGTAGTTTTTTAGCACTTTTTCCAGTTTTCTCATCCTATTATTCCGCTAAAAAATTTGCTGCTATTGCAGCATTAATAATGACAGCTTTTTATTTGTTATTGTCTGGCATGGCCGTATCAGCACAGAGAAGTTTTGTGATGATTGCAGTTATGTTGGTTGCTGTATTGTGTAATCGTTCTGCTATCACAATGCGTAATTTTTCTATTGCGGGTTTGATAACTTTAGCTGTTAGTCCACATGAAATATTAGGACCAAGCTTTCAAATGTCTTTTTCTGCAACCGCAGTTTTAATTGCTTCTTTTGACTGGTGGAGTGGGCGGTCATTTTTTCGTAAAAGAAAAACAACACCCTCTTATGTTGGAGGTGGAGTGATTCATTTTGCTTTCTTATCCATACTTTCAATATGTTCATCTTCGTTTGTAGCGGGAACTGCTAGCGGAATTTATGCAGCTTATCATTTTTCCAATATTGCATTTTTTAGCATTATCAGTAATGCTTTAGCTTTGCCTATAGTGTCAATCCTCATCATACCTTTTGGTTTAATCGCAGTTCTTGCGATGTTTTGGGGACTTGAATGGTTGCCACTTCAAATTATGGGTGTGGGGGTTGGTCTTGTGATAAAAATTGCTCACGCTATAAAGAACATTTCTCCTGATTTGAATCCTGGATTTATGCCGTTATCTGCATTGGTTTTATTGAGTATAGGTTTGGTTGGACTGATTTTTTGCAAAACATCCATCAGGTTCTTTTTTGGTTTTTTTATTTTAGCTGGTTTTTATATTTTCTGGATGCATTCACCTGTACAACTAATTATAGCAGACAATATGAGGCTTGTGGGTGTTATTAATAAAAAGAAATTATATATTGATCGTTACCAATTTTCTCAGTTCACGACCTCCATATGGGAAACATCATTTCGTGTGAACGAAACAATTAAACCAACGAAATATGGTCCTTCGTTTAAGGGACAGTTTGTTTGTAATAATCATGTATGTGCGTCCTTATTAGAAAATGGATTAAGAGTAGTTGTCTTACAGGGAGAAACAGATCAATGTGTTAAAGCAGACATTCTGATTAAGACATTTGCAATGAGTGATCGAACATGCGACAAAAAAGCAAAAATAATATTTACGCGCCAACAATTGTTATCACGAGGAAGTGTTATAATGACTCAAAATGGCGATATCATTTGGTCATCCATGGGGTTTTATAGACCATGGAATATACACAGACAGCATTCACAAAAATCATATAACTTATCGCATTCTCCATCTTTTCTAGAGAACTATAGAATGGAAAATGATAGGCGCATTTTTTGACTATGCTTTGTTAATTTTCTATTTTGGGATTATCAATTTCTAAAAGCTAACTGATTATTCACGGTTTTTAAAAAGAAACGAACAATTTTTTGATAGTGAAAACTTAAAAAGGCTTATTGATTATGGAAAATGTCAATAAATTTTATAAAGAGATAAAATTGTTAATTATTCTGTTTTATTATTGGTTTATGTTTTAAATGAACATTTTTTTAATCAAATGGTGATAAATAACTTTATGGTAGGTTGATACAATGGGATACTCTTTAGTTGTAAGTCTTGATTAAATATCACTGGTTGGTACAAAGGTAAGATATTAATGAATGTTCAGCATTTAAAAAAAAAGGCGGCTCTTAAGGCGCTTGAATTTGTTGAAGATGGTATGAGGATTGGTATCGGATCTGGCTCGACAGTTAATGAATTTATTCGCCTTCTTGGTGAGCGTGTTGCGGATGGTCTGCGTGTAACAGGTGTTGCTACCTCACGATATTCTGAACAACTTTGTTATGAATTTGGAGTGCCTCTCAGCACTTTAGAACAAATGTCTGAACTAGATCTTGATATTGATGGGGCAGATGAAATTGGTCCAGAGATGTCTCTCATTAAAGGGGGAGGTGGGGCATTGTTGCATGAAAAAATTGTCGCGTCTGCATCCCGTACAATGTTTGTCATTGCTGATGAAACAAAGCTAGTAAAAAAACTTGGTGCTTTTGCACTGCCAATAGAAGTTAATCCGTTTGGTATGCATGCGACATGCAGAGCCATCGAAAAAGTTGCTGATGATTTAGGGCTTTCTGGAGAAATTGTATTACGGATGAATGGAGAAGCTCCTTTTAAAACAGATGGTGGTCACTTTATTTTTGATGCATTTTGGGGATGTATTTTGCAACCGAAACTCTTATCAGGAGCGCTTCTTGCAATTCCTGGTGTTGTAGAGCATGGTCTTTTTTTAGGATTAGCTTCACGTGCAATTGTTGCTATGGCAGATGGTCAAACAAAAATTTTAGAATCTTTTGATTTTTAGAGAAGGCAGTTTCATAATGATATGTTAGCACAATACGGTAGATAAAAAGTATTGAAATTTTGAATAAATAACGCATTTGAATTATAATTAATTATCGGGATAATCATTAAATGAAAACAATATTTTCTTTTCAGCGTTTTGTCGTATATTTAGGTGTCGTTGCCGTTTTACTTATGAATATTGGAATGGTTTATGCGCAAGGTGTGAGCGATCAACATTTAGATTTAGCTAGAAAGGCTATACGTGCCATTCATGCAACTGATCAATTTGATAATTTTTTACCGAATGCAGCAGATGATCTCAAAAATGAACTCATCAGGGATGACCCTAATTTAGCAACTGCTATTTCTGATATTGTTGACAAGCAAGCACTTGCTTTGGCTAAACGGCGTTCTAATTTAGAGAAAGAGATTGCCCATGTTTATGCAAAATATTTCACGCAAAAAGAGCTTGATGCAATAACGGCATTCTACAATTCTGATACCGGTAAGAAGTTTCTGACAGAGGTTCCCAATATTGCACGTGATGCTTATGCTACATTCGATACATGGCGTTCTGCGCTTATGCAGGATCTTATAAAAAATGTAAAAAAAGAGATGTCTGAAACACTTAATTTGAACAATTCCATTGCACCTAATAAATCAAGCTCTCCAGAAAAGCAAAAATAGTTGGATTGGCATTATAACAATTGTGCGATTTTGAGTTTATTTAGAAAAAAAACGGCGGGTTTTCCGCCGTTTTTAATAAAAAGAGGTTTTTTAAAGGAGAGTGCTGTGTAGAAAAAAGAGTACTTGGAAACAAAAAGGTCTTTCATTTTGTTATAAATGACCATAGCCTATTGTTGCAGACATGTGAGAAGGAATAGTTCGTGAGATCTTTTGACTTTGATTTGTTCGTTATTGGAAGTGGTTCTGGTGGAGTGCGTGCTGCACGCCTTACTGGAGGTCTTGGAAAGCGTGTTGCTATCGCAGAAGAATATCGGATAGGGGGAACTTGTGTTATTCGTGGTTGTGTTCCTAAGAAATTGTATGTTTATGCTTCACAATACGCAAGAGAGTTTAGGAAGAGCGTTGGTTTTGGATGGGAATACGCTAACCCAGTTTTTAGTTGGAAAAAATTAGTTGCAGCTAAAAATGAAGAAATAACAAGATTAGAAGGGCTTTATCGCAAGGGCTTGCAAAATAATAATGTTCATATTTATGAAAGCCGTGCGGTTTTTGTGGATGATCATACATTAGAGCTTACAGGAACAGGCAAACGGGTCAGCGCAGAAAAGATTTTAATCGCAACGGGGGCAAAAATTGCGCCAAACACGGCTATCAGAGGCAGTAATTTTTGTCTTACTTCTAATGAAATTTTTGATCTTGATGAGCTTCCAAAATCAATAGTCATCGTTGGTGGTGGGTATATTGGTGTTGAATTTGCGAACATTTTTCATGAATTAGGTGTGAAAACAACATTAATTCATCGTGGTGATTTAATCCTTCGTAACTTTGACTATGATTTGCGACAGTTGCTTCATAATGCAATGGTTGAAAAAGGGATTTCTATTATTTATGGGGCGATAGTTTCCAAAGTACAAGCGAGTGAAAATTGTTATGACGTTGTTTTATCAAATGGACAAACGATCACGACCGATCAGGTTATGTTGGCAACGGGGCGTGTGCCAAATACAACAGGTTTAGGGCTTGAACGGGCTGGTGTTAAAGTGAATGAATTGGGTGCCGTTATTGTTGATGAAAGAATGACAACAAACATACCTCACATTTGGGCTGTTGGTGATGTCACAGGTCATATTCAATTGACACCTGTTGCGATTCATGATGCAATGTGTTTCGTGAAGACTGCGTTTGAAAATATCCCTACTGCACCTGATTATGATCTGATCACAACAGCGGTTTTCTCACAGCCAGAGATTGGAACGGTTGGTTTATCAGAAGAAGAAGCACGCCATCGTTATAAGCATCTTGAGATTTATCGTACAGCTTTTCGTCCTATGCGTAATGCCCTTTCTGGAAGCTTAGAAAAAATGTTTATGAAGCTTATTGTGGATGGTGAAAGCCGGATTGTGGTAGGTGCTCATATTTTAGGGGAGAACGCTGGTGAGATGGCGCAGCTCATAGGGATATCTCTCAAGGGAAAGTTGACGAAGGATGTTTTTGATGAAACGATGGCAGTACATCCAACGATGGCAGAAGAGTTGGTAACAATGTATAAACCAAGTTATATCTATAAAAATGGAAAAAAAATAGAAAATTAAACAGACATATTGGGAAAATTGATAGATTTTTCAAGATAACAAACAGTGAGTATAAGCTCTGGAGAGAGTGTAATGATAAAAGAATGGGCGCCTGACTCTTGGCGAGCAAGGCCAATTAAACAAGTACCGAATTATCCGGATAAATCTATATTAGCAGATGTTGAGCGAAAGCTACGCAGCTATCCTCCTTTAGTTTTTGCCGGTGAAGCGCGTGATTTGAAAAATGAATTAGCAGCTGTTGCACAAGGCCAAGCTTTTTTATTGCAGGGTGGCGATTGCGCAGAAAGTTTTGCAGAACATGAAGCAGATAACATTCGTGATTTTTTTCGTGTATTTTTACAAATGGCGATTGTTTTAACTTTTGGTAATTCTAAACCCGTTGTTAAAATAGGTCGTATTGCTGGTCAATTTGCAAAGCCACGCTCTTCTGATACAGAAAGTAAAGGAGGGATTGAACTTCCTTCTTATCGGGGGGATATTATTAATGGCATTGAGTTTGAAGCGGATTCTCGTATTCCTGATCCACAACGAATGTCTATGGCTTATCGCCAATCTGCGGCAACGTTGAATCTGTTGCGTGCTTTTTCACAAGGGGGATATGCCAATTTAGAAAATGTTCATGCATGGATGTTAAGTTTTGTATCTAATAGTCCACAGGGCGCACGTTATGAGTTATTGGCAGAGCGTATTTCAGAAGCCATTGATTTCATGCGTTCTATAGGGATTACGTCAAAAACGAATTTTTCATTACGAGAGACATCTTTCTATACCAGCCATGAAGCACTTTTGCTTGGCTATGAAGAGGCTTTGACGCGGATTGATTCAACTTCTGGAAATTGGTACGCAACGTCTGGGCATATGTTATGGATTGGTGATCGTACACGTCAGATTGATCATGCTCATGTTGAATATTGCCGCGGTATTGAAAATCCACTTGGATTGAAGTGTGGTCCTTCTCTTGATCCTGATGAGCTTTTAAGATTAATCGATATTTTAAATCCTGAAAATGAACCGGGGCGATTGACACTTATTACACGTTTTGGTCATGATAAGGTCGAACAATACCTTCCTAAATTGATTCATGCCGTTGAGCGTGAGAAGCGTAAGGTGATATGGTCGTGCGATCCCATGCATGGTAATACGGTTACTGTAAATGGCTATAAAACACGCCCCTTTGATTATGTTTTAAAGGAGGTAGAAAAGTTTTTTTCCGTGCATTATGGGGAGGGAACTTATCCAGGAGGCATTCATATTGAAATGACGGGTCGTGATGTTACAGAATGTACAGGTGGAGCACACGCCATTTCTGTAGAAAATTTATCTGATCGCTATCATACACAGTGTGACCCACGGTTAAATGCAGATCAAGCATTAGAATTAGCCTTTCTTGTTGCGGAACTTCTTAAAAAAAATCGTCATGCTGATTCATTTGCTCTTGCAGCAAATAGTTAGACAAAAAATCGCATATATTTTTTGTTTCAACTGTTTATGGAAGAACATTAAAAAAGAAATATTTTTGATAATGAGCGGAGTTACGCTTACTAAACTGATGAAATGATACAAAGGCTTATGAAAAATGATTTTCGGGTAGCAATTGCCCAATTAAATCCTGTCGTTGGTGATATTGAAGGAAATTTTTCTCTTGCTATAATGGCGCATCAAAAAGCGAAGAAAGGGGGGGCTGATCTTGTTTTATTCACGGAGCTTTTTATCAGTGCTTATCCGCCGGAAGATCTTGTTCTCAAAGCTGCTTTTACCAAAGCATGTGAAGATGCTGTTGAAAAATTAGCAAAAGTAACAATAGGGGGACCAGGCATTATAATTGGTCTTCCTCTCAGGCGTTATAATAACATTTACAATGGTGCCATGCTTCTTGATGAAGGGAAGATCATTGCTGAAAGCTATAAGTTTGATTTACCTAATTATGCTGAATTTGATGAAAAGCGCCTATTTTCTCCTGGCCCACGCCCTGAGCCAATTCTCTATCGCGGGATAAAATTAGGAATAGTAATTTGTGAGGATATTTGGAATGATCCCTCTCTATGTGCAGAGCTTGGTGATAAAGGAGCTGAGATTATCCTTGCCCTTAATGGCTCTCCCTATTCTCGTAATAAAACATTAAAACGAATAGAGGTTGTTCGTGTGCAAGCGCTTCAATCGGGTAGACCTGTTATTTACGCTAATCAAGTTGGGGGGCAAGATGAACTCGTTTTTGATGGAGGCTCGTTTGCGTTAAATGGGCAAGGTAAAATGGTTTTTCAAATGAAACATTTTGAAAGCCAAATTGCTTTAACGCATTGGCAACGGAAAGCGACAGAATGGCAATGTATTTCTGGTCCAAATGAAAATCTTCTCAGTGGGTTCGCTGCTGATTATCAAGCCTGTGTTTTGGGTTTGAGAGATTATGTTCATAAAAACCGCTTTAAGGATGTCATTCTTGGACTTTCAGGAGGGATTGATTCAGCTCTTTGTACGGCAATGGCGGTGGATGCTCTTGGTACTGAGAGAGTTCGCACTGTAATGATGCCCTATCATTATACTTCACAAGAGTCATTGAAGGATGCTAAGGAGTGTGCGCATCTTTTAGGATGTCATTATGAAGTAAT
Organism: Bartonella sp. 220B; assembly: GCF_026930205.1. Taxonomy (GTDB): domain Bacteria; phylum Pseudomonadota; class Alphaproteobacteria; order Rhizobiales; family Rhizobiaceae; genus Bartonella. Next base: position 34,504 of record NZ_JANHOI010000004.1, on the reverse strand, counting down.
CCCAATTATGCAACCTGTTGAAGCTTTTTTGAAAACAATGGCGCCCGTTTTTTTAGGATTTCCTCCTGATGTTACAGAAGAAAATCTTCAAAGTCGTGTACGCGGCACCATCTTGATGGCGCTTTCCAATAAATTTGGCTCCATGGTGGTAACAACAGGCAATAAGTCAGAAATGGCTGTGGGATATGCAACACTTTATGGTGATATGAATGGAGGGTTTAATCCTCTTAAGGATATTTATAAAATGCAAGTTTATGCACTAGCAGAGTGGCGCAATGAAAACCACTTGCAAAATTTTGAAGGACCTGAAGGAATTGTTATTCCACAAAATATTATAGAAAAAGCGCCTTCCGCAGAGCTTCGGGAAAATCAAAAAGATGAAGATTCTCTTCCTCCATATCCTGTTCTGGATGATATCTTGCAATCTTTTGTAGAAAATGACATGAGCGTTTGTGATATTGTTAAACGTGGGTATTTGCGGGAAACGGTTGAGAAAATTGAACAGCTTCTTTATGGTGCAGAATACAAAAGACGACAATCTGCGCCTGGCGTAAAAATCAGTCATAAAAATTTCGGACGTGATCGTCGTTATCCCATTGTTAATCGTTTTCGCGATAGAAATTGAGCATTGTTTTATGATAAAAGTTCGTTTTGCACCCTCTCCAACAGGCTATATTCACATTGGTAATATTCGTATTGCCTTGTTCAACTGGCTTTACGCACAAGCGCATAATGGAGCCTTTATTTTGCGCTATGATGATACAGATATTGAACGCTCTCAACAGGAATATATTGATGCTATCTCAGTTGATCTTGAATGGCTTGGTATTCAACCAGATGAAATTTATTATCAATCTAAGCGTTTTAGCCGATATGATGAAGTTGCAGAAACACTCAAACAACGCGGTCTTCTTTATCCCTGTTATGAGACTGCAGAAGAGTTAGATCGACGCCGCAAGATCCAGCTTTCACGAAAATTGCCTCCCATTTATGATCGTTCTGCATTAAAATTGACACCAGAAGATAAAGAAGCATTTGAATCGCAAGGCCGTAAGCCTCACTGGCGTTTTCTTCTTCCTAATTTTGAAGATAATCCTTTACAAACAAAGCGAACAGAAATTTGCTGGGATGATGCAGTAAAAGGAAAGCAGACAATTGATTTATCCTCTCTTTCAGATCCTGTTTTAATTCGTGAAGATGGAAGCTACCTTTATACATTACCCTCTGTCGTAGATGATATAGATATGGCTGTGACACATATTATTCGTGGAGATGATCATATTACAAATACAGGCGCTCAGATTGCTCTTTTTAAAGCTCTGGGTGCAGCATTACCAGTTTTCGGCCATATTAATTTATTGGCGACAATTTTAGGAAAAGGGCTTTCAAAACGGGATAATGATCTTTCTATTCGTTCTCTACGAGAAGAAGGATTTGAATCTATAGTTGTTCAATGCCTTGCTGTTTTGATTGGGACATCGCAAAATGTGCATCCCTATCCTCATCAAGTAGCACTTTTAGAGCATTTTAATCTTCAGGAGACATCACGATCGGTTGCTAAGTTTGATATTGCTGATCTTTTGACTTTGAATAGTCATCTTGTTCACGCGTTGACCTATGAGGAGGTTAAAACGCGACTTCAAAATCTTTCTATTGATGGGGAAAAGGCGGAGTGTTTTTGGAAGGCGATAAGAGGCAATATTAACAAAGTAAATGATGCTATTTTGTGGTGGAAAATAATTCATGATGAACAGCACTTTGATATTGTAACTCCTGAGGATCGCGCATTTGTTCGTCAGTCAGTCAATTTTTTGCCTAAAGGTACATTGAATGATGAAAGTTGGAAAGTTTGGACGACCGTATTAAAAGAAAAAACCGGTCGTAGTGGGAAAGCTTTGTTCATGCCATTGCGCCAAGCCCTTACGGGGATGGACTATGGACCTGAAATGGGAAAGTTTTTACCGCTTTTGGGACGTGAGAAGATAATAGAAAGACTGATGCGTCAAGGAGAATGAAAAATCATTTTCAGAGAGCATTTTATTTGTTTTTTGCCCCATAAAGATAGCAAATTTCTGGACTAATTACGGATTTTTATGAGCATAAATGCTGGGATATTATCACCAAATCCAAGCAAGGGAGAGTCTTTGTTTTTTCGAAGGAAATGTTGTGCAGAAGGTTTTGCTTTATTATTTGCAGTTTGGATGTAATCTAGCTTATCGTTTTGCAAGGACTTTTTCGTTTGAATGGTACGCTCTTTGGAAGCCGTTTTCTTTGCTAATTTTGGAGATTTTTTCTTTAAAACGATTTTGTCTTCTTGATCATTGGTTGTTAAAGTAGAGAGATCTCCATTTAGCCATTCAATTTTTTCGTTGCTCATTTCTTCAATGGCGCTGATATATTTTTGGTCATCCTTTGTGACAATTGTGAAAGCTTTGCCGCTACGATTTGCACGTCCTGTACGACCAATTCGATGAATGTAGTCTTCGGCATGTGTAGGAACGTCATAGTTGAAAACATGACTTACTGCTGGGATATCGAGTCCACGGGCAGCAACATCAGAAGCAACAAGCAGTTTGAGTTTATTATTTTTAAAATCATTGAGTGTATTTGTACGTGAATACTGATCCATATCCCCATGTAGTGCGCCTACACTAAAATTATGTCTGACGAGGGATCTAAAAAGTTCAGAGATATCTTTCTTTCGATTACAAAAAATAATAGCATTTTTGAGTTCATCACCTTCATTGTGAATAAGTTCTCGTAAAACAGCTCTTTTATCCCATGACTTATTTCCAGATTTGACGAGGCGCTGTGTAATTGTTGTTGCTGTTGAGGATGCTTTTGTCACTTCAACAGAGACAGGAGAATGGAGAAATTGCTTTGTTAGTTTGGTAATTTCTGGTGCCATTGTTGCGGAAAAGAACAAAGTTTGACGCGTAAAAGGGGTGAGTTTACAGATACGTTCAATATCAGGAATAAATCCCATATCCAACATGCGATCAGCTTCATCAATAACAAGAATTTCAACACCCATCATCAGCAATTTACCGCGTTCAAAATGATCAAGCAGGCGTCCTGGTGTTGCTATAAGAACATCCGCTCCTCGTTCAAGTTTACGATCTTGCTGTTCAAAAGAAACGCCACCAATCAAAAGTGCAACATTCAAACGATGATTTATACCGTATTTATCAAAATTTTCTTCAACTTGGGCTGCCAGCTCTCGTGTCGGTTCTAAGATGAGAGTCCGAGGCATTCGTGCTCTTGCACGACCTTTTTCAAGGAGTGTGAGCATAGGCAAAACAAAAGAAGCTGTTTTTCCCGTTCCTGTTTGAGCGATTCCTAGAACATCTTTTCTTTGAAGTACATGGGGAATTGTCCCACTCTGAATAGGCGTTGGAACTGTATATCCTGCGGATTTTACTGCTTTAATAACCTTTGTCGAAAGACCTAAATCATCAAAACTCTTTAAAGATGGTATCATTTTTCTATCAATTGCTCTGTGATTTTAATTTCTCTATCCGAACTATCTATAAGATTAAGGAGTCTACTCTCTTTTAAGAGGGTTAAGGCGCTTTCACAAAAAAGTCAACTATAACAGCCATATACGTATAGGAGGTATAATACAATAATTAATAGCGAAATTGTTCTGATAAAATCCGTTCATCCCATGAATGGTTAGAGTCAAACAGGATTGAGGCTGTTACTTCTTTTGCTGTTGAAATAGTAACTGAATGGACAGATTTTACTTCAACATTATCGGCTGCGGCATTTACAGGGCGTTTGTCTGGTTCGAGCATATCAAAGCGTATTATTGCCGTATTGGGAAGCAATGCTCCATGCCAGCGACGAGGGCGAAAAGGACTAACAGGAGTGAGTGCCATAAGTGGGGCCATAAGGGGCAAAATAGGCCCTTGTGCTGATAAATTATAGGCAGTAGATCCTGCTGGTGTAGCAACAAGGATACCATCGCAACTTAACTGTTCCATACGTATATTGTTATCAATGCTAATACGAATTTTAGCTGCTTGATAAGATTGACGAAAGAGAGAGACCTCATTAATTGCTAGCGCTTCAATAGTTCCTTGACATTCAGCTTCTGCAATCATACGCAGAGGATGGATTTCTTTTTTATGCGCGGCTGCAATACGGGTTGGCAATTCTTGTTCGTGAAATTCATTCATAAGAAATCCTACAGAGCCTTGATTCATACCGTAAATAGGTTTTCCGGTATTCATAACGTCCCGTACCGTTTGTAACATTGTTCCATCGCCACCGATTGCAACAACAACATCAGCTTCTTTCAGGGAAAAATGACCGTAAACAGAGATTAATTTATGAGTAGCTCTGATAGCTTCCTCAGTTTCAGAGGAAATAAAATGAAAGCGGTTTGGTAATGTCATCATTAAGAATTATCCTGATATTCACAATTTATTTTTAGCGCATTTTGGAGGAATTTTGAAGCTGTATATAAAAGCCGTTTTTGTAAGAAAACAGATTATGTATAAAAAGTAATCTGTTTAAGCTAATGTATCAGAGCAGAAGAGCGCGAAAAGATTGTGTGAGGATATAAACCATAAACAAGTATTTTTAAAAGAATGCTAATTCTTCATTGAAGCTGAGAGTATGATCAGTTAAAAGGTCACTGTTCAGTTATACGCACCCGTAGCTCAGCTGGATAGAGCGCTGCCCTCCGAAGGCAGAGGTCACAGATTCGAATTCTGTCGGGTGCACCAAACTTTTCAATTTCATTTTATATCATGTGATATCTTATCTAAGAAAAGCAAAACTATTTTTTGTGAAGTAGTTATGGGTGATATTGATTCATTATGTACAGATAAACAAATGATGTTAGCGAATTAATTTTTTTTGCTGTTTGTGTAATCTTTTTTTTCGCGTTCTTCGCATTTAGATAAAAATGAGCAATAAAAAATTTATCACGTAAAGCCATTTTATTTTATTACGTCAGAAATGGATTGAAATATAAGAACTGTATTTTGTTATCTACTTAAGAGAATATTTTATAAAAATATTCGTAAAACGGTATCGATTTATATTATTCATAATTTTTATTTACATGTTTTTTATAAATTTAATTATATAATTGAGCTTATCTATTTTTGGTACATTCCCATAACATTAATATAGAAAAATCTATAAATTTCAAATATGTATAACATATAAGTTTTTCATTATCATAACTGCTTCGTTAGATGATATATTATTTTAAATAAACTATTATTTATTAAGTAAAAAACTTAACAAAGTTACAATATATTGTATATTATTATATGAATTTTATTATTTTTTTATTTATACTTTAAATATTATTTTCTATTGCACATAAAAAATATTTATACTTGTAATAACTTAATCAAAAGGATTTCAAGTATTCTAAAAGGGAATTTGGAACACAGAAAATACGCAATAGATTTCTCAAACAATAAAAAGGCGGATCCTATCTCAAGCTGGGAAAGGATGCATAAAAGATTTTTCTGATAAAGTGGTGCTTAAAAAGGTAAATGCTTGATCTTGTTGTTATAATGAAAAAATAAGCAGAATTTATTTATCTGGAAGATTTTCATTTGTCTAAAGAGAGGCCATATCTTTTTTGTTTTATAGAAAGATCAAGAATGCTAAGTATTATACTTAATCTATAAAGAAGAAAGAAAATTATGACTATTATACTAAAACCGAGTGAGGTAACGCTTAGCGAACTTGAGACTATTTATTTCAATGGGGAAGTGAGCAAACTTCACAATGATACGCACTCCGTTATCAGGAAGGGAGCAGAACGCATTGCTGAAATTGCTGCTGGAAGTAAGCCAGTTTATGGCATCAACACTGGTTTTGGCAAATTGGCGTCGATTAAAATTGATGCAAATGATGTAGCTCTTTTACAAAGAAATCTTATTTTGTCACATTGTTGTGGTGTGGGAGAACCTTTAGCTGAAAATATAGTGCGTTTAATGATGACCCTGAAGCTTCTTTCTTTAGGGAGAGGGGCTTCCGGTGTTCGTTTAGAGTTAATACATTTGCTAGAAAATATGCTTGAGAAAGGCGTTATTCCTGTCATTCCTGAAAAGGGATCTGTTGGTGCATCAGGTGATCTTGCCCCACTTTCTCATATGGCTGCTGTGATGATGGGAGAGGGCGAAGCGTTCTTTCAAAATATGCGCATGAGTGGGGCGTCCGCTCTCAAGAAAGCAGGGTTATCTCCTATTATTTTAGAAGCAAAAGAAGGTCTAGCGCTTATCAATGGTACTCAAACATCAACCGCACTTGCTCTTGCTGGTCTTTTTCATAGTCATCGTGCATTGTGTGGTGGGCTTCTTGCGGGAGCATTAACAACAGATGCTATCATGGGATCAACGGCACCATTTCATTCTGATATTCATACTTTACGGGGCCATTATGGGCAGATTGCTATATCGCAAACATTAGAAAAGCTTTTAGAGGATTCAGGAATTCGAGCTGCACATTTGCGTGGTGATGATCGTGTACAAGATCCTTACTGTATACGTTGCCAACCACAGGTTATGGGTGCTTGCTTTGATATTCTTCTTGCAGCAGCAAAAACACTCATTATTGAAGCAAATGCGGTTACAGATAATCCGTTGATTTTAAGTGATGGTGAGGTTGTATCAGGTGGAAATTTTCATGCTGAACCTGTAGCATTTGCTGCCGATCAGATTGCTCTTGCTTTATGTGAAATAGGTTCTATTTCTCAAAGGCGTATTGCTCTTATGGTTGATCCAGCAGTCTCTTATGGACTTCCAGCTTTTTTAGCACAAAATGCGGGTCTTAATTCAGGTTTTATGATTGCTGAAGTAACTTCAGCTGCTTTAATGTCTGAAAATAAACAAATGGCACATCCTGCTTCAGTTGATTCAACGCCAACTTCAGCAAATCAGGAAGATCACGTTTCAATGGCTTGCCATGGTGCTCGTCGGTTATTAGCAATGAGTGAAAATCTTTTTATGATCATTGGCATTGAAACGCTTGTTGCAGCACAAGGGATCGAATATCGTGCACCTTTAAAAACAAGCTCTTTCTTGCAATCTGTTATGGAATATTTACGTAAAAATATTGACACTCTTAAGGAAGATCGCTATCTGGCTCCAGATCTTCATAAGGGGCACATTCTGGTGCGTGAAGGGTATTTATTATCTGTATTACCGGAAACAATTTTTCCTCAATTAGAACCAGAATAATACGGTTTTAAGACCAATAATAAAGAAGAGGTATTTGATTTTTGAATTCTCATAGATTTTCATAGAAAATTGAGAGAAAGCAAGAATATATTTGAATATTTAAAAAGATATGTGTCCAATTATTTTCTGAATATTGTATTTCATGGTTGGCTGATTTATCAATAAAAGCTAATATTTTAGAAACAGATTATTAGTATATTATAGATACGGAAATAAATTATAGTTTATCATTATACAAAGTTTATTATGTATAATTTTATAAAATAAAATTATTTATTATTTGTTCTTTTTATTTTTAAATGTTTTATAGTTTTATATTTTAAAAATTAAAACAAAGAGGAAACAAATGTTTAGAAATAGTATACTATGTATTTTAATAGCCGTTGTTTTTTTGTTTGCGCAAATTGTGGAGGTTAATGCGAATCTTTGGAAAAGGAGAACTCAAAGGGGCGTTTTTATTGCTATGGTAGCACAAGAGAAAGATATTCTTGTTCAGGTAAAAAAGAGAGCTGTTATGCGTATTTCAGATCAAAATGCCGGAGAAAATCGTAGATCTATTATTGGACAACAGATTGAAAAGGCTGTTTTTTCTGCAATCGTTTTTTTCCTTGGAAGACTAGCGTTTAAGGCGGTTAGAGTTCTTAAAAGATGGACTGGGGCTGCACTTTCTCAAGCCTTTGAAGATTGGCGCGATTCACTTTATCATTATCATTGAATAAATTTTTAATTGGTTTTAGAAGTTTATTCATACGTCATTGTTTATAGTTTGTGATTGTTATGAGCTCAAAAAGAAAGAGAGAGTTTTTTCAAATCACTAAAAAAATTGAATGTATTTTCTTTTAAGCTATAGCAGTACGAGTTTTAAGCATTTATCTCAGTAAACTGAAAAGAAAGTATAAGGAGGGTGATATTGCATTAAAGCTGATATGTTTTCTGTAGAAAAAGAGAGATTGTAAAAATGAATTCAATGACAATTATTGAAAAATTTATTATCACTTGATCTAAAGAAAATGATACAAAATTGCAGGCTATAAAAAATCTGAATTATTCACAATAAAAGTATTTTTTCATTGCTTAAGGTAGAGTTTCTGCCTAGTCATTGTTTAGTGCTTTTTTACGATATATTGGTGAGAGAAACATGAAGCTTTATTTATCATAAAGCGAGTGTTGAGGTATGGGGTTTGGTCAACATTTCAGTGAAGAAAGAAAGAAATGGGAACAAATGAACTGAAGCGAGGTATGAGCAAGCGCCAAATTATTTTTTTAGCTCTTGGCTCTGCTATTGGAACCGGTCTTTTTTACGGCTCTGCTCAAGCAATTAAGCTTGCTGGTCCAAGTGTTTTGATTGCTTATTGTATTGCGGGTTTAGCTATTTTTATGGTTATGCGGGCTTTGGGTGAAATGATTATTCATAATCCGCTGCCAGGTTCTTTTGCCCGTTATGCTGCAAATTATATATCACCATTGGCCGGTTTTTTAACAGGGTGGACATATGTATTTGAGATGATTCTTGTTGGTTTGGCTGATATTACAGCTTTTGCCACTTATATGGGGTTTTGGTATCCTGATGTTGCACCTTGGATATGGGCACTGAGTATTACACTCATCATTACAGGGATTAATTTAGCAGCAGTAGAAGTCTATGGTGAACTAGAGTTTTGGTTGTCTTCCATTAAAATTATTGCGATTGTTGCCATGATTGTTTTAGGGATAGCAATTATTTTGTATGGTTGGAATACAAGTGCAAATTCCTCTCCTGTGAGTATCCATAATTTATGGAAAAATGGTGGTATTTTTCCCAATGGTTGGTTTGGTTTTTTGGCTTGTTTTAGCGTTGTCGTCTTTGCTTTTGGTGGTATAGAAATCATAGGGATGGCAGTGATGGAAGTGCAAAATCCTCATCAAACGATCTCAAAGGCAATTAATTCTACTCCAGTTCGTATTTTATTATTTTATGTCATGACCTTAGCTATTTTAATGTCACTTTATCCTTGGAATAAAATTGGATTGATGGATAGTCCTTTTGTTTCAATTTTTGAAAATCTTGGGATTTCATCCGCCGCAAATATTCTAAACATTGTTGTTGTTACAGCAGCTATTTCGGCGATGAATAGCGGAATGTATGGTGCTTGTCGTATGATACACGGGCTATCACAGGAAGGTTATGCTTTAAAGAGATTTCAATATTTGTCAAAAAATGGTGTACCAATTTTTGTGATTTTATTAATTTTTATCATTTTCCTTCTTGGTGTTGTCCTTAATTATTTTTACCATGAAGGGCTTTTCTTTCTCATTGCAGCAATGGCAACATTTGCAACGGTTTTCGTTTGGATGATGATTTTACTTTCTCAGGTTTTTATGCGGCTTAAAATGTCTAAAGAAGAGCAATGCGGTTTAAAATTTCCAATTCCCTTGTGGCCGATAGGATCGATTTTTTCTATTTTGTTTATGGTTTTTATTTTTATTTTGTTATGGTTTTTTGATGATACGCGGCCAGTTTTGATTATAGGTTTTAGTTGGATTATTTGGCTTATTATTTGTTTCTATGCACTTAAATTTTATAATTTAAAAAAACAAGGCGCACTAAAACACGAATAATAAGAATGAAATTAAGAAAGAGTGCTGATAATTTCATAGAAGAGGGGCTCCAAACAAAGCCATACCCAAGGCGTCTCGGCGAATGTTGAGTACAGTTTAGACAAATATTTTAAAAAGTGATTTTTTGAGGTTTTAATTCATGAGAGCGTCTGGAAGAGGGGGATAAAGTTCTCGTTACTTGGGCTAGAAAGCTACTTGGATGGGTTTTGCGCTCTATAGCAACACCAGCGGGTAATTTTCCGTATTCCACCATCTTCATTACGTCGGACCGCATAACAATACTGCTGATGAGGAAACACATGCCGTTGCATATCGCGTACGATAACAGCAGTATTACCGTATGGTGCGATATAATCAATGAACCATATATATTCTCCACCTTGCCAATTGGCATTGGATAAAAGCTCTCCTTTTTCAAGCATAGATTGATGATTTTTTTCATCTAAAAAAGCCCAAGTGACAAAGGCACAAAATTCTCCGCGCTCATTTTTATAGAGTTTGTACTGCCCAGTTCGTAAGGCTGGTCCTATATTGAATTCGACATCCCAAATCCGCCAACGGCGGTGTAAGGGGGATTGAAGCATTAAAACCATCATAGCTCCTAAAGCTGTAAGAGGGTCTATGAGTGATGGTAAAGAGTTTTCATTTGCACACATTATCTTTCCTGTAGGGATTGTTCTAAAATTTTAGTGATAGGTTCAAAGAAATAGGAAATGAGACGCCGTTTTGTTGTAATGACATCAGCTGTCACGGTCATTCTTGGGATAAATTTAAGCTGTTTACCATTCAAACTAATATAATTTTGATCAATTTTGATCAAAACAGCATAGGCACCATTAACTTCTTTATCATAGCGTGCTGTCGTGCCCACATTAACAACTGTACCGTAGATAACACCAAACCGTTCAGGCGGAAAGGCAGAAAACTTTATATAAGCACGTTGGCCCTTTTCTAAAAAGCTAATATCACGGTTATCAAAAAACGCTTCAACAATGAGACCTCCTGCGCTTGGGACAATACACATGAGAGTTTTCCCAGTCTCGACAAAACCACCCAAAGTGTGGATACTTAGATCATCAATCCGGCCATCAACGGGGGCATAGAGTGATAAATGGTCAAGGCGGTATTGAGTGCTATCAAGCTTTGCTTTTAATCCTTGAAGATTCAGTTCTGTTTCACGCGAAAGCTGACGATATCGGGCGACTTCATCGGAAATGAGGCTTTGTCGTTGTTGCTGGAGGGTGTTTAGTTCGGCGGCATTTTCTTCCAAGCGCCTTTGATTGGTTAAAATCTCATGCTCTACATTTTTAAGATCATGTAAACGCTCTAAATAAAGAGCTTGGCTGATGACTTTTGTTTCCATCAGGCTTTTTGCAGCTTTTAATTTTCCTTGGCTTAATTGACGATCATCTTCCAGCCTATCTAATTGCGCATGTTGTGTTGCACCGCTGCGCTCGACACGGTCCGCTTGTGCTTTTAGTGCTCTTAATTTATCTTGGAGAGATTGAAGGGTAGCGCTAATGAGTTTTTCCCCTTCTATTCTTGCAGTCTTATTGCTAGAAGGAGGAACTGGCAGATAGGCAAGACCTTTGGTTACAAAATCTTTATCTAAAGGATCACTTTCATGCAAAGCTGTTAAAATAGCTGTTGCGATTTGTGCTTGAAGAGTCTGCTGTTCGATATCTGCTTGAACACGTGCGCGTTCATTAATAGCTTCGCGCTGATCTAATTGAATAAGGAGATCACCTTGATGAACAAATTGCCCTTCTTTTACAAGAATTCTCTCAATGCGACCTGTATTTTGTGCTTGGACCAGCTGAACGTAAGCGGTGGGAATAACACTTCCTTGTCCTCGTGCAACAATCTCTGTTTTTGCAATAAAGCTTCCGATCACAATAAAGAGGAATAAGGCAATTAAAACAGCAACCACCATATGAAGCGTTGGTGACAAAGGGCGTAAACAAGGAGTCTTATCCGCCATTTTTTACCTCCAGATCAGCAAAGTTTAAGACAGTTGCGTGCTGAGGAAAGAGATCACGTTTGTGGGTAATGACGAGAACGATGCGTTCTTGCGAAAGTTTATATAAATGCTCAACAATCTGTGCACTGACAGTATCATCCAATGCGGAAGTAGGTTCATCCAAAATAAGAAGGCTTGGATTTATCAGAAAGAAACAAGCCAAAGCCAAACGTTGGCGCTGACCACCTGATAAAAATCCTCCTTGCTCACCCACTTGGGTATCTAGTCCTTGAGGCAATTGAGCAATCAAATCATGGCAGGCACTAGCATAAAGCGCAGTGTCTATTTCATCTTTAGTGGCATTTGGTTTAGCAAGAAGCATATTTTCAAGAATGGTTCCGGAAAAAAGGCAAGGATTTTGGGGAAAATACGCGATTGTTTCACGCACGCTACGGACATCAAAATTTTGTAAAGGTTGGTCATTAATCAATATCTGCCCGCTTGTAGGAGGATAGAGACCACAAAGGAGCTTGGCCAAGGTTGTTTTTCCGCACCCTGAAGGACCAAGTAACATAATTGGTTGCCCAGGTTGTAAACAAACATCAAGATGCTTGATAATGGACTTCTCTCCATAAGAAAAGCAGATGTTCTTAGCTTCAAGATGAGGCATTGTAGTAAGTTGAAGAGGTGGTTTCTCCTTTGCCCATTCTGGAGGGGAGTTAAGAATATCGCCCAAACGAAGACGAGAGATTTTTAAGTGGTGCCATTCTTCCCATAGGGATGCAAGGCTTAAGATAGGACCAGAAACATTACCAGCGAGGAGATGAAAGGCAATAAGCTGCCCTAGGGTAATTTGATTTTGAAGAACGGCTTGAGCACCAAAAAAGATAATAAAAATAGTGAAAAGATCACCAAAAATATGACTCATGGCTCCATTGAGAAGATGCAGTTTACTGGTTGTGAGGCTTTGATCTAAACTAAGAGTTAAAGTTTCTTGCATGCGTATCGTATGGGTTGGCTCCTTTACATGCGCTTTGATCGCTTCAAGGTTAGTAAAGCTTTCAATGAGACGCGATTGATGAGCAGCTTGCAGGGTGAAAGCACGGCGTAATTGGTGCCGTAAAAAGGACCAACCAATGCTAAAGAAGCCATTTGTAAGGGTAAGATGATAAGAACGATAAAAGTGAGTTGTGGGCTAATGGAAAAGAGTGCAGCAATATAAATAATGGCAAAAAGAACATTCAGTACGGTTGTCGCAATGGTTCCCGTTAAAAAACCGCGAATTGTATCAACCTCTCCGATTCGTGTGAACAGTTCTCCTACTTGCCAAGTGCGTAAAATAGGCAAGGAGAGGCTTAACACATGGGTATAGATGCGACGTCCAAACTCTAATGTCAGTCGATTGGCTAAATAAGCTCCTAAATAGCCTGAGAGGGAGCTAAGAGTTGTGCTAAACAGCATGATAGCAATCATAAGGATAACGATAGCATAGAGGCTTTCAATGCGTTGAAAAGGAAGAATACGGTCAATAATTGCTTGAAAAATAAAAGGGTTTACCAAGCCCAGCAAACGCAAAACAACAGCAACGCAACTGAGTTCGATGACATAATAAATATATTTCTTTGTTGTTCTTGTAAACCAAGAGAAGGATACTAACTTTTCAGGAGAATTACTCATTCGCTTTTATGATTTTGTTAAGAGAAAACAGCGCATCATGTCGCATATTTAAACAGTATTGTAAATAGTATTATTATTTAATTAAAAGTTATATTTTTATAAACAACAACATATACATAATGTGTTTATTGTTTATGAAAAACTTTTATCAATTTTGTTAAAATTATGTTTGACACTAATTTGCGATGCATGGAATAAATTCTCCGTATCATAATGATACGTCATTTTAATAATTAAAAGAGGATTTAAATGGGTAGTTCAAGCTCATCAAGTGATTCATACAGCAGTTCACATTCATCAAGTTGGCTTTTTCCAAAAGAAGATGATTGTAGTGTAGGCGCTCATTCCCAAGCATCAGGTGCAGGCGGTATCGTAGGAACATTAATGGGAGGTGCTGCTGGTGCAGTTGGAGGTATTTTTTCTGGACCGGGAGGTGTCGCTACTGGCTTTGTCAAGGGAGCAATAGGAGGTGGATTAGCAGGAGCTGGTGACACCTTGGCAGATAAATACAATCAATGCCATACGGCACCAAGTTGTGAAACAAGCGATTATGTTACAGCAGCTGCCATACACGGAGGCATAGGAGCAGTAGCTGGTGCACCATTTGGTCCGGAAACAGCACTAGTAGGCGGATTAGGAGGAGCTGCTAACGGTTTGATAGATAAGTACAATCAATGTCATCCGTAAAATGGAGGAACACTGTTTCTAATTTATTTAGAAAATAGCTATAAAGATATTTCTGAGATCAGTAATATTGTAAACATACTTTAAAGCTACAGCTAAACTGATTTCAGGGATATTTTGGTGTATAATAATAGATATTTCATTTTGGATATTTTTGTTATGAATACTTTTATTGGATCCTTAGTAACAGCAATTGGATTTGGATTCTTAACGTTTTTTTTCAAAAGATTTAAAGGTAAGAACTGGAGTATAAAAAGGGCAATATTATCAACAATTATGTTTTTTATATTATATTATGCTGGAAATTTATTAGTTGAATATATGGGAATTTTAAAATAATATAAAATAAAGTTGTTATATTATTTTAAGAATATAATTATAAGTTGCTATTTGTAGAGTTATTTATAAAAAATAAGTTGTTATTTTTATATACTATTTATTTTTAAAAAAATGTTTACTGATTACATTAGGGTAGATACTTTAAAATCGGTATTATCATCAAGAATTCTGTTTTTTATTTCCTATTTTAAATCTTTTTAATTATTTCAATCATGGGTTGTTTTGAGATTATTATCTTTTGTATAAGGATTATCAGTTTATAGTTTTTGAAAAGTGATTGTTTGCTTATGTATCATGTTTATTGAAAAATAGGCAATTGTTATGGACATAAAATGCCTTATCTCTCTTGATTGTTATTCATCATCTTCAGAAAGAGGGAGTAGGGCGACTTCTGTATCAAGGGCATCCATAAAATCAAGAATAAAAGCAGCATTCGTGCCAAAATCTCTAGGCAAATAACGAGAAGCAGAACGCATATCAACAAAAGTCGTATCTCCTTCACTGGTTAAACGAATGACAATATCCGAAATAAAACCAAGGTAAAAAGTCTTTGCCATTGTTTCAATATAAATTTCATCTTCTTTTCCTTTGAATTCTCGTTGTGCGACAATAGGCCAATCATGAGCAGCTAAGACATTCAGAACCGAATTGCGAATACGATCGGGTGAGCCATCATAACGACGTCCCGACATTTCTGGCCATGCCGACATCTGTAATGTGGCTTGTTCAGTCAAAACACTTTTGAGCGGCAAAGCATCGCTTGGACGTATGGTGCGAAAAAAAGCTGGTGGATTTTGTGTATCAGTAGAAACATCATGAAGAGCTGGCAAAGTAAACCATCCCCAAAGAAATAGTACCAATGGTATGGCAGTAATCAAGGAATAAATGATTCCTTTTAAAGCTTTCATTCCCCCCAGAGCGCCAAACACCCATAAACTGTAAAGTGCTTTGAATGCAAGAAAAAGAGAAACAGCAATACAGCAAGCAGAAATGACAGTTAAAATTATAAAGTCGATGACATGGATTACAGAAAAACGCTGTAAAAACACTGAAAATAATAAAATAAAGAATGCCAATCCACCAAAGCGAGGGGACCATACTGCTGCTCTTGAAATTAATTGAACATAATTTTTTTTCATGAAGTTCTCTTTTCCCTCAACTATGAACCATAAGCAAAATTCTCTTCAGATTTCATATCTTACAGAATACTTCTGATCATATGACAAAAGTAAAGCACTTATTTTTGAGGTCAAGGACGCGTGATGCTCTCTTAATTTCCAATGATTATTTAGGCGAATTCATTGAGGAGAATAATCATTTCCTCTATAGTTTATCATAATTGTCTCAATTTTATGAGAAGACTTTTTCTATCAGATATGACGATGTTCTCGAAAGGGTTACTTTGATTATGCTTCCCGTCAAATGAAAGACCTCACGGATATTACGGGCAAACCGGAATATGCGATAGATGGTTCTGCGTTGGGTGCCTTACAGGGGGATCGCATTAAACTTGTAGCGACAGAACAAGGTGTTGGCGTTCGGATGCGTCATGATATGGCGACGAATGCGGGGCAATTGCAGCTTTCTGCGGACGGGAGAATTTCCTTGAAGAATGTTTTTGGTCATGGCGGTGTTGTCCTGAAATCAAAGAGCAAGAGCGTTTTGGCAAAAAGCATCACCTCGAAAAAGGATGTTGAGATTTCCGCTTCCAAGGATGTCACGTTAGAAAAAGTTGGAGCGGATGGTCATTTGAGAGCCGATGCGCAAGGTGGGGTTTTATCGATTTCAGGCAAAGCGACCTCTGGGGGCAATATGCAGCTGTCTTCACGGGATGCTATGAAAGTTTCTCAAGTTGGCTCTGGAGCGGATTTGACCTTTGCGACAGGGGGCGATCTCAACATTGATGGGATTGTTTTAGTCCAAGGGGCTCTCAAAGCACAGGCTGGTGGAAATATTAAGGCGGGTTTTTTAGCTGGTGGTGTTGATATGGAGTCCACGGGTGCTGCGGGTGTTGTTGTTCTTGGTGCTCAAGGGGATGTTGCGCTCGAAAGTGTGGGAGGAAGCATTCATGCCGCCAATATTTATGGGGCAGGAGATGTGCGACTGGTTTCGCATGATGGGCTTTTTGTTTCTCAAACGATCTTGTCGCATCACGATGTATTCATCCATGGGCAACCAAACAGCAATGCTCCTGTTCATTTTGGACAGCTTTTAGCCTATGGCAAGGCTAGGATTGAGGGTGGAGCGGTTGATTTTGCCTCTTTGATGACGGGCGATGATGCCATTTTAACTGTTGGCAGTTTGGCTGCTGGAACCGTTATAACAGCTGTTGATTTTGCCCAATCGACGGGGAGTGGGGAGATTGTTTTGCGTGATAAAGGCTCTTTTGCGGTGACAGCGCGCGAAGGGATAACCGTTGGGCAGATTGTTAGTGGTGAGAATATTGATCTTTTTGCTGGCAACGATATTTATTATGATCATGTTATGGGCTATGGTACAGCGACCCTGACGTCGGAGTCTGGAGGGATTAGTGTTGAGAATGTGCTGTCTGTTAAGGGGGATGTGCGATTGACGGCAACAACCCTCGATTTAAGCAATGATCGTTCTCATATTTACACGCCGCAAACGCTGTTTTTGCAGGGGGATCATATTGATGTTTCTGGGAGCACATTGATTTATGGGGGATTGGATTTTAACAGTACCCATGCTCTTTTACGTGCCATAAGGGATGAAGGCGGGACAAGAGATATTCTCTTTGTTGCTCCAGGCGTTATGGTGGATGAGACTACATCGGTTTTAGCGGCGCGCGATTTTGTGATCAAAACGGGCCGTTTAGAGAATAGCGGTCAATTGGCATCGGGACAGGATTTAATCTTTAACGTTACGGGCGATGTCACCAACAGCAAAACAGGTTTAATCTATGTGAAGGGCAATGGTGCTTTACAAGTTGATGGCGCAGTGTTGAATGATTTTGGTGCCATTATGGCAGAGGGGGATTTGTTGTTCAGCAATGCAGAGGGCATGGGCAAGAGCCTTTCGCTTGTCAACAAAGCAGGTTTTATTCAAGCCGGTGGAAACTTGAATATCCAGACTACCACCCTCAAAAACGAAGCCGATAGCACGCCGGTTATCACCGAAACATCTGAATATGCAGATATTGCATTCGAAAAACCAAAGGGCGATGGGGCAAGACGCTGGACAAATTATCGCCTCTCTCAACCGCAACACCGCAGCAGCCCATCAAGCTGTAGTGCCGCTGGATGTAGCAAAACTGGAAAATATAGCTATGGTAATGCGCCAGGGTTCAATAGGATTATTGGAAGAATGATTTGAAATCGCTGTCAGGGCTTTCTAAACATGTTGTACAAAGAACATTATTTGGCTACTGATGAGCACGATAAAGATGGTAATGTACTTTATTTAACCGATGAAAATGGAAAATATATAAAAGACAGTAATGGAGAATTACAGCCACTATATTATTATTTAAAGCCAGAGGAAGAACAGCATTTAAAAAAAGCTTTGATGGTCTGGTTCATATTTTCCTCAATGGTATTTTGACGACACCAGATGACGCAGCGCGTAATGCGGTTCAATTGGCTGATAACAAGAAGGATTCTCACTATATTTTGGTCTTTCCACAGAGTGATTCCTTTTTGGTAGAGGGATTTATTGCGGGGTATCAAAAATTTCTAGAAGGTAATTTTGTAGACCTAACCAATTCGACCAAGAAGTACCAGAATCTGCTCTCTCTTTATGGCAATACAGGATTGCGTACGAATGCACATAGCCGTGGCGCTATGACAGTATGCACTTGTCGTATGTATTTCCAGTGACACTTCAATCTAGATGAATATTCAAGAGCTTGCAACAGCAATGCAGCATAATACGCCGGTGAAAATTTTTTTTAAATAATCAGTATATGGGTATGGTTCGCCAATGGCAACAATTGTTTGCATGGCAATCGTTTTTCCCAATATATAAATTATCCCTTAAGCTACGCACATTCTCCTCACTTAAAAGTTTTAAAGTGAGACGTGCATCAGATATTCTCAACAACGGACCATTAACATCATTGCGAACACCAGATAAAAATATCCCTTTAGAAGATAAATTAAAACCACTTATAAATTTTAGTGCAGCATTTTCTATATGAAAACCTCACTCAACTTCAGATTCTAATCCTGTATCATCTTTTTTATTATCCTTTAAAGGAACTAGGTTATTTACTATATGTCCGCCTTCAAACTGAATTGAATAAGGCTCTCCGATCAATAAAGAAAACATCATAATTAAATTTTCGCTCATATAGCCACTTTTACAAGACGCATCTAAATTATAGGGATGAGGTGACGTATTAATTTGTCTATCAATTGGAAGGTTTTCAAAGATTAAATATGGTCTCGGGGTAATAGACACCTTTTGATTCATAAGAATTGTCAATATTCTCTGTGGTAGCAGCGAAAATACTATTTTTTTAGCTCAACCGAATATTCAAGACCACCATATGGGAGACAATTAAGGCTGATTGATAGACTATCTTTGTTTTTAACGATTAAAACTGGACAACACGTTAAACTTTTCTGCTATGATAAAATAGAAAATTTACCAGTTGATGTTAAATAGCACGAATCCGAATCAATTCTCCCGCATTTTTTTCTGATAGTAAAAAGAGTTGCACAATTGTTCAATTTTTGTTCAATTTTCAGATTTTTTTCGTGTTATGCTGATGAAATATTGGCAAGGCGATTGGTGAGATAAAAATGTTTATCTCGTTAAACAATTTCATCCAGATGCGGATGAAATTTGGCTTGCAAAAAAAGTAGGTGTTTCTGTACTTTATTTTCCATTCGATAACCCTATTATAAAAGTGTTTGAAGATTATTGGGCAGGAACAGAGATTATTCCCAATTGGCTTGGATTTAAACGTTGTGTTTGGAAACTATTCTGGTTAAAGAGGAAAAAATGCCAATTTTACCCGGAAGTCTTGGGGTTATGATATTTGGCAATGGTAGTATTCTCCAATTAGCTAAACGATATGTTTTTTTCATGAAGCAAAGGAAAAGAAAATTTTTTATTATTGGATGAGGCAAAAAACTGAACATATCTTTGACCCTGCTTTTGGTGTTAAACTGCTTACAGATTCATGTTTAATAGGATTTCATATTCACAGAAAGATAAAGACTATTCAAAGAGCTCAGAAGGAAAACTTTTACCATTGGGCAGTGTCTCGCATACCTGATGGGCGCGATTTGTTTAGATAGAGTTATTATTACTATTTTAACCACTGGGATTTTAACCTTGCTTGAAGAGCATTAATGGTGACTTTTGTAAGATATTAGCCTATGGAAAATACATTGAATGCGTAAAGAGCGATTGTTATATGAACAGAAAGTAAAAACATGAGTGATCCAATGAAAACAGCTTTAAGCCTTGTGCCTATGGTTATTGAACAGACTAATCGTGGTGAGCGGGCCTATGATATCTTTTCTCGTCTTTTAAAAGAACGAATTATTTTTATTAATGGTCCTGTTGAAGATAATATGGCGATGCTTGTTTGTGCACAACTGCTTTTCTTGGAAGCCGAAAATCCTAAGAAAGAAATTAGTCTTTATATCAATTCACCTGGTGGTGTTGTGACGTCTGGTATGGCAATTTATGATACTATGCAGTTTATTCGCCCGCCTGTTTCTACACTTTGTATGGGGCAGGCTGCATCTATGGGATCATTACTTTTAACGGCTGGAGCAAAAGGTCACCGTTTTACATTACCAAATGCACGTATTATGGTGCATCAGCCATCTGGTGGTTTTCAAGGTCAAGCTTCAGATATTGAACGGCATGCACAAGATATTATAAAGATGAAACGGCGTTTAAATGAAATTTATGTTCAACACACAGGTCAGGGTTATGAAGTTATTGAGAGGACTCTTGATCGTGATCATTTTATGACGGCGGAAGAGGCCAAGCAATTTGGTTTAGTTGATGATGTTATACAATATCGAGTAGAAACTGAAAAAGAAGAAAAAGATTAAGAGTTTTTATAGAAAAAAGAACTACTTTAAAAAGAGAGCTTTGTAAGAGTATCGTGAAATATAAGGAAAAATACCTAAAGATATTATGAAACGCAGTTTTTATATGTCTTTTAATTTTTGTTATGAAAAGCTTCCTTTGAAAAGACGAAGTATTCATATACTGTGGTGAAAGGAAAGAAAAATGAGCAAAATTGGCAATAGTGGGGGCGAATCAAAAAATACTCTCTATTGCTCGTTCTGCGGCAAAAGTCAGCATGAGGTGCGTAAGCTTATCGCAGGGCCTACTGTATTCATTTGTGATGAATGCGTAGAGCTTTGTATGGATATTATTCGTGAAGAAAATAAATCTTCTGGGATTAAGGCACGTGATGGTGTTCCTACTCCACAGGAAATTATAACAGTTCTTGATGATTACGTCATTGGTCAACAACATGCAAAGCGTGTTCTTTCTGTTGCTGTCCATAATCATTATAAACGACTTGCGCATCAGTCTAAGAGCAATGATATTGAGTTGGCAAAATCAAATATTCTTCTTGTTGGTCCAACGGGATGTGGTAAAACTTATCTAGCACAAACGCTGGCGCGTATTATTGATGTGCCTTTTACGATGGCAGATGCAACCACTTTAACTGAAGCAGGCTATGTCGGTGAAGATGTTGAAAATATTATTCTAAAGCTTCTTCAAGCTGCTGATTATAATGTTGAACGTGCGCAGCGTGGTATTGTTTATATTGATGAGGTCGATAAGATTTCTCGCAAAGCTGAAAATCCTTCTATTACAAGGGATGTTTCGGGGGAGGGTGTTCAGCAAGCATTGTTAAAAATTATGGAAGGAACGATTGCTTCTGTTCCTCCTCAAGGTGGTCGTAAGCATCCACAACAAGAGTTCTTGCAGGTTGATACAACAAATATTTTATTCATTTGTGGGGGGGCTTTTGCTGGTTTAGAACGGATTATTTCAGGACGTGGTGAGAAAACTTCTATTGGTTTTTCTGCTACCGTTAAGGCACCTGATGAACGTTGTGTAGGTGAAATCTTCCGTGATTTAGAGCCTGAAGATCTTATAAAGTTTGGTTTGATACCAGAGTTTATTGGGCGTCTTCCTATTGTAGCCACCTTGGAGGATTTGGATGTTCATGCCCTTGTTCAAATTTTATCACAACCTAAAAATGCGTTGGTGAAGCAATATCAGCGTCTTTTCGAGATGGAAAATGTTGAGTTAGCATTTCATGAAGATGCTTTACGGGTTATTGCTAAGAAGGCGATTGAGCGTAAAACTGGTGCGCGTGGTTTACGTTCTATTATGGAAAAAATACTTCTTGAAACGATGTTTGAACTACCGTCTCTTGAAGGTGTTCAAAAAGTGGTCATTTCAAGTGATGTGGTTGATGAAAAAGCACGTCCTCTTTACATTTACTCAGAACGTGTAGAAGATAAAGAAAATGTATCGGCATGATGTCGTGTGATAAGTGGTAATAAAAACTATTTGAGGATGGATGTTTCTGAATATTATAGTCATAATGCTTGATTTATATGTTCGCAGTTACCACTTCATGTATTGTGGAAAGTTGAGGTTTCTAAGGGTGGGTTTGTGTAGTGGGTAGATTATAGGCTCCAGAAAGGAGAGTTATGCAATATATTGATGAAAAGACAGATGAAGTAAGAGAGGGGTTTTATGCTGTTTTACCTCTTCGTGATATTGTTGTTTTCCCACATATGATTGTTCCGCTTTTTGTGGGTCGAGAGAAATCGATTCGTGCTCTTGAAGAAACAATGGCGGTTGACAAACAAATACTTTTAGTCACACAAAAAAATGCTTCTGATGATGATCCAAAATCAGAGGATATCTATGATATTGGTACGTTTGCGAATATCCTTCAACTTTTAAAGCTTCCTGATGGAACTGTAAAGGTTTTGGTTGAAGGCACAGCACGTGCAAAAATTAGCCAGTTTGCTGCGAATGAGGATTATCATCAGGCCTATGCTTTTGCTACAGAAGAATCTAGAGAGAATGGTGTTGAGATTGAAGCTCTTTCAAGGTCAGTAATCTCGTATTTTGAAAATTATGTAAAACTTAATAAAAAAATTTCTCCTGAAGTTGTCAATGCTATTGGACAGATTGATAATCCTTCTAAGCTTGCTGATACTATTGCTTCTCACTTAATGATTAAACTTTCAGAAAAGCAGGAGATATTAGAGTTATTACCTATACGTCGTCGCCTTGAACGTGTTCTTTCTTTCATGGAAGGAGAAATTTCTGTTTTACAGGTTGAAAAGCGTATCCGTTCACATGTTAAACGGCAAATGGAAAAAAACCAACGAGAATATTATCTCAATGAGCAGATGAAGGCTATTCAGAAAGAGTTGGGAGCGGGTGATGATAGCCGTGATGAGCTTTCTGAATTAGAAGAACGCATCAAGAAAACAAAACTTTCGAAGGAAGCGCACGAAAAAGCTGGAGCAGAATTGAGAAAATTACGGAATATGTCCCCTATGTCTGCAGAGGCGACAGTTGTACGTAACTATCTTGATTGGCTATTAGCAATGCCTTGGGGCAAAAAATCGAAGATTAAAAACAATTTAGACTTTGCTGAAAAAGTTATGAATAATGAGCATTTTGGTCTTGAAAAAGTCAAGGAGCGCATTATCGAATATTTAGCGGTACAAAGTCGTGCATCGAAGATAAAAGGTCCTATTATTTGTTTATTGGGACCTCCGGGTGTCGGAAAAACATCACTAGCGCGCTCTATTGCAAAAGCGACGGGGCGTGAATATGTTCGCATTTCCTTAGGAGGAGTGCGGGATGAAGCGGAAATTCGCGGGCATCGCCGGACATATATTGGCTCTATGCCCGGAAAAATTATTCAATCTATGAAAAAAGCTAAAAAATCGAATCCGCTTTTTTTACTTGATGAAATTGATAAAATGGGGCAAGACTTTCGTGGAGATCCTTCATCAGCTTTATTGGAAGTACTTGATCCTGAACAAAATGGTACATTTATTGATCACTATTTAGAAGTAGAATACGATCTTTCTGATGTCATGTTTATTACAACTGCAAATACGCTTAATATTCCAGGGCCGTTATTGGATAGAATGGAAATTATTCGTATTGCGGGCTATACTGAGTGTGAGAAAATAGAGATAGTTAAACAGCATCTTTTACCAAAAGCATTGAAAGATCATTGTTTGACTAAAAAAGAATTCAGTGTTTCTGAAGACGCCATAAAGTCAATTATTCAATTTTACACACGTGAAGCAGGAGTTCGTAACCTTGAGCGCGAATTAATGAAAGTCGCACGTAAATCAGTGACAAGAATTCTTAAAACACACCAAAAATCCATAAAGATTACAAAAGATAATATTGATGATTTCCTAGGTGTTAAACGTTATCACTACAACCAGATTGAAGGAGAAAATCAAATTGGTGTTGTGACAGGCCTTGCGTGGACAGAAGTTGGTGGAGAGCTCTTGACCATTGAAGGCGTTATGATGTCGGGTAAAGGCAAAATGACTGTAACTGGAAATTTACGTGATATTATGAAAGAATCAATTTCAGCAGCCGCATCTTATGTGCGTTTTCGTGCAGTTGATTTTGGTATTGAACCTCCACTTTTTGATAAACGTGATATTCATGTTCATGTTCCAGAGGGTGCTACACCTAAAGATGGGCCATCAGCAGGGGTTGCGATGGTAACGGCAATTGTTTCAGTCCTCACAGGGATAGCAGTACATAAAGATATAGCAATGACTGGTGAAATTACTTTACGTGGGCGTGTTTTACCGATTGGAGGCTTAAAAGAAAAATTATTGGCAGCTCTTCGAGGAGGAATAAAAAAAGTACTTATCCCTGAAGAGAATGCAAAAGATTTGGTTGATATTCCCGATGATGTCAAAAATAATATGGAAATTATTCCGGTAAATCATGTGAGTGAAGTTCTTAAGCACGCTTTGGTTCGTTTTCCTGAACCTATTGAATGGACAGAGCCTTCTACGGTGCCTGTTCCTCTTAGGGCAGAGAGTGACAGTGAGGGAATACAAATTGCACACTGATTCATTTATCCCATTTGAAATAGCATTTTAAAAGCAGCAGAAGGTATTTTTGTAGTTGTTTTTCTATTTATTTTGAAAAAAAGTAAAAAATTCCGTGAATAACTGTGATTATTGCTAAAAAAACAATGCTTTGTATAAAAATAAGGCTTCAGTTTGCTGTACTTTTCAATAAACTGTTCAATAACACGATTAAGTTGTGTTATTCGGTAATGTAGGAAAGGAAATGTTCCATGAATAAAAGTGAATTGGTTAGCTCCGTTGCTGAAAAAGCGGGTGTTTCGAAAGCGCAAGCTGGCTCTGTTGTCGACGCTTTTATAGCTTCTGTAACAGAAGCTTTGGCTTCAGGAGGAGATGTTCGTCTTCCAGGTTTTGGTTCTTTTGAAGTTTCTCATCGTGCTGCTACAAAGGGACGGAATCCTTCAACGGGTGCTGAAATTAATATTCCAGCACGTTCTGTGCCTAAATTTTCTGCAGGAAAAAGTCTTAAAGAAGCTGTTAATAAAAAGTAATTTGAATAGCCCTAAAAAAACCCGCTTATAAATAAAATCGGGTTTTTTTAGAGGTTTTTTGCGTGCTTATTTACGTGGGTAGTTATAGTATGTATTTACTTTAAGGTTATTTAGTGCTTTTTAAAAATTTTAGAGTTTAGTTTTGTGTTGCAAATTTATGGGCTGTTTTAAAGAAACATTCTCAATACTTTCAAGCCCATTATGCAATGATACCTATCCGAAAATAATATGAATAATATAACGCAAAAGCTGTTGGGTTTCACTATCTTTACGCTTATCAAGGAGTAAGTGAGTACTATCATTGTATTTTTTAGCTCCCTATGTTGCAATAACTCTTGCATTGAAGCAGTTTGTTGGAGGCATTGTTGCTCCATTCTTCAAGTTTTTTACTCACATGATAATCCCGTTTGTGATGTGCAAGGGGAGGGCTTTAATTTATCATGATTAGGTTATAAATGCGTGAAATTTATATTATCTTGAACTCTCAATTTAATATGCAAAACGATAGGTTATTATTATAATCAATATATTAGAGTGACAATGTAAGCGATAAACAAGTCATTCTCGTGAGAGTTTGGTATATGTTTAATTGTCTTATTTGAGATGAGATATTTTATATTATTCGTTATCTTAAATAATTGGAATATATTTTAATTTTTACGGTAGTATGGGTTTCCTTTACAATAAAGAAGTTTTTTAAGATTTTTGATAGTGTTTCATAAATAATAGACTGGAGTGCGATGTTTATTAAGTATGATAGTCAGTATCATAAAAAGTCATTTAGAATGATTTGCTATGAAAGTCATTGAGATATATTGAACAGAGAGTGCGTTTTTCATAGAAAAGAGCTGTTTTGCTCTTTATTTGCTAACCATTGTATACAATCATTAAGAGCTCTGGCCGTTAGTGCTTGTTTTTTTGCTATTTTTTTTTCTTTGCTTGGTAAGCGCTTTCCTAAGTGCTTCATAGGCTTGACAGGGGGGAAAAGTCCAAAATTGATATTCATTGGTTGAAAGGATTGCTTTTTTTCTTCTTTGTCTACGATATGTCCTCCCGTAATATGGTTTAAAAGGGCTCCAAATGCTGTGGTTAATGGTGGTAGGCAAGGGCAGTTATTGTGATATTCTGCAGCGGCAAAACGCCCAGCAAGAAGCCCTATGGCGGATGATTCGACATAACCTTCACATCCCGTGATTTGTCCTGCAAAACGCAGTTGGTTTTTTTGTTTTAAACGAAGTGTTTGATCAAGAATGATGGGGGAATTGAGATAGGTATTGCGATGGAGACCACCAAGGCGTGCAAATTCAGCCTTTTCAAGACCAGGGATCATTCTAAAAATACGGATTTGTTCTCCGTATTTCAGTTTTGTTTGAAAACCAACCATATTATATAGGGTTCCAAGCTTGTTATCTTGGCGTAATTGGACGACTGCATAGGGTTTAACTGTGGGATTATGAGTATTGGTTAATCCCATAGGTTTCATAGGACCATGTCTGAGGGTTTCAAACCCGCGTTCAGCCATAATTTCAATTGGTAGGCATCCATCAAAATAGGGAGTTTTTTCAAAGTCACGGAATTTTGTTTTTTCCGCACTTTTTAACGCTTGAATAAAGTCCTCATATTGTTCTCTATTAAGAGGACAATTAAGGTAATCTTTTCCCGTTCCTTCTGGTCCGATTTTGTCATAGCGAGATTGATACCAACAAATATCCATATCAATACTGTCAGTATAGATAATAGGAGCAATGGCATCAAAAAAAGAAAGCGCTTCTGTTCCGGTTATTGCTTGTATTGCTTGTGTCAGTGCTGGTGAGGTAAGAGGACCTGTTGCAATGATAATATGATGCCAATCTTCAGGGAACTCTTGAATTTCTTCACGTTCTATTGTTATAAGAGGGTGATTTTCAAGTGCGACTGTAACAGCTTTGGAAAAACCATCGCGGTCAACGGCAAGAGCGCTTCCAGCTGGAACTTTGTTGGCATCAGCGGCTTTCATAATAAGGGATTTTGCCAATCGCATTTCGGTATGTAAAAGTCCTACGGCATTTGTTGATGAATCATCAGAACGGAATGAATTTGAGCAGACCAGTTCTGCAAGCTTGTCGGTTTTATGGGCCTCAGATTTCTTATGAGGACGCATTTCATGCAAAATAACGGGGATTCCTGATTGAGCAATTTGCCAGCATGCTTCACTGCCTGCTAGACCACCGCCGATGATATGAATTGGAGTATTCAATGTATTTGACATAACTTAACTTTTAGCGGAAGCATTTCTATATGGGAAGCATAGATTTTTTTATAATTTTGTAAGAATGATGCATATTTGTTTTTTTTAATATATTTATTTGCTTTTTTTCTTTAATTAATGCTATAGAAACGCCGCTTGTATAAGGTTATTGGCTTGTAAGCTTGAGCGGATGTGGCGAAATTGGTAGACGCACCAGATTTAGGTTCTGGCGGGAGACCATGGGGGTTCGAGTCCCTCCATCCGCACCAAAGGAATTGTTCTGAGCACTAAGAATTTTTATGTGTTTGGAATTCCGCTTCATGGTGATTTAACACTCAAGTGTTAGAATGGTAGTATTATTAGAGTGAGCTTATTCACTCTCCTCAGAAAATAAAGGTTGTTTCATGCAGGTTACCGAGACGCTTAATGAAGGACTGAAGCGCGAAATTAAGATCGTGGTTCCAGCGCGAGATTTAGAAAAAAAGTTAAATGAACGGTTAGATGATACCAAGAGTAAGATTAAGCTTAATGGTTTTCGTCCTGGTAAGGTTCCTGCTGGATACCTACGAAAAATGTATGGTAAGTCCTTTATGGCGGAAATTCTCAATGAGATTGTCAATGATGCGCCGCATTCTGTTTTAGCTAATCGCAATGAACGTTCGGCAATGCAGCCGCAAATTGATATAGATGAAGATGAACAAATTCTGGACGGTAGAGCTGACTTTGTTTTTCGTTTAAAATATGAAGTTTTGCCAAAATTTGAAATTAAAGATTTCGAACATATTGAAATTACCCGCGAAATTGCGGCTATTCCTGAACAAGAGATTGATGATCAAGTAGAGCGTATCCTTTCTTCTACACGTAATTATTCACTAAAAGATGGTCCTTCTGAAGAAGGAGATCGTGTTACAATAGATTATCTTGGCAAGCTTGAGGGCGTTCCATTTGAGGGGGGAGCAGATAGTGATGCACAATTAGTTCTTGGCTCAAAACAGTTTATTCCTGGTTTTGAGGAACAATTGATTGGTGTGAAAGCAGGAGATGCTAAAACAATTTCTGTTAAATTTCCTGATAATTACACTGCAGTGCATTTGGCTGGTAAGGATGCAGAATTTGATATCACTGTTAAAGTTGTCTCTAAACCTGATGCGCTAAAGATCGATGATGAGGCTGCGCAAAAAGTTGGTTTAGAATCTCTAGATCGCTTGCGTGAAGTTGTCCGCGGACAGATTGAAAGTCAATATGGCTCAATGACACGTCAAAAAATTAAGCGTCAGATCCTTGATGCTTTAGATGCTGATTATAATTTTGAGATTCCTGAAGGGCTTTTAGAAATCGAATTTAATAATATATGGGCTCAGGTTAATGACGATTTAAAAAAGGCTGGGCGCAGTTTTGAAGATGAAGGTGTTACAGAGGAGCTGGCACGAGAAGAATATCGTGTACTTGCACAGCGCCGTGTTCGTTTAGGTTTGGTGCTTTCTGAAATTGGAATGAAGGTTGGTGTTAAAGTAAGTGAAGATGAGCTAAAAGCAGCGGTTTTTGATCAGGTTCGCCAGTATCCTGGACAAGAGAAGGAGATTATGGATTTTTTCCGTAAGACTCCGGAGGCTGTTGCAAATTTACGTGCTCCAATTTTTGAAGAAAAAGTCATTGATCATTTGTTAGCAAGAATAAAAGTCACAGATAAAGAAGTGTCAGTTGAAGAGCTGATGAAAGAGGATGACGAAACAGATTTAATAGAAAAAAAAACGGTAAAGAAAAAATCTGAAACAAAAGAAAAAGGTACTGAGAAGGTTCCAGCGAAAAAGAAAGCGCCTAAAAAAGATTAATATTTACATTCATAAAAAAAGCTCGGTAAAACCGGGCTTTTTTTATGAGAACAATATTCTAAGCTTGCACTCAGAGTGATTTTAGATTAGCCATCAGAT
Source organism: Bartonella sp. 220B (assembly GCF_026930205.1). Classification (GTDB taxonomy): domain Bacteria; phylum Pseudomonadota; class Alphaproteobacteria; order Rhizobiales; family Rhizobiaceae; genus Bartonella. Next base: position 5,280 of record NZ_JANHOI010000004.1, on the reverse strand, counting down.
GTATTCGGAAATATTGATAGTGGATTGGCAATGGATATCGTTGATACGCGCACTCCTGATTCTAAACGTTTCATTTCTGGTGTTACAGGTGATTGGGAAGTCATAATTGGCATGGAAGTTCATGCACAAATCATATCAAATTCAAAACTTTTTTCAGGTGCGTCAACAAAATTTGGTGCTGAGCCAAATAATAATGTTTCGCTTATTGATTCTGCTATGCCTGGTATGTTGCCTGTACTTAATCAAGAATGTGTGTGTCAAGCTGTTCGAACGGGTTTGGGATTAAAGGCAAAGATTAATTTAAAATCTGTTTTTGATCGTAAGAATTATTTTTATCCAGATTTACCGCAGGGATATCAAATTTCTCAATTTCACTATCCAATTGTAGGAGAGGGAAAGATTATGATATCTGTTGGTCCAGATTCGAATGGCCAGTTTGAGGACATTGAAATTGGGATTGAGAGATTACACCTTGAGCAGGATGCTGGAAAGTCGATGCATGATCAACATCCAACAATGTCTTTCGTAGATCTCAATCGTTCTGGTATCGCTCTTATGGAAATTGTTTCCAAACCAGATATGCGTTCATCAGACGAAGCCAAAGCTTATATGACTAAATTGCGTACAATTGTTCGTTATTTGGGGACTTGCGATGGCAATATGGATGAAGGATCTATGCGTGCGGATGTTAACGTATCAGTTCGTCGTCCTGGTGAGAGTTTTGGAACACGCTGTGAAATTAAAAATGTGAATTCTATTCGTTTCATTGGGCAAGCGATAGAGTATGAGGCACGTCGTCAGATTGCAATTTTAGAAGATGGCGGTACAATAGATCAAGAAACGCGACTGTTTGATGCCGCTAAAGGTGAAACGCGGTCTATGCGCTCAAAGGAGGAAGCGCATGACTATCGTTATTTTCCTGATCCAGATCTTTTACCGTTGGAATTTGATCAGGCCTTTGTTGATGCTTTGGCGGCGGAATTACCGGAATTACCGGATGACATAAAAGCACGTTTTGTCAAGGAGATGGGGTTGACAGTGTATGATGCTTCTATTCTTGTGACAGAAAAAGCCATTGCTGATTATTTTGAAGAAGTAGCACGGGGGCGTGATGGAAAAATTGTTGCCAATTGGGTGATTAATGATCTTTTAGGTGCTTTAAACAAAGATAATCGTGGGATTGAAGCGACGCCGGTGACACCAAAGCAATTAGGGGGTATTATTGATCTTATCAAAGAAGGAACAATCTCTGGAAAAATTGCCAAAGATCTTTTTGAGATTATTTGGAATGAGGGTGGGGATCCGCGTCAGATTGTAGAAGAGCGCAATATGAAGCAGGTAACGGATACAAAAGCTATTGAGCATGCCGTTGATGAAATTATTGCCAAAAATCCTGAGAAAGTGATGCAAGCAAAACAAAAGCCTGCTTTAGCTGGTTGGTTTGTTGGACAAGTCATGAAAGTGACGGGGGGAAAGGCAAATCCTCAAACTGTTAATGAATTGATTAGGGTAAAACTTGGCTTAGAGGATTAAGTTTTAGAGAAGAGAGAAAAACTCATAGATAGACTGTTTTGTCGTTAAGGAATATGAATGTGTCTCTCAAATGAAGAGGCAATCGGTTTTTACCAGTAAGATTTTGTTTCCATTCATTTAAAGTGTCATAACATATTTGTTCTAAGGATTAATTTCGTAGGTATATTAGAAGAGATGAAAGAGAAGATGGCTAGTTTCTTGAAGCAAATCTTTACATGGTGGAACGGAAATACCATAAATACGCGCTTTTTTACATGGTGGAAAGGTAAGCGTATAGGGGAAGATCAGTTTGGGAATATTTATTATGAGGGCGGCATTCATAAAGATGGATATCCACGCCGTTGGGTCATTTATAAAGGTTATTCCGAAGCTTCTACTATTCCACCAGGGTGGCATGGCTGGATTCATCATCGTTGTGAGTGTCCACCTCCGCAGGAGAATTATAAAGCGTATGAATGGGAAAAGCCTCATGTTGCGAATATGACAGGGACAAATGAAGCTTATCGACCAAAGGGGGCGATCACTTACAGTGGAAAACGTCCTTGTGTGCATGAAGATTATGATGCATGGTCACCTAAACAGTAAAATATTTTGATGTGTGTGTATTTTTCTTATTTTGCGCTATCTTATGGTTAGAATTGTTTTTTAGATGTGATTCATTTGAAGTGATGAGAGTTTTTTTAGTGTTAGGATTGAGGCGCTTTTTTTGTCTTTTATTCATGGAAATTATCGTAGTTATGTTCTCTGCTGGTGGAGTACAGGCTGAACGTATTAGCAATGGCATTGCTGTTTTTGCAGGTCTTGATAAAATTACGGGTCGGACTACGCGTTTTGAGGTTTCGCTTGGTAAGGTTTATCGATATGGTGCTTTGCAGGTGATGCCGCGGGCATGTTATACGAGTTCTAAGGATGAGCCAACTCGTACAACCGGATTTATTGAAGTCAATGAGGTAACATTAGATAAAAAAATACGGCGTATTTTTACAGGATGGATGTTTGCAGATAGTCCTGGCTTGAATGCTGTAGAGCATCCTATTTACGATGTTTGGTTAAAAGATTGTAAGCAATCTTAATAAAGGCTGCACTACTTCAAGAAGCTTTATTTTACAAATAATGTATTGAAATCAAGTTTCAAATTAATGAATATTTTCTCGCGATGACTTTTGAAGCTATAGTGTTTAGATATTGAAGGTAAAGGCTTGTTGATATTTTTGTATTTCATTGGCAAGGTGTCTATCTCACCTTTATATCGGTTTTTATGAGGGGGCTCGCTATCAAATTGGTGAATTATTAGATTGTTATACTATATAAAGACATCACCAATGGATGGAGAGAGTTTTTTCGATTGAGAAATAAAAGATTTCTTAAGCCCATAAAAGCTTCAGATATCTTAAACGATTCCATTTCATTTAGTATGGTACGGAATTTTGTAGATAATACTCTTCATATCCAGTTCTTTTAAGATATCTTATATTTAAGATACAAGTATTTTTACAAAGAGATATTTAACGTTTAGAAACGGGAAACGAAGAAGGTACCAAGTTTAAAAATCTCTTACGATCAATAAAAAGATGTTTCGCGCAACGAGCTCTTCTTCAGAGAGTATGAGATTTATTCAATTAGGTTTTTATAATGAAAAATATTGATCATCAATTTAGAAATACTCCCTTTTTGCCCAAACAACCTAGAGAACCATTGTTGAATGTTCCATTCACTATAGTCGTTTTGATAGCGCTTTGTTTTTGTATTTATTTTGTTCACCAGTATTTTTTTTCTGATCAGCTCTATATTAAAAGTCTTGGATTTTTTTCATTTATCCCCGTAGTATTTAAAACAGAGCCTTTAACATTTTTTTATACCATGATGAGTTATTCATTCATGCATGGTAGTGTGAGACATGTCACTCTTAACATGGTTTGGCTTTTAATTTTTGGGTCTCCTTTGGTAAGACAGATTGGCGGGATACGCTTTTTGATTTTTTGGGCAACAACAGCAATGATAGCTGCTTTGACTTATTTTGTCTTTCATCAAGAGAGCGTGGTACCGCTTGTTGGTGCATCGGGTGCAGTGTCTGGGATGATGGGTGCTATTGTGCGTTATGGTTTTCCTCTGATCTATTTAGGAAGCAATACACACAATGAAAGATTTTTAGGTTCCTTATTATCTCTCAAACAGGCTCTTTGTTCAAAGGGTGTACTTGTTTATGTCAGCATATGGCTGGGTGTTGATTTTATTATAGGCATTTCCTCTCTTCTGTTTGAAGGAGATGGTATTTCAATAGCGTGGGAGGCTCATATTGGTGGTTTTTTTGCGGGCTTTTTGTTGATTGGTTTTTTTGATGTTTCGCCAAAAAAATGTAACACTACGATCTAAGATACTTATGCGTTGCATAAAGCGCTATTGTTGCTGCGTTTGAAACATTGAGTGATTTAATATTTCCAGGCATATCAAGACGCGTTAATGCACAAACGGTTTCTCGTGTTTTTTTACGGAGTCCTTTTCCCTCTGCTCCTACAACAAGAGCAATTTTATTTCCTGTTAATGCTGTTTCTAAAGGAATTTCACCTTCTGAATCGAGTCCAAAGCTCATAAAACCTGCTTTATGAAGTTCTTGGAGTGTTTCGGCAAGGTTTCGCACGGTGATATAATTAATCAGTTCTAAAGCTCCAGATGCGGCTTTAGCGAGAACTCCGCTTTCTTGGGGTGAGTGGCGATAAGTGGTAATAAGAGCTTCAGCTTTAAATGCAACAGCAGAGCGCATAATAGCACCGACATTATGGGGATCGGTAATTTGATCCATTATGATGACAAGATCGGTATTGATGAGTTCAGGCAATTGGCATGGTTTGAGGGGAGCAGTTTCCACAACAACACCTTGATGAACTGCATCACTTCCAACGAGTGCATCAAGTTGTTTGGGTAAACATAATGTAATAGGACAAGGTAAATCTGATTCGGGTATATTCAATCGTTTTAAGGCATTTTCTGTAACATAGAGATGCCCAAAAATTCTCTTTGGGTTTTTTAAAGCAGCGTGAACCGAATGGATGCCATAAAGATGAATTTTCTCTTGTTGCGGGAAAACAGCTTTCTTTTTCAGATAGGTGTCCGAGCGAGAATGGGAGCCTTTTGTATTACGATATCGGCGACGCAAACGAGCATAATGAGAATTTTTTGATATTTCTTCTTTCATAGCTTATTTATAGCGTATTCATAGCAAAAAAAGATAGAAAAAAGCTGTGATTTAAAATTATTAGCAGGAAATTTGTACAGAATCATATTTATTCTGTTGACAGAGGCGATAGTAATCGTCATAACCGCCCCGCAACCTATTGAATTGAATGAGTGATCAAAGTATTGTGGTGATGCCTTATTGTACAACTTTGCCGATGTAATGGAGGGGTGCCCGAGTGGTTAAAGGGGGCGGACTGTAAATCCGTTGCGTATGCTACGTTGGTTCGAATCCAACCCCCTCCACCATTCATCGAAGGAGAGTTAGTACATGGTTGCGGGTATAGCTCAATGGTAGAGCAGCAGCCTTCCAAGCTGAATATGCGGGTTCGATTCCCGCTACCCGCTCCAAAAGTTATTAATAGCTAGGCAACTAATATGATGTGAGGTTTTTCTGTTGTCACGTTAGACGGTTTTTTTTGTCTAAGAGTTGTAATGGTTGAACTGATATGCAAATTTAGTTTAATTCGGTTGTGCAGTTCTGTTTCTAGGTGCTAAAAAAAGAGATTGATAGCG
>NZ_JANHOI010000039.1 GCF_026930205.1 Bartonella sp. 220B | reverse complement strand
GGCAAAAGATAGCAAATGAGATGTCGATTTGAGATTGGATATGCGTTTAAATCGATAAAAAGGCACCGTACAAAGCGATTTAAATATTTTTTGATACAAACCACATAAGGAATTAAAACCGCTTTGTACGATTAAATTTGAGGCAAATAGACCAATTGGTAAAATTAAGGACTAAAAGCATGGGGATTTTAAAAGATTTGTTCTTAACAAAACGTAAACAGCCAATAAAGAAGTTTGTGGCAACAGCAAGAGGGCACGCACCATGGGGATTGGGGGTTACTGAGTATTTTTACAACATGTATGAGTATGAGGATGGCTCTAGAGAATACGAGGAATTGCAAGGTGGGCAATATCACGAAATACCTGATCATGTTGATTATAGCACGAAATCGCAAGTGAGAGGCTGGCTTTACGGTGGTGAAATGCCGTATTCTCTCTTAAGTTGCAAACCCTTGATAGATGAGGTGAATAAAAAAATCAAAAAACGCACAAAGCAAGATCAGTTGATTTGTAAAATCACAAACGAGGGTGTGGTGTGTAATTCACAAGCTTATGATATAGATCAAGAGTTAGAAAAAGCGCTTAATATTCAATTGGGTAATTTTCAAAATGAAAAAAAATGAAAAAAATATAAAATTCGTATTGACTTTAAAGGATGGTTGGTTTAGAAGGGTGACAAGTGCTTCAAAAACACTTGCGATTAGCGGATAAACCACGACAAGGTTTTTCCCATGTCTTTAAAATACTGACTGTCTTTTATGCTTATTAAAGCGTATATGGTTTATGTCGGGTGTGGTTACGCCATACAATACCCTTTTATGGGGAAAGCGTAACGACGGACTAATCGCCGTGTTTTTCAGCGCCCGGCGCCCTTATAGGGTTGTCAATGAAAAGCAATTAACGATTAGAAAGAATTTCAAATGACATATGTTGAAGATTTTAAAGATGCCCTTATCGCAGCTATTGCAAAACGCATGGGGGCAAATGATACCGGCCCGATACCCCCTCAAAAGCAAGGGGTTCCCAAAAAATACGAGTTCACTGGTGAGACAATTAAAGCCGGTATCCACACATTAAGACGCATTAGGGCTGTTAGAGATTTTGCTGATGTTAAAGCAGGGGACCTCGGTGGTTTTATAGAAAGTAGCTCGCATCTTTCGCATGATGGTGATTGCTGGGTTAGAGATAACGCTCGTGTCTGTCAACGAGCTTGTGTTTATGGCAACGCACAAATCTCTGGTGATGCATGGGTTTATGGTGATGCTCGTGTTTACGATAATGCAAAAATTCACGGTAAAGTTTGGGTTGATGGCTGTGTTTACGGTAATGCTGAGGTTTTTGGTGAGGTACAAACTTTACATAGCGCTCATATTTATGACAATGCCAAGGTTTACGGTAAGGCTGATGTGAGTGGCAAGGTTTATGGGAATGCGCATGTATTTGGTAATGCCAGTGTTTATAGGGGGGGGTGTGTTTATGGGAATGCAAAAATTTGTGGTAATGCGAGCGTTTGTAATGATGTTAGTGGTAACATCATAATCAATGGTAATAAAACAATTTTAGATAACGTTGCATAAATAACAGGCGCGGCGGGGGCGCCTCTCTCTAACCTTCTTACAAATGTTATCAACTATTTAGATTAGGGATAAAACCTATGTCCACTACAAATGTATCCAAAAAATATGAATTAACAAATGAAAAGCTTGTATCTAATAATCATACCCTTTATCGCATTCGTGCTTTAAGAGATTTCGATGATGTAAAGGCGGGTGATTTAGGTGGGTTTATCGAAAATGAAAGCAACTTATCCCATGATGGTAATTGTTGGATTTATGATAATGCTATAGCTGCTGTGAATGCCGCCGTTTCTGAAAATGCAAAGGTACGTAATGAAGCTTGGGTTTTTAATGAAGCAAGGGTATTAGGAAATGCCGTGATTAGCGATAAAGCGCGGGTTCTTGAAAATACTGCGTATGTTCATGGCAATGCAAAAATATACGACAATGCAATAATTTGTGGGGAAATTTATGGGAATGCCATTGTTTGTAATAAAGCCATGGTATCTACAGAAGCAAAAATTTATGACAATGCCAAGGTTTTGAATAATGCTTGTGTTGCTGGTTTGATTTATGGCAATGCAAAAATATCTGGAGCGGCTTGTATTTTTCCTGGTGCTGAAATTTATGATAATGCGTGCATTCAGGGAAAAACGAAAGTTTATTTCTATGTAAAGATTTCAGGCAATGCCGTTATTAAAGGCAATAAAAAAATTTATAAAGATATTTGTGGTGATGATAAAGCAGCGTAAATAACAGCTGGTTTTAACAAAAAAAAGCCGTGTCATTAACGACGCGGCTTTAATTTTAGAAAAGGAGTTCAAAATAGGAAAATGTAACTACTTTCTACATAAAATGTGTAAAATGTGCAAGAGTCTGTAAGAAAAAACCGCACCTTTTATGATGCGGTTCTGATTACAATAATTTTTTATCATCTAAGGAAAAATGACAAGATCTAAAATACATATTCTGTGTATAAAGGCAAGTTCTTTCTTATCGATTTGCATCTTAAAACGCGTCATGTTAATCTTATTTTGCAACGTAAATGTTGTATTTTGAGCCGTTTTTTAGGTTTGAGATTTCCCCCCCTTTTGAAGAATAAAGCCGTGCCAATTAATTTTGACACGGCTTTGTTTTGCAATGCAGGCTGGTCTTTAAATTATATGAATAAATTGTGTATAATGACAAGAGCTTTCTTATCAAATTGCATCTTTAAAAAGAGTATGTTATCTT
>NZ_JANHOI010000038.1 GCF_026930205.1 Bartonella sp. 220B | reverse complement strand
TTTTACGCGCGTGGTTTTGATACGATTTTTTTCGGATGGAATAATGCTTCTTCTGATCCCCATACTATGGCTGTGCGCCTTATTTACAATCCTGATAATCGGTTTGATGTTAAAAATACAGGTTATGCGAGTTGGTGTAATGGCTATTTTGATGAAAGCATGAATCAAAAGGTTCAGGATGCATTGTTTGAAAAAGATCCACAAAGACGGGCACAACTGTATGCTGATTTGCAGCGTGAGGTTATGCAGAAAGGTCCCTATGCTTTTATTTATCAGACATATGTTTCTGTAGCGATGACCCCCGCTGTTAAAAAATGGGTTTGGAATGGTGCACCACGTATTTTTTATAGTGCAATTGAAAAATAAAAGGATCTCAAGTTTATAAAATACAAAACAGTATGTTTATGATCTATTTGACGTATTGCAAAGGGTTTAAGAACTTTGCAATACGTTGAATTTTATAAATGATGGCTTGATGTATTATATAGAAGAATATCATTCTAATACATTTTGTTTGGAAAAAAGGTTATTTACTTCGATAAGATTTACATGCATAGATATTAAGATCAGATATTTCAATCTGTATAAGGAAGTAATAAATTTGTTTGCTGCAAAAGACAGATCTAACAAATTAAACAGAATTTAATGTTTATGAAAAAGTGGGGGGCTTTAAAATGCTTTGATGAAAAAGTTATTATCTGCGGATATGTAGAAAAATATCAGGCTACTCTTTTCATACTTCGAGTGATGTCACGGTTACTTTAAAATATGATAAAGGAAAGATTTTGGACTGTTATTTGATACGGAGTTATGGGAAATTCCCATTTCATTCTAAAGCAGAGATGAAAACAGTCACCGATAAACAACTTACAATTTATCGGGGATTATCAAAAGATCAAATTTTATTGAGGTTCTTGAAAAAAATTGTAGAAGTATTTTGATGACAGCTTTTAGAAAATTGCACAAAGAAATTTGGAAAAGAAAGAAATCTGTCTGATAAAGCAAAGAAGATTTTTGCTTGATATGCGTTGTATTGTAAGTGCTGTGATGTCACTCATAGATGCTGTCATGCGTGATAGCTTTATTTTAATCAGATTATTTTTCGTTGCATATTTGGTTTAGCTGATTCTCGCTCCAAAGGGGCTAAGTGGGTAGTGAGCGGTTGCTGATTTGAAGATTGTGTTATTTTACCTCTAGGAGGTATGCTTTTTAAGCATGAGGATATTATTTTTTACACGTTGTTTTTGCATGAAAAATTTATACAACAAACTCTAAAAAGGAAAAGTTTATGAACTTTAAGAGAAAAATACTGAAAAGCAGCACTTCTTTTGTTTCTGCTGTTATGGCAATGGGGATGATTGTGCAACATGTTTCAGCAAAAACACCTACCGATACGCTCGTGATGGCTTGGAATATCGATGCAATTGATACATTTGATCCTGCGAAAATCAACGATGTTTATGGAAATGAAATTGTTCTCAATGTTTGTGACAATTTGGTTAGTACTGCGACAGATGATCCAGCCAAAATCGTTCCTGCTTTGGCAACACATTGGGAGGTGTCAGGTGGTGATCAGAATACAGTCATTACTTTTCATTTACACGATGGTTTAAAGTTTAACGATGGGAGGATTGCCCGTGCGAGTGATCTTGTTTGGGGTATGAAGCGGGTTATCAAATTGAAGATGGCTAAGGCGGCAACCTTTAATGAATATGGTATCACAGAACAAAACATGGATGAAGCTCTTCAAGCACCGGATGACAAAACGGTGGTGATAAAATTTGATAAGCCTTATCCTGCAGAGATCATTCTTAACAACATTGTTACTAGTTCTATTACGGCTTTGCTTGATCGTAAAACGATTATGAAACACGAAAAAAATGGTGATATGGGAAACCAATATTTAGCGAATAATGCTGCATGTGTTGGTCCTTATCAGATAAGCAGTTGGCACCCTGGAGAAGCTCTGTTGTTGCGTGCAAGTCGTCATTATTGGGGAGAGGCGCCTAAATTAAAGAAGATTTTAATTCGCCATGTCGCAGAGCCTGGAACGCAACGTTTATTGCTACAAAAACACGATATTGATGTTGCACGTAATTTGACACCTGAGGATTTGACAGATCTTCAAGCGACAACCGATATTAAAGTGGAAAAAGTGTTGGAGCCTACAATGATGTATTGGGGATTCAATATGACAAATCCCATTTTTTCCAATGAAAAAGTGCGTTTAGCGATGCGCTATCTTATTGATTATGAAGGGCTTGGAAAAACCGTTCTCAAAGGTATTGGTATTCCCCGTGCAAGCTTTATTCCTCTTGGTAATTTTGGTGCTTTGGATGAAAAAGAAGGGCAACCTTTTAAACTTGATCTTCAAAAAGCAAAAAAGCTTTTAACTGAGGCAGGTTATGCGAAAGGTTTTGAGGTCAATTTGTTGGTAGGGACATCTCCTTATGCTTTGCCAATTGCTCAGTCCATCCAAGACAATGCAAAAAAGGTAGGTGTACGTCTTAAAATTGAACGTTTGGTAGGTACACAGTTGTTTTCAAAACTTTCTACACGTGGTTTTGATACGATTTTTGTCGGCTGGAATAATGACTCTGCCGATCCTTATACAATGGCTTCACGGCTTGTTTACAATCCTGATAATCGGTTTGAGGCGAAAAATACAGGCTATGGTAGTTGGCACCAGGGCTATTTTGATAAAAACATGAATAAAAAGGTTGAAGATGCATTGTTTGAAAAAGATCCACAGAAACGTGCACAAATATATGCTGATTTACAGCGTGAACTTATGCAAAAAGGACCTTACGCTTTTATCTTTCAGAAATATGCTGTTATAGCTATGACACCTGATATTAAAAAATGGGTTTGGAATAGTGCACCACGTATTTTTTATAGTGCAATTGAAAAATAAAAGGATCTCAAGTTTATAAAATACAAAAAACTGTAATCATAACATATTTGACGCATTGCAAAGGGGTTAAGAACTTTGCAATACGTTGAATTTTATAGATAATGGCTTGATATATTGTGTAAAGAATATCGTTCCAAACATTCTCTTTGAAAGAGAGGTTGTTTACTTCGACAAGATTTACATGCATAGATATTAAGATTGGATATTTCAATCTGCATAAGAAAGTAAAAAATTTTTTTGCTACAAAAGACAAGCGTAACAAAATTAAACAGAATTTAATGTTTATGAAAAAGTGGGGGGCTTTAAAATGCTTTGATGAAAGAATTATTATGTGCCGATATGTAGAAAATATCAGGCTCCTCTTTTTGTACTGC
>NZ_JANHOI010000037.1 GCF_026930205.1 Bartonella sp. 220B | reverse complement strand
GCAAAAGGATGTAAATCCGGTAGAAGAGCTTTATAGGGTAGCACAAAACCTTGGCTATCAGAACCAAGCGGTACAAGCCAATAATCAGGTTGCAGCGCTTCAAAGCAGGCAGGCTTCTTCGAAAACTTTAACCGCATCTGGAGGAGGGGGCAGTGTTGGACCTATGAGCAAAGACAGTCTTGCCAATATGAGTGAGAAAGAATTTGATGCGTGGATATCCAACCCGAAAAATGAAGCTCGTTTTTATGAAATTATGGGTGCAGACCCCGATTAATCAACAAGTTTTATAGCATAATCCGCCTTTGATGCGGGTTTTCCACCGGCTTTTAAGCCGGTTTTTTTACAGCAAAGAAAGGTGAAATAAATGGCAACAACACATATAGGGACCCATGATCCGCAAGCGGTGAAACTTTGGTCACAAAAATTAAGCAATGAAGTTTTGAAAGCAACGAAAATTGCTCCACTGATTGGCAAAAGTTCGAACAGTATTATCCAGCTTTATAACGAAACCCATAAAAGTGCAGGGGATAGTGTCACATTTAGTCTGCTGGTGAATCTGTTTGGGGACGGTGTCACTCAAGGTGAAACTTTAGAGGGCAATGAAGAAGCCCTTCAATTTATGAATGATAGGTTGGTGATTAACGAGCTTTTACATGCAGCACGTGTAGCGAATGATGACTCGATTGATCAACAGAGAATTTTACCGAACTTACGAAAAAAAGCCAAAGAAGGTTTGGTTCGTTGGTATGCAAACCGTTTAAGCATCATGTTTTTTCTTCAGGTATGTGGTTATACAGCGCGTACTATCAATGTCGATGGTCGAGAAGTATACATTAAACCGGTTCATTACGGCTTTAATGAAATCATGGCGCCGAGCAGTGAACGTATTATTCGCCCCGATGGTAAAACCAAGGATGAAGATCTCAATGACAAAGCCAAACATAGCTTTAGTCTTAAATTGATTGATGAAGCTGTAAAAATGGCGAAACTTGCCAATCCGCAAATTTCCCCCGTCCATATCAATGGTGATGATGTTTATGTTTTGTATTTACATCCAACACAAGTTATGCAATTGCGCACCAATACAGCAGCTGGTGAGTGGTTAGATATTCAAAAATCCGTTTATGCAACCTCGCGTGCGAAGAACCCCATCTTTGATGGTTCCCTAGGTATGTATAATGGTGTTATTTTACGTGAAGCTATCCATGTCACTCATGGTGTAAAATCGACAGATCATACAGCGGTAAAGAGTGTGCGTCGTGCGGTTTTCTTAGGAGCCCAAAGTGCGATTATAGGTTTTGGCAAAAATCACAGTGCAACGCATTACACGCTTAAAGAAGAGTATTTTGATTATGAACGTGAATTTGGTGTAGCCGCGAAGACCTTGATAGGCATGAAGAAAACACGTTTCCAAATGCCAAATAGTGCACAAACAGCACAAGACTTTGGAACGATTGTTATCCCCACTTATAGTGGTGAAGCAGCAGCGTAATCATAGGAGGGAAAAAAGACATGGCAAATCAATTACCACCTCCATTACAGGGCAGAAATCTTCACACCCAACAGGTGAGTTTTTTACGGTTGAATATCTTGCATAAAGATAAGCATCTTACGGAGAAAATTGGGATTTTGCCTCGTGGCGCTTTGATCACTTCGATTAAAACGTTCGTTAAGACGGCATTTTCTGAGGCAAAACTAAAGATTGGCAGCACCTATGGTGGCAATGAGTTTGGGGAAAAGGACATCAAAGCCCAAGGTACACAGGATTTTACGCCAACAGATCAAAAGTCTTTTGTTGCAGATGATAAGGAAATGACCCTTTATGCAACGCGAGATAAAACTACCGATGCTGGTGAGTGTGTTGTGGTCGTACAATTTGTAACAAATCATTGAGGGGATAGGACATGGCAGATTATTTACCAGAACCTTTACAGGGAAGAAGCCTCCATACCCAGCAGGTAAGCTTTTTACGTCTTAATTTTAGCTATGAAGATAAAGAAAACGCTTTGAAAATAGGTACGCTACCTCGAGGTGCTTTGATTACTTCAATTAAAGTATTCGTCAAGACGGCGTTTTCGGATGCTAAGGTAAAAATAGGCAGCACTGCTGGAGGAACTGAATTTGGTGAAGCGGAAATCAAACAACAGGCAGTCAAAGAAGTTAAGCCTACCAATCAGAAGGAATTTGTCCCTTATGATAAAGAACTTACTCTCTATGCCAAAGCCGACAAGACAGTACAAGCTGGTCAAGCAAGTATAGTTGTTGAATTCGTGACTAATCACTAAGATTGAGGGGAGAGATGTATGAACTCTCCTCACGGATTTATGGGGCACAAGATTCTACGCTTAATTGCAAATTAAGGGCAGAAAGCACAGCAACTAAAGTAGAAAGTTTAGGGTCACCTGTTTTGCTTAAGGAGCGATATAAACCACTGCGTTCACGATTGGTTTCTTTTGCTAAGGCACTCATATTTTGGGCTCTAGCAACGATACCAAGGGCATCCGCTATATGTGCAGCATCACCGGTTTTGAAGGCTTCATTGAGAAATATTTGTTGAGATTCTGGTGTTGTGAGATATTTCTCTGGTTCAAATGGGGTTATTTTCATTACTATACTCCTCTTTTAACTTTAACGCTTGTTCAATATCTTTTTTCTGCGTTGATTTATCTCCACCGCATAACAAAAGGATAAAATCAGAGCCTTTTTGGGTAAAATAAATTCTGTAACCAGCACCATAGTGAATACGTAATTCACCTATACCATGAAAGAATTTAACATCACCTAAAAGACCTTGTTTTAATCGTACAACACGTTGAAGAATAATAGCTTGAGCGCTTTTATCTTTGAGTTTCTTAAGCCAAGTATCAAATTCTACAGTTTTATGAATAGTTACCATCTGAGTACTGTAGTGCACAGATGATAACACGTCAAGAGTAAATTTCTACGGAAAGGTTACATGATGTCACGCCATTATATCAGGATAAGAACGGGCGGACCGATACAGGATCATCAAGATGTTTTTCGTCACAGAGGAACATTTGCAAGATTGATATCGGTTATTCAGGATGAGATAGATGACATCACGGATGAGTTTGTACCTCAAATACAAGAAAGTATTTTTGCAGCCATTCGGTTTTGTGAACGAGAAACATTTTACTTTAATGAAAGCCGTGATGTTACTTTCACCACACAGGCGGGAAGAGGGGGCTATGATGCATCTGATACCCGCCATATTGAAACGGCTGTCAAAATTGAGAATGTTTTCCTTAACTCAGGGCATCATAAATCTGAATTGGAGCGGAGAAACCACCTTTCCTTAGAGCCTTCGTTGCTTTCAGGACAGCAGGGAACGCCGGTTTGTTACAGTTATTTTGATAGGAAACTGTATCTCTATCCCATACCAGATAGAGCCTATCAGGTTCAACTCATCCTCTCACCCATGCGTTTGGAAGAGCTTAG
>NZ_JANHOI010000036.1 GCF_026930205.1 Bartonella sp. 220B | reverse complement strand
CAATCCTTGGCGGAATCTTGCGATAGTTGCAGGTCTTGGGACAAGTTTTATGGGAATCCCTGAAATTTCTAAACCTTTTGGCGCGTTTTTAGGCAAAAAATTAGGTGTATAGGGGTAAAGAGATGAGAAAAGATCCTTTATTTACAATGTCTGGAATTGGAGCAGAAGGTTTTCTATATCCTAGTGCACTTTTGCCATATAAGCCAGCAGTAAAGAGCTGGGCTGGAGTTGAGAAAGAAAGAGAACGTCAAAAGCGTGAAATGCTCTATGGTCGTAAACTTTTAGGAATGGTTATTCCGAAAATTGGTGAGAGACCGATTGATAAAATGGAAATGCTACAGCAATTGATGCAGAAGTATCAAGGTCCCGCTACTCCTAGTGCAATTTCTATTTCCCCATTTGGGAGTGTTTCTTTTTCGCCTTCTCAAATAGGAACTATTGTTCCAGATGGAGTATATCATGAGAAGAAGGAGCCTTATTTGGTTCCTGAAGCAGAAATACCCTTTGGTGTTGGTAATCATTCGCTTGTTTTGAATGCACAGGAGGTTGATAGACAAGCACTTACGCCTGTGGCAGAGGCGGCTTCAATACCCGAGACACAACCTTCTCCAGTTGATACGCGGAGTAGTTTTGAGAAATTTGTACAATCGGATGCTTATAAGAAGCTTCAAGATCTTTTTGCTGGTATGGCAGCATCTAAAGGTGGTTCAGGATGGGATGCGCTTGCAAGTGGGGTTAAACATCTTAATGCAGGCGATAAAGAGAGACAACAGGTTAACCAAACAGTCGAGTATCTGAAATCTCAGGGCATGAGTGAAGAAGAAGCACGGTTTATGGCTGGGAATAGTGATGCTCTTAATGCGTTTTTTGTGCAAAAGATGAGTGGTAGAAATGCTCTTAATTATAAAGAAGAAATGGATAGCAAACGACAAATGATAGAGCTTCAAAATAGTGAAGCTATTAGCAGTAATATGCTCGATGATATAAAACGTTTTATGGATTACGTAAACGAAAATGGTGATTGGTCTACGGGAAATTTAGCTGATTGGCTAGCTTTTTTCAATGTTCCTCAACACCGTGATATGAAATCACTCCTTAATTCGATTAAAAACCGTATAGGTATTGATCGTTTAGAAACAATGAGACAGTATTCACGTAATGGTGCTTCTGGTTTTGGAAACCTTACAGAAAAAGAACTTGATATATTAAAGAGCTACTTAGGAGAAATAGACTATAAATTAGGTCACAAAGAGTTGATGTTTAGGTTGGAAAAAATACATGAGATTTTAGGCAAGATGAAATCAAA
Source organism: Bartonella sp. 220B (assembly GCF_026930205.1). Classification (GTDB taxonomy): domain Bacteria; phylum Pseudomonadota; class Alphaproteobacteria; order Rhizobiales; family Rhizobiaceae; genus Bartonella. The sequence continues at coordinate 2,328 of NZ_JANHOI010000036.1, read as the reverse complement.
TGTGTTGTCTTTGCTACAGGATCGTCACACCAAATTGACAGAAGAGAATGTGATGAAAGTTACATCGGAGACGGCTTCTACAACTCCTCAAAAAATGTCAGGTAATTTGCCTGTTGTGTCCAGAAAAGAAGATATTAAAAATCTTCCTGTTGGGAATAGAGCTATAGTGCAATATGGTCATGATAGTTTCGAAATTGTTAGGGATAGATAAATGGTTCATCATAATAATTCTCATCAAGGCTATCCTAATTTTGGTCCTGGTATAAGGGTTATTCGTCGTATCCCTAAGAATGAGTATGAGAAATCGGTAGGAAAAGAACCACAAACATCAAATGATATTTCCTTTGATGAGAAAGATCTTGGTGTTTGGGATGCATTGAGAACCCATGGGATATCTGGTTTAACGGCAGGTTATAGTGATGAGATACAAGCGGCGAATGAAGCAGGTTTTACGGATTATTGGCGTGGCGATAAAAAAGCAGAAGAGACCTATAACAGGAGGGTAGCAAAGGAACGCGCTTACCAAAAAGCATTGCAAGAAAAACATCCCATTTGGTCTACAGGTGCTTATATTGCTGGTTCGATATTACCAACATTGGCATCATTTGGTATCCCTGGACTGAATTTTTTGAGGGCAGGTTCAACCTTAGGAGGCCTTGGTAAGGGAATGATTGTAGGGGCAGGTTCTGGAGCTTTGCATGGCTCTGGTGCTGGAGAAGGATACAACGATACGGTGAACTCTGCGTTAGCTGCTGGTGCTGGTGGAGCTGTTTTAGCACCGGTTGGTTCTTTAGTCGGTATGGGGGTTTCTAAGATAGGTCGTAGTATAGGAAATGCTGTAAAGGACGATCCATTTGTCGAGAGATTTTTTAATCCGGCTCATAAGCAAGTTTCAAACCAAGTATTGAGAAGAGTTGCTAGGGAGCTTTACGATGATAAAGCTCCAGATATTATCGAGCGCCTTCGGTCTGAACCTGACATGTTTTTGACAGATATTAATCCAAAACTACGAAAGGCTTTGTTTGCAGCGTCTCAAACAAATAAAGATGTTTCTAATATTTTGGCACAAGCGCATGAGAAAAGATTAGGAGGTTCTGTCCAGCGTCTTGATGATATTATGGATAAGAAAATTGCACCTTATCAACATAAGGATACTTTTGAAAGAGCCCTTAAAGAGAGTGCGGAAAAAGCACATGGACATCTTTATAGAGAGGTGATGGCAACTCCTATAAAAGGTAAACAATATTATCGAGAACTTGATAAGCTTTTTGGAAATAAATCGTTTAAAAAAGCTGTTAATGAAGCAGCTAAAAACTTAAAAGATCACATGCGCAAAGCAAACCCTAAGAGATTTAATTCCAAGTCTTATAGACATATCAACTATAGGCCTACGATGGAATTATTAGATGAAACAAAAAAAGTTCTTGATGAATGGATCAACAAGTCTAAAAATTATGGTGAGATGCAAAATTTTTCTAAATATCAATCGATTAAAGAAGCCTTGGTAGCAATAACAGACAAAATTTCACCTACGTATAAAACAGCACGTGCAAGTGCTGAGAAATATAAAGTCTTTGCAGAGAGCTTTGATAAAGGCCAGCAAGCTTTTTCCAAGAGCCTTGAAAAGAGTGAAGTGATGGATGCTGCCAAAGCAAATCGTTTGAAAGGCATATTAAAAGATAAAAATAATACATATCATAACGATAATTCCTATCGTATGGGTGTGAGAAATAAATTACACAGTATATTACATGAACAGGATGCGGGCTTTAATGAACTTATAAATGTTTTAGGAAAGAATGCTGCATCTGAGAACCTTAAAAGGATCATAGGACCTAAACGGTTTGCTACTTTTAAGAAGGCTGTAGATCAAGAGAAATTCTATTCTGATGCGGCAAAGAAGGGCTTTGATGAATTTACAGGAAATCCTGAATTTTATATTTTTGATGGCGTTCGTTCACCAAACAGTTTCCCTGATACAGCAACACAAGCCTTTAAATTAGCACGAAACATATTTTACCATCCTAATTCATCAGAAATTCTTAAGGCAAGGCAAGAGATAGAGCGCGGTATAGCGAAATTAGCAACTTTCGGAGTTGAAAAAATGAGTCCACAGGAAATTGCTAAACTGATTCAAAGTACTTTGAAATGGCATAAAGCAGGAGTCATAGCAGATGACGGCATGAAAATTATTTCTAGAGCTATAACAAAAGGATTAGGTCCTAATGCTTCAATAGAGTACGCAAAATGACCCGCTATAGTCCTTTGATAGAACAAGCGATACGTCAATCGGCATCACGTTATGGCTTGCCTGAAAGCTATTTGTAC
>NZ_JANHOI010000035.1 GCF_026930205.1 Bartonella sp. 220B | reverse complement strand
ATACAAATAACTCTCAGGCAAGCCATAGCGTGATGCCGTTTGACGTATCGCTTGTTCTATCGGATGACTATAGCGGGTCATAACTTATACATCCTCCTTTATCGTGGTGCACTCAGCATATTAAATTGCCCCGCAAATGCTTTGCCTCCCCCTCCAAATAAAGCAGCAGAAACTTGTTTCATCCACTCTTTCGTCACATATCCTTTATGTTGTGCCTGCACCATTCTTTGAAGGATATTGACGATTTCATCATTGGAAAAATTTGTTCCCCCTGTTAACAACTTGACGACGTCCTTTTCTATGCGTTGACGCTCTCTCAAAGCTGTTGTTTTAAAGGGAATGTACGACGCTTTCAGAGTAGCTTTTCCTGTTTGCATAGCTGCATCTGCTACACTTGTAGGCGGGGTTATATTATGCGTAAAAGATATTTTTTCATCCGCTATTCGATTTGGTATCCTATTATAAAGATCAGCATAATTGGCTTCTCTATCGACAACCTTCTTAACAGCAGAAGCTTTATCCGATCCATAAATGTTTGCAAATCTTGAATAAAGATCATCTGTATCAAAAATCTGTTTTGCCTTGGAGACTTTATCTTTCGTTTGATCCATACCCTTTAAAAGTTTTGCTCTTGCTCCTTTTTTTAAGTATTCTTGTTCGCCTTCTGCTAATCCACCAAAAATTTTACTGAATTTATCTTTATCAAACGCCTTGCTAAGGACTTTCTCTCCTTCACGCATAGCATCTACATGTGAGCTATATTTACGATACAGTGCCCGTCCCTTCGTATATTCAGACGATACATCATCCATAATCTCTAATAATTTTTTCCGGATGCCTACTAAAGTACGAACTTTACTATCATCTCCCGTGTTCCTTGCTGTATCTATCATAAAACGAAGCTTACGCTGTGTTTCATGGAGAACCCCCATGTTCGGTTCTTCCTTGAGAAGACTAAACTTTTTAGAAGAAAATGGGTTAACTTTGTTCCCACCACTTGTGAACTCATCTAACCCTTGATCATAAGCTTGTTTGAAATAGGGGCGCTCCATCAATTCATTAAGAGCACCATAATATTTTTCCCCTATCGGTGTCTTTTTTGCTATTCCATAAAGGGATTCTGTTGCTGCTTTCTTACTTGCAATAAGATCATCTTTCAAACCTGTGACATTTTGACGAGGAACAAAATATTCATCAGCAGCCTGATGAATACGTTCTCCTCCTCCCTTCGCTCTCGCACCGGCTCTTTGGATTAAATCAAGAGACGCATCCGGATTTTTTCTTGAAATTTCAAAGATAAGATCCTGTAAGATAGGGCTGTGATCGACAACATAATCATTAGGGCTTGCTGTATTTTTAAAAGATTTTCCAAGCGCTTCAGCAGTATCATTGCTTAAATGCTTAGTAATTTCTCTTAATGTTTCTTTGGGAACACCTTTTACATGAGAGGGCGAAACAGCTCTTGCTGCCAATCCACCAAGTGAACCAAGCCCAGAACCAACAGCACTTCCAACCGCCGCCCCTCCTGCTCCAAAACCTGCACCAAGTGCTGCACTTTGAAGCGTATGACCTAACCCTTCACCTTCACCGATTCCATGTAATGCACCAGATAACGCTCCTACTTTAAGCAAATGCGGCAATGTTGTTTTGTTCGTAATACCTAAAAATGGGCTTGCTTTCTCACCTACATATTTTCCTCCTGCACCTACCCATTTCCCTACCGTTCCTACCGGTGTTGGTATGGCTTTCGAGAATAGTTGACCTAATTTTGAAGTCGCATGAGGCGCAAAACGCCCCCCAGCCCACCTCGCTAGTCCTACCCCCGCCCCTGCCCCTAAAGTTGCAAGTGAAGGCAAAGCAGACCCTAAAATATTTCCACCCAAAGATGTCCAATAATGCGTATCACTCATCCTACGTTGATAATCACGTAATTCATTGACAACTTTATCATACTTATCTTCGTATTTCTTATCACCGCCCCAATATCCGATCATCCCCCTGATAAAAGACGGTATTGCCCAATCATCATCAGAATCGCGCCCTGCCGCTGTAATTGCTTCAACTTCGTCATCTAAACCAAAACTCAGACCATGCTTTAAAGAATTCAAAAAAGCTTCACTTTGTGTGATCTCTGGAGACTGTGGTGTATCTTCATAAGAACGGTCGTTATCATCAGACGTATATCCAACTACGTAAACATCATCACCAAGCTCTGGTACATGATCACCAATACGGTATTTATGAGGTGAAGCATTCTTCGTTGTTTGGCTTGCTTGATTGCGTCCATAATCAGACATATACCCAACTACATAAACATCATCGCCAAGCTCTGGTACATGATCACCAATACGGTAATGTTTATTGCGCATTTTTTGGTTTCCTTGCTACTACCACATTTCCATAACTAACATGTGTTCCAGAAGGATAACGATTTATGTCTTCTCTGCTATTTACAGCCGGTAGGTTTGCAATACCTGCTTGTGACATCACCTGATTAGTAGCATTTTGGCTATTTGCTGCCGTAACGGCATTTCTCATATTATCTTCTGTAGCTTCAATCTTACCTAATACAATACCTTGTACTTCAGGGTTCAGTCTTGATAAAACATCTTTTATTATCCACAAGCGCCGTCTAAGCTCTCGTGCAGACATACGTAAATTTAATTTCCCTAGAGACTCTTTTAACATTTCAATGTCTTTATCGCTAACATTTCCAAGTCCTAGCGTCCCTGTTGGCGATAACATTTTCATTTGATCTATACGATCAAGCCCTATACGAGACTGGATTGATTCCAAAACCTGTCGTGCATCCGATTGTTCGGACGTTGAGAACGCATAACTAGCAGCTAAAGCTATATTACCTGTAGCCTTATGCTTAAATTTCTCAAGGTATCTCTGCAAATAATCAATATCGTCTAGCAAAACCTTTGCATATACGTTTTTATGTTGACGTAAAGCAGCTTCTCGTTCTTTGTCCATATATGCTTTCCCATTAGGGTGATTAACCACTCTCCATCCCGTTGGAGAAGTTGAATCCGGTACTAACGAACTCCCATCATTGTAATGTTTTATTCTATCTGTACCACCTGTGAGCAATGCACTAAGCAGTTGAGGATTACGCGCCATGACAGCCGCTTCTTCATCACTGTAACCTTTGGATTTCAGATACTCCACTGTTTGGTTAACTTGCTCTCTTTGTTCACCACCTTCGTTAAGACGCTTAACACCACTTGCAAACGTAGCCCATCCTGAAGCATCATCATCAGCTGCTGCCATACCAGCAAAAAGATCTTTAAGCCCTTTATAAGCGTCTGACTGGAAAAACTGCTGTAAATTACTTTGTGGAGAGGGTGGTGTTTGGGATGTAACTGCTGGTGATACGTTTTGGCTTGCATCATTAATTTGCTTTTCATCATCAACCTTAGGCGTAAGCATTTGTTGTTCAAGCATTGATGCATTCGGTAGAGGAGGATGATTACCAACACCAAGAGGCATTTCTGCACCAGGGGTTATATCGGGTGGTGTTTGTAATTGCGGCAAAGCCGGTAACTTTGGTCCAGTTGGTGCATGTGCCTCCTCTGGACGCATAATCTCTCCACCGTAAGACATCGCACCAGCAGACAAAGTTTTCATTGGATTACGTTTTATTAATTGTCCTAATCTTTGCGCTCCTGTAACA
>NZ_JANHOI010000034.1 GCF_026930205.1 Bartonella sp. 220B | reverse complement strand
TATGGGGCTTATGGATTAGCCCGTTGCCCTGCTCATGATGATAGGTCGCCTAGTTTAGGCATTTCTAATGGAAATGACGGGCATCCCTTACTTTATTATTATGCCGGTTGCTCTTTATGTAAGCTATATTATACTGTGGTAACAGTTTCTCAGCCGAATTAGAAAACGCTATAACCGTTGTTGACGACATGCCGTTATAGGTAGGCTATAGGCAAAAACAAAAAGTTCACGCGCTGATATTGCCACACCTATTCGTAAATTCTACGAGGCTAAGCATCTCGTCCAACACGAGATGCTTTCTTTATCAAGAGCTTCTATCTCTCTTTACTACTTTCCATTAATAGAACATGATAAAAGTATGAAAGAAGGATCCTTTTCATGCGGGTTAAACAGATTACAACCACTCCCTAACCCCAATATACGAAGAAAGGGATAGGAAAATGCTCCAACTAGAAATCTGTCTTCTCTATTTCTAAAGAGGTCTATTCTCTCAGGAATAATAATTTCTGAAAGAAGTTTTTTCTCCCTCTCTCCAATATTATTACCTTGCTTTACAAGTTTTTCCACTATAGCATCTGTACTTGTCCCCCAGCCATTCCCCACCGGCAGTGCACTAGCCGTTATTGGAGATAATACTGAAGAAAAGATAGAAAACAAAGCCGCAGCTAAAATAATACGTTTCATGAAATAAATTCCCAATAAAAAATAAATTTACAAATGCGTTTGCTATGAAATTAAGGCAAATACACATTATGGTCACAGTAAATGCACGTTTTGGTTATAATTGTCAATAAATAAATTATAGTTTTTTATTGCTCAGATTCAGCCATTAGATTCATATGTTAACGTTTACCATGGTAAGAAGTTTTTGATGAAAAAAGGATATCTATCATCGTACTCTCCATGGTAAGACGATCATCATTATTATCCACTTCATCCACCTCCTCATTCATTAGTAACAGATGCTATCTTGGAGACAAGAGGTGTAGTTTGTGGATCAAGGGATAAAATCGGAGCGTTTTTGGGAAAACCAGTCCGATAACGCCGTGCAAGAGTAAGGACGTTATCAATAATATGTGCTATGTTTTCCCTTATCAAATTTGAAAAGTTTTTATCCTTCAAACTTTCCTTATAAAATTTGAGTTTTTCAACATCCCCAATAAGAATAAGTGCAATAAGGTGCAACTTCGCAAAATCATATTCACTGTCTGGGGACAAAGCTGCATAATCATAGATGATTTGATTCACATCTTGCTGATCAGCCCATTCAAGAACATCCGCACTGATCTGCTGCAATTTTCCTTCATCCAATTCAGTACTAAAAACTGCATAAACTGCTTCTGATTCTTTAAGAACGGTATATTGGGGAGTATCGATGAAAATAGATCGATAAGCTGTAGAAAAACCAAGTGTTGAAAGAAAAACCTTGAAGGTAACAAGTGGTGTCTCTCCTTTTTTATCAAGGTCGTACACTATATTAATGATAAGATCTTTCTTTATAAAATAAGCATTGCGATCATAGTCCTTATCGCGATAAACTGTCCACCCTATCCTTTTTAAGTTTTCAGAAACTATATTAAGAAAAGACAAATCTTGCAAACTAAGACGATCATCTATGGCTTTTCGCTCATTAAGGATTTTCAGGTATTCTTCAGCAAATTGAACGGCCTGGTTAATATATCTCTCTACTTCTCTGTCATCCAAAATCTCAGAAATCGTACCTTCTTCTAAAAAGTTTTGATAAGATTTCAGGACATCAATTTGACCTGTCAATGCTAAACAAGCCAAATGCCAGACTATATCTATATTGTAACTATATTTTTGGATAAGTGTTCTGCTTTCTATTGATGCTTGTAAATCCTGGGCACGTGCCCACTGCATTATCCGCTCAGAGATTTTGATAAGCTCTTGCTCATCTAATGTCTCTACACAAATATCAATGCCTTTACCAAAACCACTAAAAATCCCCCCCAATCGTATTAAAAGAATCATAAAGCCCAGTAGGAGAAACACACCAATATTCCTCACTATAATGAATACAACAGAAATCATTTCATTAGATATTTCAGCTTCAATACGGACATTGTAATTATCATGAAGACGTATAAAACCAAAATCAAATTGAATAAAACGATCCGGCAATACCAACCACATTTTCCCAGGCTCCGTTGCAAACCACCCTTGTGTTTTGAGAACGCGCATTGCTGCTGTGAGGCTTATTGAGCGCTGTTTCGGCTTCTTGCGCGTTAGAATATCGTCTAATTCCCCATTTTTATAGGCCTGTGCAAAAAAAGCAGGCGATCATCCGATGTCATTGTTTTATAGTTAGCAAATTCTGGCACAGATAGTTTTGGGGTAGATCTATCACTCCTTAAAGCCTCCATATCACCAAGTAATGCTTGTGCAACGGCAGAATGATTAATAGCTTTCTCGCACAACTTTTTTTCAATATCCTGTGCTTGCGCCCATGCAATCACTTTGTTTAAAGCGGTTGTGATATGGCTTTCGAAAAGATCTGGAGCTTTAACATTAAAGTCCTCCTTCGCGTAAAACAGCACATCTCCATATTTACGCTGTGATTTTTCACCTCTAGAATATTCCCTAGCAAGATAGTAAGCAGCGGTGGTGAAATCAGCCGAAAGCAAAAACTCTTTACCTCTCTCTCCATAATTTTTTACACCAAAGCTTTGTAAGACGTTGTAAACTGCAAACCGAGAGCTTTCTCAGCTTTTTCAATCACGAAATCATCAACAGCAATCTCTTCAGTTCCAAAACTGACAATATCACCTTCATATTTATCAACTAATTCTATGACATCATTTAAGGTATAGGTTTTCATGAATACTCCCCTGCATGGTCCTTAATTCTTTTACAGAGAAATTCATAAAAATTGCTTGCATAATATTGTGGATCTTTAGGTGGAAATTTAAGATAGAGCGGACATTCTCCATCCCGAAACTGAGTATAATCAAAGTAAAATGTCTCACCAAAATCTGTTCTACTCACAACAAGCTGTTCTGGCGTTGCAAAACCTTTTTTTCTGTAGTTTAAGTTTTTGTAAACAATATCATCACTACGAACAATCTCAAAATCTGTATCATAAACGCTACATATTTCCTCACCACCAATTTCTCCTCCTCCATATTTCTTTAAAAAAACTTTATAAGAAGATGTGAATTGTAGACCGAGAGCTTTCTCAGCTTTTTTAATCAGTAGATCATCAGTTTCATTGTCTTCATCGTCTTCAGCCCCAAAATTGATAATATCATTATATTTATCAACTAATTCTCTGACATCATCTAAGGTATAGATTTTCATCGCTGATCCCCCCAGAAGTGATTATTCATTATAGATCACAACTCATTCCCACAGATAATAATGTTTTTCTTTTGATAAGAAAAACTGCCATACGAAGGACATCATTCTATACGAGCTGTAATTCTTTTACAGAGAAATTCATAAAAATTGCTTGCATAATATCGTGGATCTCTAGGTGGAAATTTAAGATAGAGCGGACATTCACCATCCTGAAACTGAGTATAATCAAAGTAAAATGTCTCACCAAAATCTGTTCTACTGACAACAAGCTGTTCTGGTGTTGCAAAACCATGTTTTCTATGATATAAGTTTTTATATACAATATCACCAGCAGGATGATCTTCAAGACTTGCGTTATAAATGCTAAAAATTTCCTCATAG
>NZ_JANHOI010000033.1 GCF_026930205.1 Bartonella sp. 220B | reverse complement strand
TCAATCCTAGCCTTGCCATAGGCTAAAAGCTGTCCAAAATGAACAGGAGCATTGCTGTTTGGTTGCCCATGGATGAATACATCGTGATGCGACAAGATCGTTTGAGAAACAAAAAGCCCATCATGCGAAACCAGTCGCACATCTCCTGCCCCATAAATATTGGCGGCATGAATGCTTCCTCCCACACTTTCGAGCGCAACATCCCCTTGGGCACCAAGAACAACAACACCCGCAGCACCCGTTGCCGCCATATCAACACCACCAGCTAAAAGACCTGCCTTAATATTCCCACCAGCCTGTGCTTTGAGAGCCCCTTGGGCTAAAACAATCCCATCAATGTTGAGATCACCCCCTGTGGCAAAGGTCAAATCCGCTCCAGAGCCAACTTGAGAAACTTTCATGGCATCCCGTGAAGACAGCTGCATATTGCCCCCAGAGGTCGCTTTGCCTGAAATAGATAAAAGCCCACCTTGCGCATCTACTTTCAAATCACCATCACTGCCTATTGTTTCTAACGTGACATCTTTTTTTGCGGCAATCTCAATATGCTTTTTGGATGTGACACTTTTTGCCAAAACGCTCTTGCTCTTTGATTTCAGAACAACACCGCCATGACCAAACACATTCTTCAAGGAAATTTTCCCGTCCGCAGAAAGCTGCAATTGCCCCGCATTCGTCGCCATATCATGACGCATCCGAACGCCAACACCTTGTTCTGTCGCTACAAGTTTAATGCGATCCCCCTGCAAAGCCCCCAGTGCAGAACCATCTATCGCATATTCCGGTTTGCCGGTAATATCCATGAGGTCTTTCATTTGACGGGAAGCATAATCAAAATGCCCCGTTCCAGCACTCACCCCAATCTCCCTGCCCGCAACAGATCCTTCAAAATGCACCGTGCGTGAGACAATATCAACAATATCAACAGCTCCCTTGCCAGAGAAAAAATTCGCTCCCTTTGCTCCAAAGCGGATATCCCCACCTCTCACCTCAAAGCCTTTCAGAAAACCGCTTGCATCAATTTCGGGGACACCCGTGGTTAAGGTCGCATGGGGTGTATTGATAAAGCCACAACCATCACAACTCATCCCATTGGGATTGGCTATAATCACATCGGCTTGGCGCCCAAAAACTTCCGCTGGGCCATTGAGCGCACTGCGCTTACTGCTGGTCACTTCATTTAAAATCACTGTAGCGGAACCAGTGGAACGCAAATGCGGATTGCCCGGCATAATGCCCCCCAACTGCGATTGCCCTACTTCTTGCGCATGATTGTTGAAAATAACACCGGGATTGCCGATATTGAAATCGTAATATTTATTGTGCGATAGACCCTTGCCATTGGGGGTAACAATATCTATCGAGGGAACCCCATTGGGTGCTGCCACAATATCAGGACGATTGCCTGTACCAGCGTTAGGATCAGCAACAATTTGTGCTTGGAGCATGGAAGGCTGTAATAGAACAGAAAAACCTATCCCGCTCAGCAAAACTTTCTTAAGCATCGTGCTGGAGACTAAAGCTCCCAACAACGCTGCTTTTTTTGTTCTCTTCTCATATTTCATGCTTTAAATCCCCACTAAAAGATGCTTAAAGATTCATTGTTAATGTCACAAAAGCCGTGCCGGACTTGTTGTGTTTGACGGTACTCCACAAAACACGCGAATAGCTTGCATCAAGAGAAACAATGCCCCCTACGAGCTTTACACCTGCTGTCCAACCAGCAAGCTGTTCACTCTTCAAGCCATAACAAGCTTGCGAAAAAATACGCCCATAATCCAAACCAACAAAGGGACGAAGTTCACCAAAAACCTTTTTGAGAGAAGTACTGTTGCTCCAGGGTACTGCGCGCAAAGACAAATCATTGCGGCTAAAAAAACCATTATTGCCAAAAAGCAAACTCTCACGCGTACCACGCACATTGGAAGCACCCCCCAAGGAAATCTGCTCCGCACCCAATAAATTATGCGGTGAATATTGCCCTACCAAAAGAGTGTTGAGGATAAAGTCCAATCCTCCCACCTTAAAAGGCGTCACGACACTAAGTGTGCCTGTAAATTTTGTAAATTGAGGCTCAGCATCCCCTGCCCCTGCTTGATGCTGTTTTACAGAATGAAACAAACCAAGCCCTTGCAAATAACTCACATCAAAGGTCCATGTCCCACCCAACATCTGGCGCGAATGCGAAATTCCAAAATTGGCAACACTGTATTGACGGCTGCCAACCTCAATCTTATTGCCAAGCAGATAATTGTTGGTTTTTTTATAAGAAAGACCTAAATCCAAGGTTGTAAGCGAAACACTATCACGATAGATCACTCTGCTCACGCTGCCGTGTAATTCACTGGAATTACCCGTCGTTTCAATCTCTGTAAAATTGCCCTTGATAATGCTCTGATAATCATAAACAGAGCCATTCAAAGCAAAGGTCCAATAACCATAAGGGATACTCACACTTGCCGAAAAATTATTGCTATGCCCCTCTTGTTTGCTCCCACCCCAATAATCTGTTTCACTGCGTTGATAGTTAAAATCCCACACATCATTAATCTTCAAAAGATTTTCACCCTTTATTCCCGCACTATAACGCGCATAACCGGTGGAGGCTTGTCCCAAATTGTCATGCGTAACTGTAACTCTTAAAGCTGTATCAGGGTGATTGCTAATATTAACAATGGTGTTGCCATCTTCACGTCCAGGTAAAAGCTCACTTTTGGCATGCGCTGACTGAAGTCTGTTGATCTGATCAAGACCTTGTTCAATATCGCGCATATTGAGAATATGACCTTTAAGACCTGGAAAAGCACTCCATACAACATTGTTATGAGCGGAAGCCGGTAAACCATTATAATAGATCTCTGAAAGTTTGCCCTCGTCAACAACAAACTTGAGAACTTTGCTACTTTTGATATCCTGATCGGGAATATAAAAACGGGCCGTTACATAGCCTTGATCCAAATAAAGCTTGGTTAATTGTTTGATTAAAATCTGTATATCTGCAAGTCTGACACATCTCCCAACGTAAGGATCTGTCACGGTTGCGATGCTGCGCTTTTTGAGATGATACGCACCCTCAACAACAATCTTATTAACGGCAAAGCAATATCCACTGCCCAAAAACGCATTTTGCTCTCTTTCAGGAGAAATGTTCATTCTTTTGGGAGTTAAAGCCCGTAAATTCTCAATTCTTTCTAATCGCTGCTTCTCAGATTGTTGGCGAGAAAAATTATCTGTAGGGGAATGTAAAAAAGCCGAAGGACGTGCATAAACGCTTACACCATGAAACATGCAAAAGAATGTAAAAAGGGCTAGAAAAAGCCTTAAAAAGCTTTTTGGACGTAAAAATACAAAAAACAATACAGATTTCCCCCGCTTCAGTCATTCTCTCAGTTTTGATCTAAAAGCAAATAAAACACTTGATCAAAACGCAATGACCATTCAAAACAACTTAAGAGCCACTCTCATCTAAACTTTTTTAACAAAAACACACACTCTTACATTCAAATACAATTATAAATAGCACATCCCCCTGTTCTCACTCAAGTGTGAAAAATCTTTTCCCCATATCTATACCATCAAACGCTTCCCCCCCATGAAGCAAGAATTAAAAACCTTGCACAACCTAAACAATACCCCTAATCCTTCAAAACTCTCTGCAAAGGAAATGATCAGAGTTCTTTTGTAAAAAGAGTTTTGTATCTTTTGTTAGTTTTGTCTGTTGATTTACTCCCCCCC
>NZ_JANHOI010000032.1 GCF_026930205.1 Bartonella sp. 220B | reverse complement strand
GAGTTAAAGGCACAAAGTTTTTTCAAAAAAATACCCCTGTTGTAGAGGCATGATTCGTCATTGCAATATATAGATGATGATGCTATCTGATAACATTATAGGTTCTATATATCAGGTGGTTAAAAAGGTGGTTTTGTTATTTGATATTTTTATTAAGTTATTGAAAAATATTATAAAAATATTATAAAATGGTACCTCTCGACCGCACCATTTGATTTCTTTTGTGAGTTGTGTTATATTCTAAGAATGCTGTTTTATACGTTGTAGCGGGGCTTTTCTTTGTGTATTATTTGTTTAGTGCCTTCCGAGTAATGCTTGTGCATTTCAGGTCGGTAGAATTTTTGTTTTACCTGTAAATTTGAAATGTTGCTCTTTTTGTTAGGACTGGTTGGTATTGTCGTGAGAATTACGGTGTTTTTAAAGTATTTGATATTCTTCATTTGTCTTTCTTTATTAACGGCATGTAGTGCATCACGTGCTGTGCTTTGGCATGGGATTCACGCAACACCGTCTATGATTGCAGTACAAAGAGAAGTTGAAGATAGACCAGTTCTTCCCAAAACTGTTGTTCCAGTGTATGTTGCAACGAGTCGTATGATGCAAAACAATTATTCTCAGCCTTATGGAGCAGAGCGATCAAATAAAGTGCATTATAACCGCATTGATATAGGAATACCTCAACAACATGTAAAGGGTTTTGTTGAAATAAATGCTTATAAACCTACTCATGATAAGTATTTTGCAGCAGTGGCGTTACAAAAATACGATAACAAAGAACAGTTTAAGCAGCAGTTAAATGCTGCTTTAGCAAAAAAGCCAAAAGGAAAAAGAGAAATTTTCCTTTTTATTCATGGCTATAATAACAACTTTGCTGATGGTGTATTCCGTACAGCACAATTTACATATGATTACTCTTTGGATGTTGTTTCTGTACACTATTCTTGGCCATCTGCTGGTTCAGTTCCTCTTTATATTTATGACCGTGATAGCGCTAATTTTGCACGTGATGGACTGATAGAGCTTTTGAAAATCATCAGTGAAACCAATGCTGATCAGATTTCGGTTATTGCACATTCTATGGGCAATTTTGTTATAATGGAATCATTTAGAACTTTAGCATTACAGGGGAACTATAAACCAATTCACCGTATTACAAGTTTCTTGATGGCAGCACCGGATATTGATGTTGATGTGTTTGAACGTCAACTTAATGATATTAAAAAATTACCTCAACCTACAGCCATTTTGGTCTCTCGTGCGGATAAAGCGCTTGCTGTTTCGGGACGTCTTACGGGAGGACACCATCGTGTGGGAGATGGTTCAGACATTGAAATGTTACGTAAAAATGGAATAGCTATCCTTGATTTCTCTAATGTTGATGGTGGAGCACATAATGTTTTTGCATCTTCACCAACGTTGATGGCTCTTTCTCGAGAAGGTTCGTTGGCATCAACAATCATGCAGGGCACAGAATTATCACCTAGTCAGGCGCTTCTTGCTGATAGTAGTACTGTGTTGGAAAAAACAACTCATCTTATTCTTTATACGCCTGTACGTTTTTTAACTTCTACAGCGCGACATTAAATGTAAGAAAATTGAACTTTTTCTTTCAAATATAAATGAATAGCAAATAATATTTTTTAGCACTTTCTTTAGAATGGCTTTGTAAAATACAAATAAATAGCGGAATGAATGTAAACAGTCATTAGTGAGTTCATGATGGTTGCACGAAAACGCTCTGTCGATACACCTACATTAGTTGATTATTTATCTCATTCTGCAGTTAAATTATTAGATATTCATACTATGCTTTGGAGAGCGAGAGAAGTTAATATGGGGGAAAAAGCAAATTTATTGCGTCAAATTGATTCTACAAAAAAACAGCTGGATGAAATAAGCTATGCTCTTGTTTTAGAATACCGTAAACGCCAAGAAAATGAGCAATTCTTAAAACAAATTTTGTTATCAATTTCTGATAAACTGTTTTCACTTAATAATAATTTTAAAGAAACGGGACGCCTTTTCTTTCAAGAGATAAGAATACTTCAGTCTCAGATGCAATGTTTTTATGAGGGAATGGAAAGGCAACATTTATTAGATAGCCAAGAATCTTGTTACTCTCCGTCAAAAATTGATGAAGTGATTAAACAGTTACAAAAAGCGCGAGAAAAGCTTATTATTGAAAGCCCACATCTCTTTGAAAAAGAATATTAAAATGAAAGATAAAATATTTTTTCAGCAAAGCATGTTTGTAAAAATATTTTTAACTTTATAGAAAACAGAGTGTTTCAAGAGCTATAGCTATTTTAAGAAAAAAGAAGCTGCCGCTTGTCGAGATAGTTTTACGATCAAACCTTCTAATCAGTTGAGTCGCGAAATCGTCGACATGTTTGTAAGAACGCTGAATAGTGTTTCACAAACAGGATTTAGAAACATTCAAAGAATTTTTAGCAGGAATTAGAAAAAGGGAAAGCAAAAAAAATGCCCCGTTGTAGAGGCATGATTCGAAATTCTATTCCCTCACTTTTATTTATGCATCCCTCACTTAAAAAAACATATAGAGAATCAGTAAGTTACGTGAAGTCTAAAAGCGTATGGTGGGCGATGAGAGCAAACAGAGAGTAAATAAAATAAAAGACTTATGTATAATGTAAGGGGTTTGGTGGTTATTGATTCTATTATGTTTTCTTCGTTTCCACCCCTAACTTTTTTGGAGCTTTTTTATCGCTTCAATAGCTAGTCTTTTACGGTCTGCGCTCTTGGTATAAAGAGAAGCCATTTGATCTTCTGTCCATCCAAAAATTGCTTTCAATTGTGAAACTGTTGCACCGGAATTAGCGGCGCGTGTTGCTGCTAATTTTCTTAAGCCATGCGCTGATTTTTTGATTCCCGCCGCATTACATGCATCCCGAAATGCATTACCAAAGCTTTCTTTGATGAATTTTTGATTAAGTTTACTACAGATGAATGTTTCTTCTCCAATAGGACCAATTTTAAGGGTTTCTGCTAATTCAGGCAAAATGGGTAGAAAAACATCTGTTTGGAATTTACTTTTCTCTGTCTTGAGATGAATGATATTATCTTTGACATCTTTCCAACCAATACGAACAGCGTCACCACGACGCAAACCCGTGTAAAGAAGAACATCAATCCAGACGCGTTCATGTGTACCATGTGACCAATGGTGATAATATTTTTCAACATCTTCTTCTGTCCAAACAGCAAATCCATCTTTGTTGTTCAAAGCTGGTCTTCTTATTCCTGCTGTTGGGTTGTTTTCTAAAAAACCTTGATCAATCGCCCAATTAAAAAGACCATTAAGTGCTTTTAGAAAATTCCTAGCCATTGCTGGTGTTTCTTTACGCCGTTCAACACCGGCTATAATATGTTTTTTTTCGATTGCTTGGTACGGAATGTTTCCTATGGTATCACATACCTTCATAAGGATGAGTTCTTTTTGTTTCTTTGTAGCTTTAGCAAGATTATGCCAACTGGAGCTGTTAAAATACTGTTTAAGCAGCCATGCAAATGAACCTTCAACAAGTTTACCTGTTTTGGATTTAGGGGGGATAATGCCTTGTAATTCGGCAAGTGCACTTTTGTAGTTGTCAACAAACTCTTGCGTTCCATAGGTACCGTTCACTCTAATACGTCGCCCACGACCAATGCGCACATACCATATGATTTTACCATGGCGTGTGATTTCTTTGACAAGGTAAGGGGGGCGTGGTTTTGGCATGGCCATTTCACATCTTAGAGAGTGCGTCTTCGTAGTATTCATTCTTTGACAAATCGAATAATTTGTCTGGATGCGCGGCTGCTGTTGGTATTGGA
>NZ_JANHOI010000031.1 GCF_026930205.1 Bartonella sp. 220B | reverse complement strand
TGTTGATGATGTTTTACGCAAAGAATTTGGCAAGAGCTTGGGATCACGTGGTGTTTCTATTCTTGACCCCTTTACGGGAACAGGTACCTTTATCACACGGCTTTTACACTCTAATCTGATAAAACCGGAAGATATGGAATATAAATACCGTTACGATATCCATGCCAATGAGATTGTTTTACTAGCCTATTATATTGCTGCCATAAATATTGAAGCAACCTATCATGGTCTTACGAAAAGTAATTATATTTCCTTCAAACATATTGGCTTAACCGATACGTTTCAGATGGTTGAAAAGCAAGATCTGATGAAAGGTTTACTAGAGGAAAACAGTGCCTATTTGGAACTTCAAAAAAAGCTGAATATCGAAGTTATCTTTGGTAATCCACCTTATTCTTTGAGACAAAAAAGTGCAAATGATAATGCAAAAAATACTCCTTACCCGCTCTTAGATAAACGTATCAGTGAAACTTATGCTGCGCAATCTGCATCAATCAATATGCAAGCGCTTTATGATAGTTATATTCGTGCTATTCGCTGGGCTAGTGACCGTATAAAAAACCGTGGTGTTATTGGTTTTGTGACAAATGCGGGTTTTGTAGATACTAAATCTATGGATGGCTTACGTAAATGCCTTGTAGAGGAATTTAGCAGCCTTTATATTTTCCATTTGCGTGGTAATCAACGAACATCTGGAGAGCTTTCTCGAAAAGAAGGTGGAAAAATTTTTGGTTCCGGATCTCGAGCTCCCATTGCCATCTCTATTCTTGTAAAAAATCCAGAATCCAAACAGCATGGGAAAATATATTTCTATGGTGTTGAAGATTATCTCACAAGAGAAAAAAAGCTTAAGTCAATTAAGGAGTTTGGTAGCATTGAGGGTATTACACGGAGTAAACATGGTTGGCAAATCATTACACCAGACAAGCATGGTGATTGGCTGGGTCAAAGGGATGACAGTTTTAAGACATTTCTAGCTATGGGTGTAAAGGAAGGTCATGGTAAAAAGCTCTTTGATACTTACTCTTGTGGTATTTCAACCAATCGTGATGCATGGGCATATAACTCAAGTCGTAAGATTTTAGAAAAAAATATGGATAATATGATCATCTTCTATAATAGCGAAGTAGAACGTTTTAATAATATCTATTCATATTCTAATCGAAAAATCCGTACCAAAGCTGTAGACAAATTCGTCAATTCTGATGCGAAAAAAATAAGTTGGAGTCGTGCACTTAAACAAAAATTGGTAAAAGAAAATATTTTTAAATTTGAAGAGGCATGTCTTATACAAAGTTTGTATCGTCCTTTTACGAAACAGTGGCTTTATTATAATCGTAGCTTCAATGAGTTGGTTTATCAAATGCCGAGTATATTTCCTATGGGAAAAGTCACTGAAAATAAGATAATACAAATTACAGGTACAGGAGTAAAAAACAGCTTTTCTGCTTTAATGAGCAAAGTTTTGCCCGACAGTAATATGATGAATGCTAGTCAATGCTTTCCATTGTACCTTTACGAAGGTGTTGTGGTTTCAAAAGATAAAAATGAAAAACAGTCTCATTTATTTGCAAACTCTACAGAAGAAACCAAAGCTGCTGGTTTACAACGCCGTGATGCCATCACTGATGAAGGATTAACACATTTTAAAGCTGCTTATCCTCATGAAACCATAACGAAAGATGATATCTTCTATTATGTTTACGGTCTTTTACATTCAGAAGATTATCGTGCTCGTTATGCTGATAACCTCTCTAAAGAGCTCCCTCGCATCCCTTGCGTAAAGAGTGCTGAAGATTTTTGGATGTTTGTTACAGCAGGGCGTGAATTAGGAAATTTACACGTCAATTATGAAACTGTAGAACCTTATCCTGTGACCTTTAAAAAAGGTGACCCTAAACTTACAGATATTTCTAACCCCGAAAAGTTTTATTACGTTACAGAAATGAAATTTGCTGGGAATAGTAAGGACAAGGATAAATCTACAGTTATTTACAACAGCAATATCACAATAACAGATATACCTCTTGAAGCTTATGCGTATATCGTGAATGGTAAACCTGCTCTTGAATGGGTTATGGGGCGTCAATGCGTCAAGACTGATAAAAAGAGTGGCATTGTGAATGATGCCAATTGCTATGCTGTTGAAACCATTGGCAACCCTGCTTATCCATTGGAATTGTTCCAAAGGGTTATTACAGTAAGTTTAGAAACAATGAAAATCGTTAAGAACCTCCCCAAATTGGAATTAAGGGAAACTGAATAGACTTATAAAGCATGCTCACATTTCACATGATGGGTATGCACATCTTACAAGGGGTATAGAGTTTATATCTATACCTCTTTTGTTATAAGGAATGATTTATCATACGTTCTTCTCAAAAGAGAAGCCTTGCACTTTTAAACACTTTCATATTGCCTTTAAAAGATTATATCGCAATTTAAAATGATACCATCATATCTTTCAAACGTTCTCTTTAAAGAGAATTATGACTATTGATAGGTTGTATTTATCAATAGAGATTATTTTTTTAACCATTGATAAGACTTAATATATTGAAAAATAATGTTTTTTGTCTTTTTAGTGTTTTTTATCTAAAAACACGAACCTTCAAAACTCAAAACCCCCTTTAATTCGATAAGTTACTCTTGATAACATAGCTCATAACCATCTCTTGTCTTTTGAAAGGCTTTAAAGAACCATATGGCTCTCATAAGACATGGTTTAAACACTCACTCAAATCATAAAAGAATTGTCTGTTAAATTTACTGACAAAAATTGACAAAAGCAGACAAAACGCGTGTCATTAATTGTCTATTTTACTCACATGGCTTTTATACGTGATGTTACAAAATTTTGAAAAAAACTAACCTATTGAAATATAATGTTTTTATTTTTATCTCAATTTTTTTAAATGGAAGGGGGGTAAATCAACAGACAAAACTAAAAAAAGAGACAAAATCCCATAAAAAGGTATTTTGATAATGGTATAAGAATTCAATAGGTATCTTTAGATCTTCTTATAACAAATCAAAACCGCATGATCATATTATCCTTTGTTATATAAAAATGATGCAATGGTTATAGAGAATGAATCAAAAGCGCTGGTTATAAAGGCGCGGTGCTTATTAAGGCGTCTTTAGTGAATTGCTTATAACAAAATTCACAAAAAATATTCACAAGGCATTCAATAAAAATAATCATGCTTTATAAAGTTAAAAATACGCATCATAAGAAGCGTTTTTAGTTCTTATGAAGTTTAAAAGAGAAAATAACGCCATTGCGTAATATAGAGTCAAATAGAGTCAATAAAATAGCAAATATTAATAAGCATATGATGCATATTTATACACAATATGATAAAAAATAATTATAAAAAAATACAAAAAACAGCAAAATATAATTGACAATAAATACGTATTTTGATATATAAATAATCAAGTGCTAGAAACACTTTTGATAAGCGGATAGGTTACGAAACAGCCTCTCCCATGCCTTTAAAAACTGACTGTCTTTTATGCTCTTGTTAGTATATGAAGATTCTGTCGGGTGTGGTTATGCCATACAATACTCCTTTTATGGAGGAAAACATAACGACGGACTTATCACCGTGTTTCTACCACCCGGCGCCTTTATAGGGTTGTCAATAGAAACTTTATGATAAGGAGACACTAGCATGGTTGCTACTGTTAATAAGAAAACATCATCCAAAAAATATGAGTTCACATATGATATGCAATGCGTCAATGGTCACTTATTGTACCGTATACGTGCTTTAAAAGACTTTGGTGATGTCAAAAAAGGTGATCTCGGGGGCTATATCGAAAAGCAAAGCAACCTATCTCACAAAGGAGATTGCTGGGTTTATGGTGATGCTCGTGTTTTTCAAAATGCTCGTGTCTTTGGGAATGCGAAAGTAAAGGGTTATTTTGTTGATGTTTATGGCAAGGCAAAAATTTATGGCAATGCTATTTTCGAAGGTCGTACAATAAATGATTATTGTGAGGTTTATGGCAATGCCCATGTTAGCAACGCCGTGGTTATTGAAGGCAATGCAAAAATTTATGATAACGCCTGTGTAACGAATTATGCTCATATTTCTGATGATAGCGTCATTTGTGGTGATGCTCATGTCGGGGGCAATGCAAAAATAAGTGATGGTGCTTATATTTGTGATGAATCGCGTGTATTCGATGATGCTGTGGTTTGTGGCGCTCTTGTCTCAGGGGATTCTTATATCCATAGCGCCGCCTCTTTAACTGAAGATGATCAAATTTATAGTGAGGCAATTCCACGTTTTGGTAGTAAAGATGATTATTACCGTCATGAATATTATGATGATTATGGTTATGATGATGATTACGAA
>NZ_JANHOI010000030.1 GCF_026930205.1 Bartonella sp. 220B | reverse complement strand
ACAAGGTAAAAAACGTCTCTATATGACGGCAACACCAAAAATCTTTACGGATAGGTTAAAAAGGAAAGCTGACTTATCTGATGCTGTTCTTGCCTCTATGGATGATGAAAAAATTTATGGCAAAAATCTTTACACTTATACCTTCTCAAAAGCTTTAAAAGAGAAACTGTTAGCACCTTATAAGGTTATCGTTTTAGCTGTTGATGAAGCTATTATCAACGCAACGATTCAAAAGCGTCTTAAGGATAAAAATTCTGAACTCATCCTTGATGATACAACAAAGATTATTGGCTGCTACAAAGCTCTTGCTCAAATAGAAAAGAAAGATGAAGATGATGATATAAAGCCCATGCGTCGTTCTCTGGCTTTTTGTAAAGATATCGAAACTTCTGACAAAATTAGCAGAAAATTCAATCAAGCGATTGATGAATATCATAAATTGGTTCCTGAAAGTAAAACCTCTCTTAATTTTGAAATTGAACATATTGACGGGACTTTTAATGGTAAAGACCGCAATAAATTGCTTGATTGGCTCAAAGAAGACACCAATGAAAATAACTGTCGTGTCTTAACCAATGTAAGATGTTTGTCTGAGGGTGTGGATGTGCCTTCTCTTGATGCGGTCATGTTCTTACACCCCCGCAAAAGTCACGTGGATATTATACAAGCCGTAGGGCGTGTGATGCGTCGT
This sequence comes from Bartonella sp. 220B, assembly GCF_026930205.1. Classification (GTDB taxonomy): domain Bacteria; phylum Pseudomonadota; class Alphaproteobacteria; order Rhizobiales; family Rhizobiaceae; genus Bartonella. The sequence goes on along the minus strand of NZ_JANHOI010000030.1, from coordinate 4,181 downwards.
GCCCCCAATAAGAAAACAGGCTACATTATTTTACCAGTAGGAATTCCCTTTAATATTCCACCAGAACAAGCTTTAGCAAACAATAAAAAGTATGATGTTATCTGGCAAGTTCTCAATGCTTTACGTGCGCATGATGACCACTTTAAAAGTAAAATGAAAGCCTTAGAGCTAGATCAAAATGTTCGTCATTTGTTTGAGGTTGTGGGGGTAACTTTAAACCCTGCTTTAAAAGCAATGACGGATGTTGTAGACGAACTCTCCTTTCACGCAAGATCTGAAAGTGCGGGGCTGCATATTGGTTCATTAGCCCGTGAAACGTCTCATGGAGATAACGGACAAGGGGAATTAGACCTAGACGTTTATATTGATCAATTCTCGCGTGCTATTAAACCAATCATTGTCGGCAAATGTACGGAGCCTAATGAGTGGGGAAACTGGGCTGGCAATGTAGCAGAGATTGCACAAAATCACATCATCCGTCTCAAAAGCTTGCTTGCTGATGAAAAGAGTAAAGCCTCCAAAGCCTTTCATATCTTTCATAAGGAATTAAAGAATGGTTTAAATGACAGTATCGAGCAAGAAGATGCTCTTGAGATGCTGGCGCAACATCTTGTGACGCGTCCCATCTTTGAATCCTTGTTTGATGGCAATGCGTTTGTGAGTCAAAACGCCATCTCGCAAGCGATGGAAAAGATCTTAGCTGAACTAGATAAAATGAATATCAAAGAAGAAGCCAAAGATCTTGAAAAGTTTTATCAAAGTGTAAGAGAAGATACAGATGGAATTATTGAACCACAAGCAAAACAGAATCTTATTATCAAACTTTACGAAGATTTCTTTACTAAGGCGTTTAAAAAGACAACTGATAAACTTGGCATTGTTTATACGCCGATTGAAATCGTCGACTTTATCTTACATTCTGTCAATGATGTGTTAGAGCAAGAGTTTGGAAAAAGTTTAAGCACTCGAGGTGTTTCTATTCTTGACCCTTTTACGGGAACAGGTACCTTTATCACGCGTTTGTTACAATCCAATCTGATAAAACCAGAAGATATGGAATATAAATTTCGCAATGAGATAAAAGCCAACGAAATTGTTCTCTTAGCTTATTATATAGCAGCGATTAATATTGAAGCAACCTATCATAGTCTTATGGAAGGAAACTATATCCCTTTTGAAGGGATTTGTTTAACCGATACGTTTTTGATGCTTGAAGAAAAAGACTTCTTCACACACTATATGTTTGAGAATTCGGAACGGTGTAAAAAACAACAAGAAGCTGATATCCAAGTTATTGTTGGTAATCCCCCTTATTCAACAGGGCAAAAAAATGCCAATGATAATAATCCAAATGTACATTATGATACTCTCAATGAAAGCATTCGTAATACATACGTATCTGGATTGAATATAGGAAAAAACCGCCGTAATCTCTATGATAGTTATATTCGTGCCATTCGTTGGGCAAGTAATCGCTTGAGTTCCCAAGGTGGTGTTGTAGCTTATGTTTCTGGGAATGGATGGATTGATAAAACATTTGCGGATGGTATGCGTAATTGCTTACAAAATGAATATTCTTCTATTTATGTGATTAATCTCCGTGGCGATGTTAGGAAGGATATGTTGTCAAACAAAATCACAAAAGAAGGCGAAAATGTTTTTGGCAATGGTAGTATGACTGGAATAGCAATAACTCTCTTTGTAAGAAATCCAAAAGACAAAGAGCTCTGTAAGATTTACTATCATGATATTGGGAATGATCTTTCTACCAAAGAAAAATTAGAAAGACTGCGTAAATTGAAAAGCATAAAAGAAATAACACGGTCCCAAAAATTTATTGAGATCATTCCTAATGAAAAGCATGACTGGATAAAACAAAGAGATATGAGTTTTGATCAATTCATACCTATGGGGGATAGAAACACTTCAATAGATTCTAAAATCTTTGGAGAAGTATCTCTTGGTATCTGTTCTAAAAGAGATGCTTGGGTTTATAACTTTTCGCGTGATGTATTGGATAAATACGTTCAAAAAACAATTGAATTTTTTAATATACAAAAACGTCTTGTTGCTAAAAATCCATCTGTATCTCTCGATAAGATCATTGATTATGATTCAACTAAAATTAGTTGGGGAGATGCTCTTATTTCCAAATTAAAACGGAAAGTAGATGCAACGTTTGATTCTCATCTAAAAGTTCCTGTTCTCTATACCCCATTTGTGACAATATGGCATTATGCATCTCCATTTCTTAATGATCGATTAGGACATACACATCAATTTTTTAATCCAGACATTTCTGATAATCTTGGAATTTGTGTTTCAGGGATTGGAAGTCGATCAAGTTTTTCTTGTCTCATGACAAATAAACCGATTAGCTATGGTACCTTAGAAGGGGCAAAGTGTTACCCGCTTATGCTTCATTATAACGAAGAAAAACATCATGATGATAGTTTATTCGCTACAAAAGCAAAAAAGAAAGTTCGTGATGGCATTACTGATGCGGGTTTACAGAAATTTCAATCTGCTTATCCTCATGAAATTATAACCAAAGAAGATATCTTCTATTACGTATACGGTCTCTTGCACTCAGAAGATTATCGTGCTCGTTATGCTGATAATTTATGCAAAGAACTCCCTCGCATCCCTTGCGTAAAGAGTGCTGAAGATTTTTGGATGTTTGTTACAGCAGGGCGTGAATTAGGCAATTTACACGTCAATTATGAAAGCGTAGAGCCTTATCCTGTGACCTTCAAAAAAGGCAACCCAAAACTTACAGATATTACAAACCCCGAAAAGTTTTATTACGTTACAGAAATGAAATTTGCTGGGAATAGTAAGGAAAAGGATAAAACCACTGTTTTTTATAACAGTAATATCACAATAACAGATATTCCTCTTAAAGCTTATGAGTATATCGTGAATGGTAAATCTGCTCTTGAATGGGTTATGGGGCGTCAATGTGTAAAAACTGATAAAAAGAGTGGCATTGTTAATGATGCCAATTGCTATGCGGTTGAGACCATTGGTAACCCTGCTTATCCATTGGAATTGTTTCAAAGGGTTATTACAGTAAGTTTAGAAACAATGAAGATTGTTAAGAGCCTCCCAAAATTGGAATTAAGGGAAACTGAAGAGACTTAATCAAGCATGCTCATATTTCACATGATGGGTATGCACATCTTACAAGGGGTATAGAGTTTATATCTATACTCTCTTGTTATGTTGATTATGTACAATCTTAAAGGAACGATTTACCATGCGCTCTTCTAAAAAGAGAAACTTTGCACTTTTAAACACTCTTATTTGTATTGCTTTAAGACTTTTAAGAAATCCCATCTTAACGAGCGCTGTTTGGACTTTTTGCACGCCAGAGTATCGTTTAACTCTCCGTTTTTATAGGATTGTACAAAAAGAAGGAGACGCTTGTACCGCATCATTATTTTGTAATCAGAAAATTCTGGTACATGCAACTGAGGTATGGGCTCAGAACTCTTTAAAGCCTCTATATCACCAAGCAAAGCCTTTGTAACAAGGGAACGATTGGCAGCTTCTTCACGTAATTTTTTCAATATTTAGTGCTTTCGGCCAAGCTATTACTCTATTTAAAGCTTCCTCAATATAGCTTTCAGAAAAATCTTGGGCTTGAATATCAAAGTCCTCTTTTGTAGAAATGAGTATATTTTTATATTGCGATTTTTCGCCATTATCATATGCTCAACTAAAACCAATAAGCAGCAGTGGTGAGATTAACAGATAACCGAAATTTTCCCCCATAATCTACAATATCATAAAGGATATGTACAATACGATCGGGAAAATAATAAGTATCACTTATTTCAACGAGATGTGTCTCTCAGCAGCGTTTTTTTAATCTTTGTTGCGTCTTTGGTTTGCATCGTTATCCCTCAGCATATTCCGTAATTTTTTTACATAAAAATTCATAAAAATTACTAGCGTAATATTCGGATTTCTCATCCGCAAACATGACATAGAGTGGGCACTCACTATCCCGAAACTGAGTATAATCAAAGTAAAAGGTCTCACCAAAATCAGTTGTGTTGATAACAAGCTGTTTGGGGGTCGTAAAGCCATCTCTTCTATCGATCAAATTTCGGTAAACAATATCACCAGCAGGAATACCTATATCATTCTCATAAAGACTGAATATTTCTTCACCT
>NZ_JANHOI010000003.1 GCF_026930205.1 Bartonella sp. 220B | reverse complement strand
CTTTCCGCGCGTGGTTTTGATACGATTTTTTTCGGATGGAATAATGATTCTGCTGATCCTCATACCATGGCTTCACGCCTTATTTACAATCCTGATAATCGGTTTGAAGCAAAAAATACAGGTTATGCGAGTTGGTGCCATGGCTATTTTGATGAAAGCATGAATCAAAAGGTTCAGGATGCATTGTTTGAAAAAGATCCACAAAAACGGGCACAACTGTATGCTGATTTGCAGCGTGAATTTATGCAGAAAGGTCCCTATGCTTTTATTTATCAGACGTATCACACTGTAGCGATGACCCCTGCTGTTAAAAAATGGGTTTGGAATAGTGCACCACGTATTTTTTATAGTGCAATTGAAAAATAAGAAGGTATCAAGTTTATAAAATACAAAAAACTATAATCGTAACATATTTGACGTATTGCAAAGGGTTTAAGAACTTTGCAATATGTTAGATTTTATAGATGATGGTTTGATATATTGTGTCAAGAATATTATGCTAAGCATTCTCTTTTAGAAAAAGATTTTATCTTGATTAAAGATTTTTTTGTGTGAGTGTTCAGATTGAATATTTCAATTGTTGTTGATACAATTTTATAGGATGGAATAATAATGACCTTATGAGTTTTCATAGAATAGATTCATATCTTATTTACAATCTTGATAATCGGTTTGAAGCTAAGAATATAGATATCCTAGTTGATGCTATGAAGTTCAATAAAAATATAAATTAAAGGGTTAAAAATGCTTTTTTTCAAAAAGATTCACAAAAAAGAGCGTAAAGAATTGAAAAATGGTAAGTTTGTTTGATGAGAAACCAGGTGCAACGAATGTAGCAGAATTTACTGTTTCAGAAATAGCAGGGGTTTTGAAGAGCGTTGTTGAAGAGAAGTTTGGTTATGTGCGGGTACGTGGAGAGATATCAGGTTACCGTGGTGCTCATGCTTCGGGGCATGCTTACTTTGCTTTAAAAGATGATAAGGCGCGATTGGAAGCTGTTATTTGGCGCGGCATTATGGAAAAGCTTAAATTTCCTCCTGAAGAAGGGATGGAAGTGATTGCTGTTGGCAAACTAACAACTTATCCAGGGTCATCAAAATATCAAATTGTTATTGAAGCGTTGGAACCAACGGGAATTGGCGCTTTGATGACACTTCTAGAAAATCGCAAGAAAAAGCTTGCGGATGAAGGTTTGTTTGACGAAGCCAAGAAGAAACCTTTGCCTTATATGCCTCGAATTATAGGTGTTGTAACATCACCAACAGGTGCTGTTATTCGCGATATTATCCATCGTATATCAGATCGTTTTCCATTACATATTTTGGTTTGGCCTGTTCGTGTTCAGGGGGAAACAAGCGGGAGAGAAGTTGCTGCTGCTGTTGAAGGTTTTAATGCTCTCCCTTTGGGGGGAATTGTGCCAAGACCTGATCTTATTATTGTTGCACGTGGAGGAGGAAGTTTAGAAGATTTGTGGGGGTTTAATGATGAAGCTGTTGTTCGTTCTGTTTATGCGTCTACTCTTCCGGTTATTGCTGCTGTTGGGCATGAAACAGATTGGACTTTGATTGATTATGTTGCTGATTGGCGTGCTCCAACTCCTACAGCAGCAGCAGAGAAGGCTGTTCCTGTTAAGCTTGATCTTGAAGTGTATGTGGTGTCGCTTGGTGCACGTTTGCGTAAGGGACTCGTGCGTTATTTTGATTTTTATCGACAAAAATTGCGTGCCATGATACGAGGACTTCCGGTTGCAGACCAGCTTTTTGCTCTACCGCGGCGTGGTTTTGATGAAGTGTCAAGTCGTTTACAGCGTGCGCTTTGTGTGAGTTACGATAAAAAACGTTTTTCTTTTCATGCACTTGGTATCCGTCTTGCACCACGTTTGCTAAATACTGAAAAAGCACAACGCAATACAAAGGAATATACTATGCGTCTTCATCGTGCTTTTATTTGCAATGTAGAAAAACAACGTGCTCGACTGGGGGGAGCATTTAGGCTTTTAAAAAGCACTTCGTATCAAAATATTTTAGAGCGTGGTTTTGTTTTGGCTTTAGGACAAGATGATAAGCCCATCAAACGGTTGCGGCAATTCCCTGAAACAGGACAAATAAACCTACGCTTTTTTGACGGTGAAATTCGCGTTTCAACACATGATCATGCTCTCAGCCGATCTTCAAAATCTAAACAGATAAAATCGAAGCAAGATGATCAAGGAACGCTCTTTTAATATGATCAATGTGGTACTCGATGAAGGGCTTCTCATGGGAGAAGATGGAAAAGTTCGTTGTGCATGGGCAGGAACAGATCCACTTTATTGCGCTTATCATGATCATGAATGGGGAAAACCTGTTTTTGAAGATCGTCGTTTATTTGAAAAAATTTGTCTTGAAGGTTTTCAGGCAGGGCTTTCTTGGTTTACAATTTTAAAAAAAATCTCTTCTTTTCGAAATGCATTCGATGATTTTGACTTTGAAAAAATTACACATTACGATGAAGTAAGGGTACAAATGTTGATGCAAGATAAAGGCATTGTTCGTCATCAAGGAAAAATTCGGTCGGTGCTTCATAATGCCTTTAAAGCACAGGAAATTATAACAGAGTGGGGGAGTTTATCCCGTTATTTTTGGTCTTTTCGACCTCCACAATCGGAGCGTTATGAAAAGATAGATTTTCAAACATTGTTGGCTAACCCCATAACACCTGCTTCTGTTCGTCTTTCTAAAGATTTGAAGAAACGCGGTTGGGCATTTGTTGGGCCCACAATTTGTTATGCTTTTATGCAGTCTGTAGGAATTGTTAATGATCATCTTGAAGGATGTTTTTGTCGATAAAGCTTGCAAATCCCTTTTTCTTCAAAGAGATAGTTCAAGAGGAGAATCAAAGACCATGGAATGCTCTTTGATTGTTTGTTGGTTGCCATTGGCTCCTTATTTCTAGGTATGATAATATAGTATGCATTTTAAGCGATAGGGTGCTTTCAGAAAATGTACAGAAAAGCAGTAAGAAATTTTTCAGGGATAGTTTTAAAAATTTTTATTTCTGAAGTCATATGATTTTGGTTAAATTTTGATTATGGGTATTTATACAATACTTTATAATAATGACAGATATTTTATTATATTTATTGATTTTGACAAAATAATCTCTAGTTTTTTCGGTTTGAAATTATTTTTACATTGTTTAATTTTTAAACTTAAGTGAAATATAATTAATAAAATATTTTGTTTCATATAATAATTGATCATATTTATATGGTGTTTCATAAGCAAATGCTTGTGTTCTGTTTTATTATCTGATAGCTTTTTGTTTGAGGAGTAATTTTGCTGTGTATGGTCTCCAGTCTTTGGGAAGGATGGCCTAGGTTCAGTCGAAGTTATATCTACTAAATTACTGAATTGAATCTCTCAACGTGCCGTTGAAAAAAATAGTTTCTCTGGTATGTTGTTTCAGATCTTATTTTTAGTGGTTGCAAAACAATGATGAACATTGAAATTGGAGGTTTTATATTCAGTCGTGTCTTGATTCATAGGGGAATGTGTAATAAATTTTGTCTTTACCAATAAACCAAAGCGGGTTTTATTGTGTATTCTTTTGCTCCATCCTTGAAAAGTTAAAGCTTAGAGAAATTGGTATTTTTCAGTACAATTTTATCTCTGTTGGTGCGTTTTGTATTTGATAAAATAAAAGGAATCTCCTTTTTTGTTTAATGTTCAATCTATTAAGCAATTTTTGTGGGGGTAGAGTTTCAACAAAGATGTTTTCTTATGTTTTGCTGTTTGTTCTATTCAATCTCAATAATGTGGTAAAGATTGAGTGTGTGTTGTGAAACTGAGAGTGTGAGAAGATACGACTGTTTCTAAGGTTTGCAATATTATTATTTTTTAATACAGTTTAAAGGAATGGAATGCTGAGACTATCAATTTTCATGCCATGTCTTTCTCCAAAGATTATAGTTGCGATAATCAATTTGGAGATGAGATGTCATTTATTATGGCGAAAAAGTATATGGTGAGCAAGCGAGTTATTATGGTGCTGATAGGATGTGGGTGGGTAAAAAATCACATATTTCCTTTTCTTTCATTGAAATGAAGGAGTGAACTTAAAAGTGCGTAATTCTGTATGGATGGATAGAGCGTGTTTATTCAATCTTTATTGTTATAAATTTTCCGTATCATTTTAGAATAATTTAGAATTTAGAGTAATGGATTGGTACAATAACTTTAAAAGGAAAAGTCTATGAACATGAAAAAAAAGATCTTGGAAGGCAGTACTTCTTTTGTTTCTGCTGTTATTGCACTGGGGATGTTGGTGCAACAAGTTTCAGCCAAAACACCTGCCGATACCCTTGTGATGGCTTGGAATATCGATGCAATAAGTACATTTGATCCCGCGAAAATCAACGATGTTTATGGAAATGAAGTTGTTCTCAATGTTTGTGACAATTTGGTCAGTACTGCTACAGATGATCCAGCCAAAATCGTTCCTTCTTTAGCAACCCATTGGGATGTTTCAAGTGATGGTCATGGTACGGTGCTTACTTTTCATTTGCGTGATGGTTTGAAGTTTAATGATGGTCGTCCTGCTCATGCCAATGATCTTGTTTGGGGTATGAAGCGGGTTGTCAAATTGAAAATGGCTAAGGCGGCAACCTTTAATGAATATGGGATTACAGAACAAAACATGGATGAAGCTCTTCAAGCACCGGATGACAAAACGGTGGTGATGAAATTTGATAAACCTTATCCTGTAGAGCTTATTCTTAATAATGTTGTTGCTGGTTCTGTTACGGCTTTGCTTGATCGTGAAACAATTATGAAACACGAAAAAAATGGTGATATGGGAAACCAATATTTGGCCAGTCATGCTGCTTGTGTTGGTCCTTATCAGTTAAGTCGTTGGCGCCCTGGAGAAGCTTTGTTGTTGCGTGCAAGTCGTCACTATTGGGGAGAGGCGCCTAAATTAAAGAAGATTTTAATTCGCCATGTTGCGGAGCCTGGAACACAACGCCTATTGTTGCAAAAACACGATATTGATGTTGCACGTGATTTGACACCTGTAGATCTCGCTGATCTCCAAACAAAAACAGATGTTAAGATTGAAAGAGTGTTGGAGCCCTCCATGATGTATTGGGGATTCAATATGACAAATCCCATTTTTTCCAATGAAAAAGTGCGTTTAGCGATGCGCTATCTTATTGATTATGAAGGTCTTGGAAAGACTGTTCTTAAAGGTGATGGTATTCCCCGTGCAAGCTTTATTCCTCTTGGTAATTTTGGTGCTTTGGATGAAAAAGAAGGGCAACCCTTTAAACTTGACCTTCAAAAAGCAAAGCAACTTTTAACAGAGGCGGGGTATCCGAATGGTTTTGAAGTCAATTTGTTGGTAGGAACATCTCATTATGCTTTGCCAATTGCTCAGTCTATCCAAGACAATGCAAAAAAGGTAGGGGTGCATCTTAAAATTGAACGTTTGGCAGGTACTCAGCTGTTTTCGAAACTTTATGCACGTGCTTTTGATACGATTTTTGTTGGCTGGAATAATGACTCTGCAGATCCCCATTCAATGGCTGCGTACGTTATTTATAATCCTGATAATCGATTTGAGGCTAAAAAAACAGCCTATCCGAGTTGGCAGCACGGATATTTTAATGCCGAGATGAATAAAAAGGTTGAAGATGCATTGTTTGAAAAAGATCCACAGAAACGGGTACAAATATATGCTGATTTACAGCGTGAACTTATGCAAAAAGGACCTTATGCTTTTATCTTTCAGAAATATGGTATTGTAGCTATGACACCTGATGTTAAAAAATGGGTTTGGAATAGCGCGCCACGTATTTTTTATAGTGCAATTGAGAAATAAACGCGTATTCAACGTTGTAAAATACCGAAAAACGTTATCGTGATATAAGTAAATGAAAAAATGTCCCCATGCGTAGAGTTTTTAAAGCTCTTTAAGCTATAAAATGCGTGGGGCTTTTTATATAAGTCTATAATTAAGGGCAGTTTATTGAGGGGAAGTAATGTTCAGTAGTATGGAAAGTAATATGTCTGTAGATGTCTGTTTACTGTGGGATATTGAGTATGCACCTTGATTAAATTTATTTTATGGATGTTTGGTCAGTAAAGCGAATGTTTTCACTGTGCTACGCAATCGATCAAATAGAGAAATCAGAAGTGTTTTGTATGAAAAAAATAAAATGCAAAAGAAGAGGGTACAATGAGAAAAAAAGCAAGATTGAAAAATTTTTGTGTTTTATTAGGCGTTATCGGTTTTTTAAATGGTTCTCTCTCGTCAGTTTTAAGTGCATCACCTAAAGATACGTTGGTCATGGCATGGAATATTGATTCCATTAGTAGTTTTGATCCAGCGCAAACGGTTGAAGTTGTCACGAGTGAATTATTGACGAATATTTGCAGTGCGTTAGTACAATATGATAAGCGTGATCCCACACAAATTCGTCCTGCTATGGCAAAATCTTGGGATGTTCTAGATAATGGAAAAAGAATAGTTTTCTATCTTCGTGATGATTTAAAATTTGATGATGGAAGAGTTGCAACAGCACAAGATCTTGCGTGGTCAATGCAACGAATTATTAGATTGGGATTGAATTATGCTCAATCTTTGATGGATTATGGATTCACGAAAGACAATATCGAAACAAATATTCAGGCTCTTGATGATAGAACTTTACAATTAAAATTAGATAAGCCTTATCCTGTCCAACTTATAATGACAGTGATTGGACAATCTTATGCGTCTGCTTTACTTGATCGGAAAACAATTGAAGCAAAGAGTATTAATGGGGATATGGGTAATAAATATTTGGTTAACCATTCGGCTTGTGTTGGGCCTTATAAATTAGTACGTTGGTCTCCGGGAGAAAAAGTTGTATTAAAGGCTACTCAACATTATTGGGGAGGAGTGCCTAAAATTAAGCAGATTGTCGTGCAGCATGTTGCTGAATCAGCAAGCCAGAGACTTCTTTTGGAAAAAGGAGATGTGGATATAGCACGTGATCTTTCTTCAGAGGATGTTTTGGATATTGAAAAGCAGGGGGGGCCGGTCAAAATTAGCCGTGTTTTGCGACCGCAGATTATTTATCTATCACTGAACAATAAAAATGTAATTTTTGCTCAGGAAAAGGTCAGATTGGCGTTGCGTTATTTGATTGATTACGAAGGTCTTGGTAGTACTGTTTTAAAGGGTATAGGGATTCCACGTGCAACTTATATGTCGTTAGGGATTCCGGGTGCTTTGGATGAAAAAGAGGGGTTGCCGTTTAAGTTAGATTTAGAAAAGGCAAAACAGTTAATCAGTGAGGCGGGATATCCTAATGGTTTTAAGGCTAACCTTTTAGTCGGTAGTCTTAGTTATATGTCATCTGTTGCACAGTCTATCCAAGCCAATGCACGTAAAATTGGTGTTGAGTTTACAATTGAAAAAATGGCACAAAATCAATTGCTGAATCGTGTGCGTGGTGGAAATTATGATACTGCTCTTATGGGGTGGGGGAGTGCTGATCCTGATGGGCATCCCGCCTCATTAAATCATGTTTTTAATCCTGATCCAACATTTACAAAAAAACATAATATGTATTTGGCTTGGCGCGCTGGGTATTATGATGAAAATGTCAATAAAATGGTAATGAATGCTTTGTTTGAGCAAGATCAAAAAAAGCGTATTTCACAGTATCATGCTCTACAGCATTATGTGTTGGAACATGGTCCTATGGTTTATTTGTTTCAGACATATTATACCGTCGGTATGAGGGCTGCAGTAAAAAAATGGGTTTGGAATAGTTTTAGACTTTACTACAATGATACAGAAAAATAAAAATAGACATGTTCATGTAAAACATGTTTTATGAGGGTTTTCTTAATATATAAAAAAGGTGTTAGCTTTATGTTTGGTTGCTATGGAGGGGGATATTATAATGGTTGTGCCATTTCCGGAATCTGAAAGAGCAGTATCTCAAAAGCAGAAAAAAATGTTTGTATGGGACTTTTTTTTCAAGGGATTGAAGTTGCTTCTTTCCGTTTTTGTCACATTGCTTGGTTTAGTGACTATCACTTTTTTTATTGGTCATTTGCTCCCTTTAGACCCTGTCCTTGCTATTCTTGGTGATAATATTAGTCAGGAAGCTTATGATGCAATGTTTTATAGGTTGGGTCTTGATAAGCCGTTGATTGTTCAATATTGGAATTATCTTCACAATATATTTTTGTTTGACTTTGGAGATGCTTTAACTTCAGGGCGTCCTGTCTTAGAAGATATTATGCGTGTCTTTCCTGCAACATTAGAGCTTTCCACGGTTGCTATTATTATTGGTACAAGCCTTGGTATTCCATTTGGTGTTTTTGCTGCAATGTATCGCGATTCATTTATCGATTATTTTGTCCGTACTTTTACACTTCTCAGCTATTCCACCCCGACCTTTTGGCTTGGATTAATGGCGTTATTGGTATTTTATGCCAAGCTTAGCTGGATTGGTGGTCCAGGACGTATTGATTTTATTTATGAATATTCTTTTGAACCCAAAACAGGATTTTTTCTTTGGGATACTGCTCGTCAGGGACAGTGGGACGCTTTTTGTAATGCTTTTAGCCATATTATTATGCCTGCTTTAATTTTAGCATTCGGTGCTATGGCCTATATTAGTCGTATGACTCGTGGATTTATGATTGAACAGCTCAATCAGGAATATATCATTACTGCACGTGTGAAGGGATTATCGTTAGCACGAACGGTGTGGGGGCATGCTTTTCGTAATGCTGCTGTTCAGATTATCACTGTGGTTGCGCTGTCTTATGCTTTTTTATTAGAAGGTGCTGTATTAACAGAAACGGTTTTTGCTTGGCCTGGTTTTGGGCATTACTTGACAAATGCTCTTTTGGCTGGAGATATGAATGCAGTTGTTGGGTGTACTCTGCTTGTAGGTTTTTTCTTTGTCATCATTAATTTATTTTCTGATTTGCTTTATCGAATCTTTGATCCAAGGACACGTTGAATATGACAATAATAAATCATCATAAATCACAATCGTCATTTTCTTTGGGCGGTTGGTTAAATGAAACTGTTCCGCGGTCAATGTTTCAAGCGAATGTCCAAAGAATTTTTCACGCATTCATCAAGTTTTTGCATAATCTTTCGGCAGTAGTCGGACTGATGATTATTCTAGTTATTATCTTGTGTGCAATTTTTGCTCCTTGGATTGCTACAGATGATTTTGTTAGTAATGACCTTGCTCATCGATTGCAGCCTCCATCTTTGTTGCATTATTTGGGGACAGATGAATTGGGGCGTGATATTTTTAGTCGCCTCATTTTTGGTGCACGTATTACTCTTTATATTGTTTTTCTCACGACAATTATTGTAGGCCCGATAGGGCTGATGGTTGGGACTGTCTCTGGCTATATAGGAGGGTGGGTTGATACTGTACTCATGCGTATTGTTGATATTTTTCTCGCTTTTCCAAGTTTGATTTTGGCTCTTGCTTTTTCAGCAGCATTGGGACCAGGTATTGAAAATGCATCTATTGCAATTTCAATTGCAGCGTGGCCACCAATAGCACGTTTAGCGCGTGCTGAAACTTTAACGATACGTTCATCTGATTATGTTTCTGCTGTTCGCTTGCAAGGAGCTTCTACTTTGCGAATTATTTTGTTTCATGTTGCACCGATGTGTATTCCTTCAGTGATTGTTCGATTAACGTTAGATATGTCTGGAATTATTTTAACGGCTGCTGGTCTTGGTTTTTTAGGGCTAGGAGCTCAACTGCCAAGCCCTGAATGGGGTGCAATGCTTTCATCTGGGCGCGAATTTATGATGACAAATTGGTGGTTAGCGGCGATACCAGGTTGCGCAATATTGTTAACAAGCCTTGCTTTCAATCTTTTGGGCGATGGGCTTCGTGATTTATTGGATCCACGTAATGGCTAAAAAATTATTAGAGATAGAAGATTTACGTATTTCTTTTCCTACAGTGCGCGGTCTTTCAGAAGTTGTGCGAGGCGTTAGTTTTTCCGTGGGAAAGGAAAAAATTGGAATTGTTGGCGAATCCGGGTCTGGAAAATCAATGACTGGGCGCGCAATACTCAAATTGAGTCCTAGAGCAGCAATGATCAAAGCTAAAAAAATGCATTTTGATGGTATCGATTTATTGCGCGCAAGTGAACCTCAGATGCGAACTATTCGGGGTAAACGTATTTCAATGATTTTACAGGATCCAAAATATTCACTTAATCCGTTAATACGGATTGGGCAGCAAATTATGGAAGCTTACTGTATTCATTACCGTGTTTCAAAAGCTGATGCGCGGAACAAGACAATTTCTATGTTGGAATCTGTTCATATTCGTGATCCTGAACATGTGATGCGTCTTTTTCCTCATGAAATATCAGGTGGCATGGGGCAACGCGTGATGATTGCTATGATGCTTATTCCTAAACCTGATCTCATTATTGCAGATGAACCAACTTCTGCGCTTGATATTACAGTAAGGCGCCAAGTCTTATCAGTGTTGGATGAACTTGTGACTCAATCTGGAACGGGACTTATTTTTATTAGTCATGATTTGAATATGATTGCTGATTTTTGTGATCGTGTTTTGGTTATGTATGCAGGTCGTGTATTAGAAGAACTGCCCGCACGTGATTTGTCTCGCGCTTGTCATCCTTATACTAAAGCTCTGTTAGCAAGCTTGCCACGGCTTGATAATCCTGTTGATGTCTTGGCTGTTCCTGAACGTGATCCTGATTGGTTGCATAATCCTACAATTGTTAATGGTGTTGAAGGAGTTGCTCCATGACCCATTGTGCGAATATACTTGATGTGTCTAATTTATCTGTAACCTTTGGGCATAGACATAAGTCCGTAACAGTTGTTAAAAATGTTAATTTTCATATTAAGCGTGGTGAAGCTTATGGGTTGATTGGTGAGTCAGGATGTGGAAAATCAACTATTTTGAATACATTGGTTGGACTTATTTCAGACTATAGTGGGCGTTTCACTTTTGATGGGAAAGAGGTAGCCAAAAAAAGGAATAAGGAGTCTCTACGCCGAATTCAGATGGTATTTCAAGATCCTTATGCTTCGCTGCATCCAAGAAAAATGGTTCATACTGTTCTTTCTGAATCTCTCAAAATCCATGGTATGGATAATCCAAGAGAGCGGGTACGGGATGTTTTAAATTCTGTTGGTTTAAACTCGTCATTTCTTTATCGTTATCCGCATGAGTTATCGGGAGGACAACGTCAACGTATTGCTCTTGCCCGTGCTCTCATTATTGAACCAGAGGTTTTGCTGCTTGATGAGCCGACATCTGCATTGGATGTATCGGTACAGGCCGAAATTTTAAACTTGTTGAAATCATTACGAGAGGAAAAAAAACTCACTTATTTGATGGTGTCCCATGATCTTGCTGTTGTTGCACACATCTGTGAACGTGTTGGAATTATGCATAAAGGGGTTATTCTTGAAGAGCTTAGCAATGATGATTTGCGCAATTTGCACGCACAACATCACTATACAAAAATGTTTTTTGAAGCAAGTATTGAGCCTATTGTTCATAGAGAAGAAAGGGTATGAGAGCTTCTACAGAAGAGAAAATAAGTTTCTTTCTATTTTAGATTTCTGGAGATGCTCCATATTGTTGTTGCGATATAGGTTTTTGTATTTTGTTCTTATATTATAGGATTTTTATCAGTGATAAATTTTCTGAAAGAATTTTGGCTATAATATTGTACTCCTCCAAGGTATAGCGTGTTGTAAGACATGGATTCCTTATAGCGTGTGTGATTTTTCTGATATGTTGGGACTATTTTTTACTTATAATTTTATTATTTGTCAGATTTTATTTTATGATTTTAAGTATTAATACAAATAAATAACAAATTTATTATTATTAATACTGTTTTTATTGAAAAAATGATTATTTTAATAGTATATATTTATTATTATTTTATAAAAATTAGATTTTATTTATAGAATAAGGAACTTATTAATAAGTTTATTAATGATTGATAATAATTATTGAAAAATACTGTCTTTGTTCACTTTTTAAAAGTGAGAAGAGATTTTTAAAGACAAGAAAAATAAATTTTATACACAAAGGGCAGCACATTGTGCTGCCCTTTGTGATAAAGAAATAACAAGAGGCTTGTTGTTACAGTTTTGCTTTAAAACTGATAGCGTATTCCCCCAGAAAAACTTGCTCCAGATATACCGATTTTTTGAAGCTTTTGTTGATAATTGACATCACCATGAAGAGAGAAATTATGGGAGAGTTGCGCATTAATGCCAACGCCGCCTTCAATCGCAGCCCCCATAGGATCAAGGTTAAAGTCTCTGCCAATCTGGATGGTACCATCATCACCAAATGTTTTGATCAAGTTGACTTTTCCATAGAAAGACAGAGGACGGTTGTTTTCAGTGGAAAGGGTTTTGGTCAAACGCCCACCAACACGGATCATCCATTGATGAGGATTGTTCATATCAACGGTGAAATTATTGGCATCAGTAATGGTGTCAAACATCAAGTGTTGATAGGCAAGTTGTGCTTGCGGCTCGAATATTAAGCCTTCCGTTCCAGTTGCAAATTGTTTACCAACAGTGGTGGAAATACTCAACATCTTGGCATTTTTCAATTTTGCGGTTTTGCCAATGATGGCATTGGTAATATCGCCTTTGATAACGCCATAAGATAAAAGTGTATTAATATAGAAACCATTGTCATACTGGGAGCTGCCATAGGCTGTCAGAGACCATTTGTCTAATGTGTTCTTCCCAGCATCTTGCATATCCTTTGGCGTGAAAGACAATTGTCCGTAAGTTGCGACAAGACCGAAATGTGTTGTGGAGTTTTGTCCTTCAATTGCTGCCAATGTGACACCACCTTGTAGAGCAGCATAGCGAAGATCCGCGCCATAACCATATTTGAGAGGACCACGTTCAGAGGATAAGGTTCCTATACTTCCATAGGTGTAAAGGAAGAAACCAATGTTTTTCTCTTCCTCTTTTCCCAAGACAGATGTTCTCATATTGGCTAACAGCGCATTTTGTTTAGCCATATCAGTCAATCCACTATAGAAGAGAGCATTGGGCATGACGATATAGCCTACCGTTTGTGGTACAAGGGCGCCTACACTTGGGCCAGAACCAGAACTCGTTTCAAGAACTTCAGGTTGCAAACGGAAATCCCAGAAATCTTTGTTCTTTTCATCAAAGAGGTTTTGCGCAACATTGGCTTTGCCTTGGCTTGACTCTGGTCCATAGGCACGCAGCGTGTACATATCCGGTGAACCATTTCTTGTGGTATAGCCATTGACGAGTTTGAAAGAGTCTTCTTGTGCTTTTCCAGAAACTTGAATAAGTGAAACACCCCGCACATTTGCAGAGGCAGATGTGTTTGCTTTAACATTGTTTTCCTCTAAACGCCCTGTGACATAAACCGCTGTCTTGCCTTCCACATCACCATGGATCAAAAGTCTATCGGTTTTTTGATCGGCGCTTGCTATGCCATCACTCCATTTCGTGTTGAAGTGAATTTGTGCGTCTCCTGTTGCATTGTAGACTGCTGATGTATCTGGTTTACCAGAACCTATATGCAAGGTATGGTAATGTTCTTCAGTTGGTTTGCTAAAAACAATGGAGCTATTATCAAGATTAAGCGTGGAAATATCAGAACGCGATCTTTGTGCGATATCAAGCAGATTGTCATCTTTATCTTTTTCTTTTGCACTGTTCTTCAATGTCCATATGGTGTTGTTTTTGAGATCAAAGTGGACATTTCTGTCTTTAGCAATTGTTGCTCTGCCCTCTAGAGTGGAATGATCTGCATTTAATGTGAAGGTGCCGTTGGACATCACCTTAAAATCTTTCTCATCAAATAATTTTTTATTCCAAATAATATTATCCCTTAATAAAACATCGGTATGGATTTTTGAATTTGTGAGATTGACAGTACCGACTGAAAAGCCTTGAGTATCTTCAACGTTATTTTTAGTAAAAGCTCCAATCAGAATTCCAGTGCCATTTTCAACGTGAATATCTGCATTGGTTAAATTGATTTCAGTACTTTGATATTTTGATTCATCGAGTTCTGTATCAGAGAGACCTAAGAACTGCAAGCCGCTGATTCCTGCTGTTAGAGAAACATCCCTCAGATCAATATGTCCACCAGCTGCTACGAATAGTGCAATTTTTTTTGCATTTATTTTATTTTCTCTTGCACTCTGTTCTTCTTCAATATCATCTTTAATCATCTTAATCGTGCTATTATTTTCTGCAGCAAGACCAAAATCAAAATTTTGAATGATTGTTTTACCTTTTAATTCAACTATACTACCAGCTTCCGCGACGTTTACACCAACAGTTATTTTTTTACTTTCACCACCGGTTATTGTTAAATCTCCGCTAGTGATTTTACTCCCACCGTCTGCATAAAGACCTTCATCAACATTTTGAATGATTGTTTTGCCCGTTAATTTAATTTCACTGCCAGAGTCTGCTGTCCATACACCAGAGCGTTCTTTGTCGGGGTCTTGATCAATTGCGTCACCACCGATTATTGTTAAGTTTTCGCTGGTGATTTTACCACCATCAACTGCTCCAAGACCGTTTAAAGTATTATGAATCGTTATATCGCCATGCAATTCAATTTTGCTATCAGGACCAAGTGCAACTGCACCGGTTCCTTTGCCTTCTGTTGTTAGAGAAACATTCGTGGCATCAATCTGTCCACCTTTTTGCGCAGATAATGCGGTTTTTCCATTTTTTAATAATATGGCTTCTTCATTCTTTATTGTTACTGTTCCTCCTGCCATTGTGATCTTAGATCCTGAACCCTCTGCATGGAGTCCATTTTCACCGGATGATGAGACAG
Organism: Bartonella sp. 220B; assembly: GCF_026930205.1. GTDB lineage: Bacteria > Pseudomonadota > Alphaproteobacteria > Rhizobiales > Rhizobiaceae > Bartonella. The sequence continues at coordinate 200,041 of NZ_JANHOI010000003.1, read as the reverse complement.
TCGTATTGTCTTTTAAAGTAATGGTGCTGCCGTTTTGAGCATATACCCCATGAGTTTTTCCCTCAAATGATCCTCCAGAGATTGTTATTGTCGAATGATCATTTGCAAATATGCCTTGGTCTGCTTTAGTGACGGTTACATTATTTAAAGTCACAGTGCTTTTTTCGGCACTTATTCCCATCTCCATCAAAGCGTCATTTTTGCTGCTTGATATGTTCACATTCTCCAGTGTGTTTTTCTTATCCTTGCTAGAGCTGAAGGAAGCACCAATTTCAGAAGCCGTAATGGAGCCACTTGTCATGTTAATTATGCCGCCATTTTTGGTCTCAAGTCCGGTTTTAAATTTTTCAATAGTTGTTTTGCCATTTAATTCAATTTTGCTATTAGGTGTGTAGGCTCCTATACCAACAGAATTCTTTGTTTCTTGGGCTTCAGAACCAATGAGTGTTAAATCTTCAGCAACGATTGCACCATTTACGACCAGAAAACCGTGGTCTGTGACGTTTTTAATAATTGTTGTGCCGGTTAACGCAATCTTGCTATTAGAACCTTTGGCTACTACACCAAAACTGCTTCCGTTTATTGTTAAATTTTCGCTAACAATTTTGCCCCTTTTTGTGCGAGAAGTCCTTCCTTAACTTTTTCAAGAGTTGTTGTGCCGGTTAAATTAATTTCGCTACCAGCATCACTTGACTCTACAGCAGTGGGGAATTTTTCGAGATCAGAGGGAGTTATTTTTAAATCTTTGCCGTTAATTTTGCCACCGTCTGTTGCCTTAATTGCATCATAGGATTTGCCAGATTCATTTTCTTTTACTTCTCCGCTACCAGCATTAAGATCTTCGGCATATGCATTTGCATTGAAATGAGTACTAAACAGTATGACAGCTATGGCAGCTGTGCAGGATAAAAGAGATTTTTTAGACATTGAATTTTCCTTGACTTGTAAGCCCATATATTCCTCCCCCGCCTACAAGAAGGATTATCAATATGGATGACAGTTGTGAGAATGAATAGGTTATTTTTATGTAAAGTATAATAATAAATTATATTTAAATACCAAATGTTTTTATTTAATGTTATAATTTGTTCTATTTGTATTTAACTGAAATTGATAATATATTTAAAATATAAAGTTATATTATATTTCTGTTTTTTATGAATTGTAAGCATTATTTTATGCTAAGCTTAATCGATTTAGGCTAAAAGAGGAAAGAATAAATAAAGGTACCCTAAAAACCAAAAAGAAAAATGATGAAGGAAAATGACGGTATTTGTATAGCTGCAATCATGCAAAAGAAAGATTTTTGATGTTGCCATTTCAGAATCAGAATGGGAAAAATTAGGGGAAGTTCTTACAAAAAGATCAGGTGGCTTAAAATATCCTTTGAAAAGTCTTTAAAAAACCTTGGAAAGCACCTTGAAAAAACTCAGCTATAAATATCGGTTGATATGAGTTTTTATACTTAGTGGGGAAAGATGGAATAAGAGAGGAATACATACGAATATACTGTCTTAATGTATATTTTTACCATTAAATGCGTTATTTTCAAATGGAAGTTTGATACAAAAATCAAAAATGAAATGAGTTTCAAAATCAGCCCAAAATCATAGAAAGAGCAAAAAAGATTCTCATACTCAGCGGATTCTATCCATATAATAAAGTATAATGCTCTCTTTATGAGAAGCTGCTAAATTGTTTTGTGTAACTGTTGATGTTTTTTTAAGCGTCAATTTATCGTTTTAAATGGAGCCTTAGAAATAAAAAACGCTGACAAGGTGCAACAGACAAACAATAAAAATTTTTAAGAAGCATTTTGGAAATAAGATGGTAGCGGAGGAGGGATTTGAACCCCCGACACAAGGATTATGATTCCTCTGCTCTAACCTACTGAGCTACTCCGCCGCAACAGATAAAATCATTGCAACCAATCTTATCTTTTGCGGATATAAGAGGTAGAATAGTAAGATGTCAAGCATCGTTTTTAAGCTTTTCTCTTGTCATTCTATTTCATCCCCGATATGGAATGAAGAGAAATATATTTTTTTATTGATTGGCAGGGGTAAAGCATAAAAATGGTGCCACGTGTAGCGGTTTTAGGATGCGGTCATTGGGGGGGGAATCATATACGAACACTCCAACAACTTGGGGCTCTCGCAGCAGTTTCTGATATGGATGTGGAGCGTGCTGAAAGCTTTGCTTGCATGTATGGGGTTGAAGCCATTGCGCCTGAAGATCTGTTTATTCGTAAAGATATTGATGCATTGGTGCTGGCTTTGCCTCCACAATTCCATACAGAAAATGCCCTGTGTGCTCTCAAAAATGGTAAGGATGTTTTGGTTGAAAAACCAATTGCATTAAATGTAGCAGATGCTGAACATCAAGTGCAAATTGCTGGTGAATATGAGCGAATTTTTATGGTTGGTCATATTTTACGGTTTCACCCTGCGTTTGAAAAAATGTGTGAATTGATCGCAAAGGGAGAACTGGGAGATATCCGTTATATTTATTCTCACCGATTAGGTTTTGGAAAATTTCATACACAAAGTGATGCCTTATGGGATCTTGCTCCTCATGATCTCTCAATGATTTTGGCTTTGACAGGATGTGAACCTTCTGAGGTTCGTGGCGAGGGGGCTGGTGTCATTGATAAGCATTCTGACTTTGCGCATATTCATATGAATTTTCCAAATGGTATAGGGAGTCATCTTTTTACTTCACGTCTTAGTCCCTATCGTGAAAGGCGTTTAACGGTTGTTGGCACAAAAGCTATGCTCGTTTTTGATGATATGGAACCCTGGAACCGTAAATTAGCATTGCACCCTTTTGCTGTTTGGAAAGAGAATCAAGAGTGGGCTTTTAGCACTGATGCGTTGAATTACATTGATGTTTGTGAAGGTTTGCCACTTACTTGCGAATTGCAACATTTCCTTCATTGTGTTGAAACGCGTCAATCGCCTCGCACAAATGGCGATGATGCTGTTGCTGTTTTACGGATTTTAACTGCTGCTAGTGTCAATTCTTATTAAAGAAAGTGTCAATTCTTATTAAAATAGAGAAGTAATGCTCGTGTATTATTGTGATGATCAATGGAGTTAATATGCAATTCATCGACCTTGGAGCGCAACGTATGCGCATTGAAGATAAAATTAATTCTGCAATTGCGCATGTGGTCGCTAGTGGTCAGTATATTTTAGGGCCAAAAGTCACAGAGTTTGAAGAGCGATTGGCAGATTATCTTGGGGTTAAGCATGTGGTTGCATGCGCGAATGGAACTGATGCATTGAAAATGCCTCTTATGGCTCATAATATCGGTGTAGGGGATGCTGTTTTTTGTCCTAGTTTCACGTTTTCCGCAACCGCTGAAGTTGTTGCTTTAGTTGGAGCGGAGCCTGTTTTTGTGGATGTTTTGCCTGATACATTCAATATGGATGTTGAAAAACTTTGTGAAACAATCAAAATGATTAAAGAAGAGGGGCGCCTTCAACCAAAGGCAATTATTGCTGTTGATTTATTTGGGCTTCCTGCTGATTATGTGCAAATTACTAAAGTCGCGGTACAGGAAAATCTTTTTGTTATTGAAGATGCTGCTCAATCGATGGGGGGAAGAAGCGGTAATATTATGTGCGGAGTTTTTGGTAATGTTGCCGCGACAAGCTTTTATCCTGCAAAACCATTGGGATGTTATGGTGATGGAGGCGCTATGATGACCAATGATGATAATTTGGCAGCACTTTTACGTTCTATTTTGTTTCATGGTAAAGGTGAAACGCAATATGATAATGTGCGTATCGGTATGAATTCACGTCTGGATACTCTTCAGGCTGCAATTTTGCTAGAAAAACTTGAGATCTTTGAAGATGAGATGGAAAAGCGCGTGGCAATTGCTCGACGTTATTCCGAGGGTTTAAGAGATATTGTCACAGTTCCAGAAGTGGGAGAAAATGTGCGGTGTGCTTATGCACAATATACGATTAAGGTGAAAGAACGTGACAAATTAAAGGACTATTTACAGAAAGAATCTATTCCTACAATGGTTTATTATAAAACTCCATTGCATCAACAGCCCGCTTATAAACATTTTCCTTCTGTAAAAAATTCTCTTTCTGTTTCTGAGTCTTTAGGGGATTGTGTTTTAAGTTTACCGATGCATCCCTATTTAACACAAACTGACCAGGATATGGTTATCCAGAAAATAAGAGATTTTTATCGTTCTTGAGAGGATGTTTTATTTTTTAAAGGTCGTTTAAGTGTGGGTTTTGTTTTGCTGCTATCTTGGAAGGTATTTTTGATTTGTAATTAAAAAATAAAGTCAGAATGGGTTGCTCTTCTGTTAAGAGAATAGCTTATCTCTCTGTATGAGACTGTTAATATTTATCATTTTAGGTTTTCACTTAAGTGATTTTAAAAGACAATTTAAAGAGGTGTTTTTGGGGTGGAGGCTATTTTTTTCTGAATATGGGAGGCAAGGTCATTTTTACTTTTAGAATTTTTAGTCAATATGTTGATAGGGGATGATTCACCCTCTTGTAATGCTATTTGGGCAGCTAACATTGCTGCTAATTCCTTTGTTTCTTCACGCAATTCATTTAGGAGTTTTTGGTTCAACGCGCTGTCAAACTCATTAGTTTGAATTTTTTCTAAACATTTCTGATAATGTGCAATTTTTTCATGCATAGTTTTTATTTCCATTATAAAGATATTTGTTGCATCAGAATTTTGTTCGATTGCGGATACTTCTTTTGGGGAGGAAGAGGTGCCTTGTGTAGAAAGACATAATCGATCAAGCTGCTCTGTTACTTGGCTAAGTTGTATTTTTTGTTGAGCATATTTTTTTTGCAAAGAATCGTATTTTTGTTCATTGTGCACTTGTTCTACAGCATGTTGTGCACGAAGAAAATCATAGTTTGCTTGCATTTCAGTGTGTGATAAGGGGATTTGTGCAGAGACATATTTCTGCGCAAAATGAATAGCTCTGCGCCAAATAAGAGGAGCAAAAAGCACAAGGAACCAAGAGGTAAGAGCGACTCCAAAAATAAAAAAAAGAAAGGATTGGATAAGCATAAAACCTCTTTATTCGTAAAAGTTCATTTAAAACGGGTTCCATGTTGGTTTGGGCGTTAATTTTAAATATCCCACATTAATGCCAAGACGTGCGCCAATTCCTGTACGTATTGGAACGAGTAAAACATTGTGGCGTTTAAGAACATGAAAGCCAACACCTGCAATTAAATAGGCCGAACCTGAAATACCGCCATAGCGTCCCCATAAATTATTTATAGTATTAAGATCGTAAACTAATATCATTAAACGAGAACCTTGTCCGCCAAGATCCCACCCCACAGAGGGACCTTGCCAAAAAACTTTATGCTGACCGTAGTTTTTGGTAAAAATTTTTCCTTCACCATAGGTTAATCCAGCAAAAAAAGCACCAGAAGCTTCTTCCCCTAATATATAGGCATTGGGATAACCGTATTGTGAAAAGATATTTTGAATTGCTACAGCTATACCGCTGGCAGTTTTCCCAAAAAAAGTATGACCGGAATCGATAATTTCTTGCAGCGAATAATGGGGTTCATTTTGTTCTATTGGTCGGAGTTGAGCATTTGCAGTGTTTATGATGACGAATAAAAGGAAGATGATAGATACAATAGTTTTGTTCCAGCGCATGAGAAGAGAGAGAGCCATAGAGTTTTTCCCTTTTATTAGTTACAAACAAAAAGATAATATGAGGATTTTTATTCTATTCCAATAAAAAATAAGATATAAATTTGTTTCAATTCTTGAATTTGTTTCTGAAAAAATGATCCTGATTGTTAAAGTTCCTTGTATGTATGCATTGGATGTTAAGAGTTTTTCTTTAAAATGAAGTTTATTTTTAAATCGAGGAGTTTTCAATAATTATGACGTTAGCTGTTTCTTTGAAGCCTACCGATCTTGCTGCTTTGCTTTGTAGTCGTATTTGCCATGATTTGATTTCACCTGTTGGCGCTATTCAAAATGCGATGGAGCTCTATGATGAAGGAGGAGCTGAAGAAGATGCTTTGCAATTGGTGCGTTTGTCCGTTGCAAGTGCTTCTGCACGTCTACAATTTGCACGATTGGCTTTTGGTTTTGCAGGAGCCAGTGGGGGACAAATAGATACACGTTCTGCTGAACAAGTTGCACAACAATATATGAAGGAAGAAAAAGCAATTTTAAAATGGAAGGTACCTTCTCTGCTTTTACCAAAAAATGACGTTAAGCTTTTGCTTAATTTATTATTGATTGCAAACGCAACAGTTTCTCGTGAAGGAGAAATCGTTGTTATGATTTTGCAGGATGAAAAGAAGCTCTCTTTTCGATTTGAAATTTCCGGTAAAATTTTACGTCTTCCGTCTCATTTTATTGCGTTATATAAAGGAGACATTCAAGAAGAATTTGTCGATGCTCATGCCATCCAATTTTATTACACATTGCTCCTTGCTGAAATAACAGATATGCAAATAAATATCGAGGAAACAGAAGGCTGTATTATTTTGGAAAGTGTAAAGAAGCTTTGAACAAAAAAGAAGCGCTTAAACAATGTAAAGAAAAGAGGGTTTGGATTATATTTGTAAACTGGCGTTTGGACTACTAAAGCCTTAAATATTCTCTATACACAAGAGATTATTTGTGTGCGAGCCGTTTCTTGTAACAGAGAAAAAATCTCGGCCCGCTACACTCCGAGATTTCACAATGTACATTTTACTGTTTAAGCGGTTTTACGGACGTTCTCTTCAATTGGATCACGTAACACATAACCACGTCCCCAAACGGTATCAATATAGTTTACATGAGAAGAAATTGCTTCCAGTTTCTTCCGCAGTTTACAGATAAAGACATCAATAATTTTAAGTTCTGGTTCATCCATTCCACCGTAGAGATGATTGAGAAACATTTCCTTGGTGAGTGTCGTACCTTTGCGTAGAGAGAGAAGCTCTAGCATCTGATACTCTTTACCAGTTAAATGAACAGGATGTCCGGCAACTTCTACAGTTTTTGCGTCAAGGTTAACAGTGAGATCACCAGTAACAATGACCGATTGCGCATGCCCTTTAGAGCGACGAACAACCGCATGAATACGTGCAATAAGCTCATCTTTATGGAATGGCTTTGTCATATAATCATCTGCACCAAAGCCAAAACCACGGACCTTGTCTTCAATGGCATTCATACCGGAAAGAATGAGGACGGGGGTCTTTATTTTTGCCAATCTTAGGGTTCTCAAGACATCATAGCCTGACATATCAGGGAGATTGAGATCAAGCAGAATAATATCATAGTCATAAAGCTTGCCTAAATCGACTCCTTCTTCACCGAGATCAGTAATATAAACATTAAAATTTGCTGACTTGAGCATTAATTCAATGCTTTGAGTCATCGCTTTATCATCTTCAATTAATAATACGCGCATTTTAGATCCCTCACTTTGCTCCTCCGAATCAAAAGAAGCATTTTTTTATCACAGCTGGAAAGACCGCTTTTGATAAAACAATTCATGAAATCAAACACTTATAATAAAAGTGTCTATGAACATTTCAGCAGTACGCGTAACAATCACCACTGAATTCCCCACTATCTATGATAGTGGTTAACAAAATATTTTTATTTTTGAAAGAGGCTATAAAATTATTTTAGAAAAATCACAGATCTTTTCATTGCATGAAAAACTGAAGCACTTTTTCATGCACTTTGATTAAAAAAAATCTTATAAAAGATCGTTTTAAAGCAGTTTTTTACGATTTTAGTTTTTGTTTACTGAGCTTTAAACCTCTTCATTCTATAGTGCAGGCGAAAAGTAAAGAAAGAGTCATATCTTTATTAAAGCAGATTGTGTTCAAAGACGCTTTAATAAAAAGCGGAAATAATCGTTTTAAATTACAAAATGGATTGTTTTCGTCAGAAAGAGTATAATTAAAGATAGATGTTAAGAGTGCGAACGCGTTTTGATCGGCACAATCGAGGAGTAGTGAGTATGAAGCCAAAGGAAAGTATAGTGCGATTAAGGATGTTTCAAGTGCGTGGAAAACGTCGTGAAATTGCACAGCTTGAGATGATGATTGCAGAATTTGAGCGAATAGTGTTAGAGCTAGAAGCACAAATTATTAATGAAGAGCGCAAATCTGGCAATAATGATGTGAACCATTTTGCTTATTCTGCTTTTGCTCGTGCGGCGCGGCAAAGGCGTGATAATCTTATAAATTCGATTCGTGATTTGCAGATTCAAAAAACAAATGCTAAAATTACTCTCCATGAAATTAATGCAGAGTTGCAAAATGCACAGCTTCTTGAGGCACGGGAAAAGAAAGCAATTGCGGATGATGATGCAATTCATTCTCACTCAATGACTGGATGATAAAAGTAAGATTTTGGAAATAAGTGCTTATAAACAGAAAGCACTAAAAACAGCCAAACTTGCTAAGAGGTTGGCTGTTTTAAAGTGTTTTTGAGCCTCTATCAAATCATTATCAATGGCAGCTAGTGCCTGTAATGTTGAATTCTGGTCGTTCGTAATCCAGCTAAACCGTGTTCATCAATTAAACTTTGCCATGAAAGAAATTCTTCTACGGTCAAAGTATAGCGCTGACACGCTTCATCAAGACTTAACAATCCACCTCTCACAGCTGCAACAACTTCAGCCTTACGACGGATTACCCAGCGCCTTGTTGTTTTTGGCGGTAGATCGGCGATTGTAAGTGGACTTCCATCTGGCCCAGTAACATATTTCATTTGTGTTTTTATCAAATTGGTCATTTTATCCTCTACTTTGAGTCAAGGACTTGATTCGTTTGTAAAACATGAAATTTAAAAAAGAACTAAACATGTTGAAAAAAAATTAATAAAGTCAGTCAGCGTATAAAAATAAGAGTGCAAAGTAAGGGCGTAGAAGAGCTTATTGCAATATTTTATCGGATTTTTGTTGTGCCTTATTTCTATCATTCTTTTTTTGTTTGCAGGCACTTTTAAGAAAGTGGTGCTCTTGGTTGTGAAAAGGATAAAAAAACAATATAAATGAATAATGAAGAGCGCCCATAAGAACATGAACCAATGGGTATCCATTAATAGAGAATGAATATATGTTTTTAAATAGTCTTGATTTACCAGGACAACCTGAGAATTCTCGCATTGTCGTAGCAATGTCGGGAGGGGTTGATTCATCAGTTGTTGCAGGCCTTTTGAAAAAAGAAGGGTATGATGTCATTGGGATTACGTTACAGCTTTATGATCATGGTGCTGCAACACATCGGGTGGGAGCGTGTTGTGCTGGACAAGATATTGAAGATGCTCGCCGTGTCGCAGAGACATTGGGGATACCTCATTATGTTCTTGATTATGAAAAGCGATTTCGTGAAGCGGTGATTGATCCTTTTGCAGAAAGTTATGCACATGGAGAGACACCCGTGCCCTGTATTACGTGCAATCAGACGGTTAAGTTTGCTGATTTATTAACGACTGCGCGTGAATTGGGTGCGGATGCTTTGGCAACAGGGCATTATATTCGTTCACGCCCCCATGGTGTGCATCGAGCACTCTTTCGTCCTCTCGATAATGATCGAGATCAGAGTTATTTTCTTTTCGCAACGACACAAGAGCAGATTGATTATTTGCGTTTTCCACTAGGGGATCTTCCGAAAGCACGTGTTCGTGAAATAGCAACAGAAATGGGCTTTGTTGTTGCTCATAAACATGACAGCCAAGATATTTGCTTTGTTCCGCAAGGCAAATATTCTGATGTTATTACAAAATTGCGTCCAGAAGCTGCCAATCCTGGAGTTATTGTGCATATTGATGGGCAGGTTTTAGGAAAACATTCGGGGATTGTTAATTATACTGTTGGTCAACGTCGCGGTATTGGTGTTGCAACGGGGGAGCCACTTTATGTGGTTTATCTCGATGTAGAAAATGCGCGTGTTATTGTGGGTCCGCGTGAAATGTTGGAAACACATAAGCTTTTTTTGCGTGATGTAAATTGGCTTGGCGATGAGAGGTTGGATAATTTCCCTCCTGAGGGTGTTGAGGTGGCTGTAAAAGTTCGTTCAACGCGTCCTCCACATCTTGCCCGCTTACATTATAAAGAGGGTGTTTTTTCCGTTGACTTGTTGGAACGTGAGAATGGTGTAGCACCAGGGCAAGCTTGTGTTCTTTATGATGGAAATGGTGATGCAGCACGTGTTCTTGGGGGTGGGTTTGTGACACATTCAGAGCGTGCTGCTGATACTGAAGTGATGTTGAAGCGCATTTTGTGCAATCTGGAAACAAAAACGGCTGTTGCTTTCCAAACTTAAACCGCTTTTTATGAAGAAAAATGGTATGATTGGGGGATATTTTTCCCCACTTGAACTGTTATCATTGTTAGTGAAGTTTAGCAAAATCACAAAAATGAGCGAGTGCAATAGCTGAGGCTGTAGCAACATTGAGGCTATCGAAACCACGAGCCATGGGAATACGTAAAGTTTCTGATTTTTCTAGTATATGGGATGGCAAGCCATCACCTTCTGTTCCCAAAATAAGCGCGGTTCTTTTGGGTGTTTTTGCTTGCTTGAGAGTGCATGAAGCAGACGGGGAAAGTGCATAAGTATGAAAATTTGCATTATGGAGCGTTTCGAGAATGTTACTCATATCAGCACCTTGCGTATAGGGTACCTTTAGAGCAGCGCCCGCAGAAACTCTGATTGATTTACGGTAAAGGGGATCACATGAGGTTTTGTCAACGATAATGCCATTACTGGCAAAGGCGGCGGCGTTGCGAAAAATTGCGCCCATATTATCATGGTTAGAGATACCGCATAAAACGAGAATCAAAGCTTCTTCTGGTAAGTTTTGTAAAAAATTTTGTAATGACGGTAACATTTTGCGTTTACCTATACCGAGTATACCACGATGAACATGGAATCCTACAATATTGTCCATAATTTTTTGCGGAACGCAATAAATGGGACATGTTGGCTGTGTTTTCTCTAAAAGAGGCATAAGTCCAGGAAGGCGTTCTCTCACTATTAGCAGGGAGAGAGTAGAAAATTCTTTCGAATGCAGTAATGCTGATAATATTACCTTACCTTCAGCAATAAATTGCTGTTGCCGACCAACAAGATCTTTTTCGCGGATGTTCTGATAGTCTCTCAAACGTGTATCATCAGTTTCGGAGATTGTTATAATATTCAAATGCATGAGGAGTTTTAGTGCTCTTTTTTTAAAATTGCTAGATGTTAAATGTTTGCTTTATTTTGAAGAGAAAGAGACAAAAAAATTATTATTTAAAACCTATGGTAGAATTTATGTTGACAAAGCACAACTATTGATATATTAAAAAGATACCGAGTGCGATACAATTTTTTGTTCTCGTGTCGGGTGCAGGGTCTTAGGTCCCCGCTATTTCCTAAGCTCTGCATATCCTTAAATTTCTAAGGGAAAAGAATCTGGGTCCCCAATGCCCAGATTCTTTTTGGGGAGTGATTGTCTTTCTTTTTTCTGAAAATAGTTTTTAAGTTATTTTAGCAGTCATATTTTTTGATATAGTTAAGGTATTGCAGAAGAATGCTAAGCGATCTTTTTTGCTTGTGTGCAATTATACTGCTCTCTTAATGCGTTTGATATGCATAAAAGTTTGATAAACAGCATAGAAAATACAATAAGGTTGAGAAAAGAAACAGATGTTTTTGCGATTATAGGAACTTAGCGGTATTAAGCGACTCAAGAATTTATGGATCATAAGGGTAATGGGTTTGATTTCTTTTGAGAGAATTTTTTTCTTGTTTGAGTCATACCCACATTATTCTATTTGTTATGTTATATCCTATAGCTTGGCTATTTTTGCAAAACAATGATGCGCTGCGAGAGCAGTTCATTGTATAGTAGGTTTTTATGATATTGAGAAAATATTGGTGACATGTCAAAAATACCATAGAGCATGTAGTTGAAAAAGTGTTCTTTCTTATTGAGTGAAGAAGAGGGTATGGTTATGAATGTAAAAACCAATATACAAAGCTTAACTTTATACTCTATTTTCGTTGCTTGTATCGTTTTTGCTTTGAAATATTGGGCGTATCACATTACTGGTTCGGTTGCACTTTATTCTGATGCATTGGAATCAATCGTAAATATACTTGCTACATTGGCAGCGTGGTGGGCGGTTAAAGTAAGTATGAAGCCTGCGGATTATGATCATCCTTTCGGACATCATAAGGCGGAATATTTTTCTGCGATTCTTGAAGGAATCCTGATCATTATTGCAGCAATTATCATTTTGAGAGAAGCATGGATAGCTCTTTCAACCGTTAAATTATTACAAAAACCTGGGATGTGGTTGGTTATTCATCTTGTTGCAAGTGTCATCAATTACGCGTGGGGTTTTGTTCTTATTCGACAAGGAAATATCCACCGTTCACCGGCTCTTAAAGCTGATGGGGTGCATTTCATAACAGATGTTTTTACTTCTCTTGCTATTTTAATTGGTTTGGTTGCTGGTTTTGTAGGAGGGTGGGGTATTTTGGATCCGATTTTAGCAATCATTGTTGCTGTTAATATTCTTTTGCAGGGCTGGAAGGTAATTAGAAGTGCTGTACAAGGGCTGATGGATGTTGGAGTTGAGTTGAATGAAACTATGCGGATTCGCGAACTTATTTCTGCAAATGCACAAGGTGCGCTTGAAGTCCATGATTTGCTTACCCGCGTTGCTGGAAGAGTCACTTTTATAGAGTTTCATTTGGTTGTACCAGCTGCAATGTCTGTAGGAGAAGCACATCAGATTTGTGATAAAATTGAAGCTGTTCTTCAAAAGGAATTTGATAATGTGCGTATTTCTATTCATGTTGAGCCTGAAAATGAGGCTAAGTTGCCTCTCGGTACAACGGTTGTTCCTTTTATATAAAAATTTTCCTGCAGTGTCTGTGATGTTGCAAAATATTGTGTTTCAAGAGAGATATAAAGGTATATCATATGTAAATAAGGATTGTTAGTATCTCATTTTCTTTTGCGTCAAGCGAACATAGAAAAATAATGTTAAACGGGATATTTAAGGAACGGTTCACTCGTAGAGCTTGTGGGGTGAATTACAGCATTCCATAAATGATCAGAAGATGAAATACATATCAAGAGAAAGCAATCTATCATCAAATTGGTGGTTTGCCTTTATTTAAAGGGATATAACGCAGAAACATTTTTGTTTTTTACTTGTTTTAGCAGCTTTGGGATTGTTTTTATTAAAGTGTTTAAAGATTAATGATTTCAGTGCAGGCAATTTTATTGTTTTGATTGACAAGACTATAACGTTGCAATTGGCAACTCCATTGTTGGTGAGAGCCGTCAATAGCAAATAGGTTGAAGCCTGCGGGTGGTTTTTTATCACCAAAAGTTTGCGATGCAGAAGCGACACCAACAATAGGAATTGTTCCCCTTATTCCTTTAAGAGTATGCAATGTGGGAAGATGGGTATGACCGTGAAGAACGAGTTCGCAACCGTGGTGTTTGATAACATCTAGAAAACGATCAATACCCCATAGTTTTTTATGCCAAGACGTTGCATGATGAAAAGGAGGATGATGTATCATGACAACTCGAAAAAGATTGCGTGTTGCAGCTTCGTTTAAAAGTTTTGATAAGGCTTGCGCTTGCCTTTTGCCAAAATAACCAGAAGCTTGAAAAGGGGGGGTAGCGATGGCTGAGGAAGTTCCTATAATAGCAACATTGTTGCGAACACGCATATAAGGAAAGGGAGGATTTTGAGGGAAATCACCTGTTATCCACGGTTGAAAGAAAGTACAGGCTTTTTGGAATGCTCCACGGACATAGGCATCATGATTGCCGAAAATTACAGAAATATTTTGAGGCTGGCCTTGGGTGAGTAACCAATCGCGTGCTTGTTCAAATTCTTTATCCAGAGCAAGATTAACAAGATCACCAGAGATTACAAGGTGATCAGGATTTGTTTTTTTTAAGGCATCCATTAAAGTTTCTAGAACATTCGTTGCCATTTTGTGTTTGCGTTTCTTTTGCCAATTAAGATAGCCGGTAAGGCGTTTCCCACAAAGTTCAAATAAAGAAGGTTGTGGCAGAGGTGAAAGGTGCACATCTGATATATGGGCAAGGTAAAACATAGACGATAGCATAGCGTTGTAAACGATTTAGGCAATAAGAATATAAGACAAGTGAGAATATTTTTGAAGCAAGAGAAGCTTGCAAAATGAAAAACAATTTATTGAAAATGTACAAAAGCTTGAGGGAAATTTATGCTTCATTGGTTTTGCACTAACAAAAAGATAACATCCTATATCATGCTCTTCGTGATCTTATCAGGGTGTCATTTTCCGTAAGATACGTTGTATTTATAGCATAAATTCTCAAGGTTTTAACTCTTAAGGCTTCTTAACGGCTTTCACGATACCACATGCTGTTCAAGAGTAGAAGACAACAAATGAGCGCAAAAACACCAGAAAAGATCGCAAAATAGAAACGATCGATTAAACGGCTTTCCGTTGCGTCTTTTAGAACAATTGAATGAGCAAGAGAAGATGTTCGGTCTGTTGGCGATTGAATAATTTTAAGTGGAGGAAGATGAAAGTCCTCTTTTTCTTTATTGTGTAAACGCACGGTATATCCACCCGTGTGTTGACTGATGGGAGTGAGTTTTTCTTTTGTGGAAATTAAATCAAACAATTCGAGATTATCAACTATCCCAACAGAAGAAAGTACTGTTAACTCACCATTTTGGATGGTAAAAATTCCTGTTTCATCCGTATGAAGAGTTGCTGTAAAAACGCCTTCCTGCTCTTTTGTGAGGATGATATTTTCTTTTTTTCCAGAAGGAAAAGTTATTTCAGCTGGCTCTGGATGATCTTTGAGCGTTTGGCGGCGAATTGCTAAGCGATTATGGTTGCTGGTAGCAGTTAATTTTTCCTCTTCAAGTTCTGGTTCTTTCATAAGCCAATGAGCAATGCGGCGATAAAGAGCTGCATAAGGGCCACCACCTTCGAAACCTCTTGCCCAAAGCCAGCTTTCATCGGAAAGCAGCATGCCTACACGTCCTTTCCCAACATGGGAAAGAAGTAAGAGTGGTTGTTCGTCAGCGCCTTTCATGAGAGCAGTGCCGTTGTGTGGGTTTTGAATGGCGATTTGTCGTAGCCATTGTCCCCATTGAGAAGCTGGATAAGCAGGAGTTGCAAGATCTCTTGTAACGGGATGACGTTCCCCCTCTTTGGTTAATTGAGGGCGAAAAGGTTTTTGCAAAATAACACCATTCGGTAATGCGGGGAGAACACTGATTAAAGGTGTTTTCGCAAGCGAGTTTTCTTTGGTAAATTCGGGTCCTGTTACGATCAGCAAAGCGCCGCCCTTTTGGACATATTGGGCAATATAATCATAATAGATTAATGGGAGAACGCTAGAATGTTGGTAGCCATCAAGAATGACGAGATCAAAATTGTCAATCTCTTCAACAAAAAGCTTTCTTGTGGGAAAAACCACAAGGGACAATTGGCTTGATGGTGTATTGTCTGCTTTGTTGGGGGGGCGCAAAATAGTAAAATGAATAAGATCGATATTGGAGTCACCTTTCAAAAGATCACGCCATGTTCTCTCACCGTTGTAAGGCGCACCTGAGATAAGAAGGACACGCAAATTTTCTCTAATGCCTTCAATAATCGCTACGGCGCGGTTGTTTTCAAAGCTTAATTCACCTTTCTGTACATCAGTAGCAACTTGAATGATATTTTTTTCAGCATGAGAAAGAGTAATTTCAGTTTGAAAAATAATACCAGGGGTTACAGAATAATGGCCAACTTCTTGTCCGTTGATGCTTACAGTAACATTTGCTTGCGCTGGTAGAGATTTTTGAGGGTGCCCTTTATCTTCTACCAAGATGGAGAGCATTTGTGGTTTATTGACAAGGGCAAAGCGAGGAGGAGAAATGATTTTGACTTGGCGGTCAAATTCATCTGCTCTCCCTGTTATAAGAGCATTGACAGGTGCTTTATGATGAAGGTCTGAAATTTGAGGAATGTCATGCACTTGTCCATCGGTGATTAAAATTGTTCCTGCATAACGTGCCGGTGGGACGTCAGAGAGAGCTTGTGTTAAAGCATGAAACAAATTTGTTGAGGGTGCATATTGATGATCTGCAAGTTTTCCAGCTTCAATAAAGCGTGGTTCAAATTGTGGATAATGCGCCAATGCATTTGTTAATTGTGTGCGTGCTTTATCGGTATCGTTTGTACGTGTAGCAAATGTTTGGCTTTTGCTGCGATCAATGACAATGCCTACGGTGCTTTTAAGGGGTTCACGCTGCTCTTTTATAATCATTGGATTCAGCAAAGCAAGGATGAGTGATGCCAATGCCATGAGGCGTAATAAAGATCCTTGACGCTGTGTAATGAGACCAATGATGACAAAAAGGGCAGATATCCCCCCTAAGAAGAGAATCCAAGAGAGAGGCAAAAAAGGCTGAAAAGTGAAGAATGGTATCATGGACTTCTTTCTCTTTTAAAACGTTCTAAGAGAGCTGGAACATGCACTTGGTCAGCCTTATAGTTTCCTGTAAGCACGTAGATAACAATATTTAATCCTGCACGAAATGCCCATAGGCGCTGCATTGGATCATTGGGAACAAGGGGGTATTTCCACATGCCTTTTTCGTCTAGGGCCCAAGCACCAGCAAAGTTATTTGCGGTAATCAGAAGAGAACTTACATGATCACCGAAGCCGAGAGAATTTTTTTCTTTTTTATTGGTTGATGATGATTCAACCCACAAAGGTGAACCACGGTAGAGACCGGGAAAATCCGGCATAATATAAAAAGAGCGTGCAACAACATGATCCGTTGACGCTGGTTCAAGGCTTGGAATATTTAATCCCTTTAAAATGATCCGTAATCTTTGTGTGGCTGGGGTGGCTGCTCCTTCAAGATTAAGGTTGCTCTTTATCTGATCGCGTGTGTCGAATAAAATTGTGCCTCCATTTTTCATAAAGCTATTTATTTTTTCAAGGCTCTTTTGTGTTGGGAGAGGACTGTTGGCATCAATGGGCCAGTAAATCAGAGGATAGAAAGCAAGTTCATCTTTATCGAGATCAAGTGCTCTCACAGAGCTGGGCGAAAGGATTGTCCGTTCTGCGATAAATTGACTGAGGGCTTCTAGGCCACTCTTGCTCGTTGTATCAATTTCATGATTATGCGTGACAACGTAAGCAAGATGCGTCGCACCAGCTGCTTGAATGATGTCCTCATTATAATGATTTTCTGTGTCTTTTGCATAAACTCTTGGAGTATGGCAAAAAAAGGCAAGGAAACCTATTGTAAGGGGGAGAAAAAGGAGCATATTGCGCTGTCGGTTAAGAAAAAAAGCGCCTCCCATCCATAAAGTTAGAAAATTGTCAAAGGCAAATAATAAGATGGCTAATCCTAAAAGTGGACCAATAAGATGCTTTTCTTTTGTGTCATAAGATAAAGAATTTTTGCTCAAAGAGGGGGACAATGACGATTGTTTTACCAAGTGCGATGCATGATTGAGGAGATTGAGTGCATAAAAATTATTTTTGTCGCCGTAGAGTCCAGGTGGAGTACGATAGGAGGGACGAAGTGGATTTTGGGCATCAAGGACCAGTGGAACAACAGAGGAGGGAGGTGTTTGTAATTGTCCATCAGTGGTTATTGTTCGCCAAGGGTTTTTTATTGCTGTTTCTTTTTTTGTGGGTGTTGGATTGGTGTTTTGGTAGGCACTCAATGTGATCAATTTTTGCAACATTTGTGCAAAAAAACCAGAGAGTGGAAGATTTGACCATGTGGGGTCGGGAGCAATGTGAATAAGGATGAGTGTTCCTTTGCCACGTTCAGTCGCTGTAATGAGGGGGGTTCCATCAGAGAGACTAAGCCACGTTTTTTCAAAAAGATCTGGACTTGGTTCTGCTAAAATTTGGCGTGAGACAGTGACTTCTTCTGGAAAAGGAAGATCAGAGAATAGGCTCGTTTTTGCAAATGGTGCTAGTTTTTGCGGTTTTGTCCAAGACATAATACTACCAAGTGAACGTTTACCATGACGCAGTGACACCGGAAGCAGACTATCATAGTGTTCTGCGGTACTCAGGTTTTCTCCTGCAAAGCGGATGAGTGTTCCCCCTTTATTCACAAAATCAGACAGTTTTTTTTCTGCTTCTTCTGACATGTTTATAATGTCACCTATAATGATAGCAGAAGGATTTTGTTTGAGTAAATGATCAAGATCCGTTGAAAGTTCTCCTCCTCCAGCTGTTATAAGCTGTGTAGTGCCTTCTAATGCTTTGATAATATAGTAAAATGGAGAAAGCAAAGGTTGTGCCATTTCACGCGTATTGGGTGAAAGGAGAGCAACACGACTTATTTTATTGTGGCTATCCACTAAGAAGGTAGCAGCAGCATGATTTTGGTTGTTAATTTTTATCCAAGCAATGGCGTTGCGTAGTTCAAGTGGTACATTAAAAGGAACAAGCGTTGTTGTTTCTCCTTCAAGGAATTTCGTTGTAAAATGACCAAGAAGTTGATTATTTGCATCATAAAGGTTCAGTGTGACGGGAGTCTCGCTGTGTGTCATTGAGCGGATGGCGCGCGCTACCATGTTTCCATTGTTATTTTCTATGGCTGTTATAGCGGTTAAATCGGAAATATCAGGTGAGTACCACAAAAATGTTTTGGGTTTTAATTGTTCAATCAGCGCAAAAGTTTCATCATTTTCATTTGTTTGTAACCCATCACTTAAATATGCAATATCAAGAGGTTTTCTTTTGGTTCTTTCCATCAGTTTTTTTAATGCATCCATACGATTGACAGACCAAGGGCGGGGTTGCAAATGCATTAAATGTTGTTTTATGACTTTCGCAGGGAAGGGACCTATATTGGCGATGTCATTTTCAGCTGTGGCAAGAAAATAAATATCTTTTTGGTGTTTTTCTGCTTGCGTAAGGAGGGCTTCGGCAACAGAGAGGCGTTTTTTCCATTCTTTCACTGATGCCCATCCGTTATCAATAATGAGTGCAAGTGGTTGAGAGCCGGAAAGTATTACTGGTTTTTGATTCCAAGTGGGTCGTGCCAAAGCGATAATAATCAGCGCTGCTATGGTTAAGCGTAATAACAGTAACCACCAAGGTGTATGTTTTGCGCTTTCCTGTTGATGCGCTGGTTTTGGTAGAAAGCGCAAAGGGGGAAAGGGTTCTTTATGTGGGGATGGAGGTGTTATTCGTAACAACCACCAAATGACGGGTAGAGATAAAAGTCCTAGTAAAAGAAAGGGAGCAGCAAAACTCAAGACAACCTCCTAGAGTAAGATGGAGAGCTCCCCATTTTGTTTGCAAGATGCAAAATGGTCTCTGTGAAGGGTTGATTTGTTCTACTCACGTGATAAGTCCATCCTTGGCGTGCGCAAAAATTTGCTAATTCTCGTCGCCTTGCTTGATAGAGCTTGCAATAGTGATTACGAAGCTTTTCTGCTTTTCCGAAAATATGCTTTTCTTTTGTTTCGGGATCAAAAAATTCTGTACGACCTGTATAGGGAAAATTTTCTTCTGCGGGATCAGCAATTTCGATTAAATGAGCAGTGACCTGTTTTGTGGATAAAATGGTTAAATGTTTGATGATTTTTTCAGGATAATCGAGAAAGTCACTTACTATAATGGCGTGTGAAAAACGCGTAAGAGTTGAAAAATTTGCAAATGGATTTCCACTTTGATGATTTGCTAAGGTTAGTGCTGTGCGTTCTAATACATTAGATACTTTCGTGGGGGGCATGAGGTTAGGGATAGCAATATGTTCGCCGCTGTGTGTAAGCAGGGATGCCAAGATGAGAGTAAGAATGATGGCATAATCACCTTTAGAGATTTTAGAAAAGCGTGAACAATAATGCATAGAGGCTCTTTGATCAGGACAAAGCCAAACTGTCTGTGTCACTTGCCATTCTTGCTCACGTAGATAGGTGTGTTCATCACGCGCTGAGCGACGCCAGTCAATGCGTGTAATAGATTCCCCTTCAACATAGGGTCGAAATTGCCAAAAATTTTCCCCGTTACCCCGTTTACGTTGTTCATGCCATCCCGTTATCAATGTATTTGCAATCCGACGTGCTTGTAGAAGAAAAGACGGCATCTTTGCAATATCTTCATGCAGTTTAGCTGCAAGCGACATGGGGGGCATTGGGGAAACTTTTTTGCCAATAGCCATTTAGAGAACGTCTTTCATGAGATTATTAATAATATCTTTTACGGTGATATCTTCTGTGTGTGCAGAAAAATTAAGTGCCATGCGGTGTTGTAATACGGGAAAAGCTAATGCTTCAACATCATCAAGTGAAGGTGCTAAACGCCCATAATAAAGTGCTCGGGCACGAACACAAAGTGAAAGTGCTTGTGAAGCGCGTGGGCCAGGTCCCCAAGCAACATACGTATTGGCAAGAGTATTGTCTTTATGAGGACGGGACAAACGAACAATCTTTAAAATGGCCTCTATAACAGTTTCTGAGAGGGGCATTTTACGAACGATCTTTTGAATTTCTTGTAGTTTTTCTGTTGACAAAATCGGTTTTGCTTTTTGCTTTTTATCTCTTGTTGTTTCTAAAATAATACGCCGTTCTGTGGTTAGATCAGGATAGTCAATATCAATTTGCATCAAAAAGCGGTCCAGTTGTGCTTCAGGAAGTGGGTAGGTTCCTTCTTGTTCAAGAGGATTTTGTGTTGCAAGCACATGAAAAGGTTGTGGTAAATCATAACGGGTACCAGCCACGGTGACATGATACTCCTGCATGGCTTGTAAAAGAGCTGATTGTGTGCGCGGAGAGGCACGATTGATTTCATCAGCCATAAGAAGTTGGGTAAAAATAGGACCTTTAACGTAGCGGAAGGAACGTTTCCCACCTTTATCTGAATCCATAATTTCAGAACCGATAATGTCTGAAGGCATTAAATCTGGGGTAAATTGGATGCGTTTTTCATCAAGTCCTAATACTGTCCCCAAAGTTTGAACAAGACGTGTTTTAGCAAGTCCTGGAGCGCCAACAAGAAGAGCATGTCCACCAGCAAAAATAGCTGTTAAAGCATATTCAATCACATGATTTTGCCCAAAAATGACTTTGTCAATTTCTTGCTGCAAAATGTTCAATTCTTTATGGGCTGCATCAATATCATCAATGATCGCTTGGGCTTCATCCTTGATATTGACCTTTTTAAGAGAATTGGATGATGTATTACATTGGCTCATATTGCTTCCTTAAGGCGTTTATCGCAAAATCGGTAATTTTTTCTGTATGATAATGAATATTTTATAATTTGTAACAGAAAATGAGAAGAAAAGAAGTGTATTATGTTGTTTTTTCATCTTCTCACATACAAATTATTTTTTTGGGGAAATAAATAGATACATTGAGGGCTCTCTTAGAAAATTCTCATGGGAATATCTGTTTAAGGCAATGAGAGCAATTTTTTGAAAGGTTAAAGGGTGAATAGAAGACAAAATTTCAAACAAGTTAAATGGTTACAGCATAGTGATATCCAAACACTTCTTCATGTTTTGTCTTTAGATGGTGAAGAGGCCCGTATTGTCGGTGGTGCTGTACGCAATCAGCTGCTAGGGCAACCTATCAGTGATATTGATATTGCCACAACCTGTTTGCCACAACAGATTATAATGCGTGTAGAAGAAGCAGGATTTAAGACCATTCCTACAGGGATTGCATTTGGTACTGTAACGGTGCTTTCTCCTTCGTGTTCTTATGAGGTAACAACGCTTCGCTCTGATATTGAAACGGATGGTCGTTACGCAAAAGTGGCATTCGGTCGTGATTGGCAAAAAGATGCGGAACGGCGCGATTTTACAATTAATGCGCTTTATTGTGATGCTGTTGGCAACCTTTATGATGATGTGGGGGGATTGAATGATATTGCCAGCCGAACAGTCCGTTTTATCGGTATTGCAGAAAATCGTATTCGTGAAGATTATTTACGTATTTTGCGGTTTTTTCGCTTTTTTGCTTGGTATGGAGCAGGACGTCCTGATGTGCAAGGATTGAAAGCATGTGTGAGTTTAAAAGAAGGTCTACAAAAACTTTCCTCTGAGCGTATTTGGGCAGAGATGAAAAAACTTCTCGCTGCTTCAGATCCAACACGTGCTCTTTTATGGATGCGTCAAAGTGGAATTTTGACAGGCATTTTTCCCGAAACAGAAAAATGGGGCATTGATGCAATTCACTCATTGGTAAAAGCAGAACAAGCTCTTGGTTGGAAAATCGATCCCTTGTTACGGTTGGAAAGTCTTCTCCCTCCTGATCCTATCCGCCTTCATGAAATGGCACAGCGTTTGCGTTTCTCTCATAAGGAAATAACGCGATTGAAGGAATGGGCAGAGTTAAAAATGATTAACCAAAACTGTTCAGAGGCGGAGGTACAAAAACTGATTTATTTTCATGGTCGTCAGCCAGTTTTGGATCAATTATCCTTGCGGATGGCAGCAGCACATGTCGACGCTCTAGACGGGGAGGAAGCTTTGCAAAAAGCAAATTATACCAAGCTTTATCATCTTACTCAAAACTGGCAAGTTCCCACTTTTCCTGTTAATGGCAAGGATTTGATGGAAAAAGGAGTGTCTAAAGGAGTGCTTTTGGGAAAAAAGCTCAAAGAGCTGGAAATGATATGGATTGAAAGTGGATTTTTATTGGATCGTAATGCATTGTTAGAAAAAATTAATTTGTAATAGGGATTCTTATAAAGAAGCTTTTGTTATTTTTAGAGGAGAGGGTTTTTGCGTCTTGATGATTGGTAGTGAAAATAGTGCAATGAAGTATTACAAGCTTTAAGCTTATTGAACGCTTCGTAGTTTTTCTGATGATTTATAAAAGCGTTTTGTCATTATTCTAGTAGAAGTGTAAGATTTTCATGCTCTTCTCAGATTATAGAAATATGGTGATTTCATTCTTTTAAAAACCGCTTATTATCCACCAAATATTGATATTTTTATCAGTATATTGAATCGCGCGATAAGATTTTTATCTTTTTTATAAAGTTTCTCTTTTTTCATAATAACCAATTTGGCGAAGTGCTTCCCCTGTCGTCATAGCTACGCTCATTGCGAGATTTAAAGAGCGCGTATGGGGTTGCATGGGAATTTTCAATACAGCATCAACAGTTTCATGAACATAATCGGGAACCCCTGCTGATTCACGACCAAAAAGTAAAACGTCATTTTTCTGATAGCATATTTGCGTATAGCATGTTTGTGCTTTTGTGCTTAAAAGCAAAAGACGACGGTTACAGGATTTCATGGTGTGCATAAAATGTTGCCAATCCATATGTCTTTCTAGAGAAGCATATTCGAGATAATCCAATCCTGCGCGCTTAAGGTTGCGATCCGACAGATTAAAGCCGGCTGGTTCAATAATATGTACATGTAAACCAAAACAAGCACTAAGGCGCAAAATTGTTCCAGTATTACCAGCAATATCAGGTTGAAAAAGAGCGATGTGAAGTGTCATGTGCTCTAGGTATGATTTTTTCTTTACGTTTGTAAAGAAGCTCTGTTGCATATTTAAAAAATATAATTGAGAAGCGTGGAGTTTTTGCTTTTCACGACCATTTTGGTTTGGATTTTAGGAAAAACTTATGTTTCTGGGTTTATTATGAGATGTGCAGAATGATCATCAATGAATGACAACGAGAATTAATGCGTTTCTATAGGGGTGTTAATCATTATAAAAATGTGTTCGATTCTTTAGAATATTGGGCTATTTTCTTTGTACAACTTTATTGTATGGGGTGAATGCTTATGAGAGCGAAAACTTTATTGGTCATTAAAAGAACGTGTGGGGGAATAGCAATTTAAAATTAAGCATTCGCCTTTACTCATACCAATCCAATGAAACCCAAACTCTATGATTTCGACGAAGCATTCCATTGAATGCAAAATTTGTGTCTTGTTTGTAGAAGTTTGGTTGTAAAAGGGGAGTGTAATTTTTTCCTATAAAACAAAGACTTTTGAGTTGAGAATGAATGGTTAAAACGCTGCTTGAATTAAAAGAATTGCTGATTTTTACAATAAACGGATGATAGTAGAGAATATATTTGATGATATTTTCTTACATTTGAGGAGGGAAGATAGAAAATAGAAAAAACAGGAAAGAGTAAGCAGCATTTTGGTGAATGGGTGCCATAAAATTTTTTACTAAGAGAAGATAGATTACAAAAATAGTAGAAAGTTTTTTCTAGGTTTTTTCATGGTTTAGGGAATTGAATAATCAGGGATTGTGCAATGGAGGAGGGTATAGTAAAAGAGTATTTTGAAGAAGGAGCTCGTTAGTTAAGGTAATGAATGAGCAAACAAGGCGCGATTTTCTGTTTTTGGTAACAGGTCTTACAGGGGCGGTTGGATTGGGTGCCGTTGCATGGACGTTTATTCGTCAACTGTCTCCATATGAGTCCGTTTTGGCTTCTTCTTCTGTTGAGGTGGATCTTTCGGGGATTGAAGAGGGCATGTCGGTGACGGTTAAGTGGCGTGGACAGCCTGTCGTTATTCGCAATCGTACCGCAAAAGAAATTGCTGAAGCGCGTGCTACCGAATTGAGTATTCTGAGAGATCGTCAAGCGCGCAATCCTAATCTTGAAAGTGAAGAAGACGCGACGGATTTCGCGCGTTCAGCAGGGAAGGGGCGTGAGAATTGGCTTATTATTATTAATCTTTGTACGCATCTAGGTTGTGTAACACTTGGACAATCAGGGAAATTTGGAGGGTGGTTGTGTCCATGTCATGGATCTGTTTATGATACAGCTGGAAGAGTGCGCTCAGGCCCAGCTAACTATAATTTAGCTATTCCACCTTATCGCTTTCTTTCCGATACCTTGCTGAAAATAGGATAAGAGGATGACCAAATTTTCTCCCTATATTCCTAAAAGTGCTGTTGCCCGTTGGTTTGATAAGCGTTTACCTCTTCCCCGTTTTTTTTATAATGCATTTGTTATTTTTCCGGTACCCCGTAACCTGAATTATTTTTATACATTTGGCGGTATTTTGACCGTTATGCTTTTATCACAACTTTTGACTGGTATTGTCTTGGCGCTGCATTATGTGCCAGATGTTCATTTGGCTTTTGAAACTGGTGAAAGATTTAGACGAGAGGGGCAGTTTGGTTGGCTTTTTCGTCCATGGCATTGTGTAGGATCTTCGTTCTTTTTTATTGCTCTTTATATCCATTTAGCACGTGGACTTTATTATGGTTCTTATAAGAATATGCGAGAAATGGTTTGGATCACGGGCATTTGTATCTATATGATCATGATGGCAACAGCATTTTTTGGTTATGTGCTGGTTTGGGGGATGATGTCTGTTTCTGCGGCTTCAGTGGTTGTTGGACTTGTAAAAGCTATTCCTTTGATGGGGACATGGTTGCATGAGGCACTTCTTGGTGGTTATAGCGTAGGACAACCGACGTTGAACCGTTTTTATGTTTTTCATTATTTTTTGTCATTTGTTTTGCTTTTTCTTGTTGGGCTGCATATTTGGGCACTTCACCAAGTTGGACAGGGTAATCCGACCGGTCTTCCAATACAATTCGAGAAGGAAATTGTTCCTTTTGCACCTTATGCGCTTATCAAAGATATTTTTGCTATTATTGTTTTTCTAATCTTTTTTGCTTGGTTTTTGTTTTATATGCCCGATTATATGGGACAGGCTGAAAATTATAGCGTTGCTGATCCTTTAAAAGCGCCTCTTCGTGTTGTGCCGGAATGGTATTTTCTACCTTTTTATACGATGCTGCGTGCTATAACTTTTAATATTGGTGCTCTTTCATCAACTTTTCTAGGTGTTCTTCTTGTCGTGAGTTCAGTTTTTGTTCTGATTTTTGTTCCATGGTTAGATCGTTCTAAAATATGCTCCGCAAGATATAGACCTCTTTATAAAATTTTCTTTTGGGCATTTATTGTTGATGTTCTTTTTCTTGGTTGGTTAGGGTCAAGAGAAATAAGTGATAGCACTTTTTTATGGACGTACTTAGCAATCGCTTATTATTTTATATTCTTTTTGGTTGTTTTGCCGATCCTTCCTATTTTTGAAAAGGGGCGTTCTCTTCCTTCTTCAATTACTGAAGATATGAACCAAAGAAAAAGTAAATTATGGTGAATGTTTTTATTGGATTGATTATTATAGCGGTGGTTAGTCTTCCTTTTCAGAGTGTTGCGCGTGACGTTTCTGATAAAGAGCAAGAGTTTGTTTCTTTCCCATTACGCGTTCCTAAAAAACAAGAATGGAGTTTTTCAGGACCATTTGGAGTTTATGATAAGGCACAGCTGCGGCGTGGGTTAAAGGTTTATAAACAGGTTTGTTCCAGTTGCCATGGGCTGAAATATGTGGCTTTTCGTGATTTAAAGGCGTTAGGCTATGATCAAAAACAGATTCAGGATTTCGCCAAGCAATATGAAGTGAGCGATGGACCTAATCGAGAAGGAAAATTTTTTAAACGTGCTGGTATTGCAACAGACACTTTTCCTTCCCCTTTTGCTAATGAAGAAGAAGAAAAATTTATTCTTAATGGTGCTTATCCTCCAGATCTTTCGTTGATGGTGCGCGCGCGCGCCATATCTTTGCCATTTCCTGCTATTATTTCTGATGTATTAATGCATTACAATACGGCGGGTCCAGATTATATTACAGCTCTGTTAACAGGATATCAAAAGGCACCAGAAAATACAAAAATTGCTGAAGGTTATTGGTATAATCCTTATTTTATTGCAAGCGATACTTTAACTATGGCGCCTCCATTACATGATGGCGTTGTGTCCTATGGGGATGAAGTCCAGGAAACAGTTGAACAATATGCACGGGATGTCTCTGCTTTTCTGATGTGGGCTGCTGATCCCCACATGGAAATTCGGAAAAAAACGGGTTTTCGTGTCATCTTATTTTTAATCATTTTAGGAGGACTGATTTATATTTTAAAAGTCTGTATCTGGCGTTGTTTAGAAGACAAATTGGGAGAGAGGATAAAAAAAGACTGAAAAGGAGAAAAGCTTAGAGATATTGATCTTGGAAGAGCCTAGGGAACAAATCTGTTTATGATGCATTGAGTTTGATAAAATTGAAAGCAAAGTGAAAACGGAGATGTTAAAATGAAGAAAATTGCATGTACTACTCTTATGTCAGTTTTGATGGTTTCTAGTGCGTATGCGCAGTCTTTTGCAGTACCTTCTGAACCTGAAATGATTTCTTCGACGGGTATTGTACAGGTAAGGTCAGATATGTCAGTGCGTTATGTTACACCTTTAGCAACTGATTTTGTTGCTTCAAGCCTTATTGGTGCAAATATATACAATGTGGAAAATGAAAATATTGGTGAAGTAAAAGATATTATTTTGCGTGACAATAACATTGCGGGATTTGTTATTGCTGTTGGTGGTTTCCTTGGGATAGGAGAAAGTTATGTGGTTATTGCTCCAGAAACAATCCAAATGATCAATGATTATGGCAAATGGAAGCTTATTACTAATGCAACAAAGGATTCTTTAAAAGAGGCTCCAACATTTAAGTACGAAGGACATTGGACACGCTGATTTGTATTTCCATTCTTTTGTGACAGAACAGTGCTGCCATAAGCCATAATATGAAATATGACAGCATTGTTTTTTATGGTCGTAAAGCAAGGCTTCCCTGTGAAATTATTATATCATTCAAGATGAAATATTAGGATGAGGTGAGTTTTAAGTATTATGTTTAAACAGCATGATATCACCATCTTGTACGATGTATTCTTTGCCTTCATCACGGGCTTTGCCCGCTTCTTTCGCGCCGTTTTCTCCACCCAGAGCAATATAATCATCGTAGCTGATTGTTTGGGCGCGAATAAAGCCACGTTCAAAGTCTGAGTGGATCACACCAGCTGCTTGAGGCGCTTTAGTACCACGTGTAATTGTCCAAGCGCGTGTTTCTTTAGGTCCACAGGTGAAATAAGTAATCAAGTCAAGCAAAGAATAGCCAGCGCGAATGAGGCGATTGAGACTTGGTTCAAAGAGCTCTAGAGCATGAAGATATTCTGAGGCTTCTGCATCATTAAGTTGGGTGATTTCAGCTTCGATAGCAGCAGAAATGATAATGCTTTGAGCATTTTGCTCTGTTGCCATTTTTTCAACCATTTTGGTAAAGTTATTTCCATGAGCAGCGTCATTTTCGCTCACATTGCAGACATAAAGTACAGGTTTGGAAGTTAAAAGATTTAAATTATCAAGGATGCGATATTCATCGGAAGAGATTTCTTTAAGGAGCAACCGGACAGGGCTTCCTTTCTGCAATAGATTTAATGCTGCTTCCATCATGGGGAGAATTGTGAGAGCTTCTTTCTCTTTGCCGGTTGCACGTTTACGGATTTGTACGATTCGTCGCTCTAAGCTTTCAAGATCTGCAAGCATAAGTTCTGTTTCAACTGTTGTGGCATCAGAAACAGGATCAATGCGGCCTTCTACATGGGTAATATCATCATCTTGGAAACAGCGTAAAACATGAATAATAGCATCAACTTCACGGATATTTGCCAAAAATTTATTGCCTAAACCTTCGCCTTTTGAGGCACCACGTACGAGTCCAGCAATATCAACAAAGCTGATACGTGTGGGAATAATTTCTTTTGAACCAGCGATAAATGCAATTTTTTCCATTCGCAAATCTGGAACAGCGACTTCACCGGTATTGGGTTCGATTGTACAAAAAGGATAATTAGCAGCTTGTGCTGTAGCTGTTTTCGTTAATGCATTAAAAAGAGTTGATTTACCAACATTAGGTAATCCCACAATACCGCATTTAAAACCCATGAGCGTCTTCTTTTCTATTCATTTTATGATCAAGATTTCTATTGATTTTATGGTCAAGATAAGGTGTCTTTGGCGTTTTTATAGCACATTTTGAGAAGAGTCATAGTCTCCTGTTGCTGTAGAGAAGAAAAAAGTCTATTTCGAAGAGGGGGAATGCCTTTTTTATCATGTTTAAAGATTTTTTCTCCCCATAATTTAAGGAAATTTCAAATTAACGTTAACAATATGCTAAGTTTTTCATAGTATGCAAGTCTACATAAAGAGTTAATTGGAGAAAATATAAGAGTGTTATCTCGTCGTGTTTTTTTAATTGCAGTGCCTTTGGCTTTGGTTGGATGTGCTACACGTCATTCAGATATGTCGTTTGTTTCTTCTCAACAAGTTCGATATATTCCAGCAGAAATGCAGTCTTTGTACGGACCTGTAACCAATGAGCCTTATTTATTACCTGCTATCGATCTTTCGACTATTGATCCGAAGTTTTGGCGTCAAGAAGTGCTTTATTATACGTCCTATCCACCTGGGACATTAGTTATAGATACTCAGGAGTGTTTCCTTTACCTTATTGGTAAAAATGGGAAAGCTTTGCGTTACGGTATTGGGGTTGGTAAAGAAGGGCTGGCATTTGAAGGTGAGGGGGTTGTGCAGCGCAAGCGCCGGTGGCCAAATTGGGCTCCTACTGCGGCAATGATGGCGCGAGAACCAGAACGTTATGGTCATTTGGGAAAAGGAATGGCACCAGGACCTGATAATCCATTGGGTGCACGAGCGCTTTACCTTTTCAAAAATGGACAGGATACACTTTTCCGCATTCATGGTTCGCACGAGTCATGGTCAATTGGTCGTGCTATTTCAAGCGGATGTATTCGTTTGCTTAATCAAGATATCATTGATCTTTATGATCGTGTTCCTGTTGGTGCGCGCGTGGTGGTATTGCAACGTAATGACGCTCCATCTAGAGTTTTAAGTCAACAATCACATCTGTATGATCCGCTACAGTCTACTATTAATCCAGATGGTTTTTTTTAATTCCAAGAAGGATGCCTTCGAAGAGCATCTTTTGATAGTTTTTGTTTTTTTAAAATGCTCTTCTTCTCAAAAAAAGAGAGCACTATATACAAGGATTGTATGACGTGTGATTATTTTGTCTCCTAGAAAATGGACTATGAGAGCGGATCTTTGTTTTTTATTGCTTGCGCGATTTCATTCATAAAAAGACATTGATCGCCCTTTATGAAAAGCGTAATACTCTTCGCAATTGCCTCTAAAAGAGGGGGAAGCCATTCTTGGTCGGATTTTGTAAAATTTCCCAAAACATGCTGATGAACAAGTTCCTTGGAATGGGGGCGTCCAATTCCTAAGCGTATACGGTAATAATCAGTACCACAATGGGTATCAATGGATTTTATACCATTATGTCCATTATTACCTCCACCAATTTTTACACGTACTTTTCCTGGTGGTAAGTCTAATTCGTCATAAATGACAATCAAATTTTTTAAATCTAATTTATAAAATCGCAAAGCTTCACCAATGGCTTGGCCAGAGAGATTCATGAAAGTTTGAGGTTTTATAAGAAAGGTTTTTTCATCATTTATAAAACCATTGGAGATTTTGGCTTGAAACTTTTTTGACCACGGAGAAAAAGAAAAGGTTTGATAAATAGCATCAACAGCCATGAACCCGATATTATGGCGGTTATTTCGATATTGTGAACCAGGATTGCCAAGACCAGCAATAAGCCACATGTGCACCTTCAATAAAGTGTAAGGGATTAATAAATTTTTTATAAGTTAAGGCGGGAAAAATCCCGCCTGTTGAAATTATCAATTTTTTTCGTTGTTCTCTTCATTGTCTTGTTCGAGAGCGTCATCACCGATATCCAAACCAGCAGGAGCTGCGATAGTTGCAATGGTAAAGTTTCGATCTTGGATGACTGGAGTGACTCCTTCTGGCAGCTGCACCGCTGAAATATGGATAGAATCACCAATAGAATAGCTGGCGAGATCAATCTCAATCGCTTCAGGAATAGCATTAGCCGGAGCCGTACATTCAATTTCGTGGCGAACAATATTGAGCACGCCTCCCTTTTTAAGTCCAGGAGCTGTGTCTTCATTGAGGAAGTGTACAGGAATATTCACTTCCACAACAGATTGCGCTGAAATACGTAAGAAATCTACGTGTAAGGGAAAGTCACGCACGGGATCGAGTTGATAATCTTTTGGTAATACTGTAATTTTTTGTTTGCCAATGACAAGAGTTACAATGGTAGTACGAAAGCCACCAGCATGAATTTTGTAGAAAATTTCCTTATAGGGAACTGTGATTGCTAAAGGGGGCTGTTTTTCACCATAAATGATAGCAGGAATAAGACCGTTGCGACGAAGTTCACGGGAGGACCCCTTACCAACCCGTTCGCGTATTTCGGCCTTAAGAGTATAGCTTTTGCTCATAGTTTAAGTCCTTTTATATGATTGGAGATTCATTAAAAACCAACAACAGTTTTGTATGAATATGAAGATATACGTTGCTAAGCAGCGATTGCTCCATCCTGCGTTGCCTCCAAGGGTGTCTACGCAGAAGACCATTCTATAATTCAAACTGTTTACAGATGCAAGAGTTGTGGGAAAAATCGATGATTTCTATCGTTAGATAAGAGGAAATGTTACAAACATGGTTTCGATGGAGGATAAATATGAGCCGATATATTCAAAATCAAATACTGGAGATGTTATGAAGGTTGAGATTGCCTTGGGTGATACGGCAGAATGTAGAGCTTTGCATAAATCCGTGCCGGCATTTGTCGATTTAGAAGAATTATTGGCGACGCGTCTTCTTGTGCAGGGCAATTCGGGTTCAGGAAAATCACATCTTCTTCGTCGTCTTCTTGAACAAAGCGCTTCATGGGTGCAACATTGTGTGATCGATCCAGAGGGTGATTTTGTAACTTTAGCAGATAAATTTGGTCATGTTGTCGTTGAAGCGCAACGCAGCGAACTCGAATTGACACGTATTGCTCATCGCATTCGCCAACATCGGGTTTCAGCGGTGTTCAATCTTGAAGGTTTGGAGACTGAACAACAGATGCGCGCTGTGGGTGCTTTTCTTGGTGCACTGTTTGATGTGGAACGTGATTATTGGTATCCCATGCTTGTTGTTGTCGATGAAGCACAATTGTTTGCTCCAACTGCGGCAGGAGAGGTTTCTGATGAGGCGCGTAAGATTTCGCTTAGTGCTATGACCAATCTTATGTGTCGAGGGCGCAAACGTGGTCTTGCCGGTGTGATTGCTACGCAGCGTTTGGCTAAACTTGCCAAAAACGTAGCTGCTGAAGCATCAAATTTTTTAATAGGGCGAACTTTTTTAGATATTGATATGGTGCGCGCTGCTGATCTTTTGGGAATGGAGCGTCGTCAAGCGGAAATGTTTAGAGATCTTGAACGGGGGCATTTTATCGCTTTAGGTCCTGCTTTATCACGACGCCCCTTACCGATTGTTATTGGTCCTGTTGAGACACTGGCACGGTCTTCTAGCCCCAAATTAATGCCTCTTCCAACAGAGCGGGTTGATGCAAAAGAACTCGTTTTTACAGCTTCGCCGGAAGAAGTTTTAATTCCCTTTAAGCAATCACGAGAGCCGGTGAGAGAAAAATCAGTTCATGAGATATTAGAAGAAGCTGTGCATAAAAAACAAGAATCGTTGGAAGAAAAACCAAGCTTATTTCCTGAACTTTCTGTTGTTGATCGTGATATCCAAGCAGAACGTGTTATTCGAGAAATTCTTGATGATCCTGAAGCTTTTTATCGTTCAACGGCAGTGCTTTATCAAGATTTCTTGGTTCGTTGCCGTATTCATGGTCACTCAGGAGATCTTTTAAATCTTGCACAATTTCGGCGTAAGTTGGCTATTGCTCAGGCTTTCGTTGACGAAGAAACTGCGGTAAGTGAAAACTGGAAACGCATTTTGCATCTCTCGGAAAGTTTGGAAGATGATGTCCAAGGTGTTTTTTTGCATGTAGCACAGGCTGCTTTAGGTGGAAAACCATGCCCATCCGATGCATTTTTGGCACGCCTTTATGGAACACATTCTTTAAGCCGTGCCCGCCGGCTCTTAACTTACTTTGAAGAACGCGGATTTATTGTTATTCATACACATTTTAATGGTCAACGCATTGTCGCTTTTCCTGAACTTGGTGTAGAAACAGCACCAGGAGATCCTAAGGGACCAGCTTAACCAAATAAGCTTGAGACAGATTGTTCTGCTGCTGTTCTGGCAATTGCTTCTCCAATGAGGTCGGCAATTGGTAAGACACGAATATTATGCGCATTTTCAATTGCTTTTGTTGGCATAATTGAATCTGTAATAACCAATTCTTTCATTTCTGAGTTGGTAATGCGTTCAATAGCATTTCCAGAAAGAACACCGTGTGTAATGTAAGCCGTAACACTATTGGCACCGTGTTTAAGGAGAGCACTTGCTGCATTGCATAGTGTTCCACCTGAATCAACAATATCATCAAGCAAAAGACAATCTTTTCCCGAGACATCGCCAATAATATTCATAACTTCTGATTCACCAGGACGTTCACGACGTTTATCAACAATAGCAAGTAAACTGTTAAGACGCTTGGCAAGCGCGCGTGCGCGCACTACACCACCAACATCAGGTGAAACAACAATAACATTTTCAAGGGAGTAGTGCATTTTAACATCTCGGGAAATAACCGGAACAGCATAGAGATTATCCGTTGGAATATCAAAAAAGCCTTGAATTTGTCCTGCATGAAGATCCAAAGTTAAAACACGGTGCGCTCCAGCTTCAGCAATCAGGTTGGCAACAAGTTTTGCGGAAATCGGGGTCCGTGGTCCAGGTTTACGATCTTGACGGGCATAACCAAAATAGGGGATCACAGCTGTAATACGACGGGCTGAGGAACGGCGAAGCGCATCAATCATGATAAGCAATTCCATCAAGTGATCGTTGGCAGGGTAGGATGTGGATTGCAAAACAAACACGTCTTGTCCGCGTACATTTTCATGTAATTCTACAAAAATTTCTTGATCGGCAAAGCGTTTCACAGTTGCTTTGCCTAAAGGAATATTTAAATAATTCGTAACATCCTCAGCAAGGCGTGGGTTAGAATTGCCGCAGAAAAGTTTCATAGTAGAACCTCTAAAGAATCACGGTAGAGATGGTTTTTATTTCTTGTTACCAGATTGCAAGATAACAATTACAAAAGCATTACAATTTTATCTCTCATTGTTAAAGAGTTATGCGTTTGGTTTTCGCTTTTTCCAAAATTTTTGTTATTTTTGAGCAGTGTTCTTTTTTGTTATGAGGTAAAAAAGAACCCTTGATTAAGCTTTTTGGCTTTTATGTTATAAGAGAACAATAACAATATATATGATTCCTTATGTATGAATATTTTTTCCATCATAAGAAAATATTGAAAATAACATCAGTTAAAGCGTTTATATTCTCCAAGTTAAGAGATCATTTTGTGATAAAGTTCCATATTCTAAGAGCATTTGTTAAGATTTTGAGATACAAAAGTTTTGTACACTTTTACTCTTCTCTTTAGAACTCAAGGATGTTTATCTCTTTTTCAGTATAATAGCAGAAATTTGCCGTCCGTCATCAGATTCCTTGCGGTGTATCGCACGGCGATAGGAAAAAAAACGTTTCTCATCTTGATAGGTACAAAGCTCTACACAAGAAGCGTGGATTCCTGCTTCTTTTAATTGCTCCATAATGAATGTCCATAGGTTAAAACGAAGATGATTGACTTTATTTGTTTTTAAAAAATATTTTTCAAACTTGCTGTGGCGATCAATAAATTGGTTGTAAAATTCTCTTGTTACTTCGTAATGACAAGGACCAATACAAGGTCCAAGAACTGCAATGATTGATTGTCTTTTGGCTCCTTGTTCTTCCATCACACAAATTGTTTTTTCTATAATTCCATTTAAACTTCCTCGCCAGCCAGCATGTGCTGCAGCGATGACACCTGCTTGTGGATCAGCAAAGAGAATTGGACCACAATCTGCTGTAAGAATGCCGATTGCTAGTCCTTGTGTGGTGGTAACAAGAGCATCTGCTTTCGGAATTTCACCAATAAAAGCTTGATCAACGACGACAACATCACAGGAGTGTATTTGATTGACAGTAACGAAGTTTTGCACCTCAACACCAAAATAATTGGCAATTAAAAGACAATTTTGTGCAATATGTTCAGGTTGATTATGTGAATTTGTGCCAACATTAAGGCTTTGATAAAGACTTTTTGAAACACCAGCTTGACGTGTAAAAAAACCATGTCTTATCCCTTGCGGGTGTAAAGCAGAAAGATCTTTTGCTAGGATAGGAACAGGAATAAAATTCATAAAAATTCCTTATAGAAAGAGCCTTTTTTGAGTAAGAATGGTGTATGAGATGTATTTGTCAATAAGAATAGTTGCCGGTCATTAAAATCGAGGGGGTAAGGGGATGTTTTTATCACAAACATATAAGACTTTAAATAATTTGCCCATTTGATCTGGACCGGCTAATCGTTCGATATCTTGGTGAATTTTGTCTTTTTGTGTTGTGCTTTTTCCTGCTCCAAGCTGTTGTGCGCGCTCCAAAAGCCCCATTTTTAGGAGAAATTCTCCTTGTTCTAGAATTTCAGTAAAACAGTCTTGTTCAAGAGCTATTTTTTTTAAAAAAGAAAAATCAACATGGGATGTTAAATCATGTTCACCGGGAGCTTCAAAGATATCACGGAATCTATGCTTTGAAACTGCTTGTAATGTATCGCCAAAGGCAAGATCAGAAGCACCATAGTCAATAAGCAAAGCAGAACCGGTTACTTTTATTAAGTGGTTGCTGATTTGTTGCATTAATTGATGTCGAGAGGGCGCGTGTTCAAAAATGGTTCCGTCAGGTATTTCAGAACAATAGGACTGTAAGCAAGAAGAAGGAAGTTTATCTGGAACAGCAATAAAAATGAAATTTCCATCTTGATTCACTGAAATACGGCGTTCTTTCCATTTTCCATTGATTTTAATATATTGGTTGATGGGGAGTGTATCGAAAAACTCATTGGCAATTAAGAAGAGAGGTTTTGAGGTGATTTGATCAAAGCTTTGAACATTATAGATTTTTTTTTGATATGAAGAAAGACGTTTTTTTTGTTCTTCGGCGAGTTTTTTGCTTATTTCAATAAGAAAAATTTCAGCAGCATGAAATGCTGTTGTCGATAATTTTTGAATAGTACGCAGAACATCATCCATGAGTGTTCCACGTCCTGGACCCATTTCAGCGAGAATGAAAGGTTGAGGGCAACCTTGGGCTTTCCAGCTAGCAAGGGCCCAAATGCCAATCATCTCTCCAAATAATTGGCTTATTTCAGGTGCTGTGATGAAGTCACCGTCACGTCCAAAGGGTTTTTGCGTTTGATAATAGCCAAATTGGGAATCAGTCAGGGCTAAGGTCATATATTGACTGACTGTGATTGGTCCGTTGTGCGCAATAATCTCTTTAATTTTTTCTTTGAGGGTGCTCATTTTTTGTAGACTTGTGTTTAAAGGCTTTGAGAAGCAGATAAAGCCCTATAAAAAGCATAGGAAGAGATAAGGCCATACCATAGGTAAATCCAGTAGGATGAAACAGGGTAGAAAACCATTCTGGGTCTTCTTGAGGAGCACGATAAATTTCTGCAATGCTCCGTGCTATTGCATAGCCTATAATAAATGTTCCTGCTACGGCGCCAGGGCGTTTTAACGCTTTGAAAGCAAAAATAATAAGGGATAAAATGATAAAGAGAACAAACCCTTCCATGAATGCTTCGTAAAGTTGGCTTGGATGACGCGGTAAATAATAGGGATCTAGTGGAAAACAAACCGCCCAAAGCATTGTGGTAGCATTGCCCCATAACTCTTGGTTAATGAAGTTACATATTCTTACAATGCCGATACCAATAGGAGCACCTGCAGCAATGATATCAAACATTGCTCGTATATTGATATTGTTTTTGCGGGCAAACCAGATCATTGCAATGATGATGCCTATCAGTCCTCCATGAAAGGACATTCCTCCATCCCATACTGCAACGATGGCACTAGGATGGTTAAAATAATAAACGGGATCCCATACAAGTACTTGTCCTAAGCGACCACCAACAACGACACTGATGGCAGACCAGACAACAAAATCCCCTATCTTTTCTTCATCCATAGGAGGCTGATTTGCATACCATAGGGATTGTTTTCTTAATAATTTTTGCGCATACCACCAAGCAAAAAGAATGCCCACTACGTAGCCAAGTCCGTACCAATGAAGAGATACGGGGCCTAACTGTATAATTACGGGATCGAGAAAAGATGGAAAAGCGATGGCTGGACAAGAAAGATTATTCATGGAGTAAGCATTTCACATTATATAGAGTTATAGATAATGGTCAGAAATAACACAGGAATGACAGATGAACGCGCAATGGTCAAGCTAGGAGAGTGGTGGGTTTCCACTGGTTTTTAGAGCTAAAACTTTATGATGATAAAAGAAGTGTAAAAAATTTAGAGTAAAATCTGCGTGGTGAAATAAAATCCGTAGGATAAAAGGAACAAAAATTATATCTAAATGTTGTGAAAATACGCTATAATGCCTGTATCAGACATTTTAATTAAAGGAAAATCTCATGCGTAATGGATCAAATCGTATTCTTGATGAATTAGCAAAATTAGCAACAGATGCAGCTGGTGTTGCACAAGGTATACGGCGGGAAGCAGGAACAGCTTTTCGTTCGCAAGCTGAAAAGATAGCCAATAAACTTGATCTTGTTTCACGTGAAGAATTTGAGACTTTTAAGGAAATGGTATTGAAAATACAGGCCGATAATGCTGATTTGAAAAAACATCTTGACGCGTTAGAAAAAACAAAGACACAAAAAAAATAACAGTCTTAGAAAAAATATCCCCAATTTTTCAATGTGATGCGTGAAACTAAAAAATGCTTAATCCTGAGTCTGTTAGAGTAGATTGCCTATTTATTTTTTGATTTGTTTTTTGTAGAAAACATTTTTTTTCAATCAGGGGGGCTAGTACTCTGAAATTGTATCAATACACTGGAAGAACTTGATGATTCGTTTTGTTATTATCGAGTTGCCGCGAGAAGCATTCTTGTGTTCTGGGTAGTGTGTACTGTCGATTGTTTTTAATGTGTATTTGTTTGGTGTAAAAGCTTTGCTTGTAGCAAGATGTTGTTACAATTTAGCTGATTTGTGTTCTGTTGACAAAGTTTTAATGTACAATGTTTTAATATAATTGAGGGTTTATGATGAGGCTTGCATTTTGCGCCACAGAAAGGGAAGAGCATCCTGTTGATTTTATTGAACAGATTGCCTGCAAATATGATTGGTCATTTGAGCGGGATGCACAAGATGAGATCAGTGTTTGTGTGGAAGGGAAGCGGACAAATTATCGCCTCGCTTTTTCATGGATGGAAGAGCAGGAGGCCCTTCATTTAGCTTGTGCATTTGATCTTTCTATTGAAAGTGCTCGAACAACAGAAATGCATCGCTTATTGCTGGCAATTAATGAAAAATTGTTACTCGGACATTTTGATTATTGGCAAGGGAATAATTCAGTTATTTATCGGCAGGGGCTTCTTCTGGCTGGTGGGGTGCATCCATCTCATTTACAGGTTGAAACATTGTTGATACATGCGCTTAAAATCTGTGAAAGCTATTATGTTGCATTTCAGATGGTTGCTTGGAGAGGGGAAAGTGCTTGTAAGGCACTGCAATACGCTTTGTTTGAAACTATAGGGAATGCCTAAATTATCAAGTTTCTTTTACAGTTTTTTGATAGAAAATTTGTATAATATTTTAGAGGGGGATATCAAGAATAGCGCGCAATCCTCCTAGAGGGCTATCGTTTAATTGAATGTTGCCTCCATGGCTACGTGCTATATCTTGAGCAATAGAAAGTCCAAGACCCGTTCCACTGGCATCTTGATTTCGTGCTTTGTCGAGTCTAAAAAATGGCTTGAAAACTTCTGTACGCATATTTTCATGAATTCCAGGACCATCATCGTCGATAGTCATGATGAGGGAGTTTTGTTTGGATATGGCTGTTAGGTGGACAGTGTTCGCATAACAAAATGCATTTGATACAAGATTATTGACGAGGCGGGTGAAGGCATGAGGGCGTACTTGTATGTGTGTAGGACCTTCAACACTATAGGAAAATTGACGTTTGTGGAGATGGGCATCGGCGGAGAATTTTTGCATAAGAGCATTTAAATCAAAGCTTTTAACACTTTCATTTCCTTCGCCACGGGCGAAAGAAAGGTAACCTTCTAACATATTTTGCATGTCACTTACATCTTGCTCAAGTGGTTTCATATCAAAGTCTGTATTTGCTAATGCTAGCTGAAGTTTAAAACGCGTAAGAATAGTTCTTAAATCATGGCTTACACCTGAAAGCATCATAGTACGTTGTTCGATTTGGCGTTCAATACGTTCACGCATACGTAAAAAAGCAATGCCAGCACGACGGACTTCATCAGCGCCTTGTGGATGAAATCCTTTTGGTAAAGGACGACCACGTCCAAAACTTTCTGCTGCTTCAGCTAATTGTTGAATTGGTTTAATTTGATTGTGCAAGAAGTAAATTGCTATCAGCAATAAAACGAGAGCTGTTCCTACCATCCAGCTTAAAAAAATAGCGGTATTGGAAGCGTAAGCTTGGCTGCGTAGTGCAAAGACACGCAAGATATTATGACCAAGGTGAATGCGGATTTCTACAAGATCAGAATCGCCTACTGTATCAATCCAGAAGGGACGGTTAATTTGGTGAGTAATTTCCTCACTGAGAAAATAATCAAGGATGGCAAAAAATGGTTTAGGTCCTGGAGAGGGAAGAGGAGCTGGGGGTAGGATAGAAATGTTTAACCCCATGCGCTGTTGTGCAATACGCTTAATCTCTTCATAGTTTTTTTGTTGCGGATAGGTTTCAATAATATCAATAATTGCAGAAATATCATGGACGACAGCGGTTGAAAGACGTTCTGTCACCATTTGCCAGTGCCGTTCCATGAAGATGTAGCCAATAACTGTTTGCAGGAGGACCATAGGAGCGATAATAATGATCAAAGAGCGGGCATAAAGCCGTTTAGGCATTTTCTTTGTTAACCATCGGACAAATTTTCTTAAAGCTTTGATCATTATATGTCTATTCAATTGTGAGTTTATAACCTATTCCTCGCACAGTTTGAAGCCATATGGGGGTTGTTGGATTTTTTTCGATCTTACGGCGAAGACGATTGATTTGTACATCAATAGAACGTTCACTGATATTGCTGTCATCCGTTGCAAATTTATGGCGGCGAATTGTATTGCCCGCATTTTCGGCAAAAATGACCATCATTTCTTGTTCTCTCTCTGTCAATTTAATCATTTCTCCTCCTTTTTTAAGTTCGCGCCGTGAAATGGAAAATATATAAGGTCCAAAAATGATCTGCTCAATTTTGGGTTGGTTTAGGGGAAAACCACGACGCAAAATGGCATTGATACGAAGGAGAAGCTCACGAGGATCAAACGGCTTAGCGAGATAATCATCTGCTCCGGCTTCTAGACCATCGATACGATTGTCTATTTCTGATAAAGCTGTGAGCATGAGAATGGGAATATTTTTTTTCTGACGCAGTGAGGAGGTGAGATTGATGCCATTTTCGCCGGGCATCATAATATCAACTATCAGAAGATCAAAATCTAAGCTTGCGAGCTGTCGTCTTGCTTGATCAGCATGAGCTGAGACTGAAACACGAAATCCATTTTTCATGAGAAATTGAGATAAAAGATTGCGAATACGGGTATCATCATCAATCACAAGAAGGTGAGGGGCATCGTCACATAAAACTTGAATGTGATCGGTCATTCTTTAAAACCTTGACAAAAATTTAGTTTACATAAAACTCAACTTTACATAACTTGCATAAAGCTGTCGAGAAGACTATTCTCCTATAAGGAGAGGAATGCTCCTTGTAAGTTGAGAAATCTTATTTTTGAAAAGGATGTCATGGGGAAACTTAGCACATATATTATTCCGGTTACACCTTTTCAACAAAATTGCACTTTGCTTTTTGATAGTGAACAAAAAGTGGGTGTTCTCGTTGATCCTGGTGGTGACTGGTTTCGCATTCAAGAAGTGATCGAAAAGAGTGGTATTATTGTTGAAGCTATTTGGATAACACATGGTCATTTTGATCATGTGGGAGCTGCAATGCAAGCAAAACAAGCGCTTGGTGTTAAAATTATTGGTTCCCATCGCGATGATAAGCCTGTGATGGATGCGGCAAAAGAAAGTGCAAGAAAATATGGCATTACTGATACATGCATTTGTGTTCCTGACCAATGGTTAGAAGATGATGAGTGCATTCATTTTGCGGAACATGTCTTCAAGGTTTTTCATACCCCAGGACATTCTCCTGGTCATGTCATTTATTTCAATGAAAAAGAACGTTTTGCTTTATTGGGTGATGTCCTCTTTCGTGGCTCTATTGGACGCACCGATTTCCCATTCTGCTCTCATGAAAAGTTAATGACATCTCTTCGAGAAAAAGTTGTGCCTTTAGGTGATGATGTTTGTTTCATTTGCGGACATGGTCCAGGAAGTCGCATAGGCTATGAGCGCCAAAACAATCCTTTTCTGCAAGGGATTTAAGA
Organism: Bartonella sp. 220B; assembly: GCF_026930205.1. GTDB lineage: Bacteria > Pseudomonadota > Alphaproteobacteria > Rhizobiales > Rhizobiaceae > Bartonella. The sequence continues at coordinate 158,529 of NZ_JANHOI010000003.1, read as the reverse complement.
GAGAAATGCATAAAAGCCCGCCTTAGAGCGGGTTTTTTATAATGTTATTTTAATTTACCAAGTTAATTCAATCTACTGGAGCATAGCAGGGATGATCTAAGCCATCATAACCTCGAAAAGTTCCTGTTTGAGGGTTGAATGAACGGTATTTTTTTGTGCAATATTTAAGCCACTTAGCTTTCGAAGATTGGTTGAGTGGTGGATTTTGCACTGGTTGTTGTCCTTTATAAACCACCTGTTTTTGCGGACCTTTTTGATAAATTATCTGATTTTGTGGTGGGGCTTGATAGATAATTTGAGGCTGTTCTGGTTTTTTAAGAATTGTACCCAAAACTGCAGCAGTCGCAAGCCCTAAAATACCTACAGCTAAAGCATCACCGGAGTTACCGGAATTCACATAAACATTACGGTGCGTTGTTGTATGACGTTCCACATAACGATGTGTTTTGCGTTCAACATGATGATGACTTTGTTCTGTCCTTCTATGGTCAACATTATAGTGGTGGTGATGCTTCGTACGAGCTGCATGAGAGCTATAATCATTAGAACGGATACTAGAGCTGTGAGGAGGGGTGCCTGCCCACATGTTCCTCATCGTATCATCTATTTTTTTATTTACACTCTGCATTTGTCTATCTATTTTTCTTGAAATATGCTCACCATTAGCCCACGACATGTCTGCAAGTGTTGTCTCTAGTGGCATCAAAACACTTGCTGTTGATATTGCGGATAATACTGTCAGCCTAACCACTTTTTGCATAGCGATACTCCTTATGTAAATTCGTATTTTTTTACATCCTACACGTATCAAACTGAATAGAGCCTGAACAATTTGAAACTTTATTGTGGCGAAAAAAAATAAAAACCCATTAAGTTTTGTATGTCTTATAATACCATAGAATAATATCGTGACAAAAATTTGTTTTTAAAAAATATATTCTACTCAGATTAAGTTATAAACTCTTATGAATAACAACAGACTTTTTATTATAAGGGCAAAATTCCCTGTATAATACTTTTTTTACATCATTTTGGCAAATAGAACCTGAACAAAAGATGTGTGAACAAAGGGTATTGGTTTTATCATCATAGACTTTGATAGAATGGTCATAAAATCTTATTTTACCTCTTTGCGTTATAGAGCACTGCTCTGTTTGATTGCTTTTATAAGGCTGATAAGCGATCATGGTGCAATTATATGCAGACACTCTATATAGGAAGTTTTTATATATAGGAAATATTCTCTTTAAATTGTTTTTTAGCTCAATTGGAACATCATTGACCCTAAGGGGGCATTTTATGGGAAGGGGCTCTTTTACCACTTGTTTTTCAAGTTTTAGAGAAGCTGAGATCTATTTTAGACAGTTTGATATTTTCTTTATTATCTTACGATTCTCCAAAATGATGGCGCTTATGGTTGAAATTATCCGCTTAAGATCTTTCTTAGAAAAATATTTTTCGGCAAAAAGATTTTATTGTATCATTTAGTTTTGTGGATGGATTGTTCGTTATGATGTGTTAAGGGATCATTCGCAATTGCCAATTCGATTTTCTGTAGTTGTTTGATTTCATCACGAAGGCGTGCTGCTTCTTCAAAATTAAGGTCAGCTGCTGCTTGACGCATTGATTTTTCGAGATGTTGAATATGAAGTGTTAAATTTTTGCCGATTCTATTGTTTTTCCTCATAAAATCAGGAACATTTGTAGGAGTATGCTCATTTTCACATCCCAAATTAAGAATATCACTGATATTTTTTTTGATACTGGTCGGTGTGATATGGTGTTCTTCATTATAGGCGATTTGTTTTTGCCGGCGTCTTTGTGTTTCCTGTAAGGCTCGTTCTATGGACCCAGTTATTGTATCTGCGTAGAGGATAACACGGCCATCTACATTACGTGCAGCGCGTCCGATTGTTTGTATGAGTGAAGTTTCAGAGCGCAGAAACCCCTCTTTATCGGCATCTAGAATGGCGACAAAACCACATTCTGGAATATCTAAGCCTTCTCGAAGCAGATTGATACCGATGAGGACATCAAAGGTGCCAAGCCGAAGATCACGTAGAATTTCAATGCGTTCTAATGTATCAATATCAGAATGCATATAGCGTACGCGGATACCTTGTTCGTGGAGATATTCTGTCAAATCTTCAGCCATACGCTTGGTCAGGACAGTGACCAATGTACGGTAACCTTTATGAGTTGTTTTGCGAATTTCGTTCACAACATCATCAACCTGATTGCGCGCTGGGCGAACCTCTGTTGAGGGATCAATAAGGCCTGTTGGACGAATAATTTGTTCAGCAAAAATGCCTTGAGATTCTTCCATTTCCCAGCGTCCAGGTGTTGCGGAGACAGCAATAGTTTGTGGGCGCATGGCATCCCATTCTTCAAAACGTAAAGGACGATTGTCCATACAAGAAGGGAGGCGAAATCCATATTCTGCTAAGGTTGCTTTTCTTCGAAAGTCTCCGCGGTACATGCCTCCGATTTGGGGAATTGTGACATGGCTTTCATCAATAAAAACAAGAGCATTGTTTGGAATGTATTCAAACAAGGTTGGTGGTGGTTCACCAGGTTTTCTTCCTGTTAAGTAGCGTGAATAATTTTCAATTCCGGGGCAGGAGCCGGTTGTTTCTAACATTTCTAAATCAAAGATTGTACGCTGTTCTAAACGTTGTGCCTCTAAAAGACGTCCAGCTGCATTCAATTCATCGAGGCGTTGAACGAGCTCCATTTTGATTGACTTTATTGCTTGATTTAATGTTGGTCGCGGTGTTACGTAGTGTGAATTGGCATAAATTTTAATCGATTGAAGGTTATCTGTTTTTTGTCCTGTGAGCGGATCAAATTCAGTAATTGTTTCTACTTCATCACCAAACAGAGAGAGGCGCCAAGCACGATCTTCAAGGTGAGCGGGGAAAATTTCAATTGTATCTCCACGAACACGAAAAGAACCGCGAATGAAATTGATATCTTGTCGACGATAATGTTGAGCAACTAAATCGGTCAGTAATTTTCGTTGATTGAGTTTTTGACCTTTTTCTATTTTGAAGGTCATTGCAGTATAGGTTTCTACCGAACCAATCCCGTAAATACAGGATACAGATGCAACAATAATGACATCATCACGTTCAAGAACAGCGCGTGTTGCAGCATGGCGCATACGGTCGATTTGTTCATTAATGGAGGATTCTTTTTCAATATAAGTGTCAGAGCGTGCAACATAGGCTTCCGGCTGATAATAGTCGTAATAGGAAACAAAATATTCTACGGCATTGTGGGGAAAAAAACTTTTAAATTCTCCGTAAAGTTGTGCTGCTAGAGTTTTATTGGGTGCTAAGATCAAAGCTGGACGTTGCGTTTTTTCAATGATTTTGGCCATTGTGTAGGTTTTTCCTGATCCTGTAACGCCCAAAAGCACTTGCGTACGTTCATTCTTTTCAATTCCCTCAACCAGAGTTTTGATTGCTTTAGGTTGATCCCCTGCTGGTTCAAAGGATGTGTTGAGTTGAAATGAAATGCCCCCTTCAGATTTTTCAGGGCGAACAGGACGGTGGGGTGTCCATAAGACTCCATTTTTAAAAAGAGGATTACCCGAGGCAATCAGTATGGAAAGAGCTTCAACTGTTGCTGTAACACCATTTTTCATTCATTCTTCCTTGATATAGAAATATATGTGTTTTAAAAATATCCCATTCACCAGTTTGAATAAAAAAATGATAAAGCGTTAATTAGCAGTTTTATTTAGACTTATTGAAGTATTTCATAGGATATTTGGTTAGTTCTCTGAAGAGTTTCTTTTGATGTTTTTAGTGTGATAGCAGCTGCTTTCGTTTATACCATAAAAATGTTCATTATGCCGATTACGGATATTAAAGCCATACATATTACGATTTGTTCCTGAAAATATTGCGTATGTATGATAAAGGTCATTTCCCTCTTTAAATGCGAGGTAACGAGATGATACCCAACCTGTTTGAGCGTTGTATCTGATATGGCACCAGTTTCCTTCACAAGTTTGGACAAAGACCAATTTCCCTGCGGGAATAAGTCCACGAAGTGCATGTTGCGTGCCTGGTCCTGCTCTAAAATTAAGATTGCTTACAACAAACGCATCTGCAGCTTTAGATATCATGGTGTTTAGAAAGAGAGAGCTAAACACAAAAAAACACACTATTTTTTTCATTTTTCCACAGAGGGTCCCTTCAGAGATTTCTCTTCATTTCTTATAAGATCTCCTTCACTATATTATGATAAAGAAGAAAAAATACAATTGTTTCTTCTTTAAGCTTTTGATTATAAGAGCTTAGTTGAATATTTTAACGCACCAATATTGGAATTATTTAAACAAAATTTGGTGAGTGTTTTGTCTTCCTTTTTATTTTTATATGGAAAATAAGGATGCTGTACTATATAATTATAAATTGTGGTTTTCGGATTCCAAAAGTGATTTTGGAAGCCGTTTTTTATATTTTTATTGAGCCTTCCGTGTAACAGAAAGGGACGGATTATGAAAAAAGTTCCGATGACTACAGCTGGTTTTGAAAGTCTTAAAGAAGAGTTGCGTTGGCGTCAACAACAGGAACGTCCACGGATTATTGAAGCAATTTCTGAGGCGCGTGCGCATGGGGATCTTTCAGAAAATGCCGAATATCATGCTGCTAAAGAAGCGCAAAGTCATAATGAGGGGCGTATCAATGAACTTGAAGATTATATTGCGCGGGCGGAAGTTATTAATGTCTCGCGTCTTTCAGGTGACAAAATTAAATTTGGTGCTACTATCAAGCTTTTGGACGAGGATACTGAAGAAAAAAAAGTGTATCAGATTGTTGGTGATCAAGAAGCTGACGTAAAAACCGGCAAAATCTCTATTTCCTCACCTATTGCCCGTGCACTTATCGGAAAGCAAGAGGGTGATGTGATTGAGGTGAATGCACCTGGTGGAGCGCATAATTATGAAATTATTGAGGTTCAATATATCTAAACTGTTATGCGTGTGTCTTTAAAAGAAACTGAGATTATTGCTCCTCATTTTAAAAAGCGTTTATCAGGCGTAACATCTATAGTTATTCAGCTTATTCCATTACAGAGCAAGCAAGGTGTACGTATATCCACTTTTGGTTTTGGATTACCAAAAGAATTGCCCGCTCTTGCTTTTAAAGATCTTTTCGGACTTTGGAAAAGTCCGAAGGGCAAGCCCTTTCGTATTTGGCATGCACGACGCAATATTGAAATGCTTTGTGGAGTCTTTTTACGTGATGTTTTGCGGATGAAGCTAAAGCTCGTCTTTACATCGGCTTCTCGACGTCATCATCAGCCTTTTACCAAATGGTTGTTGCGCCGTATGGATAAGGTGATTGCTACCAGTGCATGCACGGGAACTTACTTAGAGGTGCCGCATCAGGTTATTATGCATGGGGTGGATATTGAGCGTTTTTCTCCACCACAAACTGTTGAAGATTATTTTGCTTCGTCAGGGTTTCCTGGAAAATATGCGGTGGGGTGTTTTGGGCGTGTGCGTTATTTAAAGGGCATCGATTTGTTTGTAGATGCAATGATAGCATTATTACCCCGCTATCCTGAATGGACAGCGTTTATCGCTGGTCGTACGACAGAACAACATTATCATTTTGAAAAAAAATTACGACAAAAAGTTACAGAAGCCGGTTTGGATGACCGTATTATTTTTCTTGGTGAGGTGTTGAATACACCTGTGTGGTACCGTCGTTTGTCGCTTTATGTAGCGCCTTCTCGTGTGGAGGGTTTTGGTTTAACGCCATTGGAGGCAATGGCGTCACAAACAGTTGTCGTGACCAGTGATGTGGGAATTTTTAAAGAATTGGTGGTAGAGGGGACAGGAACAGTTGTGAAAGTAGGAGATGGAGATGCTTTAACAGAAGCCATTGAACCTTATCTTGCTGATTTAGAAAAAACCTTAAAAGCAGGGCAAAAAGCGTTAACCCATGTTCGTACACATTTTCCTTTGGACAAGGAGGCGGCAGCAATCGGAAGTGTTTACGAGGAAATGTTTGCGGAGAAAACACTTTAAATATATCAGGATTTTTTTGAGAAGGCAAAAGAATAGCATTCTAATAAGATCTCTATAAATATTTCAAGGAAAAAGTTCAATAATATAAATATTATGTCACAAAATTGAGATGTGTTTTTGAAGTGATATAACGGCAAACTCTCAGAGTTTTTCATAAAAAATTGAAATTTTATGTTTTCAGAGTAATGGAGATTACAGGTAAAAAGGTGATTATTTCTTACTTTTGTAATTTTTTTAAGAGAGTACGGTGTTCTTTATTATGGGGATAGACTCTTGAAGCTGTTTCTATTGCTTCTTGAGAGGAGTGGTTGTACATTTTTCAAGAATAAAAATTCTATTAAGTGCGCTACAGTAGAAAAAAGTATTTGTAAAATATTAATTATTTTCTAAAAAAGAAATCATTGTTAAAATAACTTAGCTGAAATCTGTGAAGTTTTTTAAAGATTTTTCAATAGATTGAATCAGAGTTCAATTTTATGCATACATTATTGAGCGTATCAATTTCTTGTTATTACAAGATCAAATACTATGCATTAAAATTGTTCACGCCAAAAAGCAGGAATAAAAAGTACGAATATGGTTATAATTTCAAGACGTCCTGCGAGCATGAGAAAACTTAAAATCCATAGTGCGTTATCATTAATGGTGGAAAAATTACCAGCAGGACCGATAATATCTCCAAAACCTGGACCAATATTTGAAAGGGCGGTTAAAACTCCGGTAAATGCAGAGGTAAAATCAAGACCAGTTGTGAGTAAAAGTGCAGTGCCAATAACAAGACAGAACATGTAAAGACATACAAAAAACAAAACTGCTTTGGCAACATCACTTGATATATTTGAGTGATCATAGTGTGTTTTTACAATAACATTAGGCGAAAGAAGTTTTGCTATATTGGTTTGTGTGATACGCCAAAGAATAATGAGGCGATTGATTTTCATACCACCAGAGGTAGAGCCTGCACATCCCCCCGTAAAAGAAATAATGAAAAAAACTCCAAGTGCAAAAGGTCCCCAAAGTTGGTAATCTTCTGCGCTATAGCCCGTAGTGCTTATAATAGATGAAAGGTGAAAAATAACATCGAGAAAAATCCAATGAAAGGTGCGATGATCATGAAGACGCAACCATGCTGCTAAGGCAAAGCTAAAGAAGAACACAATATTGAGGAAAACAATTACTTGTGGATCAATAAAGCGTTTTGAGTGACCTGGAAGCACTAATTTAACATAAAGCACAAAGGGTAAGGCAGAGAGCAGCATAAAGATTGTAGAAACAATCAAAATAGCTGGTTTATCAGAAAAATAGCCAAAAGAGGCGTCATGGGTTGAGAAACCAGCTGTTGCTACTGTGCTCATTGCGTGGTTGATGGCATCAAATAAGCTCATGCCTGAAGCAAAATAGGAAAGTATACAAGCTAATGTTAGCCCAACATAAGCTATGATAATTCCGTTAGCAATTTGGTTGATACGGGGCAATATTTTTTCAGATTTATCTGATGATTCCATATGAAATAGTCGTACTCCACCAACACGTAGTGAAGGCAAAAGCAATAAGGCTAAACCGATAAAACCAATACCTCCAATCCAACATATAAGTGAACGCCATAGCAAAATACTTCGTGGCAAATTGTCAAGATTAGTGAGTACTGTGGAGCCTGTGGTTGTAATTCCAGAAACGGATTCAAAGATTGCTCCTGCTAGCGAAATTGGTAAAGAAGAAAGATAAAGAGGAAGGGCGCCTACAACACTTCCTGTTAGCCAAAGACAAACAGTGAGCATAAAGCCAAGCCGTGCCGAAAAACGACAGGTCGCACCACTTGTTGCTAAAAGAATCAGCGTTGCTAGCATGGTGATTATGGCGCAAGAGTAGAGAAAGATTATCCAATTATGATTGTTGTCGTGCAAATCCACAAAAATCGGCAGAAGCATTGCTCCTCCCATGATTAATGCAAAACGTGCACAGACATTGATGATAAACTGAAAAATGGCCGTTACCTATCTTTATATGACTTTTTGTTACAATTTTATGCTTATAAGAATTTACGTTTTTTTCTTTATAAGATAAAGATTAATTTCTATATTATACGTGCCTTGATGAATTGATGGTAATCTTTTCACTAAATTTAAAAAGGATTACATATACACAATAATTTAAGTTGTTGAAAAATGTTTTTTAAAAAGGCTCCATTTCGTTGTATTTATAATAATTAAGTAAGAAAAAGTGAAGGGGATTCTATGGTACAGTCGCATATTCGTCTGCTTATTATTGGATCTGGTCCAGCTGGTTATACAGCGGCGATTTATGCAGCAAGAGCAATGCTCGAGCCCGTTTTGGTGACTGGCGTGCAACAGGGTGGACAGTTGACGATTACAACTGATGTTGAGAATTATCCAGGTTTTGCTGATTCAATTCAAGGACCATGGTTGATGGAACAAATGGCAAAACAAGCTGAAAATATGGGTACAAAAATTGTCTATGACACTATTACAAAGGCTGAATTATTAAATTATCCTTTTATCTTACATGGAGATTCAGGAACGCAATATTGTTGCGATGCCCTCATTATTGCAACAGGGGCCAAGGCACGTTGGCTTGGTTTAGAAAGTGAACAAACTTTTATGGGTGGTGGTGTTTCTGCTTGCGCTACGTGTGATGGATTTTTTTATCGTGATAAGGATGTTATTGTCGTAGGAGGGGGAAATACAGCAATTGAGGAAGCGCTTTATTTATCACATTTGGCAAAGAGTGTAAGTGTGGTGCATCGGCGAGATTATTTTCGGGCAGAAAAAATTTTGCAAGATAGATTGTTTGCTCGTGATAATGTTCGTGTTCTTTGGGATCATGTCGTAGAAGAAATTGTTGGTTTGCCAGCGCAAGATTCAAGAGGAGCTGTTGTGACAGGTGCACGTCTTAAAAATGTTAAGACTGGTAAAGAAATGAAGGTGAATATCGAGGGAATATTCATTGCCATTGGTCATGACCCTGCTGTTTCTTTATTTGAAGGACAACTAAAACAAAAACCAGGGGGCTATTTATGGACTGTACCAGATTCAACAGCAACAAGCATTGCTGGTGTGTTTGCTGCAGGGGATGTAGCAGATGAGGTGTTCCGTCAAGCTGTAACAGCGGCGGGAAGAGGATGTATGGCAGCCTTGGAAGCGGAACGTTTTTTAGATCTGCAAGCGTAAAAAATAGGAGATTCAATTGTGACATCACCGTTGGATTGGGATAAATTAAGGGTTTTTCATGCTGTGGCGGAAGCAGGTTCTTTTACCCATGCAGCCCAAAAGCTTTATTTATCTCAATCAGCGATTTCACGGCAGGTTTCAGCTTTAGAGCAGGAGGTTGGTGTATCTTTGTTTCAGCGGCATGCTCGTGGGTTAATCTTAACTGAGCAGGGTGAAATTCTTTATCGTACAACACATGAAGTTTTGATGAAGCTTGAGAGTGCACGTTCGCATTTAAGTGAAAGTTGTGAAAAGCCAACAGGGATTTTACGTGTTACATCGACCTTTGGAGTGGGGGCAGGATGGCTTGTGGAGCGTATGCCAGAATTTCTTAGGCTTTATCCGGATATACAGGTTCAACTCCTGTTTGATGATAAGGAACTTGATTTGACAATGCGCCATGCAGACTGTGCTGTTCGTTTACATCAGCCCCAACAACCAGATCTTATACAAAGAAAACTTTTTACAATTCATATGCATGTTTATGCTTCTGAGAATTATATTGTGAATTATGGCAAACCAGAAACACTCTCTGAGCTGGATGCGCATCGTATTATTTCGTTTGGTGAACCTGTTCCACCTTATTTATCTGGTTTAAATTGGTTGGAAAAGGCCGGTAGAAATGACGGATCTTTGCGTCTTTCAGTATTACGAATCAACAATATTATCTCAATCAAGAATGCGATTATGTGTGATCTTGGTATTGCTGTGCTTCCTGATTATCTTGTTAATAATGATGAGCGACTTGTACGTCTTTTTCCTGATATAGTTGATATTCCTTCCTTTGATACTTTTTTTTGTTACCCTTATGCTTTAAAGAATTTGGCTAAGTTGAAAGCTTTTCGAGATTATATTTTTTTAAAAGCACGTCATTGGTCTTTTTAATGGTGTAACATTTTAAGCTATGTGTTTATTGCATAGCAGATACGCTGAAGTCTTTATTGTACTTTTCCTTATAAAATGACATAGAGTATTATCTCTTGATTATGTTGCCTCCCATTGCATTTTCTTGAGTGTTCCCTTATGAAGGTCTGTCAGATTGATTTTATCTCTGAAGATTTTCCAAATTTGCCGGGCATTTTGTCCGGCTTTTTTTCTTAGAATAGTACCTAAAAATGCAGATATCTTGGCAGATGATAAAAAAAATATAACTTTTATAGATATCCAATATTTTTTAGGTGCATCGCGGTATGATAACAAACTTTGAAGATCATTTGGGTTATGATAATCATTGCGGAATATGTCAAGTTTGACAGAGAGTGGACTTCACACATCATAAAAAGCTTTTTGAATGATAATCATTGAATATGATTTCTAGAATTCTGAAAGAGTTGTTTCTTGATCACCGCATTTTAAATAGTCAATGATACAGGTTTAAATATGGAAGAGAAAGTCCCTTATATAAGAGACTCCTTTTTAAAATTTCTTATTTTTCACGGGGCGGAATAGGACATTTCATTTTTTCTGTTTTCGATTGATATCTCATTTCACTGGGAGCATTTTCTGAGAAAAGCCCATTTATTTATGCCGTAATTTTACAGCCGAAAATCTCACAGATAAACTAATCTCTGATAAAACTATAACAGGAGATGTTGTTCAAAGTTTTTAAAGTAAATTATTACAAAAGCGCTGGATACGTAAGCAAGCTTCTTCAAGTAATTTTTCTGATGTTGCATAAGAAATACGAAAAGCTGGTCCGAGTCCAAAAGCAGATCCATGAACGACAGCAATTGATTCTGCTTCTAGAAGCGCTATTACAAAGTCTTCATCATGAGAGATTACTTTACCTTTAGGTGTTTTTTTTCCAATGAGTTCTGCACAGGAAGGATAAACATAAAAAGCACCTTCAGGTGTTGGACAATGAATGCCGGGAGCTTGGTTTAACATGGAAACGACGAGATCACGGCGTGCTTGGAAAATACTTTTATTTTGGGTAATAAAATCTTGGGGACCATTGAGCGCTTCGACAGCCGCCCATTGTGAGATAGAACTTGTACCAGATGTTTGCTGGCCTTGAATGGTATCCATGGCTTTAATTAATTCTTGCGGTCCTCCAGCGTAACCGATTCGCCAACCCGTCATGGCATAAGCTTTAGAAACACCGTTCATTGTGAGTGTACGGTCATAGAGTTTTGGTTCTACTTCTGCTGGAGTGACAAAAGTAAAACCTTCGTATGTGAGATGTTCATAGATATCATCGGTGAGAATATAAATATGAGGATATTTTACTAAAACATCTGTTAGTTTTTTTAATTCGTCATGTGTATAAGCGGCACCTGATGGATTTGAAGGAGAGTTAAAGATAAACCACTTAGTTTTGGGGGTAATAGCAGCTTCTAGCTCTTGTGGTTGAAGCTTATAAGAAAATTCGGCTTTGGTTTCTGCAAAGACAGGTGTACCGCCGTTGAGAGTAACCATTTCTGGATAACTGACCCAATAAGGAGAGGGAATGATAACTTCATCTCCTTTATTTAAAGTTGCCATCAGCGCATTAAAGAGGATTTGCTTACCACCGGTACCAACAATAATTTGCTCTGGTTGATAGGTGAGATTATTTTCTCTTTTAAATTTCGCTGCAATTGCTTGGCGCAATTCTGGAATACCAGATATGGGGGTATATTTTGTTTCTCCACGTCGAATAGCTTCAATGGCGGCATTTTTGATATTGTCTGGTGTATCAAAATCCGGTTCTCCAGCACTTAAAGCAATAACATCACGACCTAATGCTTTCAAATTACGTGCTTTTTGAGAAACAGCAATTGTTGCAGAAGGTTTGATATGGGAAAGCCGGTCGGCGATAAAAGCCATCATTTCAATCCTTGTATATATCAGAAAATACTTATTGATTTGAGAGTATTCTATAAGAGATTACGTTGTATGCAATAGAAAATTGCAGAAAATTTTTTAAGTTTTTTGCTCTTTAGTAAGATTTGAGAGAAAGGTAAATGAGCGATATATTCCATTTATAGGCGATAGAAGACAATAGGAGCGATAGCAGGAGAGAGTTTTTATCTCAAGAGTAGAGATTGACAGGGGGATAGGATTCTATTGAGAAAAAGTTACCGAGGGTTGTGAGCGTGAAACGATAATGTTTAATACTCTTTTTGTCTGTGCCTATGTCTAGCATTTTTCTCGCTCAAATGAAAGACAGCGTATAACGACAATAATGCATTCACAAAGAAGGATATTTTATCGGATGTTGGTGCAAAAAGATCAAACAGGTCAAACCTATTTTCTAGGGATTTGATAAAAAAGCTTTTTTGGGTGAGGTTTCTGAATGATGTCTGAGTTCTCCTTTGGTTTAGAGTGATAGCTGTAGAGAGCTGAGAAATTTTTGTTTCAAAGTGACTCTATGCAGTCGTTTTTTGAGGTTTTACAGGAAAGAGGCAATCGCGGTGATTATAGAAGATGGAAGGGGAAAAAAGCATTATAGGAAATGCGTTTTTTATTTTATAAAGGTAAATTACGCTTTATAAAAAGCAAAAAAACCTTCGTCTATAAAGATGAAGGTTTTTTAAAACTATTGCAGAATTAAAAGATTAAAGTGCTGCAAGGTTGCTAGCGGCAAATTTTCCAGAACGACGATCTTGAAGAACGTCATAAGAGATTTTTTGTCCTTCATTAAGGTTATTTAAACCAGAACGCTCAACAGCGGAAATATGTACAAAGACATCTGCACTGCCATCACTCGGCTGAATAAATCCAAAACCTTTTGTTGTATTAAACCACTTAACTGTTCCTGTAGACATAGGAGATTCCTTAAAATATATAATTGCATTGTGTACTGGAACTAAAAAGCTCTCAATACGGTTTCAGATCGAAATTAGGTGGGAGAAGTTTCGTCGAGAGTGCATGTCGCACAGGAAAGAAAGTCACATAACCGAAAGTCCGATAAAACCCGTATAAAAGTCTTTAGAATAAAAAGCAAGCCTTAATTTATGTTTTCATATAAAGAAAAAATATAAAGCGTGTGTGTGCATTGTTCCATGGCGAGAAACTCAAGCGAAGTAGCTTTGTAGTGAACGCACTTCAAGACACTTCTTTTTGAGGGCTTTGATCGCTTCTACGACAGCTTCAGCTCCAGCTATTGTTGTATAATAGGGGACTTTTTGCATAAGTGCTGCTTGGCGTAATGATTTGGAATCTGAGATGGCACTGGCAGTGCTGGTTGTATTGAAAATTAATTGAATTTGTCGATTACGAATAGCGTCCTCAATATGAGGATGCCCCTCTAAGACTTTGTTAATTTTTTTTGCCTCAATATTATGTTCGGTAAGAAATTTTTGTGTTCCACTTGTTGCTAAAACAGTAAAGCCAAGCTCAGTTAAACATTTTACGGGGTTTAAGATACGCTTTTTATCTTCATCCCTCACAGAAACGAACAAAGTTCCCTCTTTTGGGAGTTCAACACCAGCTCCAAGTTGCGCTTTAGCGAAAGCAAGGGCAAATTCATAATCAAGTCCCATAACCTCACCGGTTGAGCGCATTTCTGGACCAAGAAGTGTATCGACACCCGAAAAACGAGCAAAAGGAAAAACCGCTTCTTTGACAGCAATATGTTGTTTTTGTTGCAGAGAGGGTAAACCACCATAAGTTTGAAGCGTTTCTCCTGCCATAATACGCGCGGCTATTTTAGCAATGGGGCGACCAATTGTTTTTGCGACGAAGGGGATAGTACGCGAAGCACGCGGATTAACCTCTAAGACATAAATTGTGCCCTCTTTAATGGCATATTGCACATTCATCAAGCCACGAACATGAAGTGCTTGTGCTAATGCTTTGGTTTGATGTTCTAATTCAGCGACTATGTTATGAGAGAGCGTATGGACTGGTAAAGAACATGCTGAATCACCAGAGTGGATGCCGGCTTCTTCAATATGTTCCATAATACCAACAACCAGTGTCTCTTCTCCATCGCAAAGACAATCAACATCAACTTCAATTGCTTCTGTCAAATAGGTATCAAATAAAAGCGGATTTTTACCAAGCAATATATTGATCTGTCTTGTTTTGTCGTTGGGATAACGGGCTTTGATATCTTCTGAAACCAACTCAGGGATACTCTCAAGCAAATAATTTTGCAAGCTGCGTTCATCACGGATAATTTGCATAGCACGTCCTCCTAAAACATAAGAAGGGCGCACAACCAGTGGAAAGCCTAATTCATGGGCGATGAGGTGTGCTTGTTCGATTGAATGGGCAATACCATTTTGAGGTTGGGTTAAGTTAAGTTTGAACAATAATTTTTGAAAACGATCTCTATCTTCTGCTAAATCAATGGCTTCAGGTGAAGTGCCTAGGATGGGGATATTATGTTTTTCTAGTGCACTTGCTAATTTCAGTGGTGTTTGTCCACCAAATTGAACAATGACTCCAACCAATTCGCCTTTTTGCTGTTCTGTTTCTAAAATAGCGATAACATCTTCTGTTGTTAAAGATTCAAAATAAAGACGATCAGAGGTATCGTAATCTGTTGAAACAGTTTCAGGATTGCAGTTGATCATAATGGTTTCAAAGCCTGCTTCACGGAGTGCAAAAGCAGCGTGGCAGCAACAATAGTCAAATTCAATGCCTTGTCCAATGCGGTTTGGTCCCCCGCCTAAAATGACAATTTTTTTGCGTTCAGAAACTTGTGCTTCTGAGTGTTCTATCCCAGCAAAGGGTGCTTCATATGTTGAATACATATAGGCTGTAGGTGAAGAAAATTCCGCTGCACACGAGTCAATTCGCTTGAAAACGTGCTTAACATTAAGTGTTTTGCGCAAAGCAGCAATATCATCAGGCTTTTGCCCCGTAAGGGTGGCTAAACGCGCATCCGAAAAGCCCATTGCTTTTAACATGCGTAGATTATCTGCATCTTGGGGCAATCCATGGATGCGGATGTATTGTTCCATTTCAATAATTGAGGCTATTTGTTCCAAAAACCACGGATCAATTTTGCTGATTTGATGAATTTCATTTAAAGGTAAGCCCGCACGCATTGCTTGGGCAATGTAGCGTAAGCGATCAGGACTTGGGATTGCAATGGCAGAGCGTATAGAACTCTTTTCATCACCTTCAGCATGTTCAGGAATGACAATTTCATCAAGACCGGTAAGACCTGTTTCAAGTCCACGGAGTGCTTTTTGCAGCGATTCTTGAAAAGTACGGCCTATTGCCATTACTTCCCCTACAGATTTCATTGCAGTTGTGAGGACAGATGATGAACCAGGAAATTTCTCAAAAGCAAAACGAGGAATCTTGGTGACAATATAGTCAATAGAAGGTTCAAATGATGCTGGTGTTACACCACCTGTAATATCATTTTTTAATTCATCAAGTGTGTAGCCAACAGCTAGTTTGGCCGCTACTTTTGCAATGGGAAAACCTGTTGCTTTTGAGGCAAGTGCTGAAGAGCGGGAAACACGCGGGTTCATTTCAATAACAACAAGGCGGCCGTTTTCAGGATTAACAGCAAACTGTACATTTGCCCCACCTGTTTCAACACCAATTTCGCG
This sequence comes from Bartonella sp. 220B, assembly GCF_026930205.1. Lineage (GTDB taxonomy): Bacteria > Pseudomonadota > Alphaproteobacteria > Rhizobiales > Rhizobiaceae > Bartonella. The sequence continues at coordinate 142,756 of NZ_JANHOI010000003.1, read as the reverse complement.
CAGTACAGCAATGGAAGCATTGCGCATACATTGATACTCTTTGTCCGTTAAGGTGAGGGCAGGGGCTACAGTGATCGAATCACCAGTATGAATACCCATCGGATCAATATTTTCAATGGAACAAACAATGATACAGTTGTCGTTCTTATCGCGAACAACTTCCATTTCATATTCTTTCCATCCCAAAACACTTTCTTCAATCAAAACTTCTGTTGTCGGTGAAGCTTCAAGCCCTCGTTCAATGATTTCATAAAATTCAGAGCGATTATAAGCAATTCCTCCGCCGGTTCCACCAAGGGTGAAGGAAGGACGGATAATCGCTGGAAGACCAATAACATCAAGCGCTTGAACTGCTTTTGCTGTCGCATGTGCGATATAATGTTGTTTACGGTCAGCTTCTGTATGACGCCAGTTTCGTTCAAGCTTTTCCAGTGCTTGATCAAGAGCATCACCGGAAAGTTTTGCTTTCAGTTCATCGCGTTTTTTTGCATGTTGTCGGCGATTTTTTTCTTTAAGTTCTGTTGCGTTGGCGAGCATAGAACGTGGTGTTTCCAAACCGATTTTTGCCATCGCTTTGCGAAATAAAGCACGATCTTCAGCTTTATCAATCGCATCGGCATTAGCACCTATCATTTCCACCTGATAGCGGTTTAAAACGCCCATACGCTTTAAGGATAAGGCTGTATTAAGGGCTGTTTGACCGCCCATGGTGGGTAAAAGTGCGTCGGGACGTTCACGAGCAATAATTTGTGCAACTATTTCAGGGGTAATAGGTTCAATATAAGTTGCATCAGCTAAATCTGGGTCGGTCATAATAGTGGCAGGATTAGAATTAACCAAAATAATTCGGTAACCTTCTTCTTTTAATGCTTTACAAGCTTGTGTGCCTGAATAGTCAAACTCACATGCCTGACCAATAACAATAGGTCCTGCTCCAATGATAAGAATAGATTTTATATCTGTGCGTTTTGGCATGGTTTTTTCCTATGACAAACATCTGTGCGCGATTGCGTCAGGCAAAATAGTTAAATTTTAGGGCTAAAACTGTTTTATAGGTTAAGTGATAAAGAAAGTAAGCCATAAAATGCCTTTTCCATGTTTTTTTTATAGCATTGAAGATCAGTGTCTTTTTTGTGTTGAGCAAATTTATGTCGTTGCATGAATATAACTTTTAAGAGAAAAAATGCTTCTTATATGGAATGGAGGGCTCATGTCCTTACCATTATTGCATTATTGTGATATTTGTCATGCTCAATTTTGAACTATGTTCTTCTGCATTTTCTCCTTTATGATAATGCTCAATCAATTGAACTCATGAACAGCATTTTTTTATCAAAAATGGAGAATGGCAAACAATATTATAAGCTGGTTCTTTTATTTAAGGTTTAAAGCTAGAGTAAGATTCTCTGTTATTTCGCTTTAAAATATCAACAAAGGTGTTGTCTGTGTGTAGATGACATGAGTTTGAATGTTTAGTTTGATAATTTGAGGGTTTATTCGAATATATATTGTTCATTATAGGGGACATTTCTGTCCCCATATAGGTTATTTTAGGGCTCTTAAAACAATAATCCCTGGTGTTTTTGCTACATAATCCATAAAAGGAGAGTCCACAACTTTTTCATTCTCTTTTCGTGAAGAAGCATTTCGTAACATTGGGCCATTCTCTGTTTTGATAAAGAAACCCACATGGGTTACATCTAAACCATCGAGTTTGGTGTATATACCAATAAAATCACCAGATTGTAATTGGCTTATGACGTCTTCATTAATAAAGTTACTTGGAATATACGTTATATTGCGCTTCACAATTGGTAATCCAGGAAGGTAGTTCCCACCATCAGCTTTTTTATTGAGATATTTTTCGGTATTTACCGCATTGGGGCTGATTTGTGCTGTGATATCGTTGGCAAGTTTATATTCTTTATAAGCCCAGTCTGTGAAAAAATGCTTTCGATTCAAAAAGCTTATATTACCGTCAACATAACGCGTTTGGATCACATTATTTATAAATTCTGTTTGCGAAGTTGATTTCCGTAATGCTTCAACATAATCAAGATAAGTAAAGCAATCTAAACCTCTAAAGTCGATTATGAGTTCTTCTGGTACATTCTCTGAACCCTGTAACATATTTGCTTTGTAAGGTGTTCCTAAAAAAGCACCAGAGAGAAAGTCGATTATTTTTTCTTTCTCATGGTCATTGATTTTCGAGCGCTCTTTAAGAATAACATTGAGTTTCTTTAAAGTATAGGGATCTAGATTCACTTGTTGTTCTTGCTGTATTTCCGTTTTGTTCTCAGACGTTTCTTTATTTCCATCAGAATTCTGAAAGTCACATCCTGTAACCAATGCTGAAATTAAAATGAATTGGAATATTTTTCGCATCTTTTCACCATTTTTGAATTTAATAATGAGTGGTACTTTTCTGCGTTAATCAGATTATCTTTCACTCACTATAACATATCATAAATATAGTATAAAGAGGTATATGGAGGGTTTTATGATAGGAGATGCTGATTTCGTATGATGTAGATACTTTTAAAAGTGAAGTATATAAATTTTTTTATTATGATTAAATTGGTTTTTTTAAAATAAATGTTTAATAATAAAATATAAACTTTTTAATATAATTTTATAGTAAAACCATTTATAAATAATTGAAATTATATTCAAATATTTATTATTTATTTAAAATATAAATTTCTATTTGAATGTAGTATATTTAATTAATACTATTTTTCTTAGAAGAAAATTATAGGCAAATTGTGATGTTAAAATTTAAATTTATTTACTTCATTGAAGCTTATTTCTTATAAATGGTGATTTTTTATAGAAATTTATGCATTGTTATGTATCTATCAAATAAAAATTTGTGATATTTTCTGTTTTTTGATTTTTTTACTTCAATTATCGTTTTTGTAAGAACAAGTGATCTTATGTCATAGTTCTTAATAGCAGGTAGGGTTTGAAAGATTGTATGGAAAGCAATTTACATGCTATGAGTAGCCAAAAGCTCGATCAAAAATTTATCCATCATGGGCTTATTTTAGTTTTTATTACTTTATTACTGGATATTATTGGTATCGCAATTATTAGTCCTATTTTGCCTGAATATTTTGCTCAGTTGACGGGGAAGAATATTAGCGAAGCTTCTGTAGAAGGGGGAGGGTTATTTGTAGCTTATTCAGCAATGCAATTTTTATTTGCTCCGATCATTGGCAATCTCTCTGATCGTTATGGTCGTCGTCCTATTTTGCTTATTTCGATTATCAGTTTTGCTCTTTATAACTTTATATGTGCTATAGCGTGGAGCTATTCTATGTTGTTTATTGGGCGCCTTTTGTCAGGGATGAGTAGTGCTAGTTTTGCAATTTGTACGGCTTATCTTGCCGATATCTCTGATGAGAAGACTCGTACGCGCAATTTTGGTCTGTTAGGAATTTCATCTGGGTTGGGATTTATTTTAGGCTCATTCATTGGAGGCTTTTTAGGGCAATTGGGTCCGCGTATTCCGTTTTATTTTGCTGCTGGTTTTTCACTCATGAATTTTATTTTTGCGTGGGTTATGCTTCCAGAAACGCTTCCTATGTGGAATAGACGCTCTTTTGATATTAAACGTGCCAATCCGTTAGGTGCCCTTTTACAGCTTAGACAATATCCAAAAGTTCTCTGGATGTTATTAGTCTTTTTTCTTTATTGGCTTGCGGAATCTATATGGCCGAGCATTTGGGCATTTGTTGCTAAAGAACGCTACGATTGGGGCACGTTGTCTATTGGATTGTCTTATAGTGTTTTTGGTATAGGACAGATTATTGTGGTAGCGCTTATTCTGCCTTATTTTTCTAAGCGATGGAGCAATTGGCGTATTGTCATGTTAGGTCTTCTGTTTGCATTAGCTGCTATGTTTGGTTACACATTTGCGACACAAGGCTGGATGGTTTATGCAGTTTTTTCGTGTACGATGCTTGAGTATCTTGTTCATGCACCTATGCGTGCTATTGCTTCAGAACAGGTACCGGCGAATGCACAAGGAGAATTGCAGGGAGCGATGACATCTGTTGTTTCATTGAGCTTAATATTCGGTCCTCTTTTTTATATGCTTCTCTTCGAATATTTTACCCATGAAGGCGCGATGTTTTATTTTTCTGGTGCTCCTTTTGTGGGGAGCTTTTGTGTGCTTGTCGTGACGACGATAGTTTTTGCTTTACGGGTACGCTAATTTTTTGCGTTTCTGATTAATAAGAATATTTTCTCAAGACCTATAAAGTACAACTTACGTGTTCTAGAAGCAGATTACGCTTTCTGAAAAAGAGTGGATTTTTGCGAGGTAAAAGCGTGTGATTTAAGAGAGAGAATCTAAAAGAAAAGCACTTTAATCAAGCTATTTTTTTATAATCTATAATAAGATCACAGAAATGTTGAAAGAGGTAGTGGCTATCTTGTGGTCCAGGGGAAGCTTCGGGGTGATGTTGAACAGAAAAAACGGGTTTTCCAATAATTCGAATTCCACAGTTTGAACCATCAAAGAGGGAAATATGTGTTTCTTGGACATGCTGTGGTAAAGAGGTAGCATCTACAGCAAAGCCATGGTTCATTGATACAATCTCAACTTTTCCGGTGTTAAGGTCTTTAACAGGATGATTAGCGCCATGATGTCCTTGGTGCATTTTTATGGTTTTTGCACCAAGAGTGAGAGCTAAAAGTTGATGACCAAGGCATATACCGAAAAGTGGCAAATTATGATCAATCAATGTTTTAATCGTTGGAACGGCATATTGCGCTGTTGCTGCTGGATCACCTGGACCATTAGAAAGAAAAATACCATCAGGGTTCATTGCTAAAATTTCTTCTGCACTTGTATGTGCAGGCACGATAGTAATGCGCGCATTTTGTGTAGCCATAAGACGAAGAATATTACGCTTAATACCATAGTCGATTGCAATGATATGAAGATTGTGCACACTGTTTGTATGATATCCTTTATTCCATACCCATGGTTTTTCGTTCCATTGCCCTAATGCTTTAGAGGTAACGTTTTTCGCAAGATCAAGATTGATAAGACCTGGCCATTTTTGTGCACGTTTCTGCAGAGAAGGGATATCAAAACGCCCATGAGAATCATGTGCAATGATAGCATTTTGTGCACCTTTTTCTCGAATAAGAATGGTGAGTGCACGTGTATCAATACCGCAAAGTGCGATAATTTTACGTGTTTTGAGCCATTGATGTAGGTTTTCATTTGCACGATAGTTGGAGGGACGTGTAATGTCTGCTTTGAAAACAGCACCGACGGCACCATGACAGTCGAGGGGAGTGAGATCTTCAATATCTTCACTATTCGTTCCTACATTTCCTATGTGAGGAAAAGTAAAATTAACAATTTGTTGCGTATATGATGGATCTGTAAGAATTTCCTCATATCCTGTTATGGCGGTGTTGAAACACACTTCACCTTCAGCAATGCCTGTAGCACCTAATCCTTTACCTTCAATAATTGTTCCATCAGCTAATACTAAGAGGGCTGTAGGTTTTCTTACACTCCAAGGATCGCAAGATGAGGTAGTTTGTTTCATAGTGTGTATCCACAATTTGTTTTTGAAAGGTATAATAACCAACACCGCGCAAAAGCATAACAGCTTTTGTGTACATCGTTTACAATGTTTCGCTTGAGATAGAGAGTATAGGTATATTCTATAAGGAGGTAAAGTCTTGTTTTTGAATTTTTCTAAAATCTCAGATTAATTATTTTTTGCATATTGTAAGACGTAGAAGGATCGCTGAAAAAGCAGTTTTTCTTCGTAGATAAAATGAGATAGATTTATGTTGTCTGACCAGATTGATGGAGCGCTTCATATTGCTTGGAGGTGCAGGATAGCGCTATTCTTGCGGCAATATATAATATGGCCGATTAGAGAGCGTGATAAAAGGAGACTAGAAGGGGGATATTTATCAGAGGCAGTTTATTTTAGTTAAAATAATAAAATGGCAGAAGGAGTTTATGCGCGTTTATACGAATCTGCTTGCTTACAATTGGTAGAAAACCAAGAAAAAATAACAGTCTTTCACGAATTCTTTTTTATCAGTTTGATAAAAGGGAAGGCAGGGAGTTGCTTGGTAAAGTCTTAGTGCAAGAAGAAACAGGATTCTTCGTGATATTGGTAAGAGATTATAGTACGTTCAAGAAGCGCTCTATTGAGAAAATAAATTTTTCTAAGGTTGGCAAGAGACTTTGTAAAAAATTGCAGTAAATTTTAATCGAGTGACATAGTGTCTGAAAGTATTTTATCATCAGTGGTTTTTCACAAAGAGACAGGGGCTAATAAGCAACAGTTTTTCGGAAGAATCACCATAAAAAGCGCATTTTAAAGTAAGCAGATGAGTGGTTCTTTTATTGATGAGTTTATAAGACATCTATCATCTATTTTACGTTATACTCTTCTTTAAGATATTGCTTCTTTCATTTGTGTAAGATTTGTTGTGTAAAGCGGTGAAGCTGCTAAAAACAGTTCGGTTAGCAACAATGGTTCGTTTGCTAAGCGCAAACGGGAACGGCGTGCCCACAATACATCTTGTTGGGCATCTTGTTGGCCAATATGAATGTAATCGCGGGTTAATTTGCCACTGTTAAATAAATAGTTTCCTAATGGTATAGTGCCTAAATGCATGAGTGCTTGATTACGTTCAAAGAGAGTTTCTTGCGGGATTACAGTGCGTCCAAGAAGCCAAGGTTGGTTATCTCCCATCAGTATGACTTCACGTAACCAGTAGTGTGAACTAACAGGGAGATGTTCAGCTTCCTCTTTTAGTTTATCCGGCGTAATGAAACACTCCCGTTGTGGTTCGACATGTATGCGGGTGCAATAGTTTTTCAATCGGAGCGTCATAGAATTCTTTTCCATGAGCCAATCACGAATGTTCTCTGGTATTGAGGGGTCTTGATCAGATAGCCATTTGAGAGGGGGCAAGATGGAGTCTTTTGGTTTAGAAATCATTTCACTCTATATCTAAAACCGTGTTTTGTATGCTAGGTGATAAAAATAGACATTCACATTATAATGTAGAAATGCAAAGGCAGCAAGATTTTAAATGAAAAGCTATAAGGGAAAAATGGAATGGCAGCTCTTTAAAAGAGGATATGTAGAAAATTATATGATGGGGCGTATTTTCATGAAAAAAGGTAAAATAATGCGTTACGATTTATCTAAAACTCTTTCACACAATGCACTGTGAAACTTTCTTGATAGCAACAGGGGATTGGGAAAAACATTTAGGGCCTTAAAATTCGTTTGTAATGCATATAAAAAAGAGATGCAGAATTCATTTACCTTAGAAAATCTTTCATTGATAAAAAACAGAAATAAGAAAGATTGTAAGAAAAATGGGATGGGTATTATCTTTAGCATCTCGCTCTTAGCAGAATTTTGAGTATAGGAAGAGTGTTGGAGCAACCGGCTAAGATCTTGAACGCGAATTGTAAAAAATGAAACGAGTATTATAGTATTGCACTAAAATAACAGCATCATCTCTACTCGTATAAATGCTTATAGCTAGTGGAAATGTTTATAGCTATTGATAGGGGATGGTAAATCGCAAGCCTTTACTGTTTCTCATTTAACGACACAATAATAATGGTCCCCAAAATAGTGGTTCCAAAAAGACGAGATGGTGCCCAAAAAAGATGGTGATGCGAAAAGATTGCTGCTTAAACATCTAACCACCACCCCACCCATAGCCATAATTTAAAACTATGGTGGAAATACTTCAATTATTTTATTGAGCACCAAAAGATGCTTTTAGAAAAATGCACAAAACTTTATGGGCGAATTTTTCTTCCTATCCATATAAGAATGCAGGCTCCTATAAAACCTGAAATAAGATAGCCAAGCCAACCAGCAAAGCTCACGCCTAAAAGGCCAAAAACAAAGCTCGCTAATGCGGCTCCAATAATTCCCAGGATAATGTTTAGAAATATCCCTGTCTGGCTTTTCATAAGATACTGTGCAGCCCAACCTGCAAGACCACCGATAATAATAGCTGCAATCCAGCCAATGTTTGCGTCTTCCATTTATATTCTCCTTTGCCTGAATCTAAACTGTTAGTTCTAACTAGGGTAAGCTTTGTAAAGGTCAAGGCTCTCTTTCCCCAAAAGAAAGGATACTGCTGTTGGAAACTTTATTTTTACTTCGCTGTTTTTTCAACTCATGCGAATATCTTATGCGTGCAGTATTATATCCATACAATCACAAATACACATCACTGTCTCAATAATAAAACAAAACGCTGAAGTATGCAACTATTTTATGTAAAAAATGTCTTAAAACGTACTTTTATAGTATAAAAAGTGTATTTATAAGTATATTTTTACTAATTCTTATAACAAATTTTGAAAAAATGAAAATGATATGCTTAAAATAATGAAAAAGTGAATATCCAAAAAGTTTAAAAAAGCCTGCTAGTAGGATATCGATGATGCTTGAAATGATATTTAAAAATGGTGTTGTTTAATTCTTTACAAAATTTTGTATAGATAAACACTACCATTATTGTAATCTGATTGATATTTCTATCTCTTATGGCGTGTTTTTTCCTTGATGTTATGAAAAGGTGCACTTTTGATAAGAGTGCTTGAGTAAGACATTTGAATTTTCAATATCATGATCGATATGGTTCATTATCTTTTAAATATCCTCAAAGTAAAGATTTAGCTGTTTACTGTTCCGCAGGATTACGTAGGCGGGAACTTTGGAGAAGTCCCTGTGCTTCTAAGATTGGGTAGATCATTGAGGTTAAAAGGGAATTGATCTGTTTCAAATCGCGTACAGTATCAAGATGAAGGCTTGACGACTCTACATTTGTGAGATCGCCTTCACGCAGGCGTTTAAAATGCTTCAAACTCATTTCTTTTTCTAAATTTCGAAGCTGATCTTTTTTCTGCACCAATAAATGCGCGGTGTGTGTATCACGTGAGACAAGAACATTAAATGCGATATGCGCGTTGGCTAGAACAATAGTGTGGAAACGAAGAAGGTCATTCCATCCCTCGCTGCTAAATTGTAAATTTTTTTGTTGCTTCTTTTTAACCAGCATAAGCATATTATGAATGATAATATCTCCTGCTTGATCCAATTTTATACAAGCACCTAAAAGTTCTTGTGTTTGAAGAGCTTCTTCATCAGATAATTTTTGTCCAGCTAATCGTGCGAGATAAAGTTTGATTGCGATATGTTTTTTATCTAATATGGTATTTAGCTGGTTGAGTTCACGGATGATGTCGGGATCAGGTTTCTCATAAAGTCCCATGATTTTTTCTAGCATAATATCCACAAGGTCACAAATATGGATGACCTCACGCCTGACATTAGAAAGCGCTAAAGTTGGGCGTTCAAGAACGCTGTCATCAAGGGCTGTTTGATCAGATAAATTAAGCGTTTTATCGCTTTGTGTTTTTTTTGTACTTATCTGAACAATTTGAGTGGTTAGTTTTAAAACCCATTTCGAGAGTGGTATTCCAGCAAGAAGAATGAAAACATTAAAAATGATATGGGCGTTGATAACTTGAGTGGAGGGCTTATCACCAAACCATGTGATGGGTGGTTGAAAGGAAAGAAATAAGATAAGAGCAAGGATTGAACCAACGCCGCGCATGAGTAAGTTCCCCAAGGGAACGAGGCGAGCATTAGGGGGCGCATTGCGTGTTAGAAGTGGTGCTATAAGAGAGGAACCAAAATTAACGCCAAGAACCATGACAACACAGAGCTGAGCGTGGATAAGGTCATAGTTCGCGAAATTAACCAGCAAAATAATTCCAGCAATGGATGAATGTAAGAGATAAGTGAATGCGGCTGCCAACAAAAAAGTGGAAACAGGATCGGTGGAAAGATAACGAATGATGTTAGGTAAAATAGCGCTATCACGTAAAGGTTTGGTCGCTTCACTTATCATTTGTAAAGACAAAATCAAAAGGCCAATACCAATGACAATACGACCGACTTGACGCCAATCACGTTTTTCAGTTGTCATGAAAATACAGGTACCAATTAAAAGGCACAGTGGCACAACGAGAGTGAGGTCATAGGAAAGAATTTTAACAACGAGCGCTGATCCTAATTCTCCTCCACGCACAGCCATAAGCCCCGCTAATCCAGAGACAAAACCAGATTCGACAAAAGAACCAACAAGGAGTGTTATTGCTGTAGAGCTTTGTAAAATCATTGCTGTAAAAAGTCCAAAACTGACAGCAAATAATGGTTTGGAAATAACGTGGCGCATTTTGTATTTAAGCTTATCACCATAGGCACGCTCAACACCTGTACGTACCATGCGTGTAGCCCAAAGAAGTAAAGAAATAGCACCTGCAAGATGAAGGAGTACCAGTGAACCATTCATGATACTTTTTCTTTCATTGTTGTTATAAATAGGGTTGATTTAAAAAATGGATGAATTGAAGTTTATCATTTTACTTTTCTTTCGCTTCTAAAACATGACGAAAATCATAGCCACTTGGATTTTGAAAAATTTTTAGACCAAAACTAGGAAGAATGGAATAAAGGTGGTCAAAAATATCAGCTTGAATTTGTTCATATTCTAGCCAAACAGTTGTATTGGTAAAGCAATAGATTTCCAAGGGTAAGCCATTTGGTGTAGGTGGTAATTGTCGTGTCATCAGGGTCATATTTTGTTCAATATTTAAATGCTTTTTTAGATATGCAAAAATGTAAGCACGAAACGTGCCAATGTTAGTTAAACGGCGGGTATTGGCTAAAACGTCATGATTTTTATCTAATTGCGTATTCCATTCACGGATTTCTGGTATTTTTTGTGTAAAATAATTTTCTAACAAATTAAAGCGAGAGAGATATTCTTGTTCTTCTTCTGTATGGAAACGGATGCTTGATTGATCAATAAAGAGGGAGCGTTTAATGCGTCGTCCACCTGCTTCCTCCATTCCACGCCAATTCTTAAAAGAGTCTGTCACCAGTTTACGGATAGGCACGGTCGTGATTGTTTTATCAAAATTTTGAACTTTGACAGTATGGAGTGCAATTTCAGTGACATCACCATCTACATCCAGACTGGGGATTTGAATCCAATCGCCGACACGGACCATATCGGTAGATGAAATTTGGATTCCTGCAATGAGAGAAAGGAGTGTATCTTGGAAAATCAACATCAAGACAGCGGCCATTGCACCAAGACTGGATAAAAGAATAAGAGGTGAACGGTCAATTAATGTCGCTACCATAAGAATCGCAGCCACAGTAAAAAGCGCAATTTTAGCAATTTGAATATAACCTTTTATTGGTTTTAATCGCGCTGTTGGCTGTTGTTCATAGAGGATATTAATAACATTAAGAAGAGAAGAAATTGCAAGAACAGCAAAAAGAATAATGAAGGCATTCGCGACATTTTCTATGATGGTGCTAAATGTATCAGGGAGTGTCGGAATAAAATTAATACCGATTGAGAGAATAAAAGCTGCAACAATATTTGCTATGTACCCAATGGTGTATTCAATATCAACGCTTGTATTTTTAGGCAGAAAAGAAGAAAGCCGTTTTGCTCCATGAGAGAGGAGATTTCGTGCTAAAAAATTGACTAAAAGTGCAATAATGATAAGAATAATAAGCCAAATGATAGATTCTAGCAAAGGATATTGAACAAGAAATTTGATCACTTTTTCACTCTCCGTTTCTGAAAAATATGCGGTTGAACTTTTAATTTTTTAAAACCACTTAAGAGGAAGTATTGGAATTATGCTTCAAACTCGTTAAATATGCAAAAAAGAATTTTAAAACTCTGTGAGAGATAATGCGCTTTTCGCCTGATTTCCTTGATGATCTCCGCGCCAGATTACCAATTTCAATAGTTATTGGCCAAAGGGTGATCTTTGATCCCCAAAAAAGTAAGCCTTCGCGAGGAGATTTTTGGTGTTGTTGTCCCTTTCATGGTGAGAAAACACCAAGTTTTCATTGTGATGATCGTAAAGGTCGCTATTATTGTTTTGGTTGTGGTGTGAGTGGTGATATTTTTACTTTTTTGTGTGAGCTTGATGGATTGCATTTTTCAGAAAGTGTTGAGCGTTTAGCTGATCTTGCAGGGATAAAATTACCTCTTTTTGATCCACAAAGTCAAAAACGTCAGATGGAAAAAGCCGATCTTTATGATGTTATGAGAATGGCTACAGCTTTTTTTCAACATAGCTTACGCGATAAAGGTGGTATGCAGGCGCGTCGTTATCTTGATGCACGTGGTGTGACACCAGAGCTTGTAGAACGTTTTCGAATTGGTTTTGCTCCAATGAGACGTACAGCTTTGAAAGAAGCTTTAAGTGCGCGTGGTATTTCAATAAAACAAATGGAAGATTGTGGACTCCTCAAATTTGGTGAGGATGAAACGGTTTCCTATGATCGTTTTAGAAATCGTATTATGTTTCCGATTGAAGATTTACGCGGACGTGTGGTAGCTTTTGGAGGGCGTACGTTAGAAAAAGATACACCTGCAAAATATCTTAATAGTCCTGAAACAGTGTTGTTTCATAAAGGAAATATACTTTACAATGCTGCTACTGCTCGCAAAAATAGCCGTTTGGTTGGCGATAAAAAAAATCATTCACTCTTAGTTGTTGAAGGTTATATGGATGTGATTGCGTTGGCTAAAGCTGGCTTTGAGGGAGCTGTGGCTCCTTTGGGGACAGCATTAACAGAGGCGCAAATTGGGCTTTTATGGCAAATGGGCACGGATCCCATTTTATGTTTTGATGGAGATGATGCTGGTTTAAAAGCTGCTTTTCGTGTTGCTGATCGTGTACTTTCTCTTTTAAAGGCAGGCGTTTCTGTGCGCTTTGTTTTGTTGCCACAAGGTAAAGATCCAGATGAAATTATTTCTGCCGGTGGTGCACAACTTTTTTCTTCTTTTTTACAAAAAGCAATTCCTTTGATTGAACTTTTGTGGTGGCGTGCTACTCATGGAAAAAGCTTTGAAACTCCAGAGACTCGAGCGGCTCTAGAAAAACAACTGAAACAGCAAATTTTTACAATTAAGGATGAAAATATACGCCGTTATTATTTGCAGGATATAAAAAAACGGCTTTTTGATTTTTTTCGTTCCTCTTTTTCGAAAAAAAAGGGTGCGGGGAGACATCACCAGTTTTCCCAAAATAAAATATTTAAAGACCAATCTTTTTCTGTTTTGGCAAACTCTGATATAGTGCGCAATTCTTCGCAATCTATTCCTCTGCGTGAAGCTGTTATTTTATTGATTTTGGCTTACTATCCTGAGTTATGGTATGAAAATTTTGAAGTTCTTGCTGAATTGGAGTTAAAAAATGCACAATTAATGTGCTTTCATCAATCCATGTTGGAAATTCTTGGAAATCAGCAGCTTCATGATAAAGAGACAATGGTTGTGCTCTTAGAAAAAAAAGGACAAAAAGCTCTTTTAGAACGTATGAAACATCTTGTACAACATGTTGGTATGCGTACTGTCTTTGTTGGCGCTCCTCTAGACGATGCTCGTGCTATATTAAAACAGGCTATCTACTTGCATCTTCAAGAACACCACCTACATAAGAGATTACAAGATATTGAAGAGCAACTCGTAGAAAATCCTAAGAGCGAGGTTTTTGATCTGCTTCGTGAGATACAAAGTGAGCTGCAACAGATGCAAGCGACAGAAGCATTAATTGAAGGGTTTGGAAGTTGGTTGGATGAAAAAAGAGACGGGAATAATCAAGAGACGATAAAATGATTCGCTTTTTTGATGCGAATCTGTCACCTAAGGCTAAAAATGAGGAAGTTTATGTAGAGCGACATTTTTGTAAAGAATGACGACGAAATTTTAGGAAAAGCGGGAAATTGGTTCTTACTATATGCTACTATATGCTGCAGAGATTATCTCAGAAAGGCTGAGAGGTGTCGGGGAAACTTCTGGAGTTTTCCCGCGTTTTTGTGTGAATGAAGCGCGTATACAAAATGTATTCTTTCCAATAGTAATCTCCTTAAAGAGGAAGTATATATAAGAAACTGTTGATACGTTAAGTGAGAACGCAAAAAACTGGTCACGTGGAAGCTGTGGAGTGATCAAGTGGAGTTACGGTATGGCAACAAAGGTTAAACAGAAAGATAATGTGGAAGTAATAAGCCAAGCGAGTTTGGATAGCCCTCTTCTTGATTTTTCTGATGATGCCATCAAGAAAATGGTTAAACTCGCTAAAAAAAATGGTTATGTGACGATGGATGAATTGAATGCAGTTCTTCCTTCTGAAGAGGTTACCTCCGAACAAATTGAAGATATCTTGGCGATGTTTTCTGAGATGGGTATTAATGTCGTGGATGATGAAGATGAGATCGATTCTGAACACGACGAAGGAGAAGTTACGGTAGAGGGAGGAGATCTCGTAGAGGCCTCTAGCCACGCAATTGCAACGACAACCAATAAGCGTGAAGTAACAGATCGTACAGATGATCCCGTGCGTATGTATTTGCGTGAAATGGGAGCTGTTGAGCTGCTTTCACGGGAAGGCGAAATTGCTATTGCTAAGCGTATTGAAGCAGGGCGTGAGACAATGATTGCTGGACTTTGTGAAAGTCCTTTGACTTTTCAAGCTCTTATTATCTGGCGTGAGGAACTGAGAGAGCAGCGTATTCTTCTTCGTGAAATTATTGATCTTGAAATGACTTATGCTGGTCCAGAGGCAAAACAGGCTCCTGTTGTTGAACGAAGTGAAGTTGATAAGATAAAAGAGGAAAAGAGCTCTTCTGCTATGCGTAATATGGAGGGGATTGCGGAAGAGAGGGGCGTTGAGGACGATGAAGAAGATGATGACGAAGTTAACTTGTCGCTTGCTGCAATGGAAAATGAACTTTGTCCTCAAGTCATGGAAACATTAGATTTTATAGCACAAACTTATGTAAAATTACGGAAATTACAAGATCAACATGTTGAAAGCAGTTTGGCAGAGCGTAAAGAGGGCGCTCTTTCACCTTCTCAGAAGAAAAAATATATTCAATTAAAGAGTGAGTTGATTCAAGCAGTAAAATCCCTTTCTCTGAACCAAAATCGTATCGAATCTTTGGTTGAGCAGCTTTATGACATCAATAAGAGGCTGATTCATAATGAGGGTAAGCTGAAAAGAATAGCCAATAGTTATGGCATTGGTCATGAGGACTTTTTAAAAGAATACCAAGGGCGTGAGTTGGATGCGGATTGGTTAAATTATATTGCAACTTTGCCAGGATCTGGTTGGAAAGAATTTTCAAGGCGCGAAGCGAAAGAAATTCAAAGACTGCGAAGCGAAATACAAAATCTTGCACAAGAAACAGCTATTTCAATTGGTGAATTTCGTCGCATTGTTACTCAAGTGCAGAAAGGTGAACGCGAATCCACGATTGCTAAAAAAGAAATGGTAGAAGCTAATCTCCGTCTTGTGATTTCAATTGCAAAAAAATACACCAATCGTGGTTTGCAGTTTCTTGATCTTATCCAAGAAGGCAATATCGGTTTGATGAAAGCTGTCGATAAATTTGAATATCGGCGTGGATACAAGTTTTCAACTTATGCAACGTGGTGGATTCGTCAGGCAATTACCCGTTCGATTGCTGATCAGGCGCGCACTATTCGTATCCCCGTTCATATGATTGAAACAATTAATAAAATCGTTCGCACTTCGCGTCAGATTCTCCATGAAATTGGACGAGAGCCCACACCAGAAGAATTGTCAAGCAAACTTTCTATGCCATTAGAAAAAGTGCGAAAAGTTCTTAAAATTGCAAAAGAACCTATTTCACTAGAAACACCTGTTGGTGATGAAGATGATTCTCATTTAGGTGATTTTATTGAGGATAGAAATGCATTATTGCCGATTGATGCAGCTATTCAGGCTAATCTACGGGATACAACAACTCGTGTTCTTGCTTCATTAACACCTCGTGAAGAACGCGTTTTGCGAATGCGTTTTGGTATAGGGATGAATACTGATCATACGTTGGAAGAAGTTGGTCAACAATTTTCAGTGACAAGGGAACGTATTCGTCAGATTGAAGCAAAGGCTCTTCGTAAATTAAAGCATCCGAGCCGTTCACGAAAATTGCGCAGCTTTCTCGATTCTTAAGAGAAGAGGAGCATTTTCAAAGATGTATCTCTTCTCTTGATGAATGGAGATAAAACACATATAGCGTAGTTTTTTGGGTGTTTTTTAGAAAGCTGAAGGCTGAGTGTTGAACGATCTGTAAAAAATTCGATGTTTAATATTTTTTTGGCTTTGATATTGGTGCTGTAATTTATAAAAACAACAGATACGCGGCATGAAATTATAAAGTCATTTCTCAAAGGAATGAACAATATTTTGGCATGTTAATGCGTGTAGAAATCATTTTTAAAGAAAAATTGATGAAACTATAAGGATGTAATTTTATTCCTTTTGCTTTTGGTAGTTTTTTATTTTTCAAAAAAATATGGACGATTTTATGAGTAAAGAAATTCCCTTTTGGAAAGTAAAAAAACTAGAAGAAATTTCCATTTCTGAGTGGGAGAGTCTCTGTGATGGTTGTGGGCGATGTTGTTTACACAAAGTAGAAGATGATGATACTGGAGATATTTATGCAACCAGTGTTGCTTGTCGTCTTTTAGATGCGGAAACTTGTCGGTGCCAAAACTATGTTCACCGTAAATCAATTGTTGCAGACTGTATATCACTAGATGTTGCAACGGTTAAAACAGCGCGTTGGCTTCCAAAAAATTGTGCGTATCGGTTGATTAATGAAGGAAAAGATCTTCAATGGTGGCATCCACTGGTATCAGGAAATTGGCAAACAGTACATCAAACACAGTTTTCTGCGCGTGGACAAATAGAAATTTACGATGATGAATTATTGAGTGAAGAAACCTATTTCAACCATATCACCGAACTTCTCTGTGAAGGCGAGTGATATGATTGTTTCGCGCAATAATTTATGGCGCATACGATTTAGTCTATAGCAAATACTACTGTAACGCTAACATTATAACCTAATTCACCGCCTGAGAAGTTTGTATCGGCGTAGCTCGCATGTGTTGCACTGCTCATCAGGCGTGCCTTTGGGTAATAATTGTCATTATTTTCATTGATTTCAATGATTTTTCCTAATTTTAAATTTGCTGCCTGCGCTATAGTTTGGGCTTTTTCAATGGCTTCAGTGATAGCTTTTTTACGTGCTTCTTGATAAAATGCTTTTGTATCGGCATTGGTAAAGGTAATGCTATTGACTGAGTTAACGCCCAGTGCCATTGCTTGATCAAATATTTTACCAGCATTGGCAAGATCACGAATACGCACTGTTAAAGAATTTGAAACATGATAGAGCTTTTCGTGATTCCTTCTGTCATGAGATTTCTCAGTGCTAGATTGATAAATGGACAAGCCTGATGTTTGTAAATCATTTGCTTGGATTCCATTGTTCTTAAAAGCAGCTACAATATCATTCATAGATTTATTATTGGCTGCTAATGCTTTTTGGGCAGTTTTATCCTCTGTAACAACAGCTAAGTTGATAATTGCCATATCCGGTGTTGCTTGGCTTTCACCAGTTGCAGTGACTGTAATGGTTGCGTTTTTCATTTTGCTTGCTTCGGCATGTATGGAGAGTGAACTGGCTAGCAGTGTAAGTACTATCATAGCTATTTTAACGCTATAATGATTCAGCGGTTGGAAAATTGTGTTTGTCATATCTGTTCCTTTACATTGATTAGTTTACTACTTTCTCATTTTTGGGTGTTCTTGTAAAGAAATTAGGGTACTCACGAGAAAAACCGATAGATAAAAAGAAAAAGATGGGTTATAATTTTAGATAGGCTCTTGTATCATAGGGCATTTTAGTTTAGAGAAAAGCAACCTGTGTGGGGCCTGTAGCTCAATTGGTTAGAGCCAGCGGCTCATAACCGCTTGGTTGGGGGTTCGAGTCCCTCCGGGCCCACCATTAAATGAAAAAAATATAAAGAAGTTTTGAGATTTATTATTCTTTGCTTTTTTATTTATCGTGAAGCTTTTAATGGTTGTTCTATTATTGAGTGGTTTTTCTACCGGCACATTTCTGTGTAGAATAGCTTCTTGCATTCTTCAGTTTAGTGAAAAGAGGCTTTTATTTACGGTACCACATTCTTTCTAAGCTTATGTATCGCTGTGTACTTTCTTAAATCCATCAGCTCATTTTTTTAATTTCTTCTGCATGATGTTTTTTCATAAAACTGGCGTATTAAAGTTTTTTAAAGAGTTGATTTTTGTTTTTTTCATAAGTGAATATTTTATTCACTAAGAGAAATTCTAAGTTTTTGCCTGTCATATAAAATCGGAAGAAAATACTTATTTTAAAGTAGTTCTTTCTATTTTTTAGTGAATGGTGTTTCTGTTACACTTTTACAACTGATCCGGACCGTATCATCATGATTTCAGATTCAATAAAAACATAATTTAGAAATGTTTATGTGTTCTATGTGGTCAAAGATGATAATATCTCTCGATGTTTTCTTTTCTAAGCTTAAGAACCTTTTTTCTTTTTGTAAATTCTTGTGTAATGTATGTGTGGGCGTCATTGAGGCTTGACCCATTGTATTTTTTAAAGTATTTCCATTTTCGTTCCTGATAAGTCTCTATGCTTATCTCAAGGGTGCTTTCAAGAGGAGGTAGCCTTTTGGGGAGGCATATCATAGAGTGGTAGGCAGCGCTGCTGTTCATAAGAACTGGAGATATCGCATTGTTGTGTTTTTACTTTGCGATATCATTTTAAAAATATAGGTAGTGCTGTATAGAATAAAATTGTGATATATTCTTCTTTCAAAATAAGCTTTTTCTTGTTCTCTCACGTAGAGGTTAGCAGTATTTTCAGAGATATCTTCACATCGCGATTAGCACTTGGTTCGAATCACAAGATCTGAGTAGTATTATTAGCGTTGTTGATAAAATGATGATGCCAGTTTTTTATAAAAAGGTCTGGATTGTGCGATGTTTTCTGTTTCACCATGGTACATAATCAACAGAATTCCATTTGATTTTATAAAACCAGTTTATACGCAACGGCTTCGATATAGTCTATTGCAAAAATTGGTTTCTAAGGTATGGGATATATTTAAACGCTTTAGCGTTGTATAGTTTGACTACGTGGAGTGTAACTATGAAGAATGACAAAAAAATTGAGGCAGCTTTATCCGATATTATTGTGAAATGGGAAGCTTTGTCTAAGGCTCAAAAACAAGAAATATTGGAAATAGTAGAAAATTCTACAAGTTCTGCTCAGTCAACAGAACATTTAAAGCTTCAATCTTCTTTTTATCTCCAGACGAAATCAAAGCAATGAGTTTTAAGTCTTCATCGGAGATGTTAAAACCAGTTATTACATATATGGCGCTAGCATTTCCGAGTGTGTTAAGAATAGCCATGAGTTTATCTACAGAGGGTCTTTTCCCTCCGTTTATCATTTGTTGTACGTAGTTTTGTCCACAGCCTGCTGCTTTGCTTATTTCAATCATTGTGCGTCCATCGCTTTTTATTAACTCAATTAAGCGTTGAAACCAATCTTTTTCAGTCTTTGTCATTTTTAGACCTTTACATATTTACGCTATAGCGTTAATACTACACTGCGAATCTAGAGTACGTGATACAAGGAGCGTAAAAATACCCATGCGTAGCTTTTCGCTTATGAAGGATATAGAGTTGTTTTTAACTAATAACAAAATGTTCCCATATACTTTCAGATTTGAATTAATAAAAAATAGTTCCTCAGTTGCACGATCGTGACAAAGTGAATGCGTATAACCCAGAGGTGGAAATACACCTAGTGCGTTTATGAAATGTCACTGATGTATACGCAACACCATTGTGAATCAAGATATACCCCAACATTGGCATTTGTAAGAAATTTCTGCAATTAAGGTGGTGTGTGGATATCATGAATCTCTACAACCTTAGGGAACAAGGTTATGGCTGTAGAGAATACAACAAATTCATTGGTGCAGGACACTGTTTTTTCTTTTGTTTTAATAGATTAAGTTACTGTTAAATGGTATGCCACATGTGTGCATTAAGAGGTTTTAAAAATATCAAAAAAAATGATCTTAGTGATTTTACAGAACATGAAGGTGATTGTTGGGTGAAGTGTAATATAAGTGCTAGACGCTTTATCGAAGATGGATGCGTTTTTGCTAATGCCATGTTTTATAATGGTGCCTATGTTTGTAATGACAACATTCTCTATGATAGTGCACAGATGAACTGTATGTTGCCTGTTTCCAGCTTTGTTTCATGGTAATGCACAGATGTATGGAAGTTTGGAGATTGGCAGTAGGCTGTATGTTTATGACAAGATGAAGATTTCTTTTAATTCCAATGGCTAATAGTAATGCGCATGTTAATGGAAGGAATCGCTTTTACAGTAATGTTCAAGTTTATAACGACGGGATTTTCCAAAATGTTAAAATTTTTGAGATTAGTTATATTCTTAGTGTTTTGTATAAATAAATACGGTGCCAATAGTATGAGGGTGTGGAATTGACAACTTCATAGGGCTTTTTTTGCATTGTTCATTAGATTGTTTAGTGGAGAAAATAAGGGTACTGAGCGTGATTTGTGCATCTAGTACGTGTAACTTGGCGTTCTTTTTTGATAGAGCGCGAGACAAAAAATTGGTCAAGACGGATGAATTTAATGGTATTTAAAGGATATCAACATGAGTGTAAATGAAATTTTATTAGGAGTGGTGATTGTCGTTTTGGTTTGCAGTGGATTCATGTTTCGCTTTGCTCTTTATTATCGTGATCAAGTTAAAGTTCTTAAAGAAGAAGCAAAAAAGATAAAGCATGAGTTCTTTAGAGATTCCATGAAGATAACTGAAGAACGAGATAGGGCGATTAGAGAGCAAAGTATGGTGATTAAAAGACGTGATCAAGCAATTAAAAAACTGAAAGAACAAATTAAGCAATATGAAGAGACCATAAAACAATATCAGGATGAGGGGAAATCTAAAGAGGATATGAAAAGGTAATTGTGCCTACATTTTATTGCCTACAGTTTTATATTGAATGCTGAATTAAAAGATTTTAAAGGCGTTAAAATAAGGAAATAAAAAGACGCAGGAGAGAGAAAGAGGTAACCTTTAGTCGTAAAAGACTGTAGGCTGGTGGTGAAGGTATATTTTGGGATAATGCCTTAATTTTATTCTAAACTATACTTTATGAAAGCATTCAAGTTTGTAGGAAAGTGATCATTATTAACAATCAAAAATTTATGGTGATGCACTAATTTATAGATATGTTAGAGTTACTAAGAATACACATATATGATCTTGGAGTCGTTTACCAAAAAACACAAGACTTTGAGAGTGTTGCTTGTTGATGGATTGAATAAGGAGTTTGATTGTTTGTTTGAGGACAAATGCAGCATCTACGAAAAATTTTTTATTTCACCGTCATTGGTGTATGCTAGAAATCACATAAAAACCTCTCTTCATCGAGAAAAAGGAAGTTCTCTTTATTCATCACTAAAGTGTAGTGCGGGATTCTCAATATAAAAAGTGTAAATTGTTATTTTAATGGTAGGAAGGTTAGGATTCTAGCTCTCTAATAAGGGCTTTATGCGTAATTTCTTTTATCTGCTCAATATTCATTAAGATGTCTTGTTTTGTTGGGTAACCCTTACTTGAAAAAGCAATCTTTTGTTCGTCTCCTGAAATTAAACGCCAGTACCATTGATTGTGAACACCTTGAAATACCTCAAAAAACATGCTTTCCACCTCATAAAATAGCCGTAATTTGTAGGATAAACACTCAACCACTACGACTATGTGCTAAGGTATGTCTCTATAGCGAGTAGTCAATATATTCCCCTTGATTTTTTTGTCTTAAACAATAATTTCTATGAGGGCTGCGAATATAATAACAAGAAAATATTTATTGTCAATAATCTATAAATAGGTATTCTATACTACAAAACTGGTTTTTTAAACTTTAATTACGGTGCATTTTTAGTTTATATTAGATTTTTTTATTTTGGTAAGCAAGTATACTGGGTTGTTTTACAAAATAAATTTCCACGTACAACAAAAAAACACCAGCATGGAAAAAACAAGAATGCTTCTTTCCGTGCTGATAAAATTTATATCCATTTCTATCCCTTATGATAAGGATATTTATTGATTAGCTATAATCTCTTTTTGCGATACACTTCGAATGAGTAAGTCAATAAATAAGCTAAGGGTATAAGAATTTGCCATTTTAGCTTTCATATCCATCAGAGAAGTTGCAGCTTTGGGATTAAGGCTATGAGATAAGCCTTGTTTTGACAAATATTGCTGCAACTTTTCATAAGAGCTATCAATTTTTTCTTGGTTTATTTTTTCACTATGATCACTGTTGGCAAGAATTTCTTCAAGCCCTTCCATTTTTTTTATAAAATAGTTCCAATCGAAGTCACTTTTATTATACTCGCTATCAAACATTTTTCCTTGTCCAGTTAAAAGCCAATTAATATTGACACCGTACAACGTGCGATATGTTTGTAAGACACTTAGATTGGGTTCTCTTTCTCCACGCTCATAAAAGGCAATGGAGTTTTTTGTCATGCTAAAACTTTTAGCCAGTGCTTCACGTGATGGATCCCCTAAAGCGAGGCGTACATAACGTAAACGTTTTCCAAATATAGTTTTTGATTCAGTTTCAGGACGTGCCACGAATTATCTCCCTCAGCAAATCATCATGGTATAGATTTTAACCATTAAAGGCACACTATGTATTAATAACTCATGATGTAATGTCAATATTTATAGTTTTATTTTTCTTTATTTTTTTAATTTTAATGAATAGAACGCGATTTTCAACTTATCGTATTACATATTATTTAAAATTGGTACTCATTTTAGAGAGAATATAAAATTTTCTGTGCTTTTCTTGTTTTTTTTCCAGAGATTCCATATAGAATCATTATATAGATTCTTTCTATTTTCACGTTAATGAATGCAATCTTTCGATTTATGTTACAAATGAACTCAAGAAGTAAATTGTGAGGAATGATCATGGCCTTATTAGGCTATTTTGGATGGGCTTTTTTTTTCACAATTGTTGGTGTCTTTATGGGAGGGGCGATTGGTTGGTTTGAAACAGAAAGTATTACTGGTTTTCTGAAATATTTTTTTATTTGCTGTGTGTTAGGAATTTTGGAAATTTCTCTCTCTTTTGATAATTCTATTATTAATGCTCGTGTTCTTGAAAAAATGGATCCGTTATGGCGCCGCCGTTTCCTGATATGGGGTATTTTGGTAGCCGTGTTTGGGATGCGAATTGTTTTTCCGTTATTGGTGGTTGCTATTGCTGTTGGAATTAATCCAATTGCAGCAGTGAAATTAGCGGTATGGGAACCACATCAATATGCAGCAATTTTAACAGATGCTCATGTGGGAATTGCAGCTTTTGGAGGAACTTTCCTGATAATGGTTGGTTTGAGATATTTTTTTGATTCCCAAAAAGAGGTGCATTGGCTCGCTTTTATAGAAAAACCGGCTCAGAAGTTTGGAACGCTTGCTGGCATTGATATTGCAATCGTTTTAACTTTGATATTGTTTTTTGCAGAACAGATTGCAAGAGAAGATAAAATGACTTTTTTGCTTGCTAGCCTTTATGGACTTTTGACGTTTATAGGTGTGGAAGCCATCAGTTCACTTTTAGATGCTCCAAAAACAACTTTAACAACAATTGCCAAAGGAGGGGCAGGTGCTTTCCTTTATTTAGAAATTCTGGATGCTAGTTTTTCTTTTGATGGCGTTATTGGTGCTTTTGCTTTTTCACACAATCTTTTTATTATTGCAATTGGTCTTGGTATAGGGGCATTTTATGTTCGCTCTATGACGATTATGCTGGTCGAATCAGGGGTATTGTTGCATTATCGTTATCTGGAGCATGGAGCTTTTTATGCTATCTTGGTTCTCGCGGTGATTATGTATCTGCAAACGATTATATCAGTTCCTGAAGTCTTAACAGGATTGGTGGGGAGCTGTATTCTTGGAATGGCTTTTTATTCATCTCTTCGTTTCAAGCGTCAGCATCTGAATAAACGCGGTGTCGCTGAGTCAAATTAAATTTTTTATAGTTACAATAAAAAGGCAGAAGAAGATATTTTAGGAAACCATTAAAAGTTCTATACCGGATTCGTTCATCGTTTTAAGCATGGTGTTAAGTGATCCGTTGAGATCAATACCAGCACAGGCATTGAGTGAAACGCTTACCTTAAAGCCACATTGTATAGCGTGAAGTGCAGAAAATCCTACACAAAAATCCGTTGCTAAGCCACACATAGCCAGCTTTGTAAAACCATGTTCTTTAAGGTAAGCTTGCAAGCCTGTTGGTGTTGTTTGATCATTTTCAAAAAAGGCAGAATAGCTATCAATTTTTTTATTGTAGCCTTTTCTAAGGATAAGTTGTGTCTTCTCAATTCTGAGAGATGTATGAAACTCTGCTCCTTGTGTTCCTTGTATACAATGATCAGGCCAAAGTATTTGAGGGCCATAGTTAAGCTCAACTGTGTCATAGGGCGCTTTTTCTGAATAGGAAGAAGCAAAGCTACAATGGTTTTTGGGGTGCCAGTCTTGGGTTAAGATAACATGATCAAATTGGTCTATGAGATTATTAATAGCAGGTATAATCGTATCGCTTTGTGGTACTGCAAGTGTTCCACCTGGTAAGAAGTCATTTTGAACATCAATAACGATTAAGACTTTTTTTTCCATGAATATGTTCCTATAGAAGGCTTACCTTTTGTGAGACTTTTTAGAAGCTATATTTCATCTTGAAGTTTCGAGATAATCTCACCGATATTGGTATTATTTTTGTAATTATCAAGCCACAAAAGGGGAAGAGATAGGTTTTGACAATTTTTTTTATAGTTTTTCACGAATTGTAACCATGTATCAATGGGGAGGGAACTATAGTCACTCATTGCTACATGTTTGTGTAAAGCCTTCATGATTCTCAAGCTTGGAACGTCAGATCCCATAAGGCGGCGGTCGTTTTGTAAACACAATTTGAGCCAGAGCAGTGCAAGAGGTGAGTCCCATTGTTTTCCGTGACACAAAATTGATGAAAAAAGAGAAGGGTTTTTTACTGCATAATGAACGGCCCATAACGCAAAAAAAGAAGGAGCATAGAGAATTGGTTTTCTTGGTGAGACTATATTCCATTGATAAGTTGGTTTAATACGATAAAAACACAATGTTGTATCTGGTATGGAAAAGAGAGGTGATGTTTGATAGCATGTTTCAGGCACAGCTAAAAAGATTTGCTTTTTGCTCTTCGAATGGGCAGTTTTTTGCATTTAGAACCATAGTGGGGCTTGTGAGAACAGAAAAAATATATCAGTATAAAGCAAAAAGCTTTCGTTACAATGCAAGCGTTCTTTACCGCACAGTGTAAGAAAAGCAAAAGAATTTTTTCAAAGTCCTCATCTTTTAGTATCGCACAATGTAAAGAGAAATTTATGGCACGTCAATTTATCTACCATATGGCTGGGCTTAACAAGTCTTACGGCAATAAAAAAATTTTAGAAAATATCCATTTGTCTTTCTATCCAGATGCAAAAATCGGCATTTTAGGACCGAATGGTGCAGGTAAATCAACTATTTTACGGATTATGGCTGGGCTAGATAAGGAATATACTGGAGAAGCGTGGCTTTCTGAAGGGGCGCGTTGTGGTTATCTGCCGCAAGAACCTCTTCTTGATACAAGCAAAGATGTGCGGGGCAATGTGATGGAAGGTGTTGCAGATAAACAGGCAATTCTCGAGCGTTATAATGAATTGATGATGAATTATAGTGAGGAAACAGCTGATGAAAGTGCACGTCTTCAGGATATTATCGACAGCCAAAATCTTTGGGATTTAGAAAGTCAAGTGGAAATGGCTATGGCGGCTCTTGGTTGTCCACCAGCTAATGAAAGTGTGATAAAGCTTTCAGGAGGTGAGAAACGGCGTGTTGCGCTTTGTAAATTGCTTTTGTCAAAACCTGATTTGTTGCTTTTGGACGAACCGACAAACCATTTAGATGCCGAAACGACGGCTTGGCTTGAAAGGCATTTACGCGAATATCCCGGTGCGGTGCTTTTGATTACACATGATCGTTATTTTCTCGATAATGTGACAGGTTGGATTTTAGAATTAGATCGTGGAAAAGGTATTCCTTATGAGGGGAACTATTCGGCTTATTTGGGGGCGAAAGCCAAACGTTTGGCTCAGGAAGGTCGGGAAGAGGCTGCGCGTCAGCGTGCTTTGTCGCGTGAGCAAGAATGGATAGCTTCTAGTCCAAAAGGGCGACAAGCAAAGTCAAAAGCTCGTATTAAGGCTTATGATGCGTTAGTTCAAGCTGCACGTGAGCGCCGTCCTGGAGAGGCACAAATCATTATTCCTATTGGCGAAAGATTGGGGCAGGTTGTCATTGAAGTTGATAACCTTTCTAAAGCATACGGTGCGCGTGTGTTGATTGATTCTCTCTCTTTCAAGCTTCCTGCGGGTGGTATTGTCGGAGTTATTGGTGCCAATGGTATGGGAAAGTCCACATTGTTTCAAATGTTGACGGGACAGGAACAGCCAGACTCTGGACAAATACGCATCGGTGAAACAGTCCATATGAGTTATGTTGATCAGAGTCGAGATTCTCTAGCGGGAGATAAAACTGTTTGGGAAGAAATTTCTGGTGGAAATGACGTTATCCAGTTAGGTAAATATGAGATGAATAGCCGCGCTTATTGTAGTGCTTTTAATTTCAAGGGAACAGATCAACAGCAGAAGGTTGCAAATTTATCAGGTGGGCAGCGCAATCGTGTCCATTTGGCTAAGCTTTTAAAGGAGGGAGGCAATGTTCTTCTCCTTGATGAACCAACAAATGATCTAGATACTGAAACATTAGGTGCACTAGAAGATGCATTGGAAAATTTTGCAGGCTGTGCAGTTATCATATCGCACGATCGTATGTTTCTTGATCGATTGGCAACACATATTTTGGCCTTCGAAGGGGATGGGCATGTCGAATGGTTTGAAGGTAATTTTGCCGAATATGAAGCTGATAAGGTTCGCCGTCTTGGTGCGGATGCTCTTAGTCCTAAACGTGCCAATTATAAGCCATTTACACGCTAGAGTTTCTTATCTTTTTTGAAATTCATTGAGAAAATGGTGATGCTGTCTAGTGTTTTTCAAAAGAAAGAGTATCTACTATGTTGTAAGTTTTTTTATTTGTTACTCCAAAATAAGAATTATAGTGTGGAATCTTTATAATATCTTTTACGGCAATACGTCGTTATGCTTTAATATGTTGGCGATGTATATGAGAGTTTGTTACAGATCAGGTTATAATGGAAGGGTGTGAATTTTATATGCAGTTGACAGGTTACGATGCAAGCAACTCTGCTGTTGTTTTAGGGGATAGCGGAAAGGAGTGCTGTTTATTTTCTAACAATTGTTTGTTTTTTATATAACAGAAAACAATATCAACAGAAGTGATGCAACTCTATGCCTTCTTCTTCATTTTCTATTCGTAGGAAATAAATGTTTCTCTGAGAGAATAGTGATGAAAAAAACAGTAAGTTTGGATGCACTGATTATATTGTTGAAAACGATAGCGGAGATAAGTCGTTTACGTATTCTTGCACTCTTGTATCAGAATGATTTAACAATTTCTGATTTTATTTTTATCCTTGGCCAGTCTCAATCACATGTATTACACCATTTACGTTTATTATATGAAGCAGGGTTTGTTGTGTGTTATCAAAAGGGGAAACGGACTTATTTTAAGTTTTGTTCCGGCTGTTTTGGTAAAGACATTGTGAAGGCTGCCCTTTCAGCTTTGCCAAAGTACGATGAGATGTTAGCGTGTGATTTGGCACGTTTGGCGGATATTAAAAAACAGCGCCAAACAAGCAGAAGACAGTATTTTTTAAAAAAGACAGCGCAGTGGGAAGCATTACAGTTATCTTATATTGCAAATCCGATTGTGGAAAATGCTTTACTTGAAATTATTGGCAATAAACCATTTGAGACCATGATGGCTATCGGTACAGATACAGGCTCTCTCTTAAAATTGTTTTCAGGTCTTTATAGGCGTGCAGTTGAAGTTGCGCTAGATGGAGATGTTTTGCATTTATCTACTGGAGATATAACTTTTGATTTGGTCATTTTTCATTGGGTTTTATATTTTCTTGAGAATCCTAAGATGTCTCTTCATGAGGTTGCACGTATTTTACGTCCTCATGGACGTTTACTGATTGTAGATTTTATTGGTGGTGAAATTGAGTCTTCATATTCTTACCATGCTCATAGAAATCTTAGACTTTCAGATACACAAATAGAACAATGGCTTGAAAATGCGGGACTTATTCTGGAACAAACAGTGTCTGTTGCTCCTATGCAAAATGAAAAGAAGGTAGGATTCGTGGTTAAGCTTTGGCTTGCACGTGATCCACGTTTACTGGTGGATGATCTTAAAGATAAAAAGATACAGTTTGCATGATCATATTTTTTTACATGTTATATTCTTTAATTTTTTTCAGTTACAAAGCGCAAGAGCTTTTGTTAAGTCTTTGAAACGTTATCATTTTTTTGCGCATTGTGTTGTTTGCATGGGACTATTGATGCTTCAATCTGTGTTTGTAGGGGATATCTCTAAAGGCATTGTTATAAAGCCAAGACTGTGAGGGCAGCCATTTATAATGTGTTTGAATTTATTGCTGGTTATAAAATAATCTGTCCTCATTTTAATCCTCGATGATGAATGATTCGGGATAAATTATCTTCGAAAAGGCATAATTATATAAACTTAAAAGAGCTAAAAGGTTCATAACTGAAATTGTTGCGGTGAGAGTTTTTGAATAAGTTATTTCTGTTTTTATGCTTTTTATAAGGGAAGTTTATACAAACTAGAGTTTCTGAGAAAATATGGAAATGATGATCTTCATAGATTCGTATTGATAATTCTTGGAATAAAATTGCTTCAAATTGGATCATTTTGAATATTTTTTGCCTAAATTTTTTCATTTTTAAACGATTTATAATTTTTTTGTCTTTTTTTGCCTAGAAGATGATAAGAATTTCTTGTTGTTTAAAATATTTTATTCCATAGCAAGAATATTACATCCGCTATCTTAATAGTTGATGTAAGAAGACGATCAGGGAACCTCCTCCCCCCCCCCCGCGTGGATCCCTTAGATTGTCTGGCCTGACTGAGGATTTCCTCAGTCAGGCTTTATATGTAAAGTTTGTTAAAGTCTTATAAGGTGGGGGGTATAGGCGGATAATATTGTATGGTGTAGGGTGAAGATAATAGTTAAGAGCTGTTTGGGGGTTTTTTCTTAGGTAAGAGATGATGGGTTTTTGCTGGCGTCGTATCGTTTTTGGCATGTTTATATTTTTTATTTTTATTGCCAGTCTCTTTGCTTCTCGAAATGTTACAGTTCATAAGTTTTTATTCGGGCGCTCTTTTTCTTCACAGCATTCTTCACAGCAGGTTAATCTTACAGAGGAAATTCTTCTAGAAAGATTGTCAACATTGTTTCCAGATATTATAATGGAACTCTCTAAGCTGAATCCTGAGCAACAGAAGCAGTTGATTGAGGAATTCCGTCGTGATGTAGTTTCTGCTGCTTTTGCAAATGGTCAGAGTAGTGAACAAGCTCGTAAATTGGGGAAAACTGTTGTTGTGGTTTTATCAAAAGCGGTTTTCCATCCTTCTATTACTGATGTTTATTTTTAGTTCTTTTAAAAAGTGTGTTTTTGTGCGATCTTAAGGGCGTTTTTTGCTTTTCTTGGATTTTAAGATCTTTATTCATTGTATAAGTTCTAAAGATGGAGGGATCTGCAGGCTTGGTAAAATCACAGTATGTGAAAAAATATTTTGAATAAAAAATAATGTGAATTTTTATTCAGGTAGTTTTGTAATCTTTTATTTTGCCTCTTTATAGAATTTTCTAAAAACAGATAGACATAATTATTAAGTTTTGTTATATAGCCTGAAATTAATGTATTTATGTATATTGGCGTGCTTTCCCTACGCGATGTTTTTTTTGGGATAGCGTGTTTAGCAGAGTTTTTTAGTAGCCAGTATTTATCAGCCAATGGAAAGTGTTAATAGCGGTTTTTGTTCCGAGTAAGGTTTTTGTGTTATCAAGGGACTTTGGTGAAGGCGTTCTCGTTTATGTTGCTTTTTGCAATTATGGAATTGGCCTTATAGATTTTAATAATCATATGTAAAAAATAGTAGAGGCATTTTTAATACTGTTTTTGGTTGCTAAAATTTGAGTGTATTGTAATTGTATCAAAAATTTGTAGAGTATATTATCTTTTTTAGCATGTTAAAACTTTCATTATAGTTTCTTTATTTTCCGATGTTTTATGAGATATAGAAAGATATAATAAGTAAATTGAGTAACTTTCTTCTGTTGCAAAAAAATATCTTGAAATTGTCTTAATATTTTCATTTTCAAGCCGCTCTTTAGCTTTCTTTTTCTGTAGAATGCGCCCGCAATACCGTTGCGGTTATGATTTGAGAATGTCTGAGTGAAGAGAAAAAAATGCAAATTTTGAAACTCCTTTTAAATACGGCATTTGCTGTATTTTTTGTGTTTGATATAAGTTGGACTCATACGAGCTTAAATGTTGCAGGTTCAAATAAAAGCTCAGTGACTCCTTCTTCTAAGATTTCTGCTCGTCCGTATGAATTTCTTATTCAGAAATTTGCAAATAAGTATAATGTTCCTGTTAACTTAGCGCATGCTGTTATAAGAATTGAGAGTAATTATAAGGCACGTATAAAAGGAGCTGCTGGCGAAATAGGTTTGATGCAAATTAAACCATCTACTGCGCGAGGATTGGGTTTTAATGGTTCTATTAAAGATCTTTATGATCCTGCGACCAATCTTGAATATGGTATGCGTTATTTGGCGCGGGCATATACACTAAGTGGTGGAAATACGTGTGGTACAATTCTTAAATATAATGCAGGTCATGGGGCAAGAAAAATGAATTCCATTTCAGCAAAATATTGCTCAAAAGTAAAAACTTATCTGGCTTCATTAAGATAAAATAGCCTTAAAGGGGGTGTGTTTGTTTTAAAATATCTTGAAGCTGCTCTTTGCATGTGATGAAAAATGTTTTATAAAGGATGTGTCAGTCGGCTGGGCAGCCGCGCTTGTTTCATGCTTCAAGGTGTGCAGGTGAGGAAAGTCCGGGCTCCACGGAAAAACGGTGCCGGGTAACACCCGGCAGGGGCGACCCTAGGGAAAGTGCCACAGAAAGCAAACCGCCTATTTTTATAGGTAAGGGTGAAAGGGTGGGGTAAGAGCCCACCGCGCATTCAGTAATGAATGTGGCAAGGTAAACCCCACCGGGAGCAAGACCAAATAGAAATGACGCGCAAGGCTTAACTTGCAGCCGGTTTCCGGGCGAGTCATTCGGGTAGGTTGCACGAGGCGGGTGGTAACATCCGTCCTAGATGAATGGTTGCCATGGAAAGTATAAGCTTTACCATACAGAACCCGGCTTATAGGCCGACTGATATTTCGTTGTTGTTCTATTTTATATCATGAATGTTACGGGTAAGTGATATTGTGATGTGAGTGTATATAGATTTTTCATATAGATAACATATTGATTTATAAAGATAATTTACTATTTTGCATATTGAATTAGACCCTCAAATATCCTAAGATTCTCTTATCTCGAACCTGCTTATTATGAATCGTCTTAATGCAAGGGCTGTCGCAACATTGGGGGCTGGCAAATATAGAAAGGGTGCGTTTCTGAAATCGGCACTCAAGTAAAGATTGTTTTTTACAATTATAATATTTTTTTAAGTATAATGCATTAGAATGCATATCTGGTTCGCTTCGACTTTACATAATGATGAATATGAGAGTTGGTTTTGGTTCTTTTGATACCAGTTGCCATGTACGATTGTTGATTTGAAAACGCATAAATCAAGACGGATTATTTTGACAGAACAGGATGATAAAACTGAGCGCCATATTCCAGTGTTGTTACAGCCAGTTTTGGCTGGGCTTATGCCATTGGTTGGAGCAAAAGTGATTGATGGCACTTTTGGTGCTGGTGGTTATACGCGCGCGTTGTTAAATGCGGGTGCACAGGTTGTTGCTCTTGATCGTGATCCTCATGCTATTGATCAAGGACAATCTCTTGTTGATGAATTTTCCCCAAGACTTCGTTTGGTACAAATCGAGTTTTCTCAGTTGGATCGTGTTGTTGAAGAAAAGGTGGACGCTGTTATTTTAGATATTGGTGTTTCTTCAATGCAGCTTGATGAAGCAGAGCGAGGATTTTCTTTTCAAAAAGATGGTCCGTTGGATATGCGAATGGCGCAGACTGGTTTTACTGCTGGAGATGTTGTTAATCGTTTGAAAGTTGATGATTTGGCGCGAATTTTTAGAATATTAGGAGAAGAACGCTATGCGGGACGAATTGCACGGATGATTGAAAAGCGTCGCTGCGTTCAACCCTTTTTACGTACAGGCGATCTTGCTCACGCCATCGAAGCATTGGTGGGCCGTAAAAGTGGGGACCGCATTCATCCTGCAACGCGTGTTTTTCAAGCTCTTCGCATTTATGTTAATGATGAAATTGGTGAACTTGCACGTGGTTTATTTGCCGCTGAACGTGTTTTAAAAGCAGGAGGACGTTTAGGTGTTGTGAGTTTTCATTCACTTGAAGATCGTATGGTCAAAAGATTTTTTTCTGCTCGTTCAGGAGAACGTATGCGATCGCGCCATCTTCCTGAAATAAAGACGACTCCAGCAACATTTTTGCCTTTGTTTAAAGGTGGTATAACTGCAAATGAAGAGGAGTTGCAGAAAAATCCTCGTTCACGTTCTGCGCGGTTGCGTATTGGTGTACGTACAAAGGCAGAGAGTCTTAGCACAGATATGAAATTATTTGGTATGGCAGAGATTGCTCGTTTTGAAGGAAACAAAAAATGACAGTTTTTCGTACATTTGATATGATTTTAGTAATGATTATGATTTGTATGGCAGGTCTTACTTATAAGGTAAAATATGATGTTCAAAAACGAATGAGCGAAATTCGTCGTCTTGAACATGAAATTGCTGCAGAAAAAAATATGGTAAATTTGCTTCGTGCTGAATGGGCTGTGATGATAGAACCTTCACGTATGCAAAAACTTGCAAGACGTTATCAAAAAGAGCTTGGTTTAGAGATTATACAGCCGCGCCAAATTGTCGAATTTGAGGATATTCCGGTGCGTGACCATGATCAAATTGAAGAAGTCATTAAACAAAATATATTAGAGGAAAGTAAGGATATTGTGGCGAATAATCGCGCTTCTCAGGTAAATGGCGATGTTCAAAAAGGCGTGCAGTGATGAAATCATACTTTTTATTCTTACAGAAAAAAAAGCGCTTAAAACCCCCGTTGGATGTCCATAACTTTCCCGTTCGTCGTTCGTATTCTAGTCGTGCACGTTTGCTTTTTTCTTTGCTCTGTTTCTTTATTTTATATGGCGTTATGGGGGCTTGCCTTATTTCTTATGGGCTTGAAGGTGGGCAGATTGAAGAAGCAAAAGGGCCAACTGTCCTTCAATTAACGGCGCGCCCTGATATTATTGATCGTAATAACCGTTTATTGGCAACGGATATTAAGACTTATTCGCTTTTTGCGGAACCACGACGCATTCTTGATGTAGATGAAACAATTGAATTGCTCTCAACAGTTTTGCCCGATCTTAATTGGCAGGAAACTTATAAACGTCTCAAAAAGAAATCTAGTTTTTCTTGGATTCAACGTGGATTGACATCAACACAAAAGACACAAATTATGGCTCTTGGTATTCCAGGAATTGGTTTTCGGACTGAAATTCGTCGTTTTTATCCAAGTGGATCAGTGTTTTCGCATATTCTCGGTATGGTGAATGTTGATAATCAGGGTATAGCGGGGATGGAAAAATATATTGATGATGCTGGTTTGAGTGCTTTGCGTGCTGCTGGTCTTGCAACTGAAGAAGCATTAAAGCCAGTTCAACTTTCGATTGATGTACGTATTCAGACTATTGTGCATGATGAACTGAGGGAGGCAATGAAGCGTTATAAAGCGCTTGCTGCGGGAGCTGTTATTTTAAATATCCACACTGGTGAGGTTTTGGCTTTAGCATCACTACCAGATTTTGATCCTGGAAACCCCGTTGAAGCTCTCAAAAGTGATCGCCTCAATCGAATGACCGCTGGAACTTTTGAAATGGGTTCTATCATTAAAAGTTTTACGACCGCAATGGCGCTTGATTCAGGGCTTTTTCATTTAAAGAGTGTCATTGATGCTTCACAGCCTCTTCAAGCAGGGCAAAATTATTTTATCCGTGATTTTCATGGAAAAAATCGTCCTTTAGAACTTTGGGAGGTTTTTGTTTATTCCTCTAACATTGGTTCTGCTAAAGAGGCGTTGGCGGTAGGGATCGATGGACATCGTGATTTTTTGAGACGACTTGGTTTACTTGATCGATTGACAACAGAATTACCTGAAGTTGCCCATCCTGTTGCGCCACGTCATTGGAAGGATATCCATTCTATGACAATTGCTTTTGGACATGGGATGGCAACAACGCCTTTGCAAACAGCCGTAGGTGCTGCTGCTTTAATGAATGATGGGTGGTTGATTGAACCTACCTTTTTGAAACGCACACAAGCAGAAGCTTTAAAATATGCAAAACAGGTTTTAAAACCCAAAACGAGTCAAAATATGCGTTATCTTTATAAATTAAACAGTGATATTGGTTCTGGGCGTAACGCAAAAGTAGAAGGTTATCGTGTTGGTGGTAAGACAGGAACAGCTGAAAAAGTAGAAAATGGGAAATATTCTAAAACAAAAAATTTCAATAGTTTTCTTGCTGCTTTTCCTATTGAAAATCCTGCTTATGTTGTTTTAACAATTATCGATGAACCGCAGCCTGAAGATGGACAGCGTTCAGCAACAGCAGCAATGAATGCAGGGCCAATGCTTGCTAATATTATTCGTCGTTCAGCAAGTTTTTTGGGAATAAAACCAGATTTTGAAAAAGAATACGAGCCTCTTTTGAACACAAAGAACAATTCGAGAGTTGTGAAACAACAGTCAAATTAATATAAAGGTGCGTTATCATGTTGTTTGGAACAGTTTTTCCAGAATGTCTTGAAGATGAAGCTCTTTTTTCAATGGAAATAACAGGAATAAGTGCAGATTCTCGGCAAGTTTTACCGGGATATGTTTTTGTAGCTGTTCAAGGAAAGCAAGGTGATGGCAGACATTATATAAATGATGCACTAACGCGTGGTGCACGAGCAATCGTTACAGATCGTGATATG
Organism: Bartonella sp. 220B; assembly: GCF_026930205.1. Taxonomy (GTDB): domain Bacteria; phylum Pseudomonadota; class Alphaproteobacteria; order Rhizobiales; family Rhizobiaceae; genus Bartonella. The sequence continues at coordinate 107,407 of NZ_JANHOI010000003.1, read as the reverse complement.
ATAGTTGAGAATTTATTTGTTCCCCTTTTACGCGTTGATGATGTTCGTCATAGTTTAGCGATGGCAGCTGCACGTTTTTATGGTTCTCAACCTGAAACGGTTGTGGGTGTGACAGGGACAAGCGGAAAAACATCTGTTGTCTCTTTTACTCGGCAAATTTGGACTCATGTTGGATTTTGTGCTGCCAGCATAGGGACAGTAGGCGTTGTTTCTCCTCATAGGAATGATTCTGGTTCTCTCACAACTCCTGATCCGGTAGCTTTACAGCGCCTCCTTTATGAAATTTCCAATGAAGGTGTTACACACGTAGCCCTTGAAGCATCTTCACATGGTCTTGATCAAAGCCGACTGGACGGGGTCCATTTAACTGCGGCGGCCTTTACCAATTTAGGGCGTGATCATATGGATTATCATACCTGTGTAGAGGATTATTTACGTGCTAAGATGCGGTTGTTTGATACGGTTTTGCCACAAGATGCTCCAGCTCTGATTTTTGCAGATGATGTTTATTCACAAAAGGTTATCGACCAAGTTACGAAAGCACGCCGTCGTGTTTTAACAATTGGACGGAAAGGACAATTTATTACCATTAATCGTGTTGAGCATCAGCGTTCTAAGCAGCATGTTGAATGTCGTATGGAAAATAATATTTATACATTTGATTTGCCTTTAGCTGGAGATTTTCAGGTAGCTAATGCGCTTATGGCTGCGGGATTAGCAATTGCAACAGGTGTTTCTCCTGAGAAGGTTTTTCGTTCGCTTGAAACTTTGCAGGGAGCGCCTGGGCGATTAGAATTGGTTGGAAAGACAGAAAATAATGCGCCTGTTTATATAGATTATGCGCATAAACCAGAAGCTTTAGAGCAGGTATTGCTTTCTGTTCGCCCTTTTACACAAGGGCGTTTAATTCTTGTTTTTGGTTGTGGAGGTGATCGTGATCAAGGAAAAAGACCATTAATGGGAAAAATTGCGGAACAGAAGGCTGATATTGTTATTGTAACAGACGATAATCCGCGCACAGAAATACCAGAAAAAATCCGCAAGGATATTTTACAAGCAGTTCCAAGAGCAATAGAAATTGCAGATCGTGGTGAAGCCATTCGTTATGCGGTTGGGCTTCTGAAAGCAGGGGATACTTTAATTATTGCTGGAAAAGGACATGAGAATGGTCAGATTATAGGGCAAAAAACAACTCCTTTTTCAGATCGCCTAAAAGCGATTGATGCTTTGCAGGAGCGCAATAGATGACAGCTTTATGGAATAAACAAGCGCTTGTTTCTGCAATTGATGGCTTTGTAGTGGGGAGCTTGCCAGAAACTTTTTCTGGGGTTTCTATTGATAGTCGTACTCTTGAAAAGGGCGATATTTTTTTCTGTATTAAAGGACATCATCTTGATGGTCATGATTTTGCTGCGCAAGCTTATGCACGAGGAGCAGGCGTTCTTGTTGTTGCGGAAAATCGTTTATCTGATATGAAAAAAATATCCGCTCCACTGCTTGTTGTCCCTGATGTTTTGCAAGCTTTAGAGCAACTTGCAAAAGCCGCACGCAAGCGTTCAAAAGCTAAAATTATAGCAATAACAGGTTCTGTTGGAAAAACAACAACAAAAGAAGCTCTCAAACAAGTGCTTGCAACTGTTGGAAAGGTTCATGCGAATCTTGCTTCTTTGAATAATCACTGGGGCGTACCGCTCACGTTAGCACGGATGCCTGTGGAGAGTGATTATGGTATCTTTGAGATTGGGATGAATCATAAAGATGAAATTCGCCCCTTGGTTGAGTTGGTTTATCCGCATGTTGTTCTCATTACGCATATTTCTACGGGGCATATGGGTCACTTCAAAAATCTTGAAGAAATTGCAGATGCAAAAGCTGAAATTTTTGAAGGGCTAGATGAGGAAGGCATTGCCGTTTTAAACGCGGATCATGATTTTTTTTCTTATCTCGTTCAAAAGGCAAAGCAATGTGGTGTGAAAAAGATCTTAAGCTTTGGTGAGACTGAAAATTCTGATTACCAAGCGAGGGATATACGTCTTTTAACAGATTATTCTTCTATGCGTGTCCCTATTTCTGGACAAGATAGGGTGATGAAGGTTGGGGCTCCTGGGCGACATATTCTTCAAAATAGTTTAGGTATTCTTGCCGTTTGTGATGCCATTGGCATTGATTTGGAACATGTTTTGCATTCTTTGAGCTGTTTTTCTCTTCAAAAGGGGCGTGGTATTCGTTATCGATTGTCTTTGCCAAGTGGGGGCGAATTTCATTTAATTGATGAAAGCTATAATGCTAATCCCGCTTCTATGCATGCTGCTCTTGGTTTGCTTGCTACAGGGCCAGTAGGGGAAGGAGGGAGGCGAATTGCTATTTTAGGGGATATGCTGGAGTTAGGCGTTTATAGTGAAAAACTCCATCGTGATCTTGTAAAGCCGGTGTCTCTTTCTGGTGCTGATCTGGTTTTTTTATTTGGTGAGGCAATGAAGTTTTTAGCCACTGATCTGTCCACATACGTGAAGGTTCATTATGCTGAAAATATTGAAAAAATTTTACCGCTTATTTTTGCAGAAATTTCCAATGGAGATCTGCTTATGATTAAATCATCCCATAGTCTTTATTCATCAGATATTGTGACTGCACTGCTTGATCGCTATCAAAGGGTTTCTCTCTAATTTAAAAAGGTTTTCTGTACTATGATGCTGTTTCTTTCTTCGTTTAGTGATTGGCTTCCAGGCGTCAATGTTTTTCGTTATATCACTTTTCGCACCGTAGTAGCTATGCTTACATCAGGGCTTATTGTGTTTTTATTTGGTCCTAGCATTATTGCTTCTCTTAAATTACGGCAGGGAAAAGGGCAGCCCATTCGCGCTGATGGTCCTCAAACACATTTTAAGAAGGCAGGAACGCCTACCATGGGCGGATTGATGATTTTAACGGGCACTGTGGTATCGGCACTTTTATGGTGTAATTTATCAAATCTTTATTTTTGGGTATCTCTCTTTGTTATGCTGTCTTTTGGGGCAATTGGTTTTTATGATGATTATCTTAAGGTGACAAAACAAACACACAAAGGATTTTCCGGTAAAGCACGGTTGAGTTTAGAGTTTTTGGTTGCAGCGATTGCTGCTTTTGTTCTCTTACAGGTTGGTTCTCCTGGACTGGCTCTGCCTTTTGTGAAAGAGTATTTCATCAATTTGAGCTGGTTTTTCATTCCTTTTTCTGCTTTTGTCGTTGTCGCAACTGGTAATGCGGTAAATTTGACGGATGGTCTTGATGGGCTTGCTATTGTTCCTGTGATGGTTGCAGCCTTGTCTTTTGCTCTGATTTCTTACCTTTCTGGTAATATCAATTTTGCGGATTATCTCCAAATTCGGTATGTATCAGGAACAGGTGAATTGGCTGTTTTATTGGGGGCTGTGGTTGGTGCAGGGCTTGGCTTTTTATGGTTTAATGCACCACCTGCGGCTATTTTTATGGGGGATACTGGTTCGTTGGCTCTTGGAGGGCTTTTGGGTATTGTCGCTGTTGCAACCAAGCATGAAATTGTTTTGGCTCTGATTGGTGGGCTTTTTGTTCTAGAAGGGTTTTCGGTTGTTATTCAAGTTGGTTATTTCAAATTAACAAAAAAACGTGTATTCCTTATGGCGCCGATACACCATCATTTTGAGAAAAAAGGGTGGACTGAAAGTCAAATTGTAATACGCTTTTGGATTATTTCAATTGTTCTTGCTCTCATCGGTCTCTCAACACTTAAATTGCGGTAAAACTTTGATTTCTGTTGCGTGTTATAAAGGTCAAAAAGTTGCTTTGTTTGGATTAGGGCAATCAGGATTAGCTGCTGCGCAAGCTCTGATCAGGGGCGGTGCAGAAGTGGTTGTGTGGGATGATACTCCTTCAGGTGTACAAGCTGCTGTTCGACAAAATATTCCAACGAGAGATCTTCTTCATGCAGATTGGTCAGAGTTTGTTGCATTGATTTTATCTCCGGGAGTTCCTTTAACTTATCCTAAGCCTCATTGGGTTGTTGAGAAAGCACGTCAAAAAGATATAGAAATTATCGGTGATATTGAATTATTTGTTCGTGCACGCAATCATTTTTTACAGTGCTCTGGCTTTTGCGATCAGGATGTTCCGTTCATTGCGATTACGGGCACAAATGGGAAATCAACAACGACAGCTTTGCTTACTCATTTGTTAGAACAAATGGGCTATGATGTGCAAATGGGAGGAAATATTGGCACTCCAATATTAACGCTTAAGCCATTTGTTCAAAAACGTATTTATGTGATTGAATGTTCATCCTTTCAAATTGATCTCACACCCTCTTTGCAGCCAACTGTTGGACTTTTATTGAATGTGACGCCGGATCATATTGATCGCCATGGTAGTTTTGATCTTTATGTACAAGCCAAACGGCCTTTAGTTGCTAGGGCTTCTCATGCTTTGATTTCAGTTGATGATGCTGCTTGTCAGGCTTTGTATCATCAATTGCTTCATGAAGATCATCAAGTTGAAGCAATTTCCAAAGAACACTTTGTTGAAAATGGTTTTTATGCTGATGGGACAAAGCTCTTTGCTGTTCGTGATGGAGAGCGTCAGTTGCTTGCAGATCTTGCTCATATGACTGCGTTGCGTGGTTGTCACAACGCGCAAAATGCTCTTATGGCGTTAGCAGCATTGCAGGCTTTAGGAATAACAGACCCACAGATAGAAAAGTATTTAGCGAATTATAAAGGGTTGGCTCATCGTATGCAGCAAGTGCGAAAAATGGGAGCGGTTTTGTTTATCAATGATAGCAAGGCTACAAATGCGGATGCATCGGCTCCTGCACTTGCTGCTTTTAATGATATTTTTTGGATTGTTGGAGGGCAGGCGAAAGAAGGTGGGATTGAGGCTTTAAGAGGATTTTTTCATAAAATTCGCAAAGCTTATTTAATTGGGAGTGCGGCGGAAGAATTTGCTCGCACTATTGGATCTGCCTTTCCCTTTTCGATGTGTTTAACTTTGGAAAATGCGGTGCGTGAAGCTGCTATTGATGCTATGTGTTGCGAGGCAAAAGAGGTTGCAGTTCTTTTTTCACCTGCTTGTGCTAGTTATGATCAATTCAAAAATTATGAAGTGCGTGGAGAAGCCTTTGTTTCTTTGGTTATGCAGTTAAAAGAAGCATAAATTTAAAAAAATGTTTTTATGTTAAGACTCCGGAATCTTTTTTTGTGTAATTCAGTTTTTAAAGTGTTTGCTAAAAAGAGAGGAACCGTATCACTTTGAGTAAAATTGTGAAAAAGATGAGGTGGATATAATGGTCACGCGTGCAGATAGAGACCCAATTGCAAATTGGTGGTGGACGATCGATCGCTCTATCTTTGCTGCTTGTTTGATTTTAATGGGGATTGGCATTATGCTCTCTTTTGCGGCAAGCCCTACTATTGCAAAAAAAATTGGAATTGCTGATAGTTTTTATTTTGTTAGATGGCATGTCATTTTTAGTATTCCAGCGTTTTTTACGATGGTTACACTTTCTTTTTTTTCGCTTCGTAATATTCGCCGTTTATGTGCTCTTTTGCTTGTTGTAACGCTCGTTCTTATGATTGCGACCTTGTTTATTGGTCCAGAATTAAAGGGAGCGCGGCGGTGGATTCCTCTCTTTGGTTTTTCTGTACAGGCTTCAGAATTTATGAAACCAGCTTTTGTAGTAATGTCTGCTTGGCTTTTTTCGGAACATATACGGGGAAGAGGTATCCTCGGCTATACATTAGCTACCGCACTTTATATTTTTTGTTGTGTGCTTCTTGTTCTACAACCTGATATTGGTCAAACACTTTTAATAAGCGCCACATGGGGTGGTTTGTTTTTTGTTGCTGGTGTGCCTCTTACCATTATTTTCTTGTTTATTGTTTTAGGTATGGTTGGAATTGTTTTCGCATATTTTTTTCTTCACCATGTTCGCGAACGTATCAATAGTTTTTTGACGGGTGAAGGTGATACCTTTCAAGTGGATGTAGGACGTGATGCTATTTTGAATGGTGGTTGGTTTGGGAAAGGACCGGGAGAAGGAACAGTGAAACGGATCATTCCTGATAGCCATACAGATTTTGTATTTTCCGTTGCTGCTGAAGAATATGGTATTATCTTGTGTCTCTTCATTATGATGCTTTTTGGCTTTATCGTTATACGTTCATTGTATATAGCGTTGAATACGCGTGATTCATTTATACGTCTTGGTATTACTGGTATAGCGATGATGATTGGTTTTCAATCATCGATTAATATGGCAGTTAATCTTCATTTAATTCCTCCAAAAGGTATGACACTCCCCTTTATTTCCTATGGTGGTTCATCAATGCTGGCGATTGCATTTTCAATGGGTATTTTGCTTGGTTTAACACGCCGCTGGCCAGAAGCACGTCTTTCTGCTTTTTCCTCTCCTTCTGCCTTGGATATTACTTATGACGGATGACAAAGTTATTGTTTTGGTGGCTGGTGGTACAGGTGGGCATCTTTTCCCTGCTGAAGCGCTTGCCGTTGAATTAAGGCAACGTGGATATGATGTCCATTTGGTAACCGATGAAAGAGCGCAAGGTTTTGTACGCTGCTTTGATGAAGAGCATACACATATAGTTTCATCAGCAACATTTACAGGACGCCATCCTTTTGCACTTGTGAAAACATTTTTGGCTTTATTAAAAGGAATGGGACAGTCATTAGCGCTGTTTTATAAGCTGCGCCCTATGCTTGTTGGTGGATTTGGTGGATATCCTACCTTTCCCCCCCTTTTGATTGCGGCTTTAAGTCGACGCGCAACATTTATTCATGAACAAAATGCGATTATGGGGCGTGCTAATCGTGCATTAGCAAGTTTTGTGCATGCAATAGCAGGTGGTTTGTTATCGACCAATGATACTTATGCTCATAAAATACTTCTTACAGGAAATCCTGTGCGTGAGGCTGTTCTTAAAGCAGCAGAAATTTCCTACGATCCATCAACTGGTGAAAAGCCATTTCATTTCTTGGTTTTTGGTGGCAGTCAAGGTGCTTCTTCTTTTTCGAAAATTGTTCCGGAAGCAGTTGCGTTGTTGGATGATGAGAATCGTAAACGTTTACGAATTGTTCAGCAAGTTCGCGGTAGCGCTGAAGAGTTAGTAGAAATCTATCATAAGATGGGTGTGCAAGCAGAAGTTGCCTCTTTCTTTGAGGATATTGCTGAACGTATGGCGCGATCTCATTTTATTTTATCACGTGCTGGAGCTTCATCTGTTTGTGAAATAGCTCTTATCGGTCGTCCCGCTTTGCTTATTCCATATCCTCATGCTTTAGATCATGATCAGGCAGAAAATGCTGCATTGCTTGCTGCTGTAGGGGGGGCTCAAATCGTCGCAGAAAAGGATTTAAGCGCACAAAGACTTGCTTCTCTTTTAACAGAAGCTTTTTGTTCTCCGCACTTATTGGAAAAACAAGCGCTTGCTGCAAAAAAAGTTGGACAACCTCATGCAACCAGTCGCCTTGCGGATATGGCAGAAGCGTTGATTGCAGGGCAATCATTGTCAAATATAAAAGAGGAGTTTTTTGATGAAAATGCCACTTAATATAGGCGTTATCCATTTTATCGGAATTGGTGGTATTGGCATGAGTGGAATTGCTGAGATTTTTCATAATTTTGGCTATAAAGTTCAAGGGTCAGATCAAGTTGAGAGTGCAAATGTTGAACGTTTACGGGGCAAAGGAATTAATGTTCATATAGGTCATCATGCTGAAAATTTAGGAGATGCAGAGGTTGTTGTTTTTTCTACTGCCGTTAAAAAAACAAATCTTGAATATATTGCTGCGAAAGAAAGACATTTGCCACTTGTAAAACGTGCGGAAATGCTAGCGGAGCTTATGCGATTTCGTCGGGCAATTGCTGTTGGTGGTACGCATGGTAAAACCACAACAACATCTATGGTAGCCGCACTTCTTGTTGCTGGTCATTTGGATCCTGTGGTGATTAATGGCGGTATTATCAATGCTTATGGTACGAATACGCGTATGGGAGAAGGGGATTGGATGGTCGTTGAGGCCGATGAAAGCGATGGTACATTTTTGAAGTTACCTGCTGATATTGCTGTTGTTACGAATATCGATGCTGAGCATTTGGATCATTATGGGAATTTTGATGCTGTGCGCCAGGCTTTTTGGCAATTTGTAGAGAATGTTCCTTTTTATGGTTTTGCTGTTTTGTGTCTTGATCACCCAGAGGTTCAGTCATTGGCTAGTCGTATTGATGATCGTTGGGTGATCACATATGGTGCCAATCCACAGGCAGATGTTCGTTTTTTAAATCTTTCGATGGATGGTCAAAAAACGCATTTTGATGTTCTTATTCGTTCGCGCAAAACAGGTAGAAAGACTGAGTTGAAAAATTTGATTTTGCCAATGTCTGGGCAACACAATGTTTCTAATGCAACAGCGGCGATTGCTATTGCGCATGAACTTGGTATTTCAAATGAATCTATAAAAAAGGGCTTAGCAGAATTTGCTGGTGTAAAACGGCGTTTTACGCAAACAGGAAGTTGGCGCGGCATTGAAATATTTGATGATTATGGGCATCATCCTGTTGAAATAAAGGCTGTTTTATGTGCAGCGCGTGAGAGTACAAAAGGGCGTGTGATTGCGATTGCACAACCACATCGTTATTCCCGTTTGTATCATTTATTTGATGATTTTGCTGCTTGTTTTAATGATGCAGATACAGTGTTGATTGCACCCGTTTATGCAGCCGGTGAGGAACCGATCACTGGTTTTGGTGCGAGAGAGTTGGTAGAACATATTCAAATGGCGGGTCATCGTGATGTGCGTTTGATTCATGGACTAGAGGATGTTGTTTCTATTGTCTCTACATTCGCTCGCTCGGGGGATTATGTTGTTTTTCTTGGTGCTGGCAATATCACACAGTGGGCTTGTGCATTGCCTCATCAATTGGCGGTACTTGATAACAATGATAAATTTTCAGCACATTGATGGAGAAGCGCTGTTGGCGCGATTGCAACCGATGTTGGGCGGAATAAAAGGTAAACTTACGCCTAATGTTGAGATGCGTAAGGTCACGTGGTTTCGCACTGGTGGACGAGCAGAACTTTTTTATCAACCTGCGGATGAAACAGATTTAGCTCTTTTTCTTCAAAATCTTCCTGTGTCTGTTCCTGTAACGATTGTGGGGATTGGTTCTAATCTTCTGGTGCGTGATGGGGGGATTCCTGGTGTTGTTATTCGTCTTTCGGCTAAAGGTTTTGGGCAAGTGCGGCAAGTTTCTCCAACGCGTTTTTTTGTTGGTGCTGCTACGGCAGATAAACATTTGGCAGCAGCGGCTTTAGAAGCTGAGATTGCAGGTTTCCATTTTTATCATGGTATTCCTGGTGGTCTTGGTGGAGCACTCAAAATGAATGCTGGGGCGAATGGTATTGAGACAGCGGCACGTGTTATTGAGGTTTATGCCTTTGATCGTAAAGGACAGCGTCATGTCTTGAGTTTGAAGGATATGCAGTATTCCTATCGTCATTGTAATGTTTCTGAAGATCTTATTTTTACTGCTGCTTTGTTGGAAGGACACTTAGGAAATAAAGATGATATTCGTGCTGCTATGGATGAAGTAACCCGTCATCGAGAAACAGTACAACCTGTTCGTGAAAAAACAGGTGGATCAACTTTCCGAAATCCTGAAGGGACATCTGCGTGGCGCGTTATTGATGAGGCAGGGTGCCGTGGCTTGCGAGTTGGGGGTGCTCAAATGAGCGAAATGCACTGTAACTTTATGATTAATACGGGGCACGCAACAGGTTATGATCTTGAAGCATTGGGTGAAAAAGTGCGTGCTCGTGTCTTTGCTCACTCATCTCATCTGTTACAATGGGAGATATGGCGTGTTGGTCAATTTGAACAAGATCGTTATGTTCCTTTTTTTGAACTGTCCCATTGATTTATTGAGTGCATAAAAAATGCAATAAAAAAATTGAGTCATATCAAAGAGATAATAAAAAAAATCCATTAAGAATCAATAAATTAACAGAGAAGCTCTTGCGTCTTGTGCCTGAGTCTGATTCATTACAAAAAATGCTAGGTAATTGATTCGCAAGAATAAATCTTAGTATTTTCTTTATATGGTATGAGTGGTTTTTATGTAGTCTATATATAGTAGACAGAGGAGGGTGAGTTGTTATGAAAGATGAACATATAGCTGTATTAATGGGAGGATTCTCCTCCGAACGGTCTGTAAGTTTATCTTCAGGTGCTGCTTGTGCTGATGTTCTTGAAGCGCAGGGGTATCGTGTAAGCCGCGTGGATGTTGATGGGCATATCGCTTCTGTTCTTGAACAATTGCAACCTGATATTGCTTTCAATGCATTGCATGGCCCCTTTGGGGAAGATGGTCGTATTCAGGGTATTCTTGAATATTTAAAAATTCCTTATACCCATTCTGGAGTAATGGCATCAGCATTGGCGATGGATAAGGGGCGTGCAAAAATTGTTGTTGCGAGCGTTGGAGTTTCTGTTGCGCCTTCTTGTGTTATGAGTCGCTTTGCTATTGGAAGAATACATCCCATGGAGCCTCCTTATGTCATTAAGCCTGTGTGTGAAGGGTCCAGTTTTGGTGTCATGATTGTCAAAGAAAATGAATCTGCGCCGCCTCATTATGTTGTGGGGACTGAATGGGGTTACGCGGATGAGGTGATCGTTGAAAAATATATTCCTGGTCGTGAACTTACTTGTGCGGTTTTGGGAAATGAGGTGCTAGACGTTTGTGAAATTCTCCCTGATCAGCATTTTCAATTCTATAATTATGATTCAAAATATAAAACGGGTGGCTCTCTTCACATTTGTCCTGCACAACTTTCATCAAATATTTACCAAAAGGTGCAAAGAATGTCATTAGCTGCACATCAGGCGATAGGTTGTCGAGGTGTTAGCCGTTCTGATTTTCGTTTTAATGAGGAAACGGGAGAATTGGTTTGGCTTGAAATTAATACCCAGCCCGGTATGACATCAACGTCTCTTTTTCCTGATATTGCAAAAGCGAGTGGTCGTACTTATGGCGGTATTGTACAGTGGATGGTGGAGGACGCGTCGTGTATGCGTTGAATGTTCATAAAACAAATGTTTTGATGGAGGTGTTGTTCGTGTCAGTTTTGCCACGTCTTTATCGTCGTGTGCTCCGGTTTATGTTTGAGTTTATAGCCGGTATCCATGTTCCTCGCCATTTGGGATCTTTTGCAGTTTTATTGTTTTTCTTTTTTACAGTGCTTTATGGGCTTTCATCAAGTGGACATATGGGAATGATTGTGAAGGCTGTCATAGAAGATACTGGTTTTGTGATTACTGATGTTGATATAAATGGCAATAAACGCCTAGTGAAACAGGAAATTTTAAAAATTTTAGGACTTGATACTGCTCAGTCTATATTTACTTTTGATGTTGATAGGGCGCGTTTTCTTTTAGAACAGCAAGCTTGGATTCAATCAGCTAATATTCAAAAAATTTATCCCAACAGAGTACGTATTTCAGTTGTAGAGCGTAAACCTTATGCAATTTGGCAACATGATGGCGTGATGGATATTATCGATGATACAGGTCGTGTCATTTTGCCCTTTAAAGGAGGAATTGTTCGTGGGTTGCCTCTTGTCGTTGGGAAGGGGGCGCAAAATGCGGCTAAAATGTTTCTTCAAGAGCTTTCGGTCTATTCGCAGTTGTACAGTCGTGTTCGCGCTTTTGTGCGTGTAGGTGAAAGGCGTTGGGATCTGGTCTTGGAGAATGGTGTGCGCGTTATGCTACCTGAAAAGAACGCACTTGAAAGACTTTCTTCTCTTCTTAAGACAGAGGCAGCACAAGGTCTTTTTTCTCGCGATATTCTCAGTCTTGATTTGCGTCTTTCTGATCGTGTTACAGTTTCTTTGTCGGATGAGGCATTAGAACGTCGTGCTGCTGTTGTGGCAGAAGAAGAACGCATTTTAAAAGCACGAAAGGCAGGAAGCCTATGATGTTGCTCGGATCACCTTATATGGGAGGACGTAAACCACGTTTTTTAACGGTTCTTGATGTCGGTTCAAGTAAGATTGTCTGTTTTATTGCTTGTTTGCGTCCTTTGAAACATACGCATTATTTACATAGCCGTACACATTCTATCGAGATCCTAGGCTTTGGAGTACAGCGCTCGCGCGGTATCAAATCTGGTGTTGTCATGGATATGTTTGAAGCAGAGCAATCAATACGCTTGGCTGTTGATGCGGCAGAAAAAATGGCTGGTTTGGTGGTGGATTCGGTAATTGTAAACTTTTCTTCAAGCCGATTACAAAGCGCTCTTATTAATGGCATGGTTCGTTTGGATGGCCGTGAAATAACACGTCGTGATGTGCGTATGGCATTTTCAGATGTTTCTCGCAAAGCTTTTGATGCTGAGCGTCATGTCATGCATTCAGTTCCGGTTTCTTATGTATTGGATGGAGATAAAGGAATTTCTGATCCTGTTGGCATGGCAGGGGAGTATTTTGGTGTGGATGTGCATGTGGTATCCGCGGAAACAGCGTCTTTGCGTAATTTAGAAACGTGCATTAATCGTGCACATTTGAGTGTTGAAGCAATGGTTGTAACTCCTTTTGCGAGTGGTCTTGCTGTTTTGATGAATGATGAGGCGCATTTAGGGGCGGCATGTATTGATTTCGGTGGTGGGACAACGACATTTTCAGTGTTTTTTGAGGGGAAATTTGTTCATGCGGATGCTCTTGCAGTTGGTGGACATCACGTGACGCTTGATATTGCGCGTGGATTTTCTATGTCACTTACAGAGGCAGAACGTTTAAAGGTGGTCTATGGTTCAGCACTTCAGACAAGTGCTGATGAGCGACATATGATTAATGTGGCAGAAATTGGGAGTGGACAGCGTGAAACGCAATATCCTCGTGCTGTTCTTGGTCGTATCATTCGCGCACGTGTTGAAGAAATCTTAGAGATGGTGCGTGATTGTTTAAATCGTTCTGGTTTTTGTCACATTATTGGTAAACGTGTTATTTTGACTGGAGGAGCAAGCCAGTTAACAGGATTGCCAGAAATGGCACGGCGTATTTTGGGAAGAAATGTTCGCATAGGAAGACCTTTAGGTATCTCAAGGCTTCCTTCTCTTGCAAAAGGGGCGGCGTTTACATCTGCTGTTGGATTGTTAATTTATCCGCAATTGGTGGGTTTTGAAGAAAAAACAATGCAGGGTGCAGTAAAACATTTATCGACGGGCACGCGCGGGTGTTTTCAGCGTGTTGGTCAGTGGTTGCGTGAGAGTTTTTAAATAAGTTTATTGAGGTAAGTTGAATTTTATCGCTTGGGCTTGCGATGTTTTATGAGAAGGAAAAGGAAATGACGATTAATCTGCATCGGCCAGATATCGCGGAGTTAAAACCACGCATTACTGTTTTTGGTGTTGGCGGTGGTGGTGGAAATGCCGTGAATAATATGATTAATGCTGGTCTTCAGGGAGTTGATTTTGTTGTGGCAAATACGGATGCACAAGCTTTGGCTATGTCAAAAGCTGAGCGTGTTATCCAGCTTGGTGCAGCCGTTACGGAAGGTTTAGGGGCTGGTGCTCTACCGGAAGTTGGGCAAGCAGCGGCAGAGGAATGTATTGATGAAATTATTGACCATCTAGCAGATTCTCATATGGTTTTTATTACTGCTGGTATGGGAGGCGGTACTGGAACTGGGGCGGCGCCCGTTGTAGCGCGCGCAGCACGTGAAAAAGGTATTTTGACCGTTGGGGTTGTGACAAAGCCATTTCAGTTTGAAGGTGCACGCCGTATGAAAACGGCAGAGGCTGGTATTGAAGAATTGCAAAAGTCTGTCGATACATTGATTGTTATTCCCAATCAGAATCTTTTTCGTATTGCGGATGAAAAAACAACATTTGCTGATGCTTTTGCAATGGCTGATCAAGTGCTTTATTCTGGTGTTGCCTCCATTACGGATCTTATGATTAAAGAAGGCCTCATTAACCTTGATTTTGCTGATGTTCGTTCTGTTATGCATGAAATGGGCCGTGCAATGATGGGAACAGGTGAGGCTTCTGGTGATGGGCGTGCTTTGGCTGCTGCTGAAGCTGCTATTGCAAATCCATTGTTGGATGATACCTCTATGCGTGGTGCGCGTGGCTTACTCATTTCTATTACGGGGGGGCGTGATATGACTCTCTTTGAAGTCGATGAAGCTGCTAATCGTATTCGTGAAGAAGTGGATGCGGATGCCAATGTTATCTTTGGGGCTATTGATGATGAATCACTAGAGGGTGTTATTCGTGTCTCCGTGGTTGCAACGGGTATTGATCGTGAGGTGAGTGAGATTGTTCAACCTTCTCATCCTCAATTTCAGAAACCTGCACCTTCCATGCGCAAGAGCGATCCTGCTGTGCCGCAAACTTCTTTGCATGTTCAGTCACCCCCTTTGCGTTCTGAGACAATGGTAGAAGTGATAGAAGCACTTGAAATAGAAAAGGAAAAAACAGCTGGAGAACAGTTCCGTCCTAAAAGTCAAATTTTTGCACAACCTACCGATACTGTTGTTGCACGAAATGCGAATACTGCTCCTTATGGGGCAGGTGTTGTGCATGGGCAGATGTCAAATGCGCCACGGATGCACGTTGGCCGTGGTTCTCCGCAATCTATGATTGCACCAGTAAGCATGGAAGCAACTGCGCATGTTCTTGATGAGATGACAGAAGCTGTAAAACAGAAAGAAAAACAGGTACAACAGATGCAAGTACGTTCACCAATGCGTATGCCTGAGTTAAAAGACTTTCCTCCTGTTGTTCATGCACAGCGTGAGAGGGCACCAGCAGCTGTCCAAGGTCCTCGTAATCTTTGGCAGCGTTTGAAACAGAGCTTGACACATCGTGAGGAAGTTGAACCAGAAGCTCGCTTAGAGCCTGCAGTGAGATCTTCTCAGCAGAAAGAAGCATCGGTTTATAATAAAAGTTCTCAGGCACTCTCTCAGGATGCATCTGTTTATGTTCCACGTCGTTCTGGTGCGTTACACCCCCATGTACCACAAGATCAGCGTAATTTCATAAGTGAAGAAGATCAGTTAGAAATACCAGCATTTTTGCGTCGTCAGGCCAATTAATTGGCAAAAAGTGAGGAAAGGGAAGAATCCTAATCTCTTTGTCTATGGTAAAAAAGCTTTGTGTTGCCAGATATACTGTGTTTTTGAGGGAAATATTTTGTTTTTTATAAACCCGCTTCTTATAAGCGGGTTTATTATTTACTATGCATATCATTTTTATGGTTTTATAACTGTTTTTAAAAAGTATAAAAGCAATTCAATGTAGTGATGTGATGAATTTTGTGCAAAAATATCAATCTACCCTTAAAAAAGCTGTGACATTTAAGGGTTATGGTGTTCACAGTGGGTGTCTATCTGTGGTGAAGATTCAGCCGGCTGAGGCGGGATGTGGTATTGTTTTTAAGCGTTGTGGGTTGGGAGAAAAAGATCAAATATTTCAAGCGCATGCATCGCAAACGGGAGCGACTCAATTATCAACAGTGCTTGGGCATGGAGAATACAGAATTGAAACAATCGAACATTTGATGGCTGCAATTGCTGCGTATAATTTGGATAATCTTATTATCGAAGTGTTAAGTCATGAAATACCTATTTTGGATGGTTCTGCATGGCAGTATTGTCAAGCTTTTGAAGAAGTTGGCATTGTACAGCAGAATGCGTTGCGTTCCTATTTCATTATAAAAAAGCCACTGCGCGTTGAAGTTGAGAGTGGTGTTGCAGAGTTTCTACCGTTTAATGGGCGTCGTTTTGATATTACGATTTCTTTTCCTTCTTCTGCTATTGGTAAGCAACACTTCATTTTTGATCTTACGACAAAGGGATTTCGAGATGATTTATCCCGTGCGCGCACTTTTGGTTTTGTCAAAGACGTGGAAAAATTACGGGCTTCTGGAAAAGGGAGAGGCGCTTCTTTGGAAAACTCTCTTGTTATCGGCCTTGATGATAAAATCATGAATCCAGAGGGGACTTATTGGAAGAATGAATGTGTGCGACATAAAATGCTTGATGCGATTGGTGACACTGCTTTACTTGGAGCACCTTTTATTGGATTATTTCGCTCCTATTGTAGTGGGCATAGGATTAATTCGCAATTGGTAAAAGCTGTTTTGGCAGACGAATCGTGTTACGAAGAAAGTTACTTATAGGTGACGTGAGAGAAAGATTGAAAAGATTTTCTTATGGTTGATTTGATTTTTAAGGGGATGATTGACCTAAGCCACTAAATTGGTTAGTGGATTTTAAAGTGATATGGTATAAAAATTTTTAATAAATAACTTTTGCTACAAGGTGATATTCTCTGGAGGCCGGGAAAACTATGATAAGATCTTATAGATGTATTGAAAATTTGGCATATAGAAAATCTAATATTGTACGCAAGGTATTGGGGGTTATGCTTTTGGGGAGCACTTGCATATTAGCAGGTTGTTTATTTAAAGAAAAGAATACCCTTGATCCTTCTGCATATGTTTTAAAAATGGATCCACCTAATGTTTTATATAATCAGGCACTTGCGAGCCTTAATAGTGGACGACTTGGGGATGCATCGAAAAAGTTCCTTACGATTGAAAAACAGTATGCTTATACTGACTGGGGACGTAAATCCTTAGTGATGGGTGCTTTTACAAATTATCGACTTGGTAAGTATGATGATTCGATTAGCATGGCTCAGCGCTATATTACTCTTTATCCAGGATCAGATGATTCTGCGTATGCTTATTATATTATTGGGCTTTCTTCTTTCCGTCGGATTGCAGATGTTACACGAGATCAACGCGATACGAAACGTGCTATTGCTGCTATGCAGCTTCTTATAGAGCGCTATCCGCATTCTGAGTATGTTGAAGATGCTAAAGCGAAAATACGTTTTGGTCGAGAGCAGTTGGCTGGTAAAGAAATGCAGGTTGGCCGTTATTATGAAGAAGGGCGGCGCTATCTTGCTGCAAGTAGAAGATTTCGTACGGTGGTTGAAGAATATTCCGATACAAATCAAATTGAAGAAGCGCTTTTTCGCTTGACGGAAGTTAATCTTGCTCTTGGACTAACTGCAGAAGCACAAACAGCAGCAGCTATTTTGGGACGGAATTATCCTAAAAGTGAGTGGTATCAGTTTTCTTATAATTTATTGCAAAAGAATAGCATATCTCCACAGGAGCATAAATCTTCTTGGATTTCTCATGCTTTAAGTGGTGGTGAGAATAAGGCACGTTGATTTTACATGCTGATACAGCTTTCGATTCATAATATTGTTTTGATCGAAACGCTTGATATTCATTTCACAGCGGGTTTATCGGTTTTGACTGGAGAAACGGGTGCTGGGAAGTCTATTCTCCTTGATGCTTTGTCGCTTGCTCTTGGTGGGCGTGGTGACGCTTCGCTTGTGCGTCATGGTTCAGCACAAGGGCAGGTGACGGCTGTCTTTGATGTTCCTGTTGCACACCCTGCACGCCATTTTCTCCGTGACAATGGTTTTGATGATGAGGGTGATATTATTTTGCGACGTGTGCAATCAAGTGATGGTCGTAGTCGTGTTTTTATCAATGATCAGGTTGCGAGTGTAGCCTTTATGCGGTGTGTTGGTCGTCTGTTGGTTGAAATCCACGGACAACATGATGATCGTGCTCTTGTTGATGTGGCAACACATCGCCAGTTATTAGATGCTTTTGGAGGGCTTGAAGATGAAGCAGAAAATTTACGCCAATCTTATCGGGTATGGCGTGAATTTGAAGAGCGTTTGCAACAACAGCGTAGTAAAGTAGAAAATGCAGTGCGTGAGGCTGATTATCTTCGTGCGTGTGTGGAAGAACTTGAAAAACTTGATTTTCAAGTTGGTGAAGAAGAGGCTTTATCTCTTCGTCGTGCGGATATGCTTAAATTAGAGAAAATAGCGACAGATATTAAGGAGGCTGATGACCTCTTGAGTGGTTCTAAATCACCAATTCCTGTCCTTTCTAATTTGGTAAGGCGTTTGGAGCGGAAAATCCCTGAAGCGCAAGAGCTCATTACACCTGTGGTGAAATCTATTGATGAAGCATTACATGCACTTGCAACAGCGCAAGAAGGGATCGAGGCTGCAATGCGAGCGTTAGATTTTGATAGCGGTGAATTAGAACGGATAGAAGAGCGTCTTTTCGCTCTTCGTGGTTTTTCTCGTAAATATCAGGTTCCTGTGGATGAATTGGTTTCGTTGCATGATAAAATGGATGCGGAGCTTGCTGATTTTGAGGAGGCGCAAGCTACATTAACGCGTTTAGAGCATGAGGCACGGGAAGCACAAAAAAATTACGATATATTAGCACAAACATTGTCTGTAAAGCGTCGAGAAGCAGCAAAGTATTTGTCTGAAAGTGTTATGGCTGAATTGCCGGCATTAAAATTGGAAAAAGCAGAGTTTCTTGTTGAAATACAAAGTGATGCTGAAAAACGAAGTGCAGAAGGGATAGATCGTATTGAATATTGGGTTCGGACAAATCCTGGAACACGAGCAGGACCAATGCTTAGTGTGGCTTCCGGTGGTGAACTGTCTCGTTTTTTATTAGCGTTAAAAGTTGTTTTGTCTGATCGTGGATCAGCTCCCACATTGATTTTTGATGAAATTGATACGGGGGTTGGGGGAGCTGTTGCCGCTGCCATTGGACAACGATTACAGCGTTTATCAAAAACTGTGCAGGTTTTTGCTATTACACATGCGCCACAGGTAGCCTCCAAAGCGCATAGTCATTTTCTTATTTCAAAGGTTGAAAGTAATGATAAAGGGCGTTTTATGACAGGGGTGCATAAAATGGAGGAGCATGAGCGTGCAGAAGAAATTGCCCGCATGTTAGCAGGAGAACAGATTACTCAAGAGGCGCGTGCAGCTGCTCAAAAGCTTCTCACATAGATAGAATTGACGCACATGTGTTCATTGAGGTTCTATTTTGCAGAAGAGTTGAGAACCTTATGGCTATGGCCCATAATTTGGAATAGATTTTATGAACAAGGACGCAATGAAAAACCTCACTGCTCTTGAAGCAGCAAGTGAATTAGAGTGGTTGGCAAAAGAGATTGCACGTCATGATGTGCTTTATAATAGTGAGGATCAGCCTGAAATTTCTGATGCAGAATATGATGCTCTTCGTCGCCGTAATGCAGAAATTGAATCCCTTTTTCCGGAGCTTATTCGTTCGGATTCTCCTTCATATAAAATTGGAGCACCCGTTTCTGAGAAGTTTGAAAAATCCGTTCATACACAGGCAATGCTTTCACTTGATAATGCATTTAGCTCTGAAGATGTGCATGAATTTGTTGAGCGTATTCGTCGTTTTTTACGGCTTCCAGCAACACAAGCGTTAGAAATAACTGCTGAGCCGAAGATTGATGGTTTATCTCTCTCTTTACGCTATGAAAAAGGAAGACTTGTGTGTGCTGCAACGCGTGGTGATGGATATGTGGGTGAGAATGTTACAGTGAATGCACGGACCATTTCTGATATTCCGCAGGTTTTGCAGGGTAAATTTCCTGATATTCTTGAGGTTCGCGGTGAAGTTTATATGGGGCAGGAAGATTTCCAAGAACTTAATAGGAGTCAACAGGAGAAAGGCAAGTTAATTTTTGCTAATCCTAGGAATGCGGCTGCAGGTTCGCTACGTCAGCTTGATTCACGGATAACTGCTAGCAGAAAGCTACAATTTTTCGCTTATGCTTGTGGTGAAGTGAGTGAAATGTTTGCAGAAAGCCAAATGGAGATGATGAAAAAGTTAAAAGAATATGGCTTTGTCATCAACCCATTAACAAAAGTTTTTAAGACAGTAGAAGAGATAATTTCATATTATCATGATATCGAGGAATGCCGTCATTCCTTAAGTTATGATATAGATGGGATTGTTTATAAGGTTAATGATTTAATGCTCCAGATGCGTTTGGGGTTTGTTTCCCGTTCACCACGTTGGGCAATTGCGCATAAATTTCCAGCAGAAAAGGCTATGACGCTTTTAGAAGGCATTGATATTCAAGTGGGTCGAACTGGAGCATTAACGCCTGTTGCGCGTCTTGCACCTATTACTGTTGGTGGTGTGGTGGTGACTAATGCAAGTTTGCATAATGAGGATTATATTAAGGGAATTGGCCATAAAGGAGAGCCACTTCGTGAAGGGCGTGATATCCGTGTCGGCGATACAGTGGTTGTACAGCGTGCTGGTGATGTGATCCCTCAGATTGTTGACATTATTGCTGAAAAGCGCCCAAAAAATGCTTCTGCTTTTGTTTTTCCTCACTTATGTCCAGCTTGTGGGAGCCATGCTGTTCGTGAAGAGGGTGAGGCTGTGCGTCGATGCACAGGTGGGCTTATTTGCCCAGCACAAGCAATTGAGCGTATTCGTCATTTTGTTTCGCGTAATGCCTTTGATATTGAGGGGCTTGGGAAAAAGCAGGTGGAGTTCTTTTTTCATGTTCAAGATGAGACGTTTTCTATTCATACACCTGCTGATATTTTCACTTTACAGCGACGGCAAGAAAAATCTTTGACGCGTTTAGAAAATATGGAAGGTTTTGGTGCTGTTTCAGTTCGTAAACTTTATGATGCTATTAATGCACGCCGTGAAATTCCTTTAAGTCGTTTTTTGTTTGCGCTAGGAATTCGCCATGTGGGAGAGGTGAATGCACGGCGTCTTGCACGTGCTTACCAAAACTATACAGCTTTCGAATCTGCGGTGATGGCAGCACTTATACCATGTGATCAGAAAAATGAAAAAGGCAATGAAGCTTGGATGGAGCTTACCAATATCGAAGGAATTGGACCACAGGTAGGAAGTGCAATTATTGATTTTTATCAAGAAGCGCATAATCGTGAGGTTTTGTCTGTCTTGCTAGAGGAAGTAACACCTCTGGATGAGGAACCTATTATGACAGATTCTTCTCCAATAGCAGGAAAGGTTATCGTTTTTACAGGAACTTTGGCACGCATGTCACGCGATGAAGCAAAAGCATTAGCAGAACGATTAGGTGCAAAGACCTCTGGTTCACTTTCTAAAAAAACCGATCTTCTTGTTGTTGGAGCTGGCGCAGGATCGAAGTTAGCCAAGGCGCAAGAATTAGGGGTTGAAGCTATAGATGAAGAGACTTGGTTGCAGTTGATTGAAGGACATTATGTTTAGGAAAGGGATGCTTCAAGTATGATGAGAATTCATGCATCTTTATCGTTCTCTTTAGTGCTGTTAAAACATTGTTCTTCAGGGCGATGATATAATAAAAATTTCTAAGGAAAAGGAAGGATGTAATCATCTTGAGGTGGTCGAGGATAGGTGTTAAAGCACTCCCACTTGCAAGTGTATTCCCCGTTATTTCACCTAAGTTAGCATTACTAGCGAAAACACTTGAAGTATTTTAGAGAAATATTTTTTGTATTTCCTGACAGCATACAGGTTATTCTTTCATAAAGAAAAGGTACAGTGTTCTGTAAGAAGAGGAAGAAGATGTTTGTGCTTCTTCATTTAAAGAGGCATTGTTGCTTCTTTTGCCCATTTTTTATCTTCTTCATTTAAATAAGGCGCGTTAACCTGATAAACATGTGCATGGTAATCATTAAGCCATTGCCGTTCTTCTCGTGTCAAAAGCTCTGGAAGAATTAAGCGCCGATCAATGGGACAATTTGTAAGTGTTTCAAACGAGAGCATTTCTATCTCTCCACCATTCATTTTTTGTGCTGGTTTTACAATGAGTAAATTTTCAATACGAATACCAAAAACGCCTTCACGGTAATATCCAGGTTCATTAGAAATAATCATTCCGGGGAGTAATTCTTCGGACCCATTGCGCGAAATATTTTGTGGTCCTTCATGAACAGAAAGATAAGATCCAACTCCATGACCAGTGCCATGGGCATAATCAAAACCTGCTTTCCATAAGGCGATACGTGCGAGACTATCAAGATCTTGTCCGCGTGTTCCTTTTGGAAAGCATGCAGTTGAAAGTGCAATCATGCCTTTGAGAACAAGAGTGAAACAACGTTTTTCTTCTTCTCCAATGTTGCCAATTGCTACTGTGCGTGTAACATCTGTTGTGCCATCACGATATTGTCCACCTGAATCAATAAGATAAAGTTCACCAGCATTGAGCTTTTTATTTGTTTGGGTTGTTACACGATAATGGACAATAGCACCATTTGCCCCTACTGCTGAGATTGTATCAAAAGAGAGATCTTCAAGTTTTTCTCCCATTTCCTTTGCTGTTATTCTGCGAAATTCTTCTAATTTTTGAGCAGCAGAAATTTCACTCATTGTGCCTGGTGTTTGTTTATCTAACCAAGAAAAAAAACGAGTAAGAGCTACACCATCACGCAAGTGCGCTTTACGTGCCCCCTTTAGTTCTGTGCTATTTTTAATGGCACGTGGTAGAGCAGCGGGATCCGTAAGCGTAAGGAAAGACCCCCCTTGTTGTTCAATAACGGTGCGTAATTTTTCGCATGTTAGCCGTGGATCTAAAGCAAAAACTGTCCCTTTTTGAATATAATCTTTTATTTTTGCAATAAGTTGTTCTGGTTCATATAATTTTGCATAGCGCTCTAGATATTGTTTCTGCTCTATACCCATTTTTTTGCTGTTAAGAAACAAAATAGGTGTTTCTTCGATAGGAATGAGAGCAAAGCAGAGGACAAAAGGTGTATTGGACACATCATTGCCACGTATATTGAATGTCCATGCAATAGAGGAGGGGTCTGTGAAAATAAAAGCATCTGCATTGGCTTGCTTGATATTTTGCTGAATGAAGGTTAGCTTTTCATTTGTATCGCATCCTGCATATTTGAGAGGATGAATTGATAGAGCAGATTGTGGCAATTGTGGTTGATCATGCCAGATAAGGTCAATGAGATTTTGTTGAACTGCGACAAGTTTTCCACCTGCTTTAGTTTCTAATGCGTTTCTCAATGTATCGGTGGCAGTGATGGTGTGGAGCCATGGATCAAAGCCAATAGAAAGTTTTTGCCCATTTTTTTCAAGCCATTGTGAGGGGGAGCAAGTTACGAGGTCTTCATAGTCAAAAATGTGCGGATCAGTTTGTTGACGGACTTGGAGTGTATAGCGCCCATCTGTGAATATAATGGCTTTGTTTTTTAAAATGAGTGCAGTCCCCGATGAACCAGTAAAGCCAGTAAGCCAGCTAAGACGTTGTGCATGTGGGGGAACATATTCTCCTTGATGTTCATCGCTACGCGGAACAAGAAAGCCATCTAGTCCGAGGCGATCAAGTTCTTTACGAAGAGAGGAAATGCGCTCTGCAGCGTGGGCTGGATTTGTTGTTGCCTCAAAAGATTGATACATAACAACGTCCTTTTCATTTATTTCAGATGTATCGTAACCCATCCTTGACGGTGGTATGTTTCAATATGTTTTAAACCCTGCTTTATATAGGCTTCCAACACATGGGCGTGTTGTTCTTCAAGAATTCCAGACAGTATCAGTGATCCACCTTTTTGGAGTGCTTTTACCATTTCTTGTGCAAGTTCAATAAGCGGATTAGCAAGGATATTGGCAACGATAAGATCAAAGGGGGCTTGTGATGCAATTTTATCATGGGAAAAACCCGTTGCTGTAACAGCTGTAATATATTCCTTTACGCCATTGAGTTCGATATTGTGCTGTGCGACTTGAATCGCAATGGGATCAATATCAGATGCAAGTACGCAAACAGGTTTGAGCATTGCAATGCCGATGGCGAGTACACCGCTACCAGTACCAAGATCAAGAACATTTTTGGGATTTTCGTGTTGCATCACTTTGGCAATCATTTCCAAACAACCAGCTGTTGTTCCATGATGTCCGGTACCAAAAGCTTGATTAGCTTCAATTTCAATAGGCAAAACATGAGCTGGAATATCGTTTCGGTTATGGCTTCCATGTACAAAAAAAGGGCCAGCATGCACAGGTGTTAGTCCTTCAAGGCTTTGTTTAACCCAGTCAATATTGGGCAAAATTTCACGGTTAATTTTTTCAGGATCTATAGAAAGAATGTTCGCAAATTGTTTGGAAGCATTCTCTAAGCTTTCTTTATCTACATAAAGAGAGAGTTCATATACAGCATTTTTTTCATCGATCTCGGTAAGAGCGAGAGGATATCCTTCGTCTTCAAAGGCTCTTTCCATAAATGTGTAGGACCGCTCTGCTTCATTTTTAGAAGCAGTATAATACAGACGAATTTGCTGTGACATTCTGTTCTTTCTTTGAGTCGGCTTTTATTTAGTTTGAGACGAGTTTTTTTAACTGTTCAATAGCGATATTGTCTTTTATTTCAGGATCGCTTTCTTTGGTGTCATAAGGAATAACGCCAGCAAGCTTTCCGCCTTTTTTTAGTAAAAAAATCGCTGCTGTGTGGTTATAAGTGTAGTTTCCATCTGTTCCTGGTACTTTTTCAGCAACGATATTAAAAGAATCCACCATTTTATGAACTTTTTCAGGATCTCCACTAATACCAATAATTTTATTGTTAAAATTACTGAGGTAATTATGAAGGACTTCTGGTGTGTCACGTTCAGGGTCAACAGTAACAAACCATATTCCTAATTTATCAGCTTTTGGGCCAAGGGCGGTTAGCCATCGATCAAGATTGATCAATGTGGTAGGGCAGCTTTCAGGGCACATGGTGAAACCAAAAAAGATAATTGAAGGCTGGCTTCGAATATCAACTTCAGTGATCGTTTTTCCATTGGAATCAGTGAGTATAAAATCATCCCCCAAGGGTTTATTTCTCAACGCATCGTAAATAAAAATGCCTGCAAGAAATATGATTGTTAGCCCGAAGATGCGTATTACATTTTTCATAGTCTGACTTTCTTAGGTGGATTAAAAAAATTGTAACATTGGCTGATTAACTTTGCAATCTCTGTTTCATGGTTGATTTTGTTTTGTTTGTCGGTATGTTTTTTCATGTTATTTACGGACAAACAATTGGTGAAAGAGAAATGGATATTGAGACAGATCTTCGATTCCATAAGAGCGAGCCTCGTATTCACACCACAGCACGGCTGCATGGTTGTAAATTGGGACGCTATGTAGAAATCAATGAGAGGGTCGTTTTGCGAGATGTAAGCGTTGGAGATTTTTCTTATTTTGAGCGTAACAGTGAAGCTATTTATAGCGATATTGGGCGTTTTTGTTCTATTGCATCTCATGTCTGTATCAATGCACTAGAGCATCCCATAGAACGCCTTTCCACGCATAAAGTAACATATCGTCCTAATGAATATTTCCGCTATATGCCGTTGGAGAGTTCCTTTCGTGAAAGACGTTGTGCAAAACGTGTTAGCATTGGGCATGATGTATGGATTGGATATGGTGCGGTTATTATGCCTGGGGTAACAATTGAACATGGTGCTATCATTGGTGCTAACGCTGTTGTCACAAAAGATATTTTACCTTATACGATTGTTACTGGCGTTCCTGCAAAGCGGTTGCGTATGCGTTTTTCTGATAATGTCATTCAGGCACTTTTGGAAATGGCTTGGTGGAATTGGCCCCTTGATAAAATTTACAATGCATTACCCGATATGCAAAACCTTCCCATCGAGGTTTTTATTGAAAAATGGAAGTAAGGTTCAAGATAAAATGAAAAAGGGTACTTTGTTGGGAAAGATGATTTTATTATGTTTCATTAAGCCTTGCTTACAAAATTGTCGAGTACACGCTTTTCTCCGGCTTTTTCAAACATAATGGTTAATTTATGGTCATCTATTGCTGTGATACGACCATAACCAAACTTTATATGAAAAATCCGATCATTGATTGAAAAGTTTGAAGGAGTTTCAGCAACGGGTTGAACGATGACTTTTCCTTCAATGTTCTTTTGTATACGCTTTTGTCTTAATGGAGCATAATCATTGTAAAAGGAATTATGATCTTTAAAAGAGGATTTTCCATAACCGCCATAAGATGTTCCCATTTCTACAACTTCTATGTGTTCTGCTGGTAATTCATCTAGGAAACGGGAGGGAAGTGCAGGTTGCCAAAGACCATGAACTTTTCGATTAGAGACAAACCATATATGCAAATGTTTTTTTGCTCTTGTCAGACCTACATAAGCGAGTCGCCGTTCTTCTTCTAATCCTAAACGACCACCTTCATCCAATGAGCGCTGGTGGGGAAAGAGTCCTTCTTCCCAACCTGGCAGAAAAACGGTTTCAAATTCAAGCCCTTTTGCAGAATGAAGTGTCATAATGTTGACTGCATCGGTGTTTTCATTATTTTCAGCATCCATCACGAGGGCAACATGTTCTAAAAAGCTGTGAAGGCTTTCAAATTGTTCCATAGAGCGGATCATTTCTTTGAGATTTTCTAGCCGTGTTGGTGCTTCTGGTGAGCGATCTTCTTGCCACATAGCTGTGTAGCCTGAATCTTCAAGAATTGTTTCAGCAAGTTCTCTGTGGGGGGTGTATGGCAGCATATTTTGCCAGCGACGAAAGTCTTCAATAATGCTTCGCAAAGCACTGCGTGCTTTGGGTTTTAGTTCGTCCGTTTCAATGATTGCAGCTGCAGCAGAAAAAAGAGGAATAGTGCGTGCACGAGCACTCTCATAAAGGGTGCGTAGGGTTGCATCTCCTAAGCCGCGTTTAGGTGTGTTGATAATGCGTTCAAAAGCTAAGTCATCTGCTGGTTGGACAACAACGCGTAAATAAGCCATGGCATCACGTATTTCCATTCGTTCATAAAAGCGTGGGCCACCAATGACGCGGTAGTTAAGACCAAGCGTTACAAAACGATCTTCAAATTCACGCATCTGGAATGATGCACGCACTAATATAGCCATATGATTTAATGAATGACCATTTTGTTGGGCGCGTTCAATTTCTTCTCCAATTGCCCGTGCTTCCTCTCCTGAATCCCATGCAGCATGAATTTTTACTTTTTCTTCTTCAGTCTTTATTTGATGAGAAAAAAGTGTTTTTCTGAGCCTTTCTTGGTTATGAGAAATGAGATGAGAAGCCGTTTTGAGAATGTGTGATGTTGAGCGATAATTGCATTCTAAACGAATAATTTTTGCAGGAGGAAAATCTTTTTCAAAACGCAATATATTATCGACTTGAGCACCGCGCCACCCGTAAATAGATTGGTCATCATCACCAACACAACAAAGGTTTACATGTTGTCCTTTGGATTGTTGTGCTAAAAGGCGAAGCCAAAGATATTGTGCTGTATTGGTATCTTGATATTCATCTACAAGAATATAACGAAATTTAGAGTGATATTCGCGAAGAATATCTGGATTATGTTGAAAGATAGAAATTGAATGAAGCAGAAGATCACCGAAATCACAAGCATTAAGAGTTTTTAATCTCTCCTGATAGCTGCGGTAAAGTTTACGTCCCATGCCGTTTCCAAAGGAATGGGCATCACTTTCTGAAATGCGTTCTGGTGAAAGTCCTTGATTTTTCCAAGAATCAATCATCATTGCAAAACTTCGTGCGGGCCAACGTTTGTCGTCCAATCCTTCAGCTTGAATAAGCTGTTTTAAAAGTCGAAGGACATCATCGCTATCAAGAATTGTAAAGTTGCTTTTTAAATCAACAAGTTCTGCATGGCGGCGCAAAATTTTTGCACCGGTGGAATGAAAAGTTCCAAGCCAAGGCATGCCTTCAACAATTTCACCAATAAATGCACCAATACGCATTTTCATTTCGCGTGCTGCTTTGTTGGTGAAAGTTACAGCAAGTATCTGCTTAGGAGAGGCTAGACCGGAGTGCAAAATATGAGAAATGCGGGTCGTTAAAACGCGTGTTTTTCCCGTACCAGCACCCGCAAGAACCAAAAGAGGTCCTTCTGTATTCATGACGGCTTGTCGCTGTTCTGGATTGAGTTGTTCTAAATAATCGGCATTACATTGCGTTTTTTCTTTTATTCTTCCAATGTGAATAGGGACTCCAGAGCTCTTTTCATTGGAGGGTAGAGAGCCATCTTCTTCAAAAAAAGGTATGTGATCAAGAAAATTATTCATTATATCTTTTGTGTAGTCTTTTTTGCATCTAAGTGCTAGGTCTAAAAAAGTTTTCTTTAAAAAAGCTGCAATGTCTTTGTTTGAATTAAGGGAATGAAGATTATAAAAAATATTATAAACGCTGAGTAAGAACACTTTGAAGTGCATAAAGGCGCAATGAAGCCGAAAGATTCACTTGTTGAGGCCTTTTTCTATCAATATCAGTGATAATAAAGGCTAAAGATTGACCCTTTTTGTGTGCTATGGTTTTTAGAATGTCTAAAAATGGTTGTTCTAAAGACACACTTGTTGCGTGTCCATTAATTCGAACAGATATTTTCCGCAAACCCACTTTTGACCAATCGATGGAATTATCTTCGTGCATTGTTTTTACTCTTGTTCGTCGCACCATAAACGATTTTGTTCAAGAAACTTCTGCGTTTTTAAAGATTCTTTTTGCTCGAATTTTTTTTCAGCTTTTGTTCGTCCAAAACGATAACGATTCTCTTCTGCAAAAACAGCTTTTTCTACACGTTTTTTCTGTTTTCGAAATTGACGAAGATTAATAAGTTTAGTCATCAAGGAGTTTATTTATTTTTTTCGAAAAGAGTCTAAAGAAACAACATCAGCACTTTGTTTGGTATCATTGTTTGAGGAGTCTTTATTCGTACTAAGATTTTGTTTTTTGGGAAGCGTATTTTCTTTTTTGGAGTTGTCCGATAGCATGATAGGTGAAGTTGGAGTATTTTCTAAATTTTTATCTTCTCCAGAGGTAAGGTTTGAGGGAAGATCAAACGCTGCTTCAAATGATGCTATAGGATCATAAAATACTTGGATAGACGTAAAAGGAATTACTAATTTTTCAGTGATTTCTTGGAAAGAGAGCGTTACTTCGAAAGCCGTTTCCAAAACACTTAAATCTCTGAACTGATGTTGTAATACGATGGTCATTTGTTCAGGGTAACGATTTTTAAGTCGAGAAGAGATTTTAACACCTGGAGCAGTTGTTAGAAAAGTAATAAAAAAATGGTGATTTCCTGGAAGACCTGCTTTGGCAACTTCTAATAAAACTTTACGGATAACCCCGCGAAGTGCATCCTGAACGAGAATATCGTAACGGATTTGATCTTGAACCATCGAAGTTTATTCCTTTTATTTCACATGGCAGATGAGTGTGCGTAATATTGTGCAATAGAATATCTTTTTAAGCTAGTAATATTTTACCTACTATGCATTTAAATCAACTAAAAAAATAATAAGAAATTTTATGATAAAGAGTGCCTGAAAAATCAATCAAGAACATTTATAAAAGTGAAGGCTTCTGTTGCCAGGTGCCTTCGAACCCCGCTTAAACCTGCGACGGTTTAAGACTTAATTTGAAACATTCACACCACCTTAAGCGGCGAGACGTGCTTCCGCATAGTTGTCATTTGCAACTACTCATTTAGTCCGATAACGGTGGTACTATGCCGAGTAAAAGAGCAATCTTTACGCTCTTGTCGATCCTATTTCGCCCCCACCAAAATATAATTTTTTTATATTTTGGTGGAGGCGCCGGGTACCGCCCCCGGGTCCAATGAGTTTATTTCATTGTCCATTTATTACCATAGCTGGTAAGCCAGCCCCTTCAATATAGATGAAGAAAGCTCTTTAGAAAAGGGGGGTTGTTAATATTTTAAATCCTCTAATTATTTATGAAGCATATGGTGCGGTTGTAAAATGCAGCCGCCAATTCTTGGAGAGGAGCTGGCAAAGAATGATAAATGATCTAGCCGATATTAAATTATATGACCAAAATCCGGATGAATCTGCAATAGAACGACTTAGCCATCGTTTAGCTTTAGTGATGAAAAAGCAGGATGCTTCGCTCGTTGCGACATCTGATCCAAAAGAGTTAGAGCGTGTTGAAAAATGGGTTAAAGATGTGTTGGGAGTGGATGAGAAAAGTGCTAAAACAGCTGTTACGAAAGTTGCAGAAATAATGTCTGGAGATCGTAGAAAAAGCCGTATGACTTTTTATTATTTAGTCGCCAAACAACTAAACGCGTTGGATAAAATTTAAACAATTTGAAACTAAATTTTGCTCGATAATTATAAAAAAAGCCCAAAATTCTTTGGGCTTTTTGTTTTGCAGAGAGGGGTTAGTTTGTTTCACCTTCTTGAAGATATCCTCCTTTGCTCATATCTGGTATAAAGAGAGTGGCAATGAATGCAAAGATCATCACAACGATTACGTAAAAGTAAAAGAATGATTCATGCCCCATATTTTTTAATCCAAGTGCTACATATTCGGCAGAACCACCAAGTAATGCATTACCAATAGCATGAGAGAGACCAACTCCTAGTGCACGTACTGAAGAAGGAAACATTGCTGATTTTACAACACCAGAGATGGATGTATACATGCTCATAATACACAGTATTCCAAGAATGGTTGACAGCGCAATCCATGGATTATGCGTGTGACCGATTATGAGAAGTCCAGGAATCGTAAAAAGAGTAGAGAGTCCACTCCAAAGGATAAGTAAATTTTTTGTCCCAATTTTATCTGCTAGGATACCAAATATGGGTTGGAGCAGAATGAAAATAAAAAGTGCAGCAGTCATTATCGTTGTTGCGGTATGTTTATCAAATCCGGTGGTTGTGATGAGATATTTTTGCATATAAGTTGTACAGGTATAAAATGTCAGAGAGCCTCCAGAGGCGAAAATAACAATGACAAAAAAAGCTTTTTTGTGTTTGCTTAGAAGTTCTTTAAGACTTCCCGTTTGTTTCCTAGAACGACTTTCTTTTGTAGTTGTTTCATGAAGTGAACGGCGTAGATAAAGTGCAACTACTGCTGCTAGTCCACCAATCGCAAAAGGAATACGCCAGCCCCATGTTCTTAATTGGTCTTCCGTTAGATAAAGTGCCAAAACAAAGATAATAAAACTGGCTAAAAGTTGACCAGTAATAAGCGTGCCAGATTGGAAAGAAGCAAAGAGCCCACGATGATTTTTAAGGGAAATTTCGCTGATATAAGTTGCTGCTGTACCATATTCACCACCTGCTGAAAGTCCTTGCATCATTCGAATGAGGAGCAGAAGAATTGCGGCAGTTATTCCTAAAGTTTCATAAGTGGGAAGTATGGCAATGAGAAAAGACCCTCCACACATCATAAGAATAGAGATAAGCATTGAGTTTTTGCGTCCATAACGATCAGCAATAAAACCAAAGAGCCAACTGCCAATTGGGCGCATAAGAAAACCAATAAAGAAGATTCCTGCTGTTTTTAAAAATTGGGTAACAACATCTCCATCTGAAGGAAAAAATTGTGGTGCAAAGTAAATCGACGCAAATGAATAAATATAAAAATCATACCATTCTACCAGATTTCCCGATGCACTGGATATAATAGCAAAAATACGCTTTCTTGCACTATGTTGTATTAAAGTTGTTTCATTTTTCATGAAGTGCTCCCCTTTTTAGATTTATAGTTTATATTTTTCGTTTTAAATTTTTTCACGATTGTATCATCAAAATTCAATTGGTTATAATGATAATTTTTTATGAAAACTCTTTTAGAGGGCTTGTTGGGGTTGTGAGCTTGCGCCTTTTAAGGATTTTATCTTGTGGGGGAGGAGAGCGCCACGCCGAACCTAAAAGAGACGTGTGTTGAAAAATAGCTTCAAGTAGAGTAGAATGTTGGTGAAAATGAAATGTTTGTAAAAAGAGTGCTGAAATCGCTGTTCTAAAACTTTCCAATAGAACGTTAGAGGGTGCAGAAAAACTGTATAATTTTTTATTATTTCTTTGTTAAATAATAAAAGGTATTTTGTAAAATATAACCAATACAGAGATTTATAAAATATTTTTCATCTTATAGGTGAGAGGAGTGTTTTTTCTGTAGGATGAGCTATAAGAAGTGAAAGATTTTATATTATTTGCTGTTTTTATTGGATATTTGCAGATTCATTATAAAAAAGCCCAATTGTGTTTGGGCTTTTTTATTGCGCGTAGAAAACTTAAAGAATCTCATCCTCTTTAAGATACCCCCCTTTGTCTATATCTGGCATTAAGAGAATTGAAATGAGTGCAATGATCATCATACCAATAATATAAAAAGAGAAGACAGCTTCATGTTCCATACTTTTTAGCCAAAATGCTACATATTCAGCTGAACCACCAAACAGTGCATTACCAATGGCAAAAGCAAATCCAACGCCAATTGCTCGGATTGAAGCAGGAAACAGTTCTGCCTTTATGATTCCAGCAATAGAGGTATAAAGACTCATAATACAAAGCATTCCAATGATGATTAAGAGTGCAATCCATGGATTGTGAGCATTGCCAATTGTTTTAAGCACGGGAATTGTGCAAATAATTGATAAGGTACTCCAACTGATGAGTGAAGCTCTTGCTCCAATTTTATCAGCGAGAGAACCAAAGAGGGGTTGGAGTAACACAAAAATAAAAAGTGCCACAGTCATTATCGTTGTTGCAGTGTGTTTATCAAATCCGGTGGTTGTGATCAGATATTTTTGCATGTAAGTGGTGTATGTGTAAAATGTGAGCGAACCTCCCGCGGTAAAGCCAATAACCAAGAAGAAAGCTTTTTTGTGGTTGCGTAAAAGCTCTTTTATACTACCAGCATGTTGGTGAGAACGGCTTTCTTTGGTGGCTGTTTCATGAAGCGAACGACGCAGATAAAATGCAATTATTGCTGCTACTCCACCAATCACAAAGGGAATACGCCATCCCCATGCTTTTAACTGATCTTCAGTGAGATAAAGTGATAAAGAAAATATAATAAAGCTGGCAAGAAGTTGCCCTGAGATTGTTGTTGCATATTGGAAGGAAGCAAGGAGCCCGCGACGATTTTTGAGAGCAACTTCACTCATATAGGTTGCTGTTGTGCCATATTCACCGCCAACTGAAAGTCCTTGAAACATGCGGATTAAGAGTAAAAGGAATGCGGCTGTTATTCCCAAAGTTTCGTAGGTGGGTAGTATGGCAATAAGGAGTGAGCCACAACACATCATAAAAACCGAAATAAGCATTGAGCGTTTGCGTCCATAACGGTCAGCAATAAAGCCGAAAAGCCATGCTCCAATTGGACGCATAAGAAAACCAATAAAAAAGATTCCGGCGACTTTTAACAGTTGTGTAACGGTATCATTATCTGAGGGAAAAAATTGTGATGCAAAATAAATCGACGTAAATGAGTAAGCATAAAAATCATACCATTCTACCAGATTCCCTGATGCGCTGGATATGATGGCGAAGATACGTTTTCTTGTATCATGTGCTGCTAAAGTTGTTTCATTTTTCATGAAGTGTTCCCCTTTTAATGATTATATTTATTTTTCTCTTTAAAGTTGTTTACAGTTTAAGTTACAAAAATTCAATTATAAGCATTGTTTTTTCTGAAAGATGTTTGAGTTGCTTTATTAGAGGTATATTTTTATGAACTTTTTTTCTTTTTTGTGTAAAAATGAAAGAAACGGGAATACTTATATAAGGTTGTTTCTCGACTTTTTATTGTATGTTTAACAATGGCATAAATTGTTTAGGCCGAAAAGGAATAGAAAGAGACTAGCTTATACTCACAAATACAATTTAATTTATAGGTTATGTGTTTCTTTTAGGAAATAAGGAAACTGTATTTTTGCTTAAAATTATCTGCCTTTTTGATTTTTGGGATAATATGAAAATTATTATGCTTAAAGAATGTGATTTGTCTCTTGAGAATAAAGAATTTTGTCAAAAAAGGAATTTTTTCTTTAAATGGATTAATGCATTTTGATATTCATTTTTGACAGATGTTATATTTATTTATGAAGCGCCTTTTAATTTTAATTAAGAAAAGCATTGTTTTATTCGGTCATAGTTTATTGAGTATTGAAAAATGTATGTTGCCTTTAATGTTCTTAATAATGAAATTACTACACATGGCTATTACATATGGAGCAATAAACGTATGTTTTCGTAGAGAGTTTCGTTATACACAAAATATCTACCATCATCTTCTTGTACCTCTTTGACAGCTGGAGATGTTACGCATTCTTTGTTAAATTTTTTGCTGCAAAAGACTCTTCTAAAGGGAATAGATGCGCTTTTTCATAAGAAGAAGCCATTTCTAGCAGAGAGATTATTATTGAAAAAGCTTTTGTTATCTTTGATTTTGATAAAAAGCGGGTGCTTGTTGAAATACATCAAATATATTTTAAAGGTCATAAAATGAGTATAATGAAGAAAGAGTGCTCTTCTGGTAAAGTGAGAAGCTCTTTCAAAGCTTATGCTAGAGCAGGAAGAGTTATTTTTCTTATTTAATAAATATATATAACATTTTGTGAATATTCAATTTTTGTATGAATTTTGTAATAAAAAAAGCTCAAAAAATTGAGCTTTTTTATTGAGTTCCATAGAAAGATTTAATGGATATCATCATTTTGAAGATATCCCCCTTTGCGGGCATCGGGCATTAAGAGAATAGCAATGAATGCAATAACCATCATGCCAATTATATAAAAATAGAAGACAGTTTCATATCCAAGATCTTTTAATCCAAGTGCTACATATTCAGCGGAACCACCGAATAATGCATTGGCAATAGCATAAGAGAGTCCAACGCCTATTGCCCGTACTGAAGCGGGAAACATTTCTGATTTTACAATACCAGCAATGGATGTATAAAAACTCATAATACATAGCATTCCAATGATCACTGATAGAGCAACCCATGTATTATCGGTGTTACCAATCACATGAAGCCCAGGTATTGTAAAGATAATAGATAAAACACTCCAAATAAGGAGCGACGTTCTTGTTCCAATTTTATCAGCCAGAAAACCAAACGCAGGTTGAATTAACATAAAAACAAAGAGTGCTGCAGTCATTAAAGTGGTAGCAGTGTGTTTATCAAATCCGGTAGTGGTTATGAGATATTTTTGCATATAGGTTGTATATGTATAGAATGTAAGAGAGCCCCCAGCGGTAAAACCAATAACGAGAAAAAAAGCTTTCCCATGGTTGGATAAAAGCTCTACAATGTTACCGGCTTCTTTCCTAGAACGGCTTTCTTTGGTGGTTGTTTCATGGAGGTTGCGGCGTAAATAAATTGCAACAATTGCTCCTAGTCCACCAATGGCAAATGGAATACGCCATCCCCATGCTTTTAGCTGATCTTCGGT
Organism: Bartonella sp. 220B; assembly: GCF_026930205.1. Classification (GTDB taxonomy): domain Bacteria; phylum Pseudomonadota; class Alphaproteobacteria; order Rhizobiales; family Rhizobiaceae; genus Bartonella. Next base: position 72,242 of record NZ_JANHOI010000003.1, on the reverse strand, counting down.
GAGATACAACGCTAGAATGAATATAACAAGACTGGCTAGAAGTTGACCACCAATCAATGTGGTGTATTGGAAAGAGCTAAAGAATCCACGGCGATTTTTAAGAGCGATTTCACTCATATAGGTTGCTGTTGTACCGTATTCACCACCAACAGAAAGTCCCTGAAGCATTCTGAGTAAAAGTAAAAAGAATCCTGCGGCCACACCTATGGTTTCATAGGTAGGAAGTAAGGCGATTAAGAACGAACCACCGCACATCATAAAAACAGAAATAAGCATTGAACGTTTGCGTCCATAACGATCAGCAATGAAGCCAAAAAGCCATCCGCCAATTGGGCGCATAAGAAAACCAATAGCAAAGACACCAGCAGCTTTCAAAAGTTGCATAACGACATTGCCATCCGAGGGAAAGAATTGTGATGCAAAGTAAATGGATGTAAAAGCATAAACATAAAAATCGTACCATTCTACTAGATTGCCTGATGCACTAGCCACAATAGCCCAAATACGTTTTCGTGTATCATGCGGCGCTAAAGTTCTTTCATTCTCCATAAACCTATCCCTTTTTTATCTTCATATTATTTATTCCCCCTGCTATTTACTCTCTTAAGAGTTGTCTATAGTATTTTATCTTTTGCGTCAAAAATTTAATCGAAACATAGGAATTTCTTGTGTAAAATATTTTGAAAGAGGAATTTAAAGAGATTTAAATGGTATTTTTATGAATTCTACAATTTCCATTTTCTATAATCGACAGAATCGTCCATAATGTTTGTATGAAAACCTATCTTGATCTTCTATCTCATGTTTTAGAGCAGGGCGTTGATCGTACTGATCGAACCGGTGTTGGGACGCGGTCGGTCTTTGGTTATCAGATGCGATTTAATTTACAGGTTGGATTTCCATTGTTGACAACGAAAAAGTTGCATTTGCGTTCAATCATTTATGAGCTTTTATGGTTTCTCAAAGGTGAAACAAATATCGCATGGTTGAAGGAACATGGTGTATCAATTTGGGATGAATGGGCAGATGAAAAAGGGAATCTTGGTCCTGTTTATGGTTATCAGTGGCGCTCTTGGCCAACGCCTGATGGACGACATATTGATCAGATCAGTAATCTTTTGACTATGATTAAGGAAACACCTGATTCTCGTCGTTTAATTGTGTCAGCATGGAACCCGGCATTGATAGAGGAAATGGCCCTTCCGCCATGTCATTGTCTTTTTCAATTTTACGTTGTTAATGGTAAATTATCTTGCCAACTTTATCAACGTTCAGCGGATATTTTCTTAGGTCTCCCATTCAATATTGCTTCTTATGCGTTGTTAACAATGATGATAGCACAAGTATGTGGGCTTAAAATAGGTGATTTTATCCATACTCTTGGGGATGCGCACCTTTATTCTAATCATTTTGAACAGGCTCGATATCAGTTGTCTCGGATACCCAATACTTTACCGTCTATGCGTATCAATCCAGCGGTAACAGATCTTTTTTCTTTTAAATTTGAGGATTTTGAATTGCTTAATTATGAAGCACAACCACATATCAAGGCACCGGTAGCAGTATGACTTTACCAATTTGTTTAATTGCAGCTGTTGCGGAAAATGGTGTTATTGGTCGTGAAGGTGCAATGCCTTGGCATTTATCAACAGATTTGCAACGCTTTAAAGCTTTGACTTTTGGTAAACCCATTATTATGGGGCGAAAAACTTGGGACTCTCTTGGGAAACCTTTGCCAGGACGCGTAAATATTGTCATTACGCGCAATCATAACTTTATCGCTGAAGGGGCTATTACGACGCACTCTTTATCTGAGGCTTGTTCTGTTGCAAAAAGAGAAGCTTCGCAAAATGGTGCAGATGCGTTTTTTATTATTGGTGGTGGTGAAATCTTTCAACAGGGATTACATATTGCTGATAAAATATTCCTTACAGAAGTCTTAACTTCTATTGAAGGTGATAGTTTTTTTCCTGTTTTTGACAAAGAAAAATGGACTATTGTGCAAACGCAATACATCTCAGAAGGAGATAAAGACAATCATCCAACACGTTTTGTGGTTTATGAACGAAAATAATTATTTGTATGGAAATAGAATCAGATAAGAGCCATCTTATGAGACTTAAATGAATGGTTGGTATTTGATGAATGGTATTCAGTAAAAGAGGTAAAAATGCCCTGGACAAATCAAAATGGTGGCGGCCCTTGGAGTGGCAATCACAATAAGCCTAGTGGAGACAAAAAAACATCCACGAAGAATTTTTTTGGTTCTGGTAGTAATAACGGTGGTGACAATGGTCCCCATCTTGATGATATTTTGCGTAAAGGGCAGGATCAACTTAAACAATTTGGTGGGAGTGGTCTTTGGGGGCTTTTGTTTTTGCTCGCCATATTTGTTTTGTTGTATAAGTCACTTTATATTGTTCAGCAAAATGAGCAAGCCGTAGAATTGCGTTTTGGTGTTCCTAAAGCCGGAATTATCGGTGATGGTCTGCATTTTCACTTTTGGCCAATTGAGACTTATATGAAAGTGCCTTTAACGGAAAAGACAATTGCGATTGGTGGTCAGCCTGGTCAGGCGCAACAGAGTGAAGGTTTGATGCTTTCAAGTGATCAGAATATTGTGAATGTTAATTTTTCTGTTTATTATCGGATTTCACATCCTAGTCAGTTTCTATTCAATGTGAATGATCAAGAAGGGACCGTTCGTCAGGTTGCTGAGAGTGCGATGCGTGAAGTTATTGGTTCAAGACCTGTTGATGATGTGTTGCGTGATAAAAAAGAAGAAGTTGCTGATGATGTAAGAAAAATTATCCAGTTGACCGTGGATAAATATCAACTCGGTGTTGAAATAAGTCGTGTATCGATCAGTGAGGCTGCCCCTCCTACCAAGGTTGCGGCGGCGTTTAATTCTGTTCAGCAGGCAGAGCAAGAACGTGGACGAATGATTGAAGAGGGAAATCGTGTGCGTTTTACAAAAATCGGTTTAGCAAATGGTGAAGCTTCACGCACACGGGAAATTGCAAAGGGTGAAAGGGCACAAATGGTTGAAGAGGCAAGAGGGCGTGCGGAGCGTTTTCAAGCTATCGTTCGGGAGGCTGAAATTTCACCAGAGGCTACGCGTTATCGTCTTTATATGGAGACAATGGGACGTATTCTTGCTTCACCAAATAAATTGGTTCTTGATAGAATAAATTCTCCAGTGGTGCCTTATTTGCCTTTGAATGAATTGTTGCGTAGTCATTCATCAGAAAACGCGAAAAAAACTTCATTGCGTTCTACGTCACTTTTGGATTCTCGCCTTTTGGAAGGACGCTAATTATGCAGCAATCTCGTTTCTTGTTTATTTTTAGTACTATCGTTTTTCTTTTGATGATTCTATGGATGTCTGTTTTTATTGTCTATCCTCGCCAACAAATAGCAATTAAGCGTTTTGGGCAAATTGTAAAGGTAGAGTCTAACCCTGGAATCTATTTGAAAGTGCCCTTTGTAGATAAGATGGTTGTGGTTGATAATCGGTTGTTACGTTACGATGTTCCTACACAATCTGTACAGGTGAGGGGGGGGGCTTATTATGAAGTGGATGCGTTTTTTATTTATCGTATTACGGATCCTAAGTTGTTTTTACAGCGTATTGCTTCGGGGCGTCCACAAGTTGCTGCGCGTGAAAATCTTGCACCGCGTTTTATTGATGCTTTGCGGGCCGTTTATGGTAAGCGGGAATTTAGAGCAGCTTTATCAGATGAACGGGGGGCAATGATGGCGGAAGTGCAGCGGCAGTTTTCTGTCGATGCAGGTTCGTTGGGGATTACTATTGTTGATGTGCGTATTCGCAAAACGGATTTAACCGACGCTGTTTCAGAAGATGTCTATCGGCAAATGGCAGCCGAACGTGAAGCTGTAGCGGAAAATATTCGTGCTCGTGGTCAGCAAGAACGAGATCGTATCGTGGCAGAAGCCAATCGTGAATATGAAGAGATCGTAGCAGCTGCAAAACGTGATGCGGAAATTACTCGCGGTGAAGGTCAGGCTGAAAGTATTCGCCTTTTATTGAATGCGAGGAAGGTTAATCCATCTTTCTATGACTTTTGGTTAGCAATGGAGCAATATAAGAATTTGGAATTTATTCCGATGGTGATTTCACCAAACGAAGATTTCTTTTTCTATTTTCGCAATCCGCAGCTGGAAAAGAAAAAATTTCCATCAACAATGAATACCGAGGCCAGTAAAGGGACCAGTAAATCTGATTCAAAACTTGGGGAAGAGTAGATATAAAAATGCACTGTGAACACAATTTTTTGTAAGTTTTTTTTTACATGATGAGTGTGTTCTGTAGTTGCTTTCTTTTGTGATAAAGATGGTAAAGTGTTAAGCTATACTCATTTTGTAATAGATAAATTTAGTCAGGTTTTTGCAGCATTTTATTAAAGGCATGTCATGGTTAAAAATGTCGTAGGTGGGGGTACATCTTTGAAATTCTTTGTCGCAAAAGTTGTTATCTGTGTGGTTTTATTTTTATCAGGATCAATCAGTTTGTCTTGGGGAGAAGAAACAAAAAATACACTGCCTTCTGTTCCTGATTTGGCTGCGGAGCTTTTAGAGACAGTTGTAAATATTTCCATAGCACAGACCGTTGATGGTACGGAACAAGACGAAAATACTTCTGTCCCGGTTATACCAAAAGATTCATTGTTGCAAGAATATTTTAGTGATTTTTTTACTCCTAAAGATGGTCAAAAAGGAAGTCAGTTTCAAAAGGTACGTTCTTTGGGATCTGGTTTTGTGATTGATGCGCAAAGGGGGCTTATCGTTACAAATTACCACGTTATTGTTGATGCCGATGATATTGAAGTTAATTTTACGGATGGTACAAAACTAAAAGCAAAATTGCTTGGAAAGGATAGCAAGACGGATTTGGCATTGCTTCAAGTCAATGCAGGAAGCAAAAAATTAAAAGCTGTACGTTTTGGTGATTCAGAAAAGGCGCGCATTGGTGATTGGGTTATGGCGATCGGCAATCCCTATGGTTTTGGTGGAAGTGTAACGGTTGGTATTATTTCTGCACGTAATCGTGATCTTAATGCGGGTCCTTATGATAATTTTATTCAGACAGATGCGGCGATTAATCGAGGCAATTCTGGAGGTCCGTTATTTGATAGAAATGGTGAGGTGATTGGAATTAATACAGCAATTATTTCCCCTTCCGGTGGGTCTATTGGTATTGGTTTTGCTATACCATCAGATATGGCTCTTTCTGTTATTAATCAGTTGCGTGATTTTGGAGAAATAAGGCGTGGCTGGTTGGCACTTCGTATTCAACCCGTAACAGAAGATATTGCAAAAAGTTTGAAATTAGAAAGCGCTGTAGGAGCGTTGGTTGCTGGTAAAATAGAAGATTCTGATGTCGATAATAGTCAGCTGCAGACTGGGGATATCATTCTTTATTTTGGGAAGGCAAAAATTAAGCATGCGCGTGATTTGCCGCGTTTAGTAGCGGAAAGTTCGGAAGGGAAAGTGGTGGATGTTACTATTTTGCGAAATGGACAAGAAGAAATAGTACAAGTTAAGCTTGGTCGTTTGATTGAAACAGATGCGAATGAAAATACAGCAGAAGAATCTGATGATGAAAAGGACAATGATGTCTCAAAAAGTATGACAATGCACTTTATGGGAATGACATTATCTGAGCTTACAGAAGATTTGCGTCATCAATATTCAATTACAGATAAACTTCGGGGGGTGGTGGTGACATCTGTTGTACAAAATAGCGCAGCAGATAAAAAGCGTATTCGCATTGGTGAAGTCATCGTTGATATCAATCAGAGTTCTATCACAACGATTGATGAGGTAAAAAAACGTCTTCATAAATTACGTGAGGCAGGGCGTAAAAATGCTCTGTTCATTATTGCACGTCCAGATGGAGAGTTACGGGTTGTAACAATCCCAATAGATTAATGTTTGGGGACTAATATTGGGGGACTAGTGTTTGAGAGATTGGTGTTTTAAAGGCTGTGTCTCATTCTTTGCGTTTTTGTTATTGCCATTAAAGCTATGATAGAGGCGACTTCTTTAATTTTCAAAAAAGCAATTAGCCAGAAAGATGAGTAGGAGAAGGAGTCATTTAGGAGCATGACTGTGCTTTGCTTTGTGGTTGATAGAAGGAAAGGCAATAGCTGTAAATGAGAGCTTGAAGAAAATAATTTACGAAGTGCTTATTGTAAATCAAAGCATTATCCATTTTTATAAAACATAAAGCTGTTTTCTTGTGTACATTAAGCTAAGTGTTATTTATATATTAGGGTTGCAAAAAGTATCTTGGTTTATAATAGTTCCTTAGAAGAATTTTTATGGCTGTATTTTGTTCTTGAATGATGATAGCAGGAAGAAATTCCTTGAGATTTTTTTGTATTATTCTTGGATTCATTTTTTTCAAGGAAGCAGAACTATCATAGTATTTTCATTGTGTTCGTTATAAAAGTTCTGCTTGTATTTTTGTTTAAAGAGTTCACTTTATGACAATGAAGATGAAATACAAGTTATACGTGGTTGATTATGCCTGTTGCAAGAAACTGTTGATTTATGGAAGTAGAGATTTCCATTGATGAAACAGAGAACGATTATATTAATAGCGGGACCAACTGCAAGTGGAAAGTCAGCGCTTGCCTTACAGATGGCGCAAGAAAAAAATGCCTTCATCATTAATACGGATTCCATGCAAGTTTATGATGTTTTAAATATTTTAACGGCACGTCCTACAGAAACTGATGCTACACTTGTTCCACATTATCTCTATGGTTATGTAAGTCCTACTGTGAATTATTCAGTAGGGCAATGGTTGGACGATGTTAAAAAATTATTGATAACATTTCCATCAAGGTCACTTATTTTTGTTGGTGGAACGGGGCTTTATTTTCGTGCTCTTTTAGAAGGAATTGCAGAAATTCCTTCTATTCCGCAGGGTTTGCGGCAAAAATGGCGTTTGCGACTTGATCAAGAGGGAACTGAAAGTCTTTATCACCAGTTATTGCAAGTTGATGCTGTTCTTGCGGAGAAAATTTCTTCGCAAGATGGTCAACGTATTGTTCGTGCCTTAGAAGTTTATGAAGCAACAGGTAAGAAACTAAGTTGGTGGCAAAAGCAAAAAACGCTGCCTCTGATTTTGTCAGATTGTGCTGAAAAAATTCTTCTCATTCCTTCACGTGAATTGCTTTATGAACGTATTCATAAGCGGTTGGATTCTATGATTGAAAGAGGTGCTTTAGAAGAGGTTTCTGCCATGAAAAGGCTTCAACTTTCTCCTTTGTTACCAGCGATGAAAGCTATTGGTATAGCTGAATTTATCGCTTATTTGGATGGGTATAGAAGTTTCGAGAATGCGCTTGAAATCGTGAAAACACAAACGAGGAGGTACGCAAAAAGGCAAATGACATGGTTTCGTAATCAATTTGATAAAGAATGGAGACTGATTTCTTGATAAAAGAGTTTAGAGGTTTGAAAAGTCATTAAAAAATCCTTATAAATAGATTTCTTTTAGGAAGTGTAATTTTTTATTGACGAATGCTCTTAATAGAATTAAGAATCTTCTTATAAGGAATGTTTTTCTTATAGGTTTGTGCATAGGAATAAGGAGGGGGTCATACAATATATGTTTTTTTGTGTGTAATGGGCTCCTTTGGAGTCTTTTTTTATGGGCTCCTTCGGGGGCTTTTTTTTATTATACTATCAAGTAGGCGAGTGGGAAAAATGACAAATCATCCAAGAATGCAAGAGAGTGCGGACGGAAAAATAATGTCGGGTGCTGAAATGGTGGTTCAAGCTCTTATTGATCATGGGGTTAAACATCTTTTTGGTTATCCTGGTGGCGCAGTTCTTCCTATTTTTGATGTTCTTTACCAACAAGATAAAGTTCGGCATATTCTGGTCCGTCATGAACAAGCAGCAGGTCATGCTGCTGAAGGTTATGCACGCAGTACTGGGAAGGTTGGCGTTATGCTTGTAACTTCTGGACCAGGTGCAACAAATGCTGTGACACCTTTACAAGATGCCCTCATGGATTCCATTCCACTTGTTTGTTTTTCAGGTCAGGTAGCGACAACAATCATTGGAACAAATGGCTTTCAAGAAGCTGATACGGTTGGAATTACAAAACCCTGTACGAAGCATAATTGGTTGGTTAAAAACATTAATGATCTTGCGGCTATTATTCATGAAGCTTTTTCTCTTGCTCAATCAGGGCGTCCTGGACCGGTTTTGATTGATATTCCTAAGGATGTTCAATTCGCTTCAGGTCTTTATAGAGCGCCTCAAGTTGCGACAGTTATGCATTCTTATTTACAGTTGAAAGGGGAGGCTATCGAAAATGCTGTTTCTCTTTTAGTAGGAGCAAAACGCCCTGTTATTTATACTGGTGGTGGTGTTATTTCATCGGGGACTAAAGCTGTACAGCTTTTGCGTGAATTGGTCCAACTAGGAGATTTTCCAATCACTTCAACACTCATGGGACTTGGGGCTTATCCTGCTTCTGGTAAAAATTGGCTTGGAATGCTTGGAATGCATGGAACGTATGAAGCTAATATGGCCATGCATGATTGTGATGTTATGTTAGCGATTGGGGCACGGTTTGATGATCGTATCACTGGACGACTTGATGCGTTTGCACCTCATGCGCGCATTATCCATATTGATATTGATCCTTCTTCTATCAATAAGATCGTAAAAGTAGAAGTTCCACTTATAGGCGATGTGGCGCATATTTTAGAAGAGATCAATCGGCGTTTGCATATGCACAAACCAATATTTAAAAGCGAAAGCCGTGATCAATGGTGGGCACAAATTAATGGCTGGAGAGCACGTAATTCATTGGCATATACTGAGAGAAAAGATGCTATTATGCCACAATATGCTCTTCAACGGCTTTATGCATTTAGCAAAGATGCAAATGCTTACATCACAACGGATGTTGGACAACATCAGATGTGGGCAGCTCAGTATTATCGCTTTGATGAACCAAAACATTGGATGACTTCTGGTGGTCTTGGAACGATGGGGTATGGTCTTCCTGCTGCTATTGGTGTTCAAATTGCACATCCTGATGCACTTGTCATATGTATTTCCGGTGATGCTTCAATTCAGATGAATATTCAAGAGCTTGCAACAGCAATGCAGCATAATACCCCGGTGAAAATTTTTATTTTAAATAATCAATATATGGGTATGGTTCGCCAATGGCAGCAATTGTTGCATGGTAATCGTCTTTCTCACTCTTATACAGAATCTATGCCTGACTTTGTAAAATTAGCCCAATCTTATGGAGCTGTTGGTATTCGTTGTTCAAAACCAGATGAACTTGATGATAAAATTCAGCAAATGATTGCTTGTGATAAGCCAGTTCTCTTCGATTGTCGTGTTTATCATTTAGAAAATTGTTTTCCCATGATCCCATCGGGATGTGCCCATAATGATATGTTGTTGCCTGATGAGGCTAATGATGAAGCAATTGCAAATGCTATTTCTGCTGATGGTCATATTCTTGTATAAAATGAATATGTTAATCAAATAAAGAAAAGACAGAGATGAAGTTTTTGGAGTCTTCATCTCTGTCTCTTCTTTATGAAGATTCCTATTATTCTTAGAGCTCATTTTATGATGTTCATTCTTTGTTTAAAGAAATGGGAAGATTATTTGTTTCTCTCAAAAAATATTATAAGTTGTGTGTCCAATTATGTTTGAATTTATTTGTGCGTGGTTTTTGTTTTTTAATTTATCTGTTTACATTAATAGCTATTTCTTTGCACTTTTTAGATAAGACATTGAGTTATCTATTATAAATTAATGATGTTGTCTGATATATGAAAGTTTCCATCGTGCAAGAAAAAAGCTACCGTGCTTGAAAGGTGCAACCATGCGAACCGTTATGTCTATGAAAACAATAGAAAAGTTTATCACTATGTTTTGGTTTTGCATTATGAGATGACTTCAAATCGCTTTTTCAAGGGTTTGATAGAAAAATTCCCCTAATAGCTTGAAAGGAAGGGTAAAAATAACAAAGATCAAATGCAACCATAGAAAATCAATTGGCCACCGTAGCTTATAATCAGGTAGTAACCTCACCTGGTTATGCCAGAGAAGTCTATACATATGAGATGTGTAGTCTAGATAAGCCGGAATAATATTCGACATCATATCATTGTCAAGACATTAACATTGAAAATCAAATACTCTTTCTTTTATTTGTTCTACATATCGATGATTCCATAAATCTGCAGACACAAACACTCTTTGAATCCACTGCATTGGATTTTCATAACGATCAAATGATCCAAAAAATTTATCTCTAGAGTGTAGAGCCATTCTGTTATCAATATATAATAATCTTCCTGGTTGTACATCAATTCCAAAAGATACGGACTTAATAGCTTCATAAAAATGATCTAAAGCTTCCTTGGCTTTTTTTGACTGTGGCTCTAACATGCCCGGATAAAAAACAGCGCTGATATCTGGGAATTCACCGCTCCCTTGAACTAGCGGCACTTTACTTGTAGAGGCTACCCCATTTTTTTTCCATCTATAGTGAACATTAATGATATATAAATTATCCCTTAAGCTACGCACATTCTCCTCACTTAAAAGTTTTAAAGTGAGACGTGCATCAGATATTCTCAACAACGGACCATTAACATCATTGCGAACACCAGATAAAAATATCCCTTTAGAAGATAAATTAAAACCACTTATAAATTTTAGTGCAGCATTTTCTATATGAAAACCTCACTCAACTTCAGATTCTAATCCTGTATCATCTTTTTTATTATCCTTTAAAGGAACTAGGTTATTTACTATATGTCCGCCTTCAAACTGAATTGAATAAGGCTCTCCGATCAATAAAGAAAACATCATAATTAAATTTTCGCTCATATAGCCACTTTTACAAGACGCATCTAAATTATAGGGATGAGGTGACGTATTAATTTGTCTATCAATTGGAAGGTTTTCAAAGATTAAATATGGTCTCGGGGTAATAAACACCTTTTGATTCATAAGAATTGTCAATATTCTCTGTGGTAGCAGCGAAAATACTATTTTTTTAGCTCAACCGAATATTCAAGACCACCATATGGATCATAAATAACATGGTTTAAAGCCTCCCAAAGTTTGTCTCTTTCGACATTGCTCAACTCAAAAGTATTTTCATTGATCATTATAATTTTCCTCCCAATTATATTCCCCTACTTTTTTATTAAGAAAAGTGAAGCAACAATCATTAAAATTAAAATCAGCCATGTTAGTAAATAAGTGTCTGTAAAATCTTGGATTAATCCAAATAATGGTGGAGCAGTAATAATTGCGATTTGATTTACAGACATTGCTAGCCCCAGAGAAAAGCCAACGCTTTCTTTTGGCGAAGAGTCTACAATATAAGCAACCCAAGGGCCATACCATCCCATTCCAAAAAAACCTAACCAAGCAGATAAAATAGTGAGATAAATTATGGATCCACTCATGCCCAAAATTAATATTAAAAATCCAAAAACGACTGCAATCATGCAAAACAAGACAGGAAAAAATCGTCCTTTTTTACAATGATCACTCCACGCTGCTAAAATAATTCTCCCTAAGGCACCAGAAGCTTGTGAAACAAAGAACAAATAAGCACTTTTATCTAAAGATAGGTGATAGATTCTATAAAAATAAACCGTTATAAAAATGGTTAAAACATATTGAACTATCACAAGTGAAACGCCTGAAAAAATAATATTCTTCATATGTGGCGCCGCTAACATCGCAAGACGAGACCGTACATTTGCATAGAATGAAACTCTTGCCTTGTTTTCTGGAACGATAACTACAACTTTTGCTGGTGCGTGATAAAAAATAATAAATATGCATCCACCTAAAAAAGAAACTATGGCACCGACCAAAAACGCACCTTGTGTGCCATAGACAAGTGCACTAGCAGGCAGAACTATCCCAGCTAATGCCCCACCTAAGGGTAGTCCCGCTTGCCTTATTCCCATTGCAAATCCGCGCTGCGATTGTGGAAACCATAAAGAAACAGATTTAGCACCACCAGGTTGAGCAGAACTATAAAATCCCCCTACAATGAGCAAACAAACCAAAAGGGAAATATAGTTATCTGCGATTGCTCCCAACAAAAGAGCGACAGAAACGCCGACCGCGCCAACTCCAACAATATAGCGTTCGTTAAACTTGTCTAGCAATTCGCCAGCTATAAGTAACCCAATAATAGGTAGGAACTGCGCAGCTGAAGACAGCAAACCTATCTGAGAGTCACTAAGCGAGAAATCCTTCTTAAAAAATTCAGCTAAAGGACCAATTCCTTGAACAAAGAAGCAGGCTGATGCTTGAGCGATAGTGGCAACAAGCAATACAATCCATCTATAATAATTTTTTTCTATAAATTTATTATTGCCCACTATGCCCCCCTCCAACTAAAGTCTATTCCAATGAAGTAGTTTTTTTAAATAATGATTGCAACAATTAAATGAGGTATTTTATGCGAATTACATAAAAATCTGTCATACGCGATTGGTATGAAGATAAAAGCTAAGAAATATGCTTAATTTAAGAAAATAAGTGATGATGTGTGGTGCAAATTCGATAGGCTAGCGATAAGAGTAAATTTATTAAACACATGATAAGAGGGAAGAACTTTATAGGTGTAGCATCATCATAGGATTAAGTCTTTTTGTTGCGAGCTATTTCTATTTCCGCCAAAAGGTTTTTGATATATTTAATGATTATTTCGTAATAGGGGATATACTTTATTTTTATGTGCAAGAAAGCTGATTGATTGTGTAAAATAGTGTTCATGAAATTACATTATTTTTATCCTGTTAAGGACATTTTTTCTAGCGATGGTTTTGCAATTGCAATGCTCTTTTTCTCATTCTAAATTTTGGTTAGAAAAAGCATATAAAGGTGTTATTTTAAATTTAAGATATGCATATGCAAAAAATGATATTTTATTTGATTAAGTATAATGTGTTACGTTGAGGATCAATGTAGAAATAAAATTTAGATTGTTAGAATATCTTGAAAAACTATATGGGTAAATGATTGATAATTGTGCTACGAAAGTTGTTAGATGAGCGTGTGTCAGCAATTCTTAATAAAAAAGTTTTTCTTGATAGTCTTTTTTTTCAAAATTCTTGCTCTTTTTATACAAATCTTATGTTGGTAAGCTATGCAGTTTTCACCGGAACAGGATAAAGCATTGAAGGCTGTTGCCGCGTGGTTAAGGGAAGGGCGTTCACCACTTTTTCGCCTTTTTGGCTATGCGGGGACGGGTAAGACGACACTTGCACGCTATTTCGCAGAAACAGTTGATGGTTCTGTTCAGTTTGCTGCGTTTACAGGAAAGGCAGCACAGGTTTTACGTTCTAAAGGTGCAAGTAATGCTTGTACTATTCATTCATTGATTTACTCTCCGCGTGGAGAAGAAGAAGTTTCTGATGAAATCACAGGAAAAAAGTCTCTTGCACCAACATTTGCCTTAAATCGAAGAAGTGCTGCTGCACACGCTAAACTTATCATTATTGATGAGTGTTCAATGGTCGATGAACAATTAGCGCGTGATTTAATGAGTTTTCGAACGCCAATTCTTGTTCTTGGTGATCCAGGTCAATTGCCTCCTATATCAGGGGGTGGTTTTTTTTCCAATGCTGCACCAGATTTTCTTCTCTCTGAAATTCATCGACAAGCGCATGATAATCCAATTGTTCGTTTAGCTATGGATGTGCGTGAAGGACGTGATATTGTTTATGGTGATTATGGAGCGGCGCGCGTTATTCCACGCAAAGAGGTGGATCAGAAATTGGTTTTAGATGCTGATCAGGTGTTGGTAGGGGTGAATCGAACACGGCATCTTTATAATAGGCGTTTACGCGCTTTGAAGGAGTTTACGGCAGATTATCCACAAGCGGGAGATAAGCTGGTGTGTTTGCGTAATGATCCCACTAAAGGTTTGTTAAATGGATCTTTATGGAAAGTCATGACTTCACAGAAAGAAACTGTTAAACCAAGTATTAATCTTCTCGTTAAACCAGAAGAAAGCGATCGTGGAGTAGCGAAAATTAAGCTTTTAAAAGCTGTGTTTGAAAATCCTGATAGTGAGATTTCATGGCAATTGAAAAAAAGATATGATGATTTTGATTATGGGTATGCATTAACTGTTCATAAAGCACAAGGATCTCAATGGGATAATGTGGTTTTATTTGATGAAAGTTTTGCATTTCGTGATATGTATGCACGCTGGCTGTATACCGGAATTACACGTGCAGCAGAGCGTTTAACAATTGTTCGATAGGAAAATTTTATTCTCTGCTATTATATTGGCAAATATATTTTTGTTTTGAGAGCTGTGTCTGAAAATAGGAGTGAACATGGCCATAAAACTTTCGGTTAATCTGAATGCTATTGCCGTTTTGCGCAATCGGCGTAATCTTCCTTGGCCAAATATCAATCATATTGGGCATATCGCACTTACAGCAGGTGCTGCTGGTTTGACAGTCCATCCACGTCCCGATGAGCGACATATTCGTTTTGCAGATTTGCCGGATATACGTTGTTTAATGAACAGTACATTTCCTACTGCTGAATTTAATATTGAAGGTTATCCAAGTGATACATTTTTGAACATAGCAGAAAAATATGCTGATCAGATTACTCTTGTGCCCGATGATCCAACTCAGTTAACTTCTGATCATGGTTGGGATTTTGCTCATAATGCAGAATTTTTAGCACCTATTATTCAATGTTTGAAAGCAAAAAAAATTCGCGTATCATTATTTGCAGACCCTGTTGTTGATGGTCTTGATGTTGCTAAGGCAATCGGCGCTGATCGTGTGGAGTTTTATACTGGACCTTACGGTGGTGCATTTCAGGATAAGACAAAACAAGATCAAGAACTCAGTAAACTTGTTTTCGCAGCAAGAAGAGCTCAAGAGTTGCAATTAGGTGTTAACGCAGGCCATGATCTGACAGTTACAAATCTTCCTGCTGTTGTCCATCACATTCCTTGGCTTGATGAAGTTTCTATTGGTCATGGGCTTATTGCGGATGCCTTAGAATATGGAATGCATGATACGGTTCAGCGTTTTCTTCAGTTATTGGTGTGATTTTTTTCCTCTACACAATGGGTGAATTTTTCTAAAGGCTCTTTATCTTGAGGAAACGACTTTGCATATGTTTGTTTAGATAAAAGGCACTGATATATTATGATAGCAATAGAAATGCTGCATTCAATTTAAAAAATTGGTCGTGATTTTATTATATGAACCTGTAGAGAGAAAGATAAGTTTTGTAGTTATTTTAAAGAGACAGCAAATCAGCAGTAGATTGATTTTATGAAAAATAAAAAACTGAAACTTTTAGATGTGTGTTGGCAACTGAAATGATAAGGGTCATTTTGAGAAGATACAGAGTTTTAAGGGTATTCTTCAGCTATGAATTTATTCCATTAAAATACTCAATATTACCTACAATGGAAGCTGCACTATCTATCATCGCGTTGTAAAATTGGGTTATATGAACAGTGTTTTTTATCATGCGAATGGTAGAATTGATTTTTTGCGTTTAAATATAAAAACGATATCCTTTATTTACAATTTTTCTTGCTATCCTCTTTGATTTCATTCATGTTAAAAATGCATGCTTCTATCTTAAGTTCAAAAAGATAATGCTTTGTTCTTTGAAAGAAGAATATAGTTTTAGTATATTTATTTTTATAAGTATTGTTTATTGTATAATGTCGTATTTTGTAAGTAAGTATTTAAAGTATATTTTGATTTAAAATATACTTTTATAAGTTTTTTGGGGATATATTTTTTATATGCAATATATAAATTAAAAAAGATATTCAATTGCTTTGTTGCTATAAATGTTGTTTTTTATTTATAGTGTATTTAAGCACATGAATTCATTTTTTACTTATTTATTCAATAAAATAAGCCAAAATTTATTTTAAATATAGAGAAAAGGAAGTGTTCTTATGCGTGTTTTTTATGATCGTGATGCAAAGATTGATTTGATTAAAGGGAAAAAAGTAGCCATTGTTGGTTACGGTTCACAAGGACGTGCCCATGCTTTAAACTTGAAAGATTCCGGAGTTGAAAGTGTGAAAATTGCTTTGCGTGCAAGGTCTGCAACAGCTAAAAAGGCTATGGTGGATGGTTTTGAAGTTGTAAGTGTTGCTGAAGCAGCAAAATGGGCAGATCTTATTATGATGGCAACACCGGATGAATTGCAAGCTGATATTTATAAAGAGCATATTCATGATCATTTACGTGATGGTGCTGTCATTGCTTTTGCGCATGGTTTGAGTATTCATTTTGGCTTAATTGAACCTAAAAAAACAGTTGATGTTGTGATGATTGCTCCTAAAGGTCCAGGTCATACGGTGCGCAATGAATATCAACGTGGTCGTGGTGTTCCTTGCTTAATTGCGATTGCACAAGATGCTTCAGGGCATGCCCATGATGTAGCATTGTCTTATGCGTGCGGTCTTGGTGGTGGACGTGCTGGGGTGATTGAAACAACCTTTAAAGAAGAGTGCGAAACTGATCTCTTTGGTGAACAAGCTGTTCTTTGTGGAGGACTTGTTGAGCTTATTCGAGCGGGTTATGAAACACTAACGGATGCAGGTTATGCGCCGGAAATGGCTTATTTTGAGTGTTTACATGAGGTTAAATTGATTGTGGATCTTATCTATGAAGGTGGTATTGCAAATATGAATTATTCGATTTCCAATACAGCTGAATGGGGCGAATATATGTCTGGACCACGTGTGATTACAGATGAAACGAAAGCCGAAATGAAACGTATTTTGAAAGATATTCAGACGGGTAAATTCACATCGAATTGGATACAGGAATATAAAGCTGGTGCAGCTCATTTTAAAGGGATGCGACGTTTGAATGATAATCATCCTATCGAAGAAGTTGGCAAAAAACTTCGCTCTATGATGCCCTGGATAAAATCTAACGCGTTGGTTGATAAAGAGCGTAATTGAAATCTCAATATCAGATACTCTGTAAAAAGCTTTTATGCTTTATGTACAGATATCAAAAAGGGTAACTAAAGTTACCCTTTTATGTTTTTATATACAGATTTTATTGATTTTCTTTAGCTGATTTTTTTCTTACAAACATAAAATACATTATACCTAAGAACATGAACCATAATATACTATATTGTAGAGCTATGAAGGTATCGGTTTCTAATGTCAATAAATAGAGCATGAAAGCAAAAAAAACTAAAATAATTCCGCACATGATAACGCCTCCTGGCATTTTGTAGACAGATTCTGCATGCAGGTGGGGATGGTTGCGACGATACACAATATAACTAATTAAAATTACAGACCATACGAATAAAAATGCGATAGCTGAAATGCTCGTTACGATTGTAAAAGCACTTATGATGCTTGGAGAGAGCGATGTAATTGCATATCCTAATAAAATACATAAGCAAGAAAAGAATAGAGCATTTGCTGGAACGTGGTATTTGGAAAGTTTTCCTAAAAGGCAAGGAGCACCTTTTTGTGTTGCAAGTCCATATATCATACGGCTGGTAGAAAAAATGCCACTATTTGCTGAAGAGGCCGCCGAGGTGAGAACGACAAAATTTACCAAACCAGCAGCTATTGGAATGCCAGCAAGCCAAAACATTGAGACAAAAGGGCTTTTATCTGGAACAACTTGATCCCATGGTGTAACGGACATAATTACAGCCAGAGAAAAAATATAAAAGAATACAATACGAACCGGTATTGCATTAATAGCTTTGGGAAGAACTTTTTTAGGGTTTTTGACTTCCGCTGCAGTTGTTCCGGCAATTTCTATACCAACAAAAGAAAAAATGGCAATTTGAAATCCAGCAAAAAAACCTGTAATCCCTCGAGGAAAGATATCTCCATTGTTCCATACGTGACTGAGAGAAGCAACAGTACCATTTGGAGAGGTAAAGCCTGTCGCGATCATATAAAATCCAACAGTGATTAATGCTAAAATTGCTACAACCTTGATAAGACCAAACCAGAACTCAAGTTCACCAAACATTTTTACGGCAAAGAGGTTAAAGATGAGGAAAAAACCAATGCAAGCAAAAACGGTAATCCATGGATTAAGTGTGGGCCACCAAAAGTGCATATAAGTGATAATCGCAATAATATCTGCGGCTCCAGTTACAACCCAACTCAACCAATAGCTCCAGCCAACAAAAAAGGCAATTCCTGGTCCTAGCATATCGGTTGAAAAATCAATAAGAGATCGATATTGTGAATTAGAAAGTAATAATTCACCCATAGCACGCATTACAAAGTATAAGGCACAACCTATAATAGCATAAACCAGTATGATGGAAGGGCCCGCTACGCTAATTGTTTTCCCTGATCCCATGAAGAGACCTGTTCCAATAGCACCACCGAGGGCTATAAGTTGTACATGACGGTTATCTAATCCACGTTGCAATTTTTGTCGAGGATTATCTTCTAAATTTTGTGTATAGCTCATTTTTTAGGGGTTCCCTTTTAATTATTTAAGATTCTTACCCTGAAAAAGGTAATGTTTAATATCGAAGCATGATATAAATGAGGAGTAAAGGGAAAAAACATTTTTTGTGTTTTCATGTGGATAAAAGCATATGAACTCAACAAAGGTAAGCTGTTTTACTCTAAAGCAACGTAATAGATATTTCCGGACAGAGTTTAGTTGTCGCTTAGATAACAGATAAATGGTTCATGATTTCTCATATTGGCAGTCGTTTTAAACAGTTATGAGGGGACATTTATGGGTTACGAGAAGCCCATAAGTGAGTGCTGTAGTTGTTTTAGATCTTATAATGAAGAAGCGTTTTTTCAGTCGAATAGAGTATAGAGTTGTCATCTTCGTTTAAAAGAAAATGGAAATGTTAAATGATTTCCTCACCACTTTATTGGATATCATAAAGAGAAGGTCGTTGCTTTATTTTGTACAAAGGCAGTAAAAAACCTCTAGCTGTTTCATTTAAGTCAGTATTGGAAACAGCTATGAGCAGCGGACTTTTTATAGATATATGAGTGATAATATTCTGTAATTTATAGCACCTTGGTGGTAGGGAAGCAAATAGGATAGCTACAATTATTTCTCAATAGATCATCCTTAATTTTTATTATTAAAATTTGAAGAGTTTGTTAGATTAATTTATTGTTGTGCTACACAGAGAAAATGAGGAAAAACCAGTAGAAATATGAGCTCTGACAGAGGAGTGATATCGCTGTTAAGAGTGATAGACAGATAAAACTATAGGAAGATTAATCTGTCAGCTTTACAATTTATTATGAGAGAGATGAGGTTATCCCAAGACAATGAAAAAAGAAAATACGGATAAAACTGTTTCCATTGCTGTATTTATATCCTTTTACTCGTTGCTTTTTAAAATTATATGAGTGAATGATATAAAAATGGTCATAAAAGTAAACCATGCACATATGTTGCTGTACACAACTTTGCAATGTTAGCAAATCCGTTCTTTTTTCCCCAGTCTCGTTGCATTATCAATTATAAGGGCCATATTCGGCCCAGGTGATATAACCAAAAAAATGAAACTATAAAAAAGGTCAGTATTTGATGATTCATTTTACCTTTATTTCTGAAATTAATTTATCTTCGATATATAATTCTATTCTATCAAATTGAGAAAGTTTACCTACTCCCTGTGGAGTGCCTGTATATATTATATCGCCATTCTCTAGCTGAATGTAGCTACTCAAAAATGATATTATTTTTCTAAAGCTAAAGATCATATTTTCCGTATTGCCAAGTTGTCTGGTTTTTCCATTTAGCTTCATTTCAAAGGTTATTGGATTTTTTATTTTTTCCTTGTCCATGAAGTCAGAGACGTATGCGGCTCCTTTGAATCCTTTAGACAAAAGCCAAGGAAGCTTTTTGTTTTTCAGTTTTGTTTGCAAATCCCTCGCTGTGAGATCAAGACCTACTGCTATGGCATCATAGCATTCTTCAGCTTCCACCTCAGTAACCATAAACGTGTCCTTTGAGATCCGTAGCACAATTTCAGTTTCGAAATGTATTTCTTTAGAAAAATCGGGAAGATAAATTTCATTTCCTAAGATAAGAGAACTATTCGGCTTGCTAAATATAACGGGTTCTTTTTCAACAACATTGCCCAGTTCATAAGCATGTTCAACATAATTGTATCCAACACAGTAAATATTATTCATCATAGGAAAAGCCCTTTAAGTTTTTCATTTTTCTTTTTGTATAGGAAAAATATAATTACGGAAACAACATCTTTTTTTATATCGATAGAGGATTTTCTGAAAAATACGCATTGTGTGGGGTACATTCTCAATCTTAATGATAGCCAGTTATTATTGTTTTTTCCAAGCTGTATTGAGAGGGTGGTTACTTGGTGGCTTACAGGTGAAACATCAGAGAATAGGTGGAATTCAGGATTTTTGCTGAGATGCTTTTAAAGCAATCAAAACCATTTAGGATTTTATCCCTTTCTGTGTCCACTAAGATACCGTTCTTCTTCATTTTTTTGAGGAGTTTTTAATTCATCATTCCCGCTGTTTTTTTCGTAAGAGGGTAGTGTAGTGATATCACATCAGATTCTTCTAAAAGCTAATGAAAAACTTTTAGAAGATGAAAAATACATTTTTTAATATGATTATTTAACAGCTGAAAAAGAGCAGAAGCTAAAAGCAGGCTCTGATGGCATTACCATATGTTCTATAATGGCATTTTTATCTTACCAGATAATGTGGTGCTCTATAAGGTTTAGGTTGCTGATAATAAGAATGATCCTTTTTCTTTTACAGGTTTCCCACAAGCTGAAATAGGAGAAGTAGAGTTTGGGATAGAAATTTATCAGAAATAGAGGGAAAGTGATTTTGGTGACTGAACGGTAATTCTGGTATAATTATTGAGGTATACCCCCGTGGTAACATGACGGTGGGCAGTTGTTTTCTGGATTTAAAAAACATGGTATTCATGGGATACAGATAAAACAGAGCTTCGTTTTTATGGGCCAGTTTCTAATGCACAAACCGTGGAAAATACATTAAATGAGTTGAGTAAAGAAAAGAAAAACTATATTAATTTGAAAATTCATAAAAATACAATATTGTTAATATAAATTTTGATAAAAATTCTTATATTTTCTATAAGATCTACTCTGATAGTAATATAAATACAGAGGAATGGAAAAATATTGAAGGGTTCTTCCCGTGTCTATATGGTTATGGACATGGGAATAAAATCTGTAGAATATGTATGATCACTTCATTATTTAGCAATTTATTCAAATGATTCAGGAAGAAAAAAATGAAACAAATCTTAAAATTGTTATTCACTGGGATAGTTTTGTTCACTATGACTGGATGTGGCTCAGATCAGGCTCCTCTAACGACTGTAGATGTGTGGGAAAAGCCTGGTGCAGATAGCCTTGAGATAAAGAAAGCATTACTAGAATGTGGAATGCCGACCCCTTCTGGTATTTCCTCAGAAAATAACTTGAATGTCTCAGAAGGTTATTCTGATATCCATGAAAAAATCAACGCGGATGCATCCATTGATGCTTGCTTGATACAAGCAGGTTTTCATCATAGATTGGGGGCGATGAAGTGGTGTGAGAAGTATAAAGATGCTAAACTTCCCATTTGTCAACCTGATGCTGTCATTCCTCAGCGAAGTGTCGAAAAACGTTTGAATAGTCCTTATTGTAAAGAAAATGCAGATCAGCCGGAATGCCAACCTTAGGTTTTTTGCTGGTTATAAAACAACAATCCTGATATTCTTGCTTTTGCTTGGGTGGTGGGATTTTTCCCTCATTCTACTATCAAAATATTGTGTTTCTTGTTTCCAAAAATAAGTAAAAAATATCAATAGGCTTTTAAACTCTTTTATTGTGAGCTCATCTCTTCAAAAGAAAATCATAAAATTTGAGTGCAATAGCTTTCTTAAATATGGTGGAATGTACTAACCAGTCTTCTCCATATAGCGTTGTGGTAAAAGCTTTAAGTGTTGATAAGTTCATAATTAAAAGCAGTTTTTAAATGTGTCTGGATATCATTCTGGCTTTTTTCTGAAGATATGTGCTTACGTGTTTTAGTTTATGAATGCATGAGTAAAGAAGGATTCCAGTATAAATAACAAAATTCAAAGTGGCTTTTTTAAAGATATAAAGTTTGGAGATCAAAATGAGATATATGTTATGTATTGTGTATGGGCATTTTTAGATTTTCACTTGCTAATAAAAAGATCTCACGAAGAAACGCGTGTTATTCCGTCTCTTATGCAGATTTTATCTTGTTTGTAGTTTTTATCATCATAAGCTTGTGAAGGCTATTTTCCTGCTGATTTTTATTCTATCTTTACATAAAATACGAAACGTATTATGCGTAACATACGTAGTGAGGTGATCGATAAATATTCTTTTTGCCTGCATTTTTGTTTTTGTTGAGAAGAAAGAAAGTTTGAAAAAGAATGGTGATCAAAATATCTAAAAATCGTTTATATTCATGTGTCTTTATAGGGGCTGTTTTTTCTTTTTTATCAAATATAGAAAATGTTGAGGCACGTTCTCTTTCATCCGTCTCACTTTCGTGCAGTGAGAGCAAATTACCTTATAGATGTAGTGATGCTACAGAGCATATAATTGCTGATCAATCATACCAGTTTATGATCTCCTCTGAAAAAAAGGATGATAATTCTTTTTTATCGTCAGCTGCTATAGTCGCGCAGCAAAAAAATACAATTATCCGCGCAACGCGTGTGAAGGTTGAAACTGCCAATAATACAGAAGATACCTATGGTGTAGTTGCCTCACAAAGTGGAAAGGTTGTTTTAAGCGATTCAACTTTAAAGAGTTTTTCTATAGGACTCAAGGCTGAGAGTGGAACGATTGAGATCAATCGTGGATTGGTAGAGGTTACTCAACTAGGTGCTCATGCCGACAAACAGGGAGCATCTATTATTTTAACAGATACAAAAATTAAAGTCGAAGGTCAAAACATCAGGCAGAAGGCTGCTCTTTTCAGTGGTGTTGATGCAAGTATTAAGATGACAGGGGGAGCGATTGATGTGACGGATGTCGCTGCGGCTTATGTAGGAATAAGGGGACGTGTAGCTTTAGATAATGTTACCATTACTTCAAAAGGTAAAAAAATAAATGAAGAAGATAGCATTGCTCATGCAGTTTTAAGTGTAAATCAGAATGGTTCTCTTTTTCTAAAGAATAGCAATGTTGTTGCTAGCGATGTTCGTGGTTTGTGGATTGGATTAGATTCTAATGCGCGATCAAATGCTGGAGAGGACGGGCGTATTTTAGTTTCTCGAGTTAATATTGAGGATTCAAAGATTACGTTGACAGGTAACAAGCATGGTGTGCATTTTGATATGGACAAAGGAGCTAATGGCTACGAACAAGGAATTGTCTTTTTTAAAAAGACAACTTTTGAGGTTCCTGATGGTACGGCTATTCATAGTCATAAGAGTAGTGGTTATATTGGCGTCACAGAAGGTACAAAGATTTCTGGAGATTTATTTTTAACAGCTGAAAACGGATCTTCTATGGCGGTGTTGATTGAATCTTCTTCACTGATAGGGGGTGCGCGCGTTGTTGATGATTCTACTGCCGAGCTTTATTTGACAAGAGATTCAAAATGGTTTTTAACGAAGAGAAAAGCAATAAATTTGCAGGACTCGAACCGTGTCATTTCCTCTCTTTCGTTTGTAAAACTTTCTGATAGTATTATCGCTTTCGAAACTCCAACGGACGAAGAGTATCAGGCACTTCATATTGGTAATGGAAAGGAAGAAGCTTACAGTGCACAGGGGAATGCACATCTCTATCTTAATACGTTTCTCAATGATGATGGTTCACTCAATGATCAGAAGACTGATAGGCTTTTGATTTATGGTGATGTTTCTGGAAAAACGACAATTCATGTGCAGTTTATCGCAGGAAATAAAGGGGATGAGGCAGGCAATGGAAATACGCACAGTATTTCGCTCATTCAAGTTTCTGGAAAAGCCGTAGAAGATTCTTTCCAGCTGAGTAGCCCTTATATCACATGGGGAGGTTTGCCTTATCAATACTATCTCCATGCTTATGGTCCAAGTTCTTCTCTTGGCAATGCACGTACTGATCAAAGATTAGTGGAAGGTCATGACAATTTTTGGGATTTTCGTCTCGAAAGTAAATATATCCAACCTGTTCCAGAGGAGCCTGTTGAAACAAAAATAAGAGAGGTTGTTCCACAAATTCCAACTTATCTTCTCTTGCAGAATGCCTTATTCCATACTGGGCTGATAGATATCAGTAACCAAAATAAGCGGTTGGAGATCATGCGATCTGTTTCTGGTAAATTTTTAGAAACGAATAAAGATTTTGCTTTATTTGTTCAAGGGTATGGTGGAAGTTACCGTTATGTTTCAGATCTTTCCGCACTTGAATATGGTTATGGAGGCAATCTTAATTATAATGCTATAGAGGCTGGCATTTCGTTGAAGACGATTGAAAGTGTATATAGTAAAACGTTTTTAGGGATCGTGGGAACTTATGGAAAGCTTTCTTTGCGCCCTCGGGATGTTGAGCAAAGTCAAAAAAGTGTATTTCATAAATGGTCAATGACAGCATATGGTCGTATAGAATATGATACGGGTTTTTATGCGAATGGACTTTTATCCTATGGGCTGTTTAAAGGTGATGTCTTTACTGTTGCAAGAGGTAAGACGGCGTCATTAAAAGGGACGCCTCTGAATGTTTCTTTGTCTGCTGGTAAAGCATTTATGATAGGGGATAGGGGGCTTATTTTTGATCCGCAGGCTCAAGTTATTTATCAGTATCTCCGATTTGATAATGCTCGTGATATTGATTACTTTGATATTGAAATGGGAAAACCTGATCAATGGGTGATACGCGTTGGTGGGCATTTAACCAAAACCCTTGCCACTTCTCAAGAGGATCGCATTACCTCTTTTCATGGAAAACTTCATTTTACGCATAGTTTTGGAGGCAAACAATTGGTGCGTTTTAAAGATACTTTTCCGTTGGGTTCTTTTGGTTCTTCTTTAGAAACGGGATTTGGTATTCATGCAAAACTGTCTTCAAAGATTGCGCTTCACGGTGATTTAATCTACCAGTATAAGCTTACCAAGGCTGGTTTTTCTGGAATTCGTTTTTCTGGTGGGGTACGCTATCGTTTTTAATCAATCCTTTGAAAAATCATAAGTAAGATTATAGCTTATGGTGTGTTTATTCTACTGTAGAATGGTTAAGTATAAAATGCGCAAAGTGTAGTAGAATAAGCTCTTAAAATGCCTAACATAATGCTAAGCATTGTGCTAAAGAATGTAGTAATCATCGGGTTAACAGATAGTATAGAGGATTTTTGCGCGACGAGATGTTGTGAGTGTCTGTGCATTGAGATGATTTATAAGAGAAATTTTATTCCTTTCTTAAACGTTTTTTTATCCACACACAGATTCTGCATGTAATATACAAGCGAATATTTTTTTGATTGATTATAAGAGGGGCTGCAATGAAAAGATCTTACTGTATTCGGGACTCTCATTCATCATGCACAACAATGATTATTTTTATAAGTCAACGCGTTGATATAGTAAGGTACGATCGATAATTATCTGAAAAATAAAAGAAATAACCAGTATGTGCATGATAATAGAAACAATAGTGAGTTAGATGTCGGTGTGAAATACATTTTTTGATATTTTTTTCTTAATCAAGAGAAAGATACTAAACTTTCTGATGAATGATTCATTTGCTTTTATGATTATGTTAAGAGAAAGTTCTGATTAATATTTCAGATTTTATAGTATTATAAATAATATTATTATTTAATTAAAGTATACATTTTGCATTTTATTATTAATACATAATATATTTATTATTTTTATAGAATTATTATGTTATTTATAAAAAAATGTATTTTACATTGATCTGGAATGCATGATAATGAATTTTCCGTATCATAATGATACGTTTTGTAATAGAAATGAGAATAATAATGGGTAGTTCAAGCTCATCGCGTGATTCAAGCCTTTCATGTAGCCCTTCAGGTTATTGGGATGAGATGAAATCAACAGCACAATTAGGGGCGGCTATAGGAACAGGCATTGGAGCGCCAGTGGGAGGAGCGCTTGGAGCAGTGGCAGGAGGAGCTGCAACAGTTGCAACAGGTGGTGTTGCTGCACCGACTGTCATAGCGACTTTTGCAGGTGGTGCTGCAATAGGTGCAGTAGGGGGAGCTTTTAACGGCACTTTAATAGGGGGAGCTGTAGGAGCCATACATCATGGTTATCTTTGTCTAAAAAGGTAATTTATCAACTATTTAGCGGTATATCTTTAAATTTATGATAATTTTGTAGACATATTTATTAATATGTCTACAAATGTTGATAAAATAAATTTTATAGATTTAAATTTAGAAATTTTATGTGTTATGGATAAATTAAATATTATTAATTTTTTGTTGATAGCATTCTCTAATTTAATTGTATTTATATCTTTATTTAAAGTATATTACGGTTATAAGGATTGTAGTAGCAATTTTATTATACAAAAATCATTAATAACAATAATTTCATTTTTTATATTATTTTATTATGTTAAATTTTATGTAATTGATATTTTGTTTTAATAACTTTTTTATAAAAGTATGATAATTTTGTAATAAATATTTATCATTTTTAAATAGGATATATTATGATTGATGTTATTTTTACTGTTAAGAATGCATTGCTTGCAACAAATATTTTTGTACTTTTAAGTATATATTTTTATAAAGTAAATTTTCCTACGTTGTTTCAGTCTATCAAATTAGGATTGATGATTATTATTAGTTACTTTGTAATGTATTTTGGACTCTTTTATTTGCTAAAATAGCGTTTATAATTTTTTATTTTTATGGTGGATGTTATTGATGTGGATGGATTTTGTTGATTTTATTATAGAATTTTTGCGTTCAATCTTAATTGTAATTACTGTTATATTATTAATTGTTTTGTACTATGAATCCAAAGGTTACAGTAAAAAAGAAACTAAGAAAAAATTATCATCAATAATAAAGTTATGTTTTATAGTTTTTTTCATAACGTCTGTTATAACACTATTTATTCTTATATTTTATAAATTTAACTTATTTAATACTTTACTAAATTTTATAAAGTAAATATTTTCTACTTTCTCTAATATTTCATCGATGAATTTTTCAAGAAGTGGTTCACAGGCTGGGTGTACTGTTGGAGATTATTTGTCGTCAGCAAATTCATCGGGGGTAGTAGGAGCTAATATAGGACGCAGTGCCGGAGTATTTATTGGAGATGTAGGTGAAGGGCTTTCATCAGGTGGAGCAGGGATCGTGCCTGGGGCTATAGGTGGGGCAGCAATCGGTAGCGGCATTGGCTATGGAGTAGGAGGAGTTATAGGCTTTGGCTCTCGGTATGACGCATGCTATTATTAATTTATAAAATATTTATCCATCTCTAAAACTATGGTAATTTTGTAGACATATTTATTAATATGTTTACAAATATTTATAAAATTAGATTTTAGTAATATATTGATTAATATTCTATTTGATTTTGGAATTTTATGTTTTATGTATATTTTTAATACTTTTTCTGATTTAATTTATATAATTACTTATTTAATTATATTTATATCTTTATTTGAATTTTATTATGAATCTAGAGATTCTGTAAAAAGAGATATTAAAAAAAGGTCATTCCTAGAAATTAAAAAAAGATCCTTTATAATGATAAGTTCATTTTTTATATTGTTCTTTTTCTTATTTTCTTTAGTTAATTTTTATATAACTTAGTATTTTAAATGTAATTTATTATGATTGATATTATATTTAATATTACAAATGCATTACTTGCGACAAATATTTTTATTGTTTTAAGTATATTTTTTTATAAATTAAAATTTCCTACTTGGTGGCAGGATATAAAATTAGGAATTAATATAACTATCGTATATTTTTTGATATATTTTGGACTTTATTATATAATAAAATATTATTAATTATTATGATGGACATTGTTTATGTGGGATAATTTTAGCATATTTATTGTAAATATGCTTTTTTCGATACTAAGCGTAACTACGATTTTATTTTATTTATATTTTTACTTGAGATATAAAGGTTATAGTAAAAAAAATCTGCTAATGATAGCGATTTTAGTTTTTGTAATGTTTTTTATATTATTTTTTATAGTATTTTATACTTTTGACGTTTTTAAATTGCACTAAATTGTTTAATTGTTAATAATTAAAATATATTATACATATTATTTAATTGATATAAGTTATAATTGATATAAGCTATTTTATCGCAATTTTTATATTTTATTATACAATAAATTTTTATAGAGTGTTCTTATCTTTGTATTTTGCTGAAGCTGTAAAGCGTAAAGTAAAGCCAACAGCCTCTCTTTCAATATACAGACCTAATCTTTTCATTTAATATTAAAAATAAATCGATGGTTGTACAAATATTGTTGCTTATCGGTGATAAAATACATCTGATTGATAGGATAAAGATGACAAAAGGCTGAAAGAGTGTTTGTATGTAATTTGTCTCTTCTTACCAATAGCTTAAAAAAATAATAAAAGAACTCAGAAATGGTGAGAAAAGAGTAATAATTTATAATAAAATTTTTTTACTTGCTATTATTGCTACCGCTTTTGCATTTAACAATGCATTTATTGTAAGGGTAATTTATTATAAAATTTCATTGAAAATTCATAGATAACTTTTTAATTTGTTACTGAATAGCTGTATAGTAAAAGCATTTGAAATAACAAAATATGATAACAATCTTCTTACTTGAGAGAAAAAGATTGATTGTTTAAAGCTCAAATAATCTACGCATAACATTGCTCCTCTTGAATTTTCTCTCTTCAAAAACTGATATGTGAATTGATTTGCAATGTTTTACATCTTTTCTAAGCTGAAAAGACTTCACTGTTGATTTTTATATCTGTAAACTTTGGCTAACTTGAAAAATAATGCCAATGAAAAATTATATGGTACCAAAATTTTAGGATTATTCTAGATTTCCTTTAGGAACGGAAAAAACATCACGTTTAAAATGACAAATATTTGCGAAAAAATGCTTTTAGCATGCGTTGTTGCGTTTCTTTCTGGTTTACAATTTTTTTTATCATTTTATCTTAGTGAAAAGGTAAGGTATCTTATCTTTTATCTCAAAAGGGTGGAATTATACGAATGTCAAAAAAAGTTATGATCGTGGAAGATAATGAACTAAATATGAAGTTATTCCGTGATCTTGTCGAGGCGAGTGGCTATGAAACAGTTGAAACGCGTAATGGTCTTATGGCATTGGATTTAGCGCGTTCATCAAAGCCTTCTCTTATCCTTGTCGATATCCAGTTACCAGAAGTATCAGGGATCGACGTTATTAAACAATTAAAAGAGGATGAGGAACTGAGATCTATTCCTGTTATTGCTGTAACCGCTTTTGCTATGAAAGGGGATGAAGAACGGATTCGTGCCAGCGGATGTGAAGAATACATGTCAAAGCCTATTTCTGTTCCTCATTTTATCTCAATGGTAAAGCACTTCTTAGACTGAAACTTGCTAAATGATGATGGAAAAAGAAATTGAAAAACTCTTGATATAATTAGTGATAAAAGTCTTTGAGGGGACAAGCGTACGGCTCTCTCTGAATGAACAAAGGGTAGATTGTAGAGATCGAAATTGAGCATACATTGAGCATACAAGGATTTTTAGAGAAATTTTTGTTCGCTCTTTTCTAAAAAGGAATTTGTTGTTTTATATTTTTATTTTTCCTGACAGGTATAATCTAAAGATATAATACAAATTGGTCGTTCTGTTTTTAAAATCTGTTTTGGTAAGCAAAAAAGCCCCGTTTTGACGGGGCTCTATAGAGTGCATAAAAATTGAAATTAACGTTTTGAGAATTGAAAAGAACGACGCGCTTTCGCTTTACCATATTTCTTACGTTCGACAACACGACTATCACGAGTGAGGAAGCCTCCCTTTTTCAAGATTGTGCGAAGTTCTGGTTCGTAATAGGTTAAAGCTTTAGAAATACCATGGCGTACAGCACCAGCTTGTCCAGAAAGACCACCACCTGCAACAGTTGCAACAATATCAAATTGTGTATCCCTATTTGTTGCAACGATTGGCTGACGAAGAATCATTCTTAGAACAGGACGCGCAAAATATTTGTCGAATTCTTTATTGTTAATGGTAATTTTTCCAGAACCTGGTTTGATCCATACACGAGCAACGGCATCTTTACGTTTTCCTGTTGCATAGGCACGTCCTTGTGCATCGAGCTTTTGCACATGAACCGGAGCAACATTTTCATGTGTTTCTGCAATACTTGTTACAACGTTAAGCTCAGAAAGAGAATTAATTTCAGCCATAATCAAGCAGTCCTTTTATTTTTGCGGTTTAAAGCACCAACGTCAAGAGATTCGGGCTGTTGTGCCGCATGCGGGTGTTGGCTCCCAGCATAAACACGTAGATTCTTTAATTGGCGACGACCAAGGGGGCCACGAGGAATCATGCGTTCTACAGCTTTTTCAACAACGCGTTCAGGAAAACGGCCTTCAAGAATCTGACGCGCTGTACGTTCTTTGATTCCACCAATATAACCGGTATGCCAATAATATTTTTTGTCTGTATATTTCTTGCCGGTGAGAGATATTTTGTTTGCATTGATCACAATAACATTGTCACCATCATCAACATGTGGTGTAAATGTAGCTTTATGTTTGCCCCGTAAACGGTTAGCAACGAACGTGGCTAGACGACCTAAGACAAGGTTCTCTGCGTCAATAATAACCCATTTTTTCACCACTTCAGTTGGCTTTTGTGAAAAAGTTGCCATAGAAGTATCCTTTATTGAGACCCTTTATGAGGGTATTTTGTTGTTTTGCGTTGAAAGTTGTTACCATAGCGAAATATTTAACGCGTATTATTTGCTCTGATATAATGTCTTTCGAATTGCGTCAAGAGAAAATAAAAACTTAATAAAACAGTATCTTACAATTGAGGTATTATAATACTTCATATTGAAAGGTGCTTATGCATATTTTACTGTAAAATAGATACTGCGAAAGAGTGTTTTGTCCTGAACATCCGATTGTATTTCATTGGCTTTCATTGTAAGAGTAAGTCGTGATGCAGCAGTCTCGTTATTTTCTCAATGTTAAATCTTCTGCTTGTGGGCAAGCGTGGTTGGATGCTCTTGATATTCAAGGGGTAAATAACGCGCGTGCGATTTCCCAAAAATTTGGTTTTCCAGATGAGCTTGCTCGTGTTCTTTCGGCAAGAGATGTGGATGAATCTGAAGCGGTTGCTTTTATCAACCCAACATTGCGTACACTCATGCCTAATCCAGAAAGTTTTGCCGATTTGCAATGTGCGGCAGAGCGCATCGTTGAGGCCATTTTGCAGAAAGAGAAGGTGGCGGTTTTTGGTGATTATGATGTCGATGGTGCCTGTTCATCAGCACTCGTGGCACGTTTTCTCCGTTGTTTGGGTGTAGAAGTAAAAATTTATATTCCGGATCGGATTGTGGAAGGATATGGCCCTAATGAGCAAGCGATGAGGATGCTCGTGCAAGAAGGTGCCCATCTCATTATTACCGTTGATTGTGGGGCAAACAGTCCAGAGGCGGTTAAAGCAGCAAGGCTTGAAGGCGCTGATGTTGTGGTTTTAGATCATCATCAAATGTCTGAGGTTCATCAAGAGGCTATTGCCCTTGTTAATCCTAATCGCCCTGATGATTTTTCTGGACAAGGGCATTTGTGTGCTGCTGGCGTTGTCTTTGTTACGTTAGCATGGGTTAATCATTTGTTGAAGAAAAAGAAGTTGAGAGAAAATCTTCCTGATCTTCTCAGTATGCTCGATCTTGTTGCGTTAGCAACCATCTGTGATGTTGTGCCATTACAGGGTGTGAATCGTGCCTTTGTGGTTAAAGGGCTCCAAGTTGCACGTTCTCTTTATAATCACGGTATAGTGGCTCTAACAAAGGTTGCACGGATAGGTGAGCCGCTTAATAGTTTTCATTTGGGTTTTTTATTAGGTCCTAGAGTTAATGCAGGAGGGCGTATTGGCGACCAAGCTTTAGGAGCACGTTTGCTTTGTTGTGAGGATAAAGAGGAAGCTGAAAAAATAGCAGAACAATTGAATCAGCTTAATCAAGAGCGTCAAGAGATGGAGAGTATTCAATTGGCGCAAGCAGAATCTTATATTGATTCTCTTTATCAAAATCAGGATACTCCTCTATCAATTGTTATTGCGCATCAAGAATGGCATCCAGGTGTTATTGGTATTCTTGCATCCCGCTTAAAAGAGCGTTTTTTTTGCCCTGTTTTTACAATTGCTTTGAAAGAAGATGGAAGCGGTGTGGGATCGGGGCGTTCAATTAATGGCATAGATTTAGGTGCACTTGTTCGTGAGGCTGTGACATTAAATCTATTAGAAAAAGGGGGAGGGCATAGTATGGCAGCAGGGATCACAATCCAAGCGACAAAAATTGAAGTTTTTCGAGAATGGCTAGAAGAAAAAGTCTCTTTAATGGTTTCGCAGTTGCATGCTGAAAAGTCTCTGAGGATAGATGGTTGCCTTTCTGCTTCTGGTGCTAATCAAACGCTTTTTGAGATGATCGAAAAAGCAGGGCCATTTGGTTCAGGAAATGCTACCCCTGTTTTTGTTTTTCCCTCTCACCGGTTAATTAATCTGTGTGAGGTTGGTAAAGGGCATTTGCGCCTTGTTGTCTCGAATCTTGAAGGAAAAAAACTGCGAGGAATAGCTTTTCGTGCTGTGGGGACATCACTTGGTCATTTTCTTTCTGAAAATATTGGTGAAATGATTCATTTGGCCGGTCATCTGAGTTTGAATTATTGGAATGGAACGATCACCCCACAGCTGCGCGTGATTGACGCGGCAGCAGTGGTGTGAGAAGGATATTTTCTGAGAATTAAATGTCTAGATTGGAGGCAAAAGTAGAGTTTTCTTGGATAAAACGAAACCGCGCTTCTGGTTTTGTTCCCATAAGACTTTCCACGGTATCTTTCGTTTCTTGCATGTCCATTGCATCAATAGAAACGCGTAACAGTGTACGTTTTTGAGGATGCATAGTTGTTTCTTTAAGTTGTTCAGCACGCATTTCACCAAGCCCTTTAAAACGCCCAATTTCGATTTTAGCTTTTCCAGTGAATTCAGTCTTAAGCAATTCATCTTTATGGGTGTCATCACGTGCATAGGCAACTTTTCCTCCTTGCGATATTCGGTAAAGAGGAGGCACGGCAAGGTATAAGTGTCCTTGACGAATAAGATCGGGCATCTCTTGAAAAAAGAAGGTAATGAGAAGTGAGGCAATATGAGCACCATCGACATC
Organism: Bartonella sp. 220B; assembly: GCF_026930205.1. Lineage (GTDB taxonomy): Bacteria > Pseudomonadota > Alphaproteobacteria > Rhizobiales > Rhizobiaceae > Bartonella. The sequence continues at coordinate 38,796 of NZ_JANHOI010000003.1, read as the reverse complement.
TGCATCCGTCATAATAATAATACGTTCATATCTGAGATCTTTTTCGCGATATTTAGAGCGTGTCCCACATCCAAGGGCAAGTATGAGGTCACTAATTGTTTGGCTTGCGTTCATTTTTTCATGGGCAGCACTGGCTACATTTAAGATTTTTCCACGAAGAGGTAAAATTGCTTGGTTTGCTCTGTTGCGCGCTTGTTTAGCGGAACCACCAGCTGAATCACCTTCAACAATAAACAATTCAGCACCAGTAGCACTGTTTTGGCTACAATCTGCGAGTTTACCTGGCAGACGTAATTTACGGACAGCCGTTTTACGATTTATTTCTCTATCTTGGCGCCGTCTTACGCGTTCTTCAGCACGTTCAATAACCCAATCAAGAAGTTTTGTTGATTCTTGTGGAGAATTTGTTAGCCAATGATCGAAAGGATCGCGTATTGCATTTTCAACGATACGTTGTGCTTCAATTGTTGCTAATCGGTCCTTGGTTTGTCCAACAAATTCAGGATTTCTGATGAAAACTGAAAGTATTGCAACTGTTGAAATCATAACATCATCAGAGGTGATGATAGCAGCACGTTTGTTTCCTATTAATTCACCATAGGATTTCAATCCGCGCAAAAGAGCTTGCCGTAGTCCTATTTCGTGTGTTCCGCCTTCTCCAGTAGGAATGGTATTACAGTAAGACTGTACGCAAGAATCGCCACCATGCCAAGCAATCGCCCATTCAACGGAGCCATGGCCATTACATTGTTTTGTTTTGCCAGAAAAAACTTCTGACGTTACCCGATATTCATCTTTCAATGATGAGAGCAAATAATCTTTGAGTCCATCGGGGAAATGGAAAACAGCTTTTTCAGGAATATTTTTTGTGCCTTCAAGGATGATAGGATCACAATTCCATCGAATTTTTACGCCGCCAAAAAGATAGGCCTTGGAGCGTGCCATCTTATAAATTTTTTCTGGATCAAAAGCTGCTTTTTCACCAAAAATTTCACTATCAGGGTGAAAACGAACGCGTGTGCCACGACGATTATAAACATCACCCAAATTTTCCAATTCAGATTGAGGAATACCACGTGAGAAGCGTTGTCGATAAAGTTTTCGATCTCGTGCTACTTCGACTTCCATATCATCAGAAAGAGCATTGACGACAGAAATTCCTACACCATGTAGCCCACCAGCAGTTTGATAGGCTTTTCCATCGAATTTTCCACCTGAATGGAGTTGTGTCATGATGACTTCAAGAGTAGATTTGTCAGGCATTTGAGGGTGATTTTCGACAGGAATACCGCGCCCATTATCTGTAACCGTTAAATAACCATTTTTATCTAACGATACATCAATGAAGTCTGCGTAACCAGCAACAGCTTCATCCATGGCATTATCAATAATTTCAGCAAACAAATGATGCAGTGCTTTACTATCTGTTCCACCAATATACATTCCAGGGCGTAAACGCACAGGCTCTAAGCCTTCAAGTACGCGAATAGAGAGGGCATTATAACTATCTTCTTGTGTATCTTTTGTCTTTTTTTCTGAAGCTCTTCTTTCTGAGTTCACGGGAGATTGCGGATTTTTTGCGTTTGTATTTACCCGAGACTGCGCATTATTTAAAATACTAAAAAGATCTTTGCTGTTATCGCTCATAGCGTTTGATTATCCACCTCATAAAATAAAATTATTCATTAGAATGAATTTTATGCCTGTTTTTTATTTAAAAATCAATGCAGTTAGGAAACATCAATTGTTGGACCGAAAATTTGTTCAAATGCTTGTTGTAGAGCAATATCAATATCATCCATTGTTACAGGAACACCTAAATCAAGAAAGCTGGTTACGCCATGTTTTGTAATTCCACAGGGAATAATTCCTGCATAATGCGCTAAATTAGGATGAATATTAATAGAGACTCCATGAAAGCTTACCCATTTGCGCACTCGAATGCCAATAGCCGCAATTTTATCTTCCGAAGCAATATTGTTTTGTGTTGATGGGAAATTGGATCTTTTAATCCAGACTCCAACGCGATCTTCACGACGTTCTCCTTTTATATTAAATTTTGCAAGAGTTTGTATAATCCATTCTTCTAATGCGCTAATAAAAGCGCGAATGTCTTGTTTCCTGCGTTTGAGATCAAGCATAATATAAGCAATACGTTGTCCTGGACCATGATAGGTAAATTCACCACCACGTCCTGCTTCATAAACAGGAAATACATCAGGTGTTAAAAGATCTTTTTTATTGGCACTTGTCCCAGCTGTATAAAGTGAAGGATGTTCAAGAAGCCAAACCTGTTCACGGGCGTTTTTTTCAAGAATATCTTCTACACGCTTTTGCATATAACACAGTGCTTCAGGATATTCGACCAAGTTATGACTTATTTTCCATTCAACTGGTGGACTTCCAGGGCGTGTTTTAAAGTGATGCGGTAAGTGGTTACGATTAATATGTTTTAATTCATATTTCATGAGCAATATTTACGTTGATGTTCGCGTTCTTGTTATAATCAGTAAAAGAATTGCAGAGTAGAATATAGAATTTTTTATTACAATGAAGATTATACAGCAATAAATTTCATTTTAAAGAAAATACACTCTGTTTAGAAGTGACACGCGTTTTACCATCTTCCTGTTGCACCACCACCACCAGATGAGCCACCACCACCCCTGAAACCTCCTCCTCCTGAAGGGCCACCAAATCTTCCAGGAGGATATCTACCACCGGCTCTTAAGTTAAGAAACCAAGGTGTGAAGACGATCCCCATCCAGAGATATTTCTGTGGTCCTACTTTTTTTCCAAAAATCATTGCGAGAATAGGCAAACCAAACACAATAAAAAGAATTAAAAATATGATTGTATTGGCTATCATTTGTTCTTTTTCGGCTTGTTTTCGTTGCGCTTCGACAATTTTAGCTTTTTCTCTCATTCTAAAAGAAAATTCAGAATCACTTTCTGTAAGAATGTTGATAATTGCATGAACTGCTTCAATAACACCTTTTTGATAATTTCCTTCACGAAAATTGGGAAGAACAAAGCTATTAATGATAACTGAAGAAAGAGCATCTGTTAGCACGCCTTCCAAACCATATCCCACTTCAATACGCATTTCGCGTTCATTTGGCGCAATGACCAATAATACACCGTTATTAAGCTGTTTTTGGCCTAATCCCCATGTGCGGAAAAGAGCATTGCTATAGGTCTCTATATCGTTTCCTGAAAGAGTAGGAAGAGTGATAATAACAATCTGATCTCCTGTTTTCTCTTCGAGTTCCGCTAGTTTTTCTGTTAGATTTTGTTTTGTTGCATTATCGAGCAAATGCGCTAAATCGTTAACATAGCCTGTTAGCGAAGGAAACTTAATCTGCGCGTAAGTGACACTTCCCAATGCGACAACCAAACAGAGAGCGCTTAAAAAAGCCCATAAGCATGGGGGAACACTGCGTTGTATAGGATGTCGAAACGATTTCATTAATTAAAATGGACCTGCGGTGCTTGTTGGTTATTGGTGTCAATCGTAAATGTTGGCATAGGCTTAGCATCACGAAACCATAGTTTTGCCCAAAGCATTGTTGGCATTGTCTTGAGAGCCGTATTGTAGATGCGTACGGTTTCGATATAATCACGCCGTGCAACAGAAATCCGATTTTCAGTGCCTTCTAATTGCGATTGCAGAGCAAGAAAATTCTGATTTGCTTTAAGATCAGGATAGTTTTCGACAACAGCCATAAGACGTGAAAGTGCGCTTGATAAATTGGCTTGATTGTTGAGATATTGCTTCATTATCTCTGGATTATTCAACATATCAGCATTAATGTTGATTTGTGTTGCTTTGGCACGTGCTTCAATAACATTTGTAAAAACAGCTTGTTCATGCGCAGCATAAGCTTTGACAGTTTCTACAAGATTAGGAATGAGATCTGCACGACGTTGGTACTGGTTCAGAACTTCACTCCATGCCGCATGTGCTTTTTCTTCATTTGTTGGTATTGTATTAAATCCACAGCCACTTAAAAATGGTATTAAAAATACTAAAAAAAGAGCGATTGAAAATCGTCTTAACATTTTAACCATAGAAGAATTAGGTATCATTGAAGCAGTTTGTAAATTTAACATAAAAATATCTCCACAGTTATTTTATGTATATATAGGATATATCTTTTTTGTGAAAAGTATTTTTCATTTCATAAAAAAGAATTCTTCAGAAATTGAGTGTTTACATATGCTATTTTTGAGATTTTAAATTATGGCCAAATTGATGCCATTATGGTGCAAGGTAATAAAGAGAATGCTGCTAGCAGTTTCTGAAAATCTTTTTTTGTAAGAAATCGTTGGCGATGAATTGCGTATTATTTATCCAGATTTATACGGACAAGCCGATGAAGGCCTAGAATTGGATTGTCCATGCTTTTATGGCACATATCATACAATTAACTGGTTTTGATAAATGTCAAATTATGATAAGGACATTATTCATTCATTTTTCCGGCATTTTTCCGGATATCAAATGGTTAGGATTGGAGATCTGTATAGCGGCTGTTGCCATATTTGTAATAAAAGATAAATTTTTATATTAAAGTGATGTATTGATTACTTTATCGGCGTTATTGGGGAATAAATGACGAGTATATTAGCGTTTGGATTTTTATTTAACGGTATAAGAATTTTAACAGGTGCCTTTATTGTATTTTATATGTTTGAGAAAGGGTTAACTCTTATCGATATAGGTATCATTAAGTCATTTCAAGCTTTTATTATGATGGTGACAGATATTCCTCTTGGATATTTTGCAGATAGAAAAAGTTATAAATTATCTATCATTTTAGCGGCAGCTTTTGCAGCCACATGGCTATTTCTCATGGGAGTTTCTACAAGCTTTAATGGTTTTCTTTTGGCAGAATTTTTTAATGCATTATCACTTACATTGATTGCTGGTGCCTATAATGCTTTACTTGTTCAATATGCGAAAACAAAACTTACATCTACTAAAAAAGTACTTGGTTCAAGCTCTCAATATAATTACATTGGCATGTTTATATTTAGTTTGATAGGTGCATATTTTGCCGATTACTCTCGTCAATATATATGGTATATCTCGGCATTTTTAATGATGATAACAACAATATTTGGTTTATTTTTTTTGGATGATCTCAAAGGAGAGCAAAAGTTAAGAAAAGCCAATTCTTTAATTTCTGACGCAAGAGAGATGTTCTCTCTTTTTGTTAAAGTTCCTTATATCTCTCTATGTTTTTATTTTTCGCTTATTTTTTTCAATATATTTTCGCAGTATTGGCAGTGGATATTTAAAGATTATGATATTCATGTTACTTATTTTTATCTTGGTGTGATATTTTCTCTTATATTGTTTTCTCAGTTATTGGCAAGTTTCCTCTTTACAAAACTGAGTGAGAGGATGAATTTTGTTTTATTGCTGTTTCTTTCAGCTTCTATGATTTTTACAGCTGCTTTCTTTGATCCAAGAAAAGAAATTGCTGTTCTTTTAGTCTGTATGATTTTTTATTTAATTAAGTACACATCCCTTCGTGTAGAAGTTGTCCTGCATGATAGCATTAGCGATAATCTCAGGGACACATATGAATCTTTCTTGTCAACTGTTGGGAGGCTTAGCTTATTGGTATTTTTTTACCTTAGTGCGTATATGGTGAATATATTTGGTTTTTTGTCATTAGTTTATATTTTGGGTATTTATTTATCTGTTTATTTGTTTGCAGTGTGTTTTTTAGAAGAAACTCTCAAAAAATCTCAGTGAGAATATGCATTTATCATGATAACGAGTATTTCATGTGGTCTTAATGGAGAGCTTCTTCTAAGGAGTTGATCATTTCAAATTGTACGTTTTAAAAAGATTCATGAAAGAGACTTTAAATAACTTTTGAAAGATCTTTGAAGACCCTTTGAGAGCCTCTTTAAAAACCTTTGAAAAATAAATTGGTACAAAACCTCGTGTCAAAATATACAAAACCCGCTGACAATCTACAAAGAGAAAAGAAAAAATCCCCCGTTGTAGAAACATGATCTGAAAATCCTATTCCCTCACTTTTATTTATGCACCCCACACCTTTAAAAAGTATATGGAAAATCAATAAGTTACATGAATCTTAAAAGCGTATGGTGGGTGATGAGGGGATCGAACCCACGACCCGCTGATTAAGAGTCAGCTGCTCTACCGACTGAGCTAATCACCCAATGCTTCTTGAAAGATAAGAATAACAATTCTATAACGTTCCTAAGAAAGGAAGTCTAGATGATTTTCTTGTTTTTTATCTGAAAATGCTCTCGTTTATAACGAGATTGGTTATACAATTAAAAATATGATACAGACCTCTTGATCTTAGATCAAAATAGACCCATTATAAAAGGCCCTGTAAATAAATGTTCTGATTATTATGGGACTATAGTTGGAGGATCATCGAGCGTAATGCCCGAGAAAAATTCAGAAGAGCCTTCTTGTGATTGTAAGAAGTGTAGGCTGTTGTACTATTTTGTAAATTTTATCAGTAACTGCGCGCGTCTAGGAAGTGTGTTTCTTTCTGCTAACGCAATTTTTTTGCACTCAATTTTCTTGATCAATTGTGCGAATGAAAGCTCATGAATCTGTTTTATCAATTGTGCACTTTTAGGTTTTTAAAGGGTGAACTATGATGGATTGGATCACTGATCCCCATGCGTGGTTTGGCTTGGTCACGTTGGTTTTTCTTGAAATTGTTTTAGGAATAGATAACCTCATCTTTATTGCGATTTTAGCTGAAAAATTGCCACTGCATTTGCGTGATCGTGCACGATTGATAGGTCTCACTTTAGCATTAGTTATGCGGCTTTTTCTTCTCACGGTTATTGGATGGGTGATGAATTTTGATACGATCATTTTTTCATTCTCATCTTTTGTTTTTAGTTGGCATAGTCTTATTTTAATTGGTGGTGGGGGTTTTTTACTGGCAAAGGCAACGCTAGAATTACATGAAAGATTAGAAGGAGTGTCGCATGAAAGAAAAACAGGCATTGCTTATGCGGTTTTTTGGCAGGTCATTGTTCAAATCGTGGTGCTGGATGCTGTTTTTTCTCTAGATAGTATTATTACTGCAACAGGTATGATTGTCAAAGAACAGGCAGTGGTTATGTATATAGCAGTTATTGCTGCTATGGGGGTGATGATGTGTGGATCTGGCGTGCTTATGCGTTTTATTAATCGTCATTCCACTATAGTCATTCTTTGTCTTGGCTTTTTGATGATGATAGGCTTTACCCTCATTGTTGAAGGATTTGGCTTTCATATTCCAAAAGGATATTTGTATGCTGCTATTGGTTTTTCCGTTCTCATTGAAGCTTTTAATCAAATTGGGCGTCGTAATCGTGAGAAGATGATTACAACAAATGATCTGCGTGGTCGAACAGCTGATGCTGTTTTGAGACTCTTAGGTGGGGGAAACAAAGACGGAAATTTTGGTGAGACTGTAGATGTTATTGCTGAACAGGCCGCAGCTTCTGAATTATTTAGACCAGAAGAAAAGGAAATGATTCGTGGTGTTCTCGATTTGGCTGATCGTCCTGTTCGTTCTATTATGTCGCCACGCAATGAAATTGAGTGGTTAGATTTAAACAGCGATGAGAATGAAATGCGTGAAGAACTGCAACAAGTTAAACATAGTCGCTTAATTTTAGCACGTGAAAAAGTAGATGAATTTGTTGGTGTTGCTTTGACAAAAGATCTTCTTTTAAACTTGGCTGAGGGCAAAAAAATCAATTGGAAAAAAGCTATGCGGGAACCCCTCGTCGTTCACGAAAATACAAGTGTTTTGCGATTGATGGAGCAATTACGTCATTCTTCAATCCAGCTTGCAATTATTGTTGATGAACATGGATCTTTTGAAGGAATTGCAACACCAACAGATATTCTTGAAGCTATTGCTGGTGATTTTCCTGATGATGATGAAGAACCTATGATAGCTGAACAACTTGAAAATGGGAGCCTTCTTGTTGAAGGATATGCTGATATCCGTCGTCTAAGTAGTTATCTGGGGCGTAATCTTGTTGATGAAGCAGATCGTTATACGACTTTGGCAGGATTTATGCTTTGGCGGTTTGGTCATTTGCCGAATGAGGGGGAAAGCTTTGAAGCTGATGGTTTGTGTTTTAAAGTCATCGAAATGGATCGCCGGAATTTATCTAAAATTCTTATTTCTCCACTTGTATGACAAGAAAAAAGCGCATTACTTTATAAGTAAGGTGATAGAAAAACACTTTCTATTATAAAATAGCAATGATCAATTTGAATAGTTACAGAAGAAGTTGTTTTTCTATACAGAGATTCATTTGGTGGATTTATGAATGATTCTTTGAAGAAGAATTATAATATCAAAAAGATAGCAACTTGATTGATACACAAAATTAAATTCTGTGTAGTTGTTGTTATTACACGTACACGAAAAAGAAAGGCATGATTTCCCTTTATTTATTTAGGTGGTGCTTTGGGGCTCTGTTTCCAATATTGTTGCGTTTCAAAAATTGCTACGACAAATAATGAAATGATGAGTGGTATAATCAAATAAAGCATTCTAAAGACAATAAGTGCTACAATAACATCCGTTGGATTTATACTGGGCATACCTGTTATGAATAAAGCTTCCAAAACACCAATCCCTCCAGCAGGGGCATTGGAAAGAAGAGTTATCGTGAAAGATGCGAGAAAAACACCGAGCACAGAAATAAAATGAATATCTGTATTATGCGGGAGGACAGCGTATATAATTCCTGCTGCTCCTAAAAGTTCTAGAGGGCTAATGAGAAGCTGTTGAATGACAATCTTCAGTTGCGGGTAAGAAAGCTGAATTTTTTTACTCAAGTGTAACGGTTTTAATTGAAGCCAGCTGCCAAAAGTATAAAGTGCTATACAGCTAAGCAGAATTAACCCAATTGTTGTTCCAAGCCATTTAGGAAGCTCATCATGAATGAGAGTAATAATTTCAGGTTTCAGAATCAAAACAATTCCAAAAAGTAAGATTGTACCTATCACAAAAGTAAAAGAACAAAAACCTACCAATATTGCGATTTCTGTTCCATTTAATCCTTTCATTTTATAGGCACGATAACGTACAACTGCACCAGAAAAAACGGAAGCGCCGATATTATGCGAAAGTGCATAAGTAGTAAACGAACATATAGCGATAAAAATCCAAGAAATTTTATGGCCCAGATGTTGCAAGGCAATTCGGTCATATCCGGCAAGAGCAGCATAAGCTAGAAGAGAGCACAAACAGGCTAACAACCAGTCTTGTGCATTTAAATTACTCAAGCGTTCCAGTACATCACCAAAAGAAATGGCCGAAAGTTTCACATAAAGAATGCGGATAGAAATCAGCATTGCTAGGATGCCAACAAATGGCCATATAAATTGCTTTATTTTCACGCTTCTTTACCCATTTCATGTTTTCTTAAATTTAGTTCATGATTGTGCATATTTTTGACAGATCTTTGTTCCTCTATATGCTCGATAATACCATTGGCAATTTCCTCATCATCCGTTACTACAACATTTGCACCTAAATCAATGAGATAAGTTGTTTCTACATCGGATAATGCATGCGTGATTATCTGAATATCTTTCTTCATATCACGTATATTCACTATACATTCTCCTACTTCAATGGTACTTCGCATTGTAATAACAACTTTATATGCAGCACTCATATTTGCGGCGTTCATTATTTCTTGTTGAATAATATTACCGCAAATGACCTCGAACCCGTCTGCAATTGCTTTATCAGCGAGGCGTTTTGATTCTTCAACAATCACTATAGGTTCACCTCTGTTTTTTAAGGATAATGCAACAGATTTACCAATACGTTCGTAGCCAATAATCACAATATGGTTTGTTAAAGTTGTTGGTAAAAAATCTTGGTCAGAATCTTGCGGATCAACATCACTGATTTTTTGTGTATCTTGTAAATTCATAGGCAAATGTTCTAGACGTTTTTTAATTTTATCACAGGCAATAAAAACAAGAGGATTGAGCAAAATAGAAAGAATCGCACCTCCAAGGATTAAATCATGGGCGTCGTTGTTTAAAAGTCCTAAACTCAAACTTAAACCTGCAAGGATAAAAGAAAATTCTCCGATTTGGGCAAGGCTTGCAGAAATGGTCAAGGCTGTTGTGTTAGAATAGCGAAAAGCTTTAACGATGAAAAATGCAACAACAGATTTTCCTAATATAATAATGGAGAGCGTTGCTAAAAGAGGAAAAAAATGGGTGAATAGTTTTCCTGGATCAAATAACATGCCTACAGAAACAAAGAAGAGAACAGAAAATGCGTCTCGTAGTGGTAAGGATTCTTCCGCTGCACGATGACTTAATTCTGATTCACTCATAACCATGCCTGCAAAAAAAGCACCAAGAGAAAGAGAAACACCAAATAAATGGGCTGCTCCAAATGCTACACCTAGTGCAATCGCAAAAACGCTAAGACGAAATAATTCTCGTGACCCCGATTGTGCACTCACTTTTAATAACCATGGGATAACACGCCGTCCAATAACAAGCATAAGGGCGATAAAGATGAGAACTTTCAAGATGGTGAGACAAAAAATTCCCCCAATACTTAAATCTAACCATTGAACAAGAGGATCAACCGCTTCTTTTTTTGTATTGCCAAGGATATTTGCTAGTGATGGTATGAGAACGAGTATAAGAACCATCGCTAAATCTTCAATAATCAACCAACCAACCGCAATGCGTCCTTTTTCTGTTTCAATAAGATGGCGTTCTTGCAAAGCACGCAGGAGGATAACAGTACTTGCTATTGATAAAGCTAAACCGAAGACTAGACTGCCGCCAAATCCCCATCCCATGATCAGACCAAGACACAAGCCTAGAAAAGTAGAAAATGCCATCTGTGCAATGGCAGCAGGGATAGCAATAGCTTTTACAGATAAAAGATCTTTTAATGAAAAATGGAGCCCTACACCAAACATCAGCAAAATCACACCAATTTCAGCAAGTTGGTTGATAATAACAGAATCTATTTTAAAGCCGCCTGTATTGGGCCCTACAATAACACCTGCTAACAAGTACCCCACAAGTGGTGAAATACGCAAACGGCTAGCAACCATTCCTAAAAGAAATGCTAAACATAAACCTGCAACGATAGTTGTAATGAGTGGTGTGTCATGGAGCATGGATTATTTACGACTTTTTATCAAAAAATGAGTGAATTGAAATGACGATAATTTTTTATGAAAAGAGAGAGAATAGTTTGTGAATGAGCATAGCATTTTTTTCATTGAGTGTTTTTACGATTACTCCGTTCTTGCCACCAATTTCCTAGCAGGAGTAAAATAGGAGCGGCAATAAAGATAGAGGACGATGTTGCAATAATAATTCCAAAGACCATGGGAACTGCAAAATTATGGACCGCACTTCCACCCCATATTGCCATCGGTAACATCGCAAGAATTGTGGTGGCAGATGTAAAAAGGCAGCGAACAAGAACTTGGTTAATTGAGAGATCAATGAGTTCACGTAACTGCATTTTTTTATAAAGGCGCATATTTTCGCGCATTCGGTCATAGACAACAACCTTATCATTTATCGAATAACCAACAATTGTTAAAAGAGCAGCGATGGCTGTTAAATTGAAATCAAATTGAAATAAAGCAAAAAAACCAATCATTTTTGTGGTGTCTAAAATGAGTGTTACAATCGCCCCAACGGCAAAGAACCATTCGAAGCGCAACCATATATAGAGGGACATAGCAATTGCAGCAAGAATAACAGCAGTAAAGGCAGCTGTAGCAAGCTCCCCTGAAATTTTGGGACCCACAACCTCTATTTGATCGAATGTGGCATCTGGATAGATGGTGTGTACTGCTGCTTTGACCTTATCAATGGCAATGCTTTGTTGTGCTTCACTGCCGCTTTGTTTTTGCATACGAATCAGAACAGTGTTTGCATTGTCAATATTTTGTAGTGTAATTTCACCAATGTTAAGGGCAGAAAGCTTAGAACGCAAGGTTGCTAAGTTTGCTGGTGCTTTTGTGGTAATACTCATTTGGCTTCCGCCAATGAAATCAATTCCAAAGTTTAAGCCAGGCTTAAAAAACAGAAAAACTGAAGCAAGTGATAAAACAATTGAAACGCCAATACCGACGAAGCGCGCTTTCATGAAGTGAAAAGATGTACTTTGTGGGATGATATTGAAAACAGAGTGAAGATGCAGAGTTTTAATTTTCCATTTACGGATTACCCAAATCATCATGATGCGCACAATAGTGATATTTGTGAACATGGAGATGATAATACCAAGCAACATTGTGACAGCAAAACCGCGGACAGGACCGGTACCAAACCAAAACAGTAAAATAGTTGCAATAATTGCAGTAACATTGGCATCAACAATGGTTGCAAAAGCGTGTTTAAATCCACGATCTAAGGCTGCAAAGGCGCTGACACCCTTTCGACTTTCTTCACGAATACGCTCATTGATGAGAATATTGGCATCAACGGCGATACCTATGCCTAAAATAATACCAGCAATACCTGGAAGTGTGAGGGTTGCACCCAAGAGACTGAGTGCAGCAAATGTTAAAATCGTGTGGAGTGCTAATGCTATATTCGCAATGATACCCCAAACTCTGTAGAGAAGAAAAATAAAAATCGTAACAAGAACGAAGCCAATTATGCCAGTGTAAAGCCCCATTCGGATTGCGTCAGCACCAAGATTTGGACCTACAGTTCTCTCTTCAATCACAGTAAGTGGTGCAGGTAAAGAACCAGCGCGGAGGAGAGCCGCCAAGGTCGAGGCTTCTTTGGGATTAAAGTTCCCTGTAATTTGACCTTGTCCATTGGGAATAACACTATTGATAGTAGGGGCAGTCAAAACTTTATTGTCAAGAACGATTGCAAAAGGACGATTAATATTTTGTCGTGTTATTTCCGCAAATATTTTTGCACCAGCAGAATTCATGGTGAATGAAATAAGAGAACGTCCTGGCATTTGCGGGTCGAAACCTGCACGGGCATCTTTCAGGACATTTCCATCTAAGGCGATTTGATCATAAATTGCGTAACGTTGCGTTTCATCAGTATATCCAGGAAGGATTGAAACACCTGGAGGGGGGGTATTAATATCCACGTTAGAGGGTACCAGATGAAAGGACATTTTAGCCGTTGTTCCTAAAAGATCACGCAGCTGCTTTGGATCTTGTAATCCTGGCAATTGAACCATAATACGATCAGTTCCTACCTTTTGGATAGCTGGCTCCGTAACACCAACTTGATCTATACGGCGACGAATGATTTCTAAGCTTTGTTCAATAGCATTGCTTATACGATCTTTTATACCAGCTTCGGTTAATATGACATGGATAGTCTCATTTTGAGAACTGATAGCGATATCATGCGCTGTGGCACCAAAGCTATTATGTATAGGGGTTATCAATGTCTTTAAAGCAGAGAGTGCTTTTTCAGTTTGTAGTGGATCAGAAATAACTGCAACGACGCTATTTTCGATAATACGAACACTCGATGTAGGGATTTGTTTTTCGCGGAGTGTATTACGTACATTTGCTAAAACTATGTGTAATTGATCGCGCTTTAGCGTTTTGCTATCGACCTCGAGGAGGAGAGAAGAGCCTCCTTGAAGGTCAAGCCCAAGTGTTACACGGGTATTGGGTAAGAATTGTGTGTTTTTAACCTGTTCTGGCGAAAATAAATTGGGCAAGGCAATGTAAATGCTGCTTAAAAGGATAAAACAATAAAGAGTAGTTAACCAACCGGGTGTACGCATGATATATTCCGCTATAGGCAATCTTAAGAGTATTAAAAGTTAAAGGCTGAGATAAAATGATAGTTTTATAATTCAAGTAAGAGGAGGAGCGCGTTTATTTGAAAAATATTGCGTTTGAAGGTTTTTAAGTTGTGTGTAAATAATTGTGGTAATTATGAGAAAGAGACTTAATGTGAGAGGGTTTTGAAAAGTATCGATAGGTAAAACAGGATTTGTATGGAATGTTATAAGTTTTGTGTTTTTGGTTGTTGTAACATTCAATTGCTCGCGCTTATTTTGTGGATAAAGCGTCTCTGTTTTCACTATATTATTTTCTTGTGATCTTTTGATTAGATAAGGACGCGTTCCTAGGCTGCTTGTCAATAACACCCCAAAACTTGACAGAAGAAGCCAAATTGTAAAGGATAAAAAATTTTCTTTTTTGCAAGAGAGGTGCAAAAAAAACATGCTAGAGGCGCCTTCTTTAAATTTGTTGAGTTTACAGCTTACAAATATCCATTCTCTTATTATCAGTATTATAGGATAAGGGGAAGCTTTTATAAGCTTATTTTATAAAAGTTGAAAATATTTTTTCCATATCATATTTTCTAAGAGGGGGATGGATTCCTCTTTATAGATTTAAGGCAGATATGTATTCATTTTTGGAAAAAAAATTACGCATAGTTTTCTTTATTTCTGGGATTATCGTTGTATTTCACTTTTGTGCTTTGGGGCAGCTTGGGGCACAAAATATAGTCGTTGAACAAGCAATCACTTCTCAGTCAATTGATAAAATTATTCAACAACAACAGCTTATTATTAAGAGTCTTGAACAAAATACAGAAACTTTAAAAAGAGACCTTGAAAATAAAAGAGAAGATGAGCGTGCTTTGACAGAACTGCGCTTGCGTGCACAAGATATCAGTAAACGTGCTTTAGAAGCAGCGTTTGTTTTACGTGCTCCTCTTAATGATATTAATGCACTTCTTGATCAATTAACAGAGCTCCATAGTGACTTAAAAAATGTAAAAAAAATAGATGAGGAGCGTTCTCACTTGATAAAGAAAAAAGCTCAGATTAATAGTATAGTACTTCGGTTTGAAGCAATCTTTTTGGCTACAAATAGAATATCCGAACTTGCTATTTCTCAATCTCGAGAGCTTTTTAAACGTACACTTACGCACAAGCTTGAGTTTTCAACCCCAATGGTTAAACATATCATTGAGAAAACAAAAGAGGCTTCATCTGATTTTCTTTTTCTGTTGAGTTCTTGGTGGAATTTTATATTTTATTTCAATCTGTTACAACTATTTCTTTCCTTTTTTATTCCACTTTTTATTGCTTTGGGACTTTCTTATTTTTCTCGTAAAGTTCTTGCATATGTGCACACCCATTTGGCCAAGAACAATGAGGAAATATCTTATCTACAACGTTTATTCGTTGCTTTTATTTCGGTTCTTCTTCCTTCGCTGATATGTGTTGTTTGCGTTTATCTTGTATTATTTTTGTTTCGTAGTTTTAATTTGGATCCAGGAAAGCTCATAACAGTATTTGATACGATAGGGTATCAAATTATTTTAGTCTTTTTGATTCATCGTTTAGCAGTTGTTCTTTTATCATCGGATACGCTACATCTTTTCAATATTGCGCCGTCAGCGTCATATCAGTTAGTGATTTTACTCACTGTTTTAGGTGGAATCTTGGCACTTGATGCTGTCTTCGATAGTATTTATCAAATAATTTCAGCTTCTCTATCTCTGACAATTGCAAAAAGTTTTATTGCTGTTTTTCTTGTAGCGATACTGCTTTTTGTCATTGCATTTGTCCCTTGGCGTTTCAGACGTGGGCGTTTGCAGGATGAAGAAAGAAAACCACACTTTTGGCCATTTTATATACGCATTTCCTTCATTCTCTTAGGATTATTGCTCATTGTGATGAATTTTTGGGGTTATGTTGGTTTGGCGCGTTTTATTATGCAGCAAATTATCATTGGTGGTGCATTTTTAGTTCTCATGTATTTGGGGATAAAAAGTGCACAAGCACTTGGAACTAAAGGCCAATTTATGAAAACGATCGTTGGCCATACTTTGATGCAATGGTTGCATTTAGAAGAGAAAATGATGAATCAATTAGGGGGTGTTCTGAGTATTTTTCTCAATTTGTTTGTTATTGTATTTTGCGCAATGCCAATAGCTGTGCAGTTTGGTTTTTCGTACTCTGATTTGAGAGCCGTGTTGTGGCAGTTGATGACCGGTTTTCAAATTGGAAATGTCTCTATTTCTTTGATTTCTCTCTTCATAGGAATTGTTATTTTTTTCGCCTGTTTTTTCGTCATTCGTCGATTTATTGGTTGGTTGGATGGCACGATATTGGCGCATGGAGAATTCGATATTGGTGTGCGTAATTCTATCAAAACGGTTATAAGTTATGCTGGTGTTGTTGTGTCTGCTTTGATAGCATTGTCAATGGCAGGTTTGGATCTTAGAAATTTTGCTCTCATTGCTGGTGGGCTTTCGCTTGGGATAGGTTTTGGTTTACAAAATATTGTTCAAAATTTTGTATCTGGGCTTATTATTTTGGTTGGGAGACCCTTTAAATTAGGAGACTATATAGAATCTGGGTCAGTAGGTGGTATTGTCAAACGTATCAGTGTCCGTGCAACGGAATTGGAAACATTTCAGCGCAAGACAATTATTATTCCTAATTCATGTCTTATCAATAATAATGTCAGTAATTGGACTCGACGGAGTAAAATGGGGCGGATTGATATCCCTCTTACTGTTTCTTCTCATCTTGCTCCAGAGCGTGTTGTTGAAATTCTACTAGAAATTGCGTCAGCAACAGAAGGAATATTAAAAAATCCTGCACCACAGGTGAGTTTTACTGCATTTGATAGTAAAAAATTTTCATTTAATTTGGCTATTTATGTACCTAACATTACTTCACCTTCTAAGGTGACCAATGCTCTTCGTTTTGTATTATATAAACGTTTTGTTGAGGAGGGAATCTTGGAATGCTAAGATATGTGTATGTTTTTATTGCGGTTGTTCTGTTTGATATTTTAACTCTAACAACTTTTGCAGCAACTGTGAAAAACACTGATTTAAAGGTACAATCTCTTACCATTGTTGAAGGGAGTATTCCCTTAAATATTTCGTTAAATACGCATCAAACAGTTACAATTTGTATGAAGGGGTGTTTTATCACTTTTCCTAATAAAGATCGTTTTGCAATCAAGGCAGAAGATAATATAGAAATCAGTGAGGGTAGAGCAATTTTTAAATAAAATTGTTTAAGGTTTTGATTACGAGATAAGATTTGGAAAGGCAAAGATCTTATTCTTGGACTCGTTGAAAAATGTTCTGGTGAGAAGCTGGTAGAAAAATATGATCTTAATGTCAGATTTCACATTGGAAAAGTGAGAGAGGCAGCCTTTTCTAGGTGCAGCACTTGAAATTGTGTTTTCAGTGTAAGAATCTTTAAACATTTCTAAAAGCAAAGAACTGAAATACAATCAGTTATTTCTTATCCTTCGATAATATTTGTTGAAATATTTTTCGTATAAAATGATTTTATTATTCATTTTTTATTGAAACTTATTTTCATAATTTAATAAATTATATTTATAATAAGGTAAGTTGTTTTCTATCTGTTTATGGAAATATTATCATAAATAATAATGCAATAAAAGTCATTCAATAAAAGTCATTAATGTTATTTAATATAATTATTTTAAAATAAATATAACTTATGTTTTAGATTAAAATTTTATATTTATAAGTATTAGTTATTTCTTAAATAATTAAAATTTATTTACTAAAGTTGATTTTTAGTGTAAAGGCAAAGAAGTATGTGTAAGTTTAAAGCATAGAATTTTGTAAAACTTTGTTTTTGTTAAATATGATTTTTTATTATATTTGAATAATAGCAGTGGGGTATAATTTTATGAATACAAAATTTATAACAGCATCCGTTTTTGCTTTTGTTTCAACTTCTATGGTACAGGCAGCAGATGTGGTGATTTCTGAACCGTCAGAACATGTTGCTTCATCAGTTATTGTTGCTTCACCTTTTTCTTGGGAAGGTTTTTATTTCGGAGGCCAAATTGGTGGTTTTTCGAGTAAAACCTCTGCACTTACGCCTAATCTTGATGTTCCTCTTTATCCTGATGAGGAGGCTCGAAAGAAAGAGTGGATACCTGTTGAGAAAAAGTATATGCCTGAACCTTCTGGTTTTACAGGTGGTTTTTATGCAGGTATCAATTTTGATCTCGGTAATCATTTTATTTGGGGAATTGATACGGATCTCCTTTTAATTGGCCGAAAAGATACAAAAACTCTTTTTAAATCTGAAGAGTCTGAGGAAAGTGAAGTTTCAGGAAACTTGGAAAAGAAAGCTCAGAGCTATGTAATGAGAGCTAAGCCAAGAACAGGAGAAAGTGCAGAGAAAAGCAGTATAACTTTTACTCATACTTTAAAACAAAAATGGAATGGTGCTACACGGGTGCGTGTTGGTTATTCTGCTGGTCGTATTATGCCTTATATCTCTGGTGGTGTCGCTTATGGAAAGTTTCAAGATATTTTGTCGACGTCAATTACGGGAGCAGAGCCCTTTAATGCTACTTCAGATGTTACGAGAGCAATGATTGGTTATACTCTTGGTGGTGGTGTTGATTTTGCAATGACAGATAAAGTTATTGCGCGTGCAGAATATCGTTATTCAGATTTTGGTAAAAAGAAATTTAAAGATGAGATTGAACTTAAGTATAAAGCGAATGATTTGCGTATTGGTTTAGCTTACAAATTCTAATTTTTGTGAGATTAAATTTGTTTAAGAGGTCCTATCTTTTGATAGGACCTTTTTTGCTCTCTATAAAATATTATCCTTTATGCTGAGAGAGGAGGGCATTAATTTTTCATTGCTTGTGTTGAGGTGCGGAAGAGCTGTGAGATTATTGGTCCTTCTAAAATGCATGTTCAAAGAAATTATGATTCGCAATTGAAATTGTTATTATGGAGCTCTTTGGTAGCATAAAATGCATTATAGAAACTGCTGAAGCAGCTCAATTTATCATTCTCTAGCAGCTCTTAAAAGGAAAATCCGATTGTGGTGGTGCGGACGGCGGGACTTGAACCCGCAAGGTCTTAGACCGGCAGATTTTAAGTCTGCTATGTTTACCGATTTCATCACGTCCGCGATAAGAGCTCTCTCATAAGCTATATCTTTTGTTGAATCAAGAATTAATGATTAAGAGTAGAACTTTTCGTATTTTATTCAATTTTTGACTGACAATGTTTGCCTTTAGAGCTAGAAGAAACCTATGTAACATTAATGAAGCATGAAATGACTGGTGTTATGAGTAAATTTATTCGAGACGTCAATAAAGCTATGGTGGCTTTGCATAATGTGTTTGCTGAAACACCACTTCAGAGAAATGATTTTTTGAGTCAAAAATATGACGCAGAGATTTATTTGAAACGTGAAGATTTAACACCAGTGCGATCATACAAGATTCGCGGTGCCTTTAATTTTGTTTCAGAAATGCTTGATAAGATATCTCAAGATTCTGCATTCGTTTGTGCATCAGCAGGGAATCATGCGCAGGGTGTTTCTTTTGTTTGTCGCTATTTTAAACGTAAAGGCGTGATTTTTATGCCTGTGACGACTCCGCAACAGAAAATTGATAAGACACGCATTTTTGGTGAAGAGTTTGTTGATATCCGTTTAGTTGGTGAAACATTTGATCAATGTTATGCAGCAGCTCAGTCTTTTGTCTCACAAGGTGGTGGTATCATGGCTCCACCCTTTGACGATATTCGCATTATTACAGGACAAGCGACAATTCTTAATGAGGCTGTTTTGCAATGGAAAAAACTCAATGGGGAGAGCGCACCAGATTTAATCATTGTCCCCGTAGGTGGTGGTGGTTTGGCGAGTGGAGTGAGTAAGTTTTTACATGAATATGGTTGGAAAACAGAGATTCGTTTTGTTGAACCGCAAGGAGCGGCGAGTTTGCTTGCTTGTTTGAAGAGTGGAAAACGTGTCAAACTTGAAAATATCGATACATTTGTAGATGGGGCTGCTGTGGCGGAAATTGGTGCGTTAAATTATACAATGCTTAAGCAATTTTCAGCTGATTCTGTTATTACAGTTCCTGAAAATCGTGTTTGTTCTACAATGGTTGAGATGCTTAATGTTGAAGGTGTGGTTTTGGAACCAGCAGGGGCTTTATCAATTGATGCTCTTAAAAGCCTTTCCCCTCAAGAGTTAAAAGGCAAAAAAGTCCTTCTCGTTATTTCAGGTGGTAATTTCGATTTTGAGCGTTTGCCAGATATTAAAGAGCGCTCTTTACGCTTTCAGGGCTTGAGAAAGTATTTTATTTTTAGTTTTCCGCAACATCCTGGTGCATTACGTCATTTTCTTGCTCAACTCTCTCCAGATGATGATATCGTGCGCTTTGAATATCTTAAAAAATCATCTAGAAGCTTTGGTTCTGTATTGATCGCAATTGAGACAAAAAAATACGATAATTTTTGTCTCTTAGAGAAGAAGTTTCAAGCTTTAGGTTGGCGTTATCGCGATATTACCGACGATCAAACATTATTTGATTTTGTCATTTGACAAGTTAAGGCTTTTGCAAAAACGAGAGATATTAGGGATGAAAGTTGTTTTTTATTTTTTACTGGGACTATTTTTGTTTTTGAGTATTGGTAAACAAAGTATAGCATCTGAGCTACAGACAATACAAAAATCTGAACTTTCAAGATTAATTATTGATGTCAATAATGCTGTAAAAAATGGGAATTTTGCACTTATTGCTTCTTATATGCCTGATAGACTCTATAAGGAAATAGCGCGTCGGTTGAATACGACAGAGGACAATTTACGTCACAGTTTTCTTAAACAGTTGCATGTTCAATTTGAAAATTTGCCTGCTGGTGCTTACCATTTGGATGAAAAAAATATAGAATATTTGCAGACTGATAAAGGAACTTTTTATGCTTTGATTCCGACTACGCTTGAGACGGATGACCGCATTATTCAATATAAAACTTTGGCAATTTTTGGTAAAATGCAATGGTTTTTAATTTATGGTGGTCAGAAAACTATACAAAATCCGGTTTTTCAAGAGATTTATCCTGATTTGAATAGGTTACATTTACCGAAGGAAATCATAATAAAGAAATAAAAGATAAAAATATTATTTTTTTATTTATGACAAATCACTTTTTTAAACTTCTTGCTTTTTGATCATATTCCAACGATAATATCCATGAAGGTGTTTAAGCTAGTTCACTGGCTTTTTATAAATTAAGATTTACATAAGTAAGATTTATGTGCCTTTACCTTGATTTCAGGGTGTTCACAGGTTGCGCAAATCGCTCTTTCAAGCGTTGCTTCACAAATTTGAAATATCAAGATCTCTTTTGCGCGGATTCTTGAGGAACAGAGTTCAGCTTGTTACTCGTTGAGAGTTGTTGAGCTGAGGAAAGATTTTATTTTGAATAATAAAGAAAATATTTTCACAAAGATGGGTTTATCTACTCTTTTGATTAAGAACTTGCTCATTGCAGGTATGAGTAAACCTAAGCCTATTCAGGAACAAGCGATTCCCGTGATGCTAAAAGGGCATGATGTGTTAGGGATTGCACAGACAGGTTCGGGAAAAACTTTGGCATTTGGTTTACCTATTTTAAATCAGATTTTGGCTATGGGTGATAAACGTTCCCCTAAAACTGCGCGTGCTTTGATTTTGGTTCCGACACGTGAACTTGCTGTTCAAGTTGATGAAACAATTCGTGCTGTTGCGAAAGGAACGCATCTTTCGACCTGTCTTGTTTTTGGTGGGGTATCACGTTTAAAACAAATTAAGCGCATGAGTGCTGGGGTAGATATTTTGATAGCAACACCAGGGCGTTTAAGAGATCTTGTACGTGAAAAATGCGTTAATCTTTCCCAATCTCGTTTTTTAGTTCTAGACGAAGCAGATCGTATGTTAGATATGGGGTTTATTAATGATGTACGGGATATTGCAAAACTTTTACATCAAGAGCGTCAAACAGCACTTTTTTCTGCAACAATGCCGAAAGAAATTGCGGGACTTGCAAAGTGTTTGCTCAATGATCCAGTTAAAATAGAGGTTTCTCCTCAAGGGACAACAGCTGCGGAGATTATCCAAAAGCTCTATTGTGTTTCTACGCGTGAAAAAAAGAGTGTTTTAGGTAAACTTTTGACAAATCCGGTTTTTGCTTCCGTGATTGTCTTTACTCGGACTAAACACGGTGCTGATGCTGTCACACGTAGTTTAGCAAAGAGCGGGTATTCTGTGGCGACAATTCACGGAAATAAATCACAAAATGCTCGGCAGTCTGCTTTAAAAGCTTTTCGTGAAAGAGCCGTACAGATTCTTGTTGCAACAGATATTGCAGCGCGCGGTATTGATATACCAGGAATAAGCCATGTTATTAATTATGATTTACCAGATGAAGCTGAAAGTTATGTGCATCGTATCGGTCGTACAGGACGCAATGGTGCTTCTGGTGAAGCGATAACACTTTTTGATGAAGGTGCTGAAGGGGCAAGATTGCGCGCTGTAGAACGCTTGACTCGTATGCGATTAGTACGTGAAACTGTTCCAGAACAGTTTGCTGCTTTTCCAGAAAAGTCGATTGTATTAGAAGGTGGAGAAAAAGAAAACAGTAAGGAACTCCATTTTAGAAAATCTAAACGTCAGAAGCAATTTTCAAGTTGTAAAGATAAAGCGGAACAGTTACAGGGTAAGAAATCTCCTTCTCCCAATGAAAGACATAAAAAAGCAAAAGCAGCCGCAAAACGTGCAAAGCCTTTTCGTTTTCGCAAGTCAGTGAAGAAGGCTGCTTGAGGACAATCTTGAGAAGAGATCGCGGAGTATTTTTCTCTTTTTGATTTCTTCTCAGTTTGAAATATAGCAGAAGATATATAAAGAGCGCTCTTGCTCAATAAGAGAGGATTTCAAAGATTTCAACTTTTGAGCAGCGGGAACAGTTTGAATATATGGTATCATTAAAAATATCTTGAAAAGAAATTATCTTCCATATGGCGCTTTAGACGCGACTTTGAAAGCTCTATTATATATTTCTTGCTGCATTTAAATAAAAACACCCTTATTTAAATAAAAGGTACGTTTTATTTCCTTAATCTAATTTCTAAAGGAGAGAACGTTATGGTTGATGAGAATTTTATAAATACCCACTTACCTACACTTGTATGTTAATACATCTGTAGAAAATAGAGATGGATTTTGCCCTTTGTTCGTCACGCATTGCAATGGAAAAAACAGTATGCAGTATGGTGTCGCTTATATTGGCATGGCATCTGAAACAGGAATAAGATTTAAATTTTCAATTTATTCCATAGCTTTCTAAGTTACAGGAATCTTTTGTTATGTTGGCCGTATAGGAGGATTATCCAATAATCAGCAGTTTGTTCCATTGGGAATATACGCGGCATTTGATAAACTAATTCATTATATGCTCTTAATCATTATCTCTCAGTTGATTCGTTGAGCTCATGATATGCTGGCATGTTTGTTAAAAATTTGAAGATTTCTTGCAAAAAGAATGTATTTATAGAGCAAATTCGAAAATTCCAATCCCTTACTTAAAAAAAGTCTAACAAAAACAGTAGATTATATATAATAAGGAGAAATATGGCTCCCCGGGCCGGATTCGAACCAGCGACCAACCGGTTAACAGCCGGTTGCTCTACCGCTGAGCTACCGGGGAACAGTGCCGAATTATACAGCTGCAAGGGCTATAGCAAAGCAATACTGATTTGCAAAGAGTAAAATTACTTTTTTTTAAAAAAAATACCACAAACTACAGAAGAAGAGGAAAAAAGAACAGAGAAGATTTCTATAGCTTGACGGATGCGTTGCCTTCCCTTATTGACACTCTAATATTTTTGTTGATGAGGCCTCGTGGCGGAATGGTTACGCAGAGGACTGCAAATCCTTGTATCCCGGTTCGATTCCGGGCGAGGCCTCCAGCCAATTTAAATAAAATGGCTTTTGGGGATAATATGCGCAAGTAAACTGCTTCTCTTCATGGTAAAGTGTT
The DNA here is from genome assembly GCF_026930205.1 of Bartonella sp. 220B. Taxonomy (GTDB): domain Bacteria; phylum Pseudomonadota; class Alphaproteobacteria; order Rhizobiales; family Rhizobiaceae; genus Bartonella. The sequence goes on along the minus strand of NZ_JANHOI010000003.1, from coordinate 14,924 downwards.
TTTGCATGAAAAATAGTGCGATTAGAATCTCATTGTTGACGGTAGCGTCCTTTTTTGTAACACCCACAGTGAAAGATTTTAGGTTCTCATTATCGCTATTTTATTATAGTTTTTATTATGTGTAGGAGAAAAGTGTCGTTATGGTTGCAGATTTTGCAGAGCTTCGTCGCAAAATGGTTGACAATCAAATTCGTACAGTAAATGTAACGGATTTATCAGTTCTTGAAGCATTTTTAACGGTACCGCGTGAAGACTTTGTACCAGAAGATATGAAAGCTTTAAGTTATCTTGATACTGATATTGTTGTATATCCAGCGGAAAATGGGCTCCCTGCATGCTATTCGATGGGACCTGTCTCTTTAGCAAAATTGCTACAGCTTGCAACTGTAAAACCATCGGATATTGTTTTGGATATCGGTGCGAAGAGTGGTTATTGTGCAGCATTGCTTTCAAAACTTGCAGGCTCTGTGATTGCGTTAGAAAGTAATAAAGCTCTTTCAGAGCGAGCTATTGAAGTTTTAAAACGTCATCAGTGTGACAATGTGGCTGTGGTTCATGGACCTTTGGAGCAGGGGTATGTTATGGGAGGGCCTTATGATCTTATTTTTATCGAAGGTGCTGTTGATTTTGTTCCAGAGGGTATTTTTGATCAAGTGAGAGACGGTGGGCGTCTCATTGTGGTTGAAGGACATGGTAATTCCGGTGTTGCGCGGATTTATATAAAAGAAAATGGGATTATTGCGTCGCGTCGAGCTTTTAACCTCGCTGTAAAAGGTTTGCTTGGTTTTTTAAAAACGCCTGATTTTATATTTTAGTATTTGTTTTGTTTGTAGGTAAAAGATAATTTTATGATTAATGTGGGATTTGTTATTGTGTGTAGTGTGTTCAAAATAAACAAAAAAATTCAGGCAAGTTTGTTGCTGGTTTTGAGTGTTTTTCTATCAGGGGCTGTTTGTGCTGAAACATTGATGGATGCTTTTGCTAAAGCTTATATACACAATGCTAAGTTAAAAAGTGAACGTGCCGCTGTACGTATATCGCGTGATGATGTGGTTATTGCACGCTCCGGGCTCTTACCACAAATTGAAGGGGTTGGAAGCTATGGGCGGAGTAAGCCTATGGTGGGTCCTTATACCACTTCTGGATCTATAGGAATAAGATTAAATCAAAGATTGTTTGACGGTTTTGTCACGCAGAATATGTTTTCTTCAGCTCAGGTTAAGTTACAGGCTCAGCATGAATATTTTCGTAATGCTGAGCAAAATACGTTTCTCGATGCTGTAACAGCTTATGCTAATGTGTATCAAGCGCGCCGTATTGCTGATCTTCGTAGAGAAAATTTGGCTGCTCTTGAGGAGCAAGTTCGTTCGAATAAAGCAAAATTTGATGTGGGAGAGGGAGGGCGTGTTGATCTTGCCCAAGCACAAGCTGCACGTTCTGTAGCTGTTTCAGAACTGAGTCTTGCACGTGCTGAAGTAAAATCAGCAGAAGCAGCCTATAGACAAGTTATTGGTTTTGAACCTGAAAAATTACAGCGTCCACCAGTGGCAAAAAATTTGCCGATGAATCTTGATGCAGCTTATCAACTGAGTGTACTTATGCATCCGGCAATTCTTTATGCAAAATATTTGGTTGACGCTGGGCTTTATAATGTAAAGGCTAAAGAAGGAGCATTACTTCCTAAAGTTGATTTTTCTGCAACAGCATCTTATAATCGTGTTTACAGTGGTGCTGGGGAGGATGGCGTTTCTAAATCAATAGGGTTATCAGTCAGTGTCCCTATTTTTGAAGGTGGGCGTACCTCTGCTCAAATTCGCCAATCCAAGGAACAACTTGGGCAGGCTCGCCTTCACCTTGATTTAGCTCAGAGTAGTACAAGACAAGCACTTACTTCTGCTTGGTTTCAGTTGGAGGGTGCTCGCGCATCTGTCATCGCTTACCGCGAGAGTGTTCGTGCTGCTGAAATTGCGCTTAAGGGGCGTGTTCAAGAAAATCGTGTGGGACAAGCTACCACATTAGATGTTTTAAATTCTCGTACTCAGTTAATTAATGCTCAAATTGCACTTGCGACAGCAGAGCGTAATGCTGTTGTTGCGAGCTATAGTGTTCAATCTTTCATTGGTAAATTGACTGCAAATTATTTAGGTTTGAAAATGGTTAAACATATCCGATAGTGCATAAAAGTAGCTTTTTAAATTAAATCTGCAAATAATTTCAGTCTATACGGGGCGGACTGTTGATCGTTGGGAATCTCTAGAAAATCTAGTCTAGATGTTGTTTTATCAATAAAGAAAGTTGTGTGTAGTGCCTTATTCATGACAATCACCTTTGAAAATATAGTGAGAGGTGTGTTGATCTTATGATTCTTTTGCTTACACTAAAGGTGTGATTCTCTTTGTTGTTGCGTCTTTGAGAGGTTTTTAAGTATGGTACAGAGTTCAAGCGTGTTACGTGAGCCAAGTATGGATGAAATTTTGACATCTATTCGTGAAATAATCGAAGAAAATGCGGTTCAACCTGATCACTTTTTAAATGAAGGTGGTGCAATGAATACCTCTGCAGATCGTTTAGAAGGAACTGTGAGAGCTGGTTATGAGACTACTTTATCGGTTGATGATGCAATGAGGGCTTTGGCTGATCGTATTGGGCTTTCTTCTGAAAACCAAGATTCTTTGTCAATGCAAGAAAAAGAGAATGTAGAGCCAGAAAATGGTACGGTTGGCGTAAATATACAAAAGGTAAAGTTTTCTTCTGAGGAACAACACCCTGTTCATAAAACAAAAGAGTATAATGATGAGAGCCGTGTCTCACAGGAAGGAAATAGAGCGACTACTCGTGTAGAATTATCTGAATATTGTCTTTCTTCTGCGGAGAAGATTGCAAAGGATGTCTTGCGTCCGGCTATAGCAGAATGGTTACAATGTAAATTACCCGTTTTGCTTGAGAATATTTTACGTGAAGAGATTGTTAAGGCAATTAAGAAATCTTCTTAATTATTTTTTTATTATTTTTTTGCGTTCTCCGTTTTAATTTTATATGAAATTCTGTTTGCGGTTTTGCAAACTTGACATCAATGGATGAGGTTTGTAGGGAGTGTGATCGGATTTCAGATCATTTCCTGAATTTTTTAGCGGCGTTATGGGTGGGTAGAATGTTAGAAAAAAACTATGATGCTGCTTCTATAGAGCAACGGGTTGCAAAAAGATGGGAAGCTCGTGGTGCTTTTGAAGCGGGAGTAGGTTCGAAAAGTGATGCAGAGCCCTTTTGTGTTATGCTTCCACCTCCCAATGTTACCGGCTCATTGCATATGGGACACGCACTGAATACGACAATCCAGGATATTGTCGTTCGGTTTCAGCGGATGCGAGGTAAAAATGTATTGTGGCAGCCGGGTATGGATCATGCAGGAATTGCTACGCAAATGGTTGTTGAAAGGCAACTTGCAGAGCGTCAAGAGCCAACGCGCCAAGAAATGGGGAGAAAAAAATTTGTTGAGCGTATTTGGGAATGGCGTCATGAGGCTGGTGGGATTATTGCAAACCAGCTACGCAGACTTGGTGTTTCGTGTGATTGGTCGCGTGAGCGGTTTACAATGGATGAAGGTTTATCCCAAGCTGTTTGTGAAGTTTTTGTTACGCTTTATAAGCAAGGGTTGATATATAGAGATAAACGTTTGGTTAATTGGGATCCTAAACTGTTAACGGCTATTTCGGATCTTGAAGTTGAGCAAAAAGAAGTTAAAGGTCATTTGTGGCATTTTAGATATCCACTTGAAGGTAGAGTTTTTGATCCGAATGATGCTACAACTTTTATTACAGTAGCGACAACACGTCCAGAAACAATGCTTGGTGATACGGGAATTGCAGTTAATCCTGAAGATGATCGTTATAAAAATCTTATAGGTCAAAATGCTATCTTGCCGCTTGTTGGACGTAGATTGTTAATTGTTGGTGATTCTTACGCAGATCCTGATGCAGGGAGTGGTGCTGTAAAAATCACACCAGCACATGACTTTAATGATTTTGAAGTAGGGCAACGCAACAATCTACGTTTGATTAATATTTTTACAAAAAAGGCTGAGATTTTTCTTCGTGAGAATGAAGCATTTTTTGAGGGGCTGGTTTTATCAGATGAATTAAAGCTCTTAGTGGAAAAATTAGATCAATCTGACCGTTTTTTTGCGCGTGATCGTATTGTTTCTTTAATGGAAAAGGGAGGATATTTAGCAGCGGTTGATGATCATCCACACACTGTTCCTCATGGAGATCGTAGTGGGGTGCCTATTGAACCATTCTTGACAGATCAATGGTATGTTCATGCAGCGGAATTAGCTAAGCCAGCGATAGAGGCTGTTTGTCAAGGGAAAACACAATTTGTTCCTGATAGTTGGAAGAAAACCTATTTCAATTGGATGCAAAATATTCAACCTTGGTGCGTTTCGCGGCAATTATGGTGGGGACATCAGATACCGGCTTGGTATGGTCCTGATGGTACGGTTTTTGTTGAAAAAAGTGAAGAAGAAGCTTTATCTGCAGCTCTTTCTTATTATGGTGAAGTGGTTGCGTTAACGCGTGATGAAGATGTTTTAGATACATGGTTTTCTTCTGCTCTTTGGCCTTTTTCAACACTAGGTTGGCCAAATAAAACACCTGAATTAGCTACTTTTTATCCAACATCTCTATCGGTTACGGGATTTGATATTATCTTTTTCTGGGTTGCTCGTATGATGATGATGGGACTGCACTTTATGGGTGAGGTTCCTTTCCCAACGGTTTATGTGCACGCTTTGGTCCGAGATCAGAAGGGGGCAAAGATGTCAAAGTCGAAGGGGAATATTATTGATCCATTAGAGCTCATTGATCAATATAGTGCAGATGCACTCCGTTTTACTTTAGCTATTATGGCGGCGCAAGGGCGTGATGTCAAACTTGATCCTTCCCGTATTGCAGGTTATCGTAATTTTGCTACGAAATTATGGAATGCTACCCGATTTGCAAAGATGAACGGTGTTAAGCATGATCCAGATTTTAAGCCAGAAAAAGCAAAACTTGCGCTTAATCGTTGGGTTTTAACAGAGCTCTCTAAAACTGTTTCAGCAGTCACTACTGGTATTGAAAATTATAAATTTAATGAATCGGCTAGTGCACTTTACCGCTTCATTTGGAATACACTTTGTGACTGGTATTTGGAGCTTCTCAAACCCATATTTCAAGGCTCAAATGAGGAAGCTAAAAATGAGGCTCAGGCTTGTACCGCTTGGGTTTTAGATGAAGTTTATAAGCTTCTTCATCCTTTTATGCCTCATATGACAGAGGAGTTGTGGTCTCTGACAGAAACACCAAACATGAAGCGTCAGGATATGCTGGCATTGATACAATGGCCAGAGGAAATGTTTGCAGATGAAAAGGCTGCTGCTGATATTAATTGGCTTATTGATGTTGTTAGTGGGATTCGATCTGTGCGTTTTGAAATGAATATTCCCGCCGGCACGTTAGCACCTCTTGTTATTGTCGAAGGAGGAGAAATAACGCGAGAGCGTGTGCAACGCTATGATACTCTTCTTAAAAAATTAGCGCGTATTGAAACAATTCATTTCTCTGATAAAATTCCAGCTATATCAGCACAAATGATTTTGGGAGAGGCGATTTTTTGTTTACCATTGGGGCAGTTGATTGATTTGGAAGCTGAACGTGCTCGTTTGATGAAAGATATGAGAAAAATTGAACAGGATATTGAAAAAATATCGTTTAAATTAAACAACCCTAAATTTGTAGCAAATGCAAAGCCGGAAATTGTTGAGATTGAGCGTGACAGGATTGTAGAGTTGCATGCTACACAGAAGAAAATATCTGTTGCTTTAGAACGCTTGACGTAATTGGTCTTTTATTCTCTGTTCTACTGGTGAGTATTATCATGTAAATACAACTGAACTTTATCGTTTTTGTTTTGATAAAATAAGTTGTTAGTTTATTTTTAATGTTGCTTACTGTTTTTAAGATTTAAACGGTTTCTTGATATTTTATCCATTTTAAAACTCTTTTTCAGTACACACAATTTCTCTCTTGAGCAGTGTCTGCTATTTCGGAATAAGAAGGTTGAAATAACCATATACTTTAATATAAAGCAATCTATTATGAAATACAGAATTTTGATTTATGATTAAAAATCAATTTGTTAGATATAAAATTAAAAGATTATTTTAAGGTGATGCTTTTTGCGTTTTCCATTTATTTATCTTTCTGTTAACCTTCTTATATTCAAGAGATTTTCTTGTACTAAAAAGATTTTGAGTTCATACAAAGCATTTTGTAGCAAAAGTAATGATTAAAAATGAGAGAATGGGGGAGGTTTAGATGATGAACAGGTTTAAAGCGTGGCAAAAAGCTGCCCTTATTATTACTTTGGGGGGAGTTCTTGCTAATGCTTATGTCATAGATATAAATAGTGAGGAAAAAGTTATTAATGATTCGTTTTATTTTTTAAAACGCGGTATGTCTGCTTATAAAAATGGGCAAATAAATCAGGCACTTTCAGCATTACGTTGTGCTGCCGATATGGGAAATATCGATGCGCGCTGGAAGCTTGGCTCTATTTATGCAGAGGGCGATGGTGTCCCTGAAGATGATTATAAGGCATACAATTTTTTTGCATCTATCGTTGAAAAAGATGTTGATCTAGGTTCAGAAGATGCAAGCTATATTTCTGATGCATTGGTTAGACTTGCAGGGTATATAAAAAAAGGCATTCCTCAATCACCTATAAAACCTAATCCTTCTTACGCTGCTCGCCTTTATATGCAGGCTGCAATGAATTATGGAAATTCTAAAGCTCAGTACCATTTAGGAAAAATGTTTTTAAAGGGCGAGGGAAAGGAGAAAAACCTTGTGCAGGCAGCACGATGGTTTCAGCTTTCAGCAAGAAAAGGAAATCCTTCAGCTCAAGCAATGCTTGGAAATATGCTGGTTCAGGAAGGAAAAATTGCTCGTGGTACAGCAATGTTAACTGTAGCCTATCAAAAAGCTGATGTAAAAGATCGAGATTGGATTCGCTCTCTGCAAGAGCATGCTTTTGCCCTTTGTAATGAATTCGAAAAGCGTAAAGCACTCTCGCTGGTTGGTGATATTTTAAAAAATAACAGTTTTTGAATATCTCGTTATAATATTTTTTTGTGTATCTTGATATAAATTTTGACCTTTTTTGTTATAAAGAAGTGGTTTTTGGTTATAATATGCTGCTAGTGGCTAAGGATTTTAGACAAGAAATCCTGTGCACGTGGGATTCTGGCTTGTGGATCAGAAAAGAACTCTTTTGACGAACAGTCTTCAAGGATTTTTCCTTGATCCATGAAAATAACACGTTCAGAGACTTTTTGCGCAAATCCCATTTCATGTGTTACACAAATCATTGTCATACCTTCTTCTGCTAAGCTGATCATGACATCAAGTACTTCACCCACCATTTCAGGATCTAGAGCAGATGTTGGTTCATCAAAAAGCATAACAAGCGGATCCATAGTTAAGGCACGTGCGATAGCAACGCGTTGCTGTTGTCCTCCAGATAGTTGACCAGGGTATTTATTTTTATGATCGATAAGCCCAACGCGTTCAAGATATAACAAACCACGCTCGAGAGCTTCTTTTTTGCTGCGCTTTAAGACTTTAATTTGTGCAATTGTCAAATTTTCTGTGACGGATAGATGGGGAAAAAGTTCGAAGTGTTGAAATACCATTCCTACCTGACTACGCAATTTAGGCAAATTCGTTTGTTTTGAATGAACTGGTATTCCATTAATCCAAATTTCACCTTTTTGAAAAGGAACGAGAGCGTTAATGGTTTTAATAAGTGTTGACTTACCTGAACCAGATGGTCCACACACCACAACAACTTCTCCCTTGTTAATATTGGTTGTACAGTTTTTAAGAACATTAATCTCGCCATACCAGTTGGAAACATTTTTTATTTCGATCATATGAGTAGTCATTTTTTTTCCTATTAGCGAATAATGGATATTTTTTTCTGCAGATACACGACCATCTGCGACAGTGTAAAACAGATAACAAAATAGAAAAGTGCCGCTAAGATATAGGCTTCTTGCTTTACACCAAAATTGTTAGCAACAATATCAAAACCGTTCAAAAGGCTATGTCCACTGATTGCATAAACAAGCGTTGTGTCCTGAAAGAGGATAATAACTTGAGTTAAAAAAACTGGCAACATATCTCGGAAAGCTTGGGGAAGAATGACGATGTACATATTTTGCCAATATGTCATTCCGAGCGCTTGTCCTGCATGTTTTTGTCCTTTGGCAACAGAATTTATACCAGCGCGCATAATTTCGGCAAAATAAGCGGTTTCAAAAGCGGTGAAGGTGATAAGCGCTGATTTATTTGCACCAATTGATGTTCCAGTGAGGAAAGGTAAAAGGACAAAAAACCATAAAATAACCATAACAAGCGGTATTGAACGCATGGCAGTTATGTAAATTATTGCAAACCAAGAGAGCAACTTCATAGAAGAAAGCCGCATCATTGCTAAGAGAGTGCCGAATATAAGTCCTAATATTGTCGCAAAAAGAGTTAAAAAAACACTAAAGAGTAAACCTGACAGGATATAAGAACAGAATATATCAAAAGTAAAAAATGAAAAATCAAAGTCTGAAAAATTGAAAGGAAAAGAAAATTCAAACTTGGAGGTTATGAAATTTATCATCTTCAGCGTTCCTCTGTTTGAATATTCGGAATTTTGAGTATTTGTTCAATAATTGTCATGATAATGAATACGAACAAAGCTATAAAAATGTAAAGAATCGTGACAATTAAATAGTTCTCATAAACATGGCTTATTTCTTCGATTGTTTGGTACTGAAACTGCATCAATTCATTTATCGAAACGGCAAATGCTATAGATGAATTTTTCACAATACCCATTGCTTCTGAAGTAAGTGGGGGCATGATCGTACGCATAGCACGCGGTAATATGATATAGCGATAAATTTGATAGGTCGTAAATCCCATTGCCATAGCTGCATAGCGTTGTCCAGAAGGAATGGCCTCAATACCTGAACGTACCTGTTCCGCAATGCGGGCGGATGTAAAGAAACCTAAGGCACATGTTATGAGAAGAATAGGTGAAAAGCTCATCGCTGGTGGATAAATTTTAGGCACAACAAAATACCATAAAAACACTTGTACAAGCAAGGGAATGTTACGCATAATCTCGACCCAGATACTTCCGATAGAACGCAATAAGCAACGGATCACGGAAGTATTTGGTAGGGTGCGTATTGTTCCTATAATGATGCCCAAAAATACAGCTAAGATCAGTGAAGAAACAGATAATATCACCGTATTTTTAAAGCCATCAAGTAGTGTATCTAAGTAGGTATGACTTACACCAGGGGTTCCAAGACATCCAGCCACGAACGTTTGGGCAAGGTCATCTGTACAAAGAAAAGAAAAGTCCATTAATTGATTTTCCTGAATTTATTAAAAAATAAACCCCAATATAACCACACTCAATTTTCAAGAAGTGTGGTTATTTTTTTAAATTCTATCATTTATTTTCTGTATAGTTTTCACGAGGTTTATTATTGGGATGCTCCCAAGCGTATTTTGTTGCTTGAGATAAAGGAAGGTTAACAATAGTATTTGCGGGCGGAATCGGTTTCATAAACCATTTATCGTAAAGTTTTTCAAGTGATTTGTTGTTGATTTGGCGCACAATGCTGTCATTTATTTCTTTTTCAAAGTTTTTGTCATTTAATCGGAGCATACAAGCGATGGGTTCGACTGAAAGCACTGTATCAAGAATGACATAATCAGATGGTTTTTTTGATTTTGCAATCAGCCCAGCCAGAATTGAAGCATCCATAACAAATGCATCCGCACGGCCAGACTCTAATAATAAGAAACTATCTCCGTGATCTTTGCCCTTTACAACATTAAAGTGAATATTTTTTGCACGTTTATTTTTGCGGATAAGCCGAACAGATGTTGTACCAGTAGTGGTTGCAACTATTTTTCCATTTAAATCATCAAGAGACTTAATGTTGGAGTTTTTCTTTACAGCAATTCGAACTTCTTCAACATAAGTGGTATAAGCAAATGCGGCTTCTTTACTACGTGCAATATCATTTGTTGTTGATCCACATTCAAAATCATAGGTGCTATTTTTTAAGAGAGGGATTCTATTTTGCGATGTGATGGGAAGATAATGAATTTTGATTGGTTTACCAATTTTTTTTGAAATATCGTCAATAATACGCTCTGCCATTTCTGTGTGAAAACCTACATATTTGTCATTCCCGAGGGCATAGGCTAAACCTGATGATTCGCGAACGCCCAGCGTGACCTCTCCTGTTTTTTTTATTTTTTCGAGTGTATCATTTTCAGCGTGTGCTATACTGGTGAACCCGATCGCCGTTGCTGCAATAAATATTAACAATGATTTTTTCATGATGTCCTCCATTCATTTATAGTTTTTTGTTCTTGTTTTATTGTTTAAGATATATTGTCACGTACGGTGTAGCACGAATTATATTTGGGGTGGGATATTTTTTTATTTCAATAAATCAGCTGTTGTACCCTCGTTAATTGAAATTAAGATGTGCCCAAACAGGCGTATGGTCCGATGGTTTTTGATACCCTCTTACTTCTTTCTGGCTATAAGCACAGATAAGTTGATCAACAGCTTCTGGTGATAATAGCAAATGATCAATGCGAATCCCGTTATTTTTCTGCCAGGCACCAGCTTGAAAATCCCAGAAACTGAATGAGGGGGTTTCTGTGACATTACGAATAGCATCATAAAAACCTAAATGAATCATGCGTTGGAAGGCTTGTCTTGTTTGTGGAAGGAATAAGGCATCATGATTCCATTCTTGAGGATTTTTGGCGTCTAATGGGGCAGGGATAACATTATAATCACCAGCTAGGACAAGGGGTTCTTCATATGCAAGCAATGATTTTGCATGTGCGTACAATCTCTCCATCCATTCTATTTTATAAGAATATTTTTCGCTTGTGATAGGGTTTCCATTTGGCAAATAGAGGGATACAACACGAATAACACCTTTATTTGTTGAATAAACGGCTTCAATGTATCGTGTTTGTTCATCATTATCATCGCCTGGTAATCGGCGCATAACTTCATCAGGTGTTTTTTTAGAGAGAATCGCAACACCATTAAAACTTTTTTGTCCGTGTGTTTCTATATGATACCCTAAGCCTTCAATTGCACCGCGGGGAAAATTTTCATCGGTACTTTTTATTTCTTGTAGACAGACTATATCGGGCTGATTTTTCTGTAACCACTGACACAATGTTTCATGTCGCGCTTTTATTCCCGCAATATTCCATGTTACTATTTTCATGGTATTCATCTTAAATATTTTAAATGTTACCGGTGTAATTTTTTATTGCATCGTTAAAATGTCTTAATAAATATCCGGCAAATTTGTGCTCTTTGAATTAGATTGCTGCTTTTTATGTAGAGATATTACTATGGAAAACTAGTTTATCAAGAACTTCTGTAAAAGCCAAACTAAAGCCTTATCATTTAATTTATTTTTATTTTTAAAAACTTTCTGATGTTTAGTTCTTGACGAATGTATGTGTTCTCGCTATTAGAGACCACTATAACCGATGTGAGAGTGATTGATGATTTCGGGTATTTGCTCGAAGGAGACATTTAAACAGGTTTATAAAAGATTAAAAGCAAATGCCAATGCAAAAGGCTCGTGCCTTCTCTGCTTGTAGTCGGGTAAGCTGTTTATAGCAGGCGTGCCCGATTTTGTGTGTAAGCTTAGATATTTATTTTGATCCTATCGAAATAAATAGAAATGATAAAGCCCGAGTGGGTAAGACGAACTTAGATCGAAAAGAGGAAGGTTATATGCCTACCGTAAATCAGTTGATTCGCAAGCCGCGTGTAGCGCCAGTTAAGCGTAATAAAGTTCCTGCTCTTCAGTCGAATCCGCAGAAGCGTGGGGTTTGTACGCGTGTCTATACAACGACGCCAAAAAAACCGAATTCTGCACTTCGTAAAGTTGCTAAAGTCCGTTTGACAAATGGATTTGAGGTGATAGGTTATATTCCTGGAGAGGGGCATAATCTTCAAGAGCACTCTGTTGTAATGATTCGAGGTGGTCGTGTGAAGGATTTGCCCGGGGTTCGTTATCACATTATTCGTGGTTTGCTTGATACCCAAGGTGTTAAGAATCGTAAACAGCGTCGTTCAAAATATGGCGCGAAGCGTCCAAAATAATATTGAGAGACAAAGCTAATGTCCCGTCGCCATAGAGCAGAAAAACGTGAAATTAATCCTGATCCCAAGTTTGGTGATTTGGTTATTACGAAATTTATGAATGCCATCATGTTTGATGGTAAAAAGTCAGTTGCTGAGCGTATTGTCTATGGTGCGCTTGAGGTTGTAGAAAAAAAGGTGAAGACAGATCCTGTAGCTCTGTTTCATCAGGCGTTGGAGAATGTTTCTCCTCATATTGAGGTTCGTTCTCGGCGCGTTGGTGGTGCTACTTATCAAGTTCCGATAGATGTTCGTCCTGATCGTCGCCAGGCTCTTGCTATCCGCTGGTTGATTTCGGCGGCTCGTGGGCGGAATGAGACGACAATGATTGATCGTCTTTCTGCTGAGTTGATGGATGCGGCTAATAATCGTGGTTCTGCAGTGAAGAAGCGTGAGGATGTTCATCGTATGGCTGAGGCTAATCGTGCATTCGCTCATTATCGCTGGTAGGCGTGTTTAAGGATAAGGCAAATATAATGGCTCGCGAATATAAAATTGAAGATTATCGTAATTTTGGTATTATGGCGCACATTGATGCGGGTAAGACCACTATGACTGAGCGTATTTTGTTTTATACGGGTAAGAATCATAAGATTGGTGAAACCCATGATGGTGCTTCTACAATGGACTGGATGGAACAGGAGCAGGAGCGTGGTATTACGATTACATCTGCTGCGACAACGACCTTTTGGCAAGGGCGTGATGGGCGGAAGCGGCGTTTTAATATCATTGATACGCCAGGGCACGTTGATTTTACGATTGAAGTTGAGCGTTCTTTGCGTGTTCTTGATGGTGCGATAGCATTGTTGGATGCAAATGCTGGTGTGGAGCCTCAGACGGAGACTGTTTGGCGGCAGGCTGAGAAATACCGTGTGCCGCGTATGGTTTTTGTTAATAAAATGGATAAGATAGGCGCCGATTTTTATCGTAGTGTAGAGATGGTTGGTTCTCGATTGGGGGCTAGGGCACTTGTTTTGCAATTGCCAATCGGGGCTGAAAATGATTTTGAAGGGGTTGTTGATCTTGTTGAGATGAAGGCATTAAAATGGGATGGCTCCATTGGTGCTTCGGCGGTTGTAAGTGAGATTCCATCCGATTTGAAGGAGAAGGCAGAAGAGTATCGCGAGAAATTAATTGAGATGGCCGTTGAGGTTGATGAAGCTGCGACAGAGGCGTATTTGGAAGGTGTTATGCCAACAAATGAACAGCTTGTTTCTCTTATTCGTAAGGGAACGATAGAGGTTCAGTTTCATCCAGTTCTCTGTGGTACTGCTTTTAAGAACAAAGGAGTTCAACCGCTTTTGGATGCTGTTGTTTCTTACCTTCCTTCTCCGGTTGATGTTCCCGCAATTAGTGGTGTTGATGTGAAGACTGAGTCTGAAGCAACCCGTGAATCTTCGGATGATGCTCCGCTCTCTATGCTTGCTTTTAAAATTATGAACGATCCGTTTGTTGGGTCGTTGACTTTTTGTCGCATTTATTCTGGCAAGGTTCAAAAAGGTATTTCTCTTGAAAATACTGTGAAGAAAAAGAGAGAGCGTTTGGGGCGTATGCTTCAGATGCACTCAAATTCTCGTGAGGATATTGAAGAGGCGTTTGCTGGTGATATCGTTGCTCTTGCGGGACTTAAAGAGACTACAACAGGCGATACTCTTTGTGATCCTTTGAAGCCTATTATTTTGGAGCGGATGGATTTTCCTGAGCCTGTTATTGAAATTGCGATTGAACCTAAAACGAAGGCAGATCAGGAAAAAATGGGTATAGCTCTCAATCGTTTGGCTGCTGAAGATCCTTCATTCCGTGTGAAATCTGATGAAGAATCGGGGCAAACCATTATAGCTGGAATGGGTGAGCTTCATCTTGATATTATTGTTGATCGTATGCGGCGCGAATTTAAAGTTGAGGCAAATATTGGGCAGCCTCAAGTTGCTTATCGTGAATCGATTACCAAAACAGCAGAAATTGATTATACGCATAAGAAGCAATCTGGTGGTGCTGGGCAGTTTGCTCGTGTTAAAATTATTTTTGAACCTCATGATGGTGATGATTTCCTCTTTGAGTCAAAGATTGTTGGTGGTGCTGTTCCTAAGGAATATATTCCTGGTGTTCAAAAGGGGATTGAAAGTGTCATGGGATCAGGCCCTCTTGCGGGTTTCCCTATGCTTGGTGTAAAGGCTACACTGATTGATGGTGGTTATCACGATGTTGATTCTTCCGTTTTGGCTTTTGAGATTGCTGCTCGTGCAGCTTTTCGTGATGGAGCAAAAAAAGCGGGTGCACAACTTCTCGAGCCAATTATGAAGGTAGAGGTTGTAACGCCGGAAGATTATGTTGGTGATGTTATTGGTGATCTCAATTCTCGTCGCGGTCAAATTTCAGGGACTGAGGCGCGTGGTATTGCTACAGTTGTGAATGCAATGGTTCCTTTGGCGAATATGTTTGGTTATGTGAATACTCTTCGTTCAATGAGTCAGGGGCGTGCGCAATATACAATGCAGTTTGATCATTATGAGCCTGTTCCTTCGGCTGTTGCTTTGGAGATTCAAAAGAAATACGCGTGATTTGATTATATATTAATTTTTAACTTAGTCCTTTATTTGGATAGAAAATGGAGAGCTCAA
>NZ_JANHOI010000029.1 GCF_026930205.1 Bartonella sp. 220B | reverse complement strand
TATAACCGATACAAGATATTGATTTATAATGATAATTTACTGTTTTGCATGTTGAATGAAAGACCCGAATATCCTAAGATTCTCTCATTTCAAATCTGCTTATCTTGAATCAATCAAAATCATCCCCTTGCACATCACAAGTGGGATTAGTGTGTGGATAAAAAACCGTTTAGAAAGGAACAAAAATGCCTTTAATGAATCGTCTTAATGCAAGGGCTGTCGCAACATTGGGAGCTGGCAAATATAATGATGGTGCCGGCTTGTTACTTCATAAGCGTAAAGATGGTGGTGCTCAATGGATTTACCGATATACCATCCACGGGCGGCGTCGCGAAATGGGCTTGGGTGCTTTAAGAAATGTCTCTTTAAAAAAAGCTCGTGAATTGGCAACCCAATGGCGTTCTGTTTTGCATGAGGGGCGTGACCCTATTAAAGAACGTGAGAAACAAAAGCGTGAGGCAATGCGTAATCTGCATTATTTAAAAGATATTGCTTTAGATGCTTTTGAAACTCGTAAAGCTGAATTAAAAAATGACGGTAAAGATGGGAACTGGTTTTTACATTTACGCCTTCATATTCTCCCCCAATTAGGCTGCATCCCCATTTCAGAAATTACACAAACCGATATACGCAATACGCTTGCTCCCATCTGGCATACAAAAGCTGGAACTGCTCGAACGGCATTGATGCGTCTTAATCTTTGTTTCAAACATGCTGCCGCGTTGGGATTAGATGTTGATTTACAAGTAACAGAAAAAGCAAAAGCTTTGTTAGGTAAACAACGTCATAAAAAACAAAACTTACCAGCTATGGATTGGAGAGATATACCGGATTTTTATCAAACACTTTGCGAAACAACAGCCATAAAATGTCTGGCTTTGCGTCTGCTTATTCTGACAGGTGTTCGTACATATCCCTTGCGTCATATCCATAAAGATCAAGTTGATGGTGATATATGGACAATCCCCGCTGAAAATATGAAAGGAAGGCGTGATGCTACAACAGAGTTTCGCGTGCCTTTATCATCAGAGGCATTGGAAATTTTGAAACAAGCGCGCCTGCTTTCTCGTAATGATTTCTTTTTTTCTGCAAAAGGTCGTGGTCCTCTTGCTATTAAGTGCATGTCATATTACATGAAACAAACTGGGCTTAATGCATGCCCGCATGGGTTTCGTTCTAGTTTACGCGATTGGCTAGCAGAAACAACCGATGCTCCCTATGAGATAGCAGAAACCATTCTAGGTCATGTGGTCGGTGGACAAGTAGAACGTGCCTACCGTCGTACTGATTATCTAGAACAGCGCCGTGTTTATATGGATAAATGGGCGGCTTATGTCACGGGTCAATCTTAATAGATGGGGTCTTGTACCCCATTTTTATTCCATTATCTGTGGATAACTTTCTCTCTTCGTTCTCTCATTCTGTTTCAATAAGACTCATAAATTATCAAATGAGAAAATAGCTCATAAAATACTGTTTTTTATGAACAAACTTACTTTCCAATGATTCTAAAATATGGTTAATAAATGGTTATTGATTTGTTAATGTTTTTTGAGATTGAAAGGATAAGTTATGACTGAAAATGATGTTCTTCTTACAGACCGTGAAAGTGCAAAATTATTGCATATAAGCGTTTCAACATTCCGCCGTCATGTGACCAATGGATCTTTACCAAAGCCTTTAAAATTTGGTTCTTTATCGCGTTGGTTACAATCGGATTTGATGGATGTGATTGAAAAAGCCAAAACGCAACGTCAAAGTGACGCTGCATAAAAAAAAACCTTGTCACATAAGGATGGACAAGGCTTTCTCTTATAAACCGATAAGAATATAGCAAAATCCATCCTGTGACGCAACGTTATAGGATGATGGATTGAGAAAACAATCCCGCCATTCCAAGCGAAGGCAAAGATGGCTGAGTGTTGATCATCACCAAGCAAGAATTAAGGATAGCATTCATATTGTTCTGGATGTTTTTTACAAAACGGGCTATTTAAGCGCTTCTTGACACTTCGCTGTGGTATGACAGCTCCTGGACGACAAATGGATAAGTTTTCTTCTTTAAATGTATAACACCAGTTACCTCTCCCTTTATAGTGGAATCCTGCTTGGATCATACAAGCATGAATAGTTGCCCATCCATTATTGCTTACCTCTCTATTTTCTGAATCCTCATCATATGGGGTAGGCATTCCACATTCTAATAAGGCTTTTTTTATTTCAAGCTTATCTGCGCCGAGCTTCTTCCACCAATATACCTCTCCTGGGGGAGATTTGTCGATATTTGATATGTCACATCCAGAAATACTTAACAGAATGAACCCGCTCAATAACTTTAAGATTTGTTTCATTTTTTTCTCCATAAATAACCTAAATCTAAATTATCTAAAATCGAATAAACTGAATAAATCGGTAGAGTATGAGGTGTTCCATAACGCCCAATACATTCTTTACTCGCATTACCATAACAATTATGGGTACTAGGATCAGAGCCAAATATCGCTCCCCCTTGCTCTCTCAGTGGGAGTGCTGGTGGAAATAATAAATAGAATGGATTGAACGGCACCTTATAAGTAGTCGGTGGATTGCCGCCAAATCCTGTACCAATGGGGTCAAGTAGATGGTTTTGTAAATAAACATGATCTTTTTTCCCATCGCTTACGATATATAACGTATTTGCCATCGATAGAGAATTATAAGCAGGTCCAAAAAGATAGATATCTGTTTTTTGTCCTATACCGTGGATGCCACGCTTTTCAAAGTCATGCAATCCATTGCCAACTGTCGAGCTACCACGGCTATGCGCATCAATATGCAATCCTGTATTGCCATAAAGATACATTGTATTCTGAAACTTCTTGGTTGAATTACTCAGCCCCCAGCTATTACCTTCCAAAAGCTTCTGATAAGCTGCTACCCCTAACTCTACTTCCCAGTCTTTAGCTTGTGGGAAAACTGTAAAATAAAGCGGCTCATGATCATTATCAGCTAACTGGACCGCATTACGCGCTGCCTCATCTGGTGTGTTATAAATGCCATTGTAGAACATATGCCTGATGCCATCAGAACCTTTCTGTAAATGCTCCTTATCCTCATCCGTTAAAGAATGCATTCAGAGAAACAATCCCGCCATAAGAGCAGGATTGTTCATTATCACCAGAAAAAATTAAGGATAGCATTCGTATTGTTCTGGATGCTTTTTACAAAACGGGCTATTCAAGCGCTTCTTGACACTGCGCCTCGGGATCACGGCACCTGGACGACATATGGGAAGGTTTTTCTCTTTAAAAACATCACACCACGTTCCCACCTCTGTATCTTTATAGCGGAACCCTGCTTGAACCATACAAGCATCAATGGTTGCCCATGCATTATCGCTTAATTTTTTATTTTCTGGATCCTTATCATAAGGAGTTAGCATGCCACATTCTAACAATGCTTTTGCTACCTCCGTAAAATCTGCTCCAGGTTTCTCCCATGCAGTCAAGTATCCTGAAGGTGGTTTATTAAACTGGCACCCCGCTATACTCAATAGAGTTACAGCACCTAATAATTTTAAAATTTGTTTCATCTTTTACTCCATGATCTAATTCAAGGTTTTTGTTCTAGATGAGATGTGCCGTAACGCTTTTCACACATTTTGCCTGCATCTCCAAGACACGTATGGACGTTATAGGGATCTGAGAACATATTCCACCATTCTTTCAACATGCTACTACCAGCAGGCACGGTCTCGTAAGTAAAGCCATTGCCACCAATCCACCGACTAACAAAATCATATTTATGCCCATCAAAACCAACAGTGGTTTGTTTGCCTCTACTCACATAACTTAATAAACCTGCCATAGCCCCAGCGTTAGAAGCCGGTGCATAAAGATTAACATTTGTGTTATCTGCTCTATCCTGTACACCTTGTTGTTTTAAAGAATTCAGCGTATTATACAATGTCATGCCAGCACGACTATGTCCATAAAGTTCCAACCCCTTGTTGCCATAGCCATATATCAAATCTTTTGCTTCTTGTGCGGAATTGGTCAAACCCCAAAAGTTATTTTCCATAAACTTCTGATAGCCTGCAACCATCAACTCTGAAATAGCAGAATCGGCTTCAGGGAACACCACAAAATAGAGCGGTTCATTTTGATTTTTAGCGTGTTGAACCGCATAAACAGCTGCCTCTTCCGGCGGAGTAAAGATACCATTGAGGGACACATGCACCTTGCCATCAGAGCCAGCTTGTAAGTGCTGCTTTTCCTCAGCCGTTAAATAATGTACGTGAGGTATTTTTTGTCCACGAGCGTCTTTGATATACTGTCCATTTTCATCTTTGCGATAAATAATATTTCCGTTTTCATCACGGTCGACCACGGCGATGGGGTGCTCTTTGATAAACATGGTTTTATAGGATTCATCGCTGTATTTAAACCCTTCTTCTAAGAGTTGGGTTGCCATTTCGCGATTTTCATGAACCATTTGTTCCAGCCTGCCTACATCAAGCGGTTGTACACCCTGGTGGGCTGTAACAGTGTCGCGGTTAAGGGAGGCTATGGCTTGTTCCACATCTTGCCCTGTCAATGCCTTCTGCCCCGTTTCATCAGTAATGATGATGGTAGCATCGCTAATAGCGGATTTGGTTTCCCCTTCCACTGAATCCTGCTTTTTGGCATGATCTAAGACATTTTTGGCAATGTTTTTCCCAATGCCATATTTGCCCTCGTACATTGCACCACCCCCAGAAATGCTTAAACCTTGGCTGCTGGCTTGAGCATGAGCACTGTTGGTGATGTCACTGGTGGTAATGCTTCCTGTGGTCAGGCTGTTTTTGTCTGCTGAAGCCGTGCTGGCAATGATGCCCCCAGTCAGCGTTGTTTGGTCTTTTACCGTGAGTTCAAAGCCTCCCTCACCCGCTTTGATACCTGATTGCTCCACAACATTATGATAATCACTAGAGGATTTATCCTTGTTCAAGGAAATATTGGTTGTCGCTGCATCATCCTTTTTTCCATCATTAAACCCAATTGAAAAAGAATTTTGCTTGCTGGAGGTTTGACCCGTATCACTGCGACTGGTAATGGTCAAGCTTCCCCCCACATCCACTTTGACCTGATTTCCAGAAACTACAGCGCCTGCCAATGTGGTGTCCCCCCCACTGCTGGTATGAACAGTGCCCGTGCTTATAACATGGCTGTTCTTCTGGTGTACTTCTTCACTGGACCCCTTTCCTTTACCGAAAGAAGCATTGCCCATCCACCCTGGGCCACCCGTACCATAACTATACCCAACATTGACCGAAGCGCTTTCACTTCTGTTTTGTGTGCTTTGCGTGTTTTGAGCACTTTCAAAGGTGAT
>NZ_JANHOI010000028.1 GCF_026930205.1 Bartonella sp. 220B | reverse complement strand
TATCCGGTAAAAAGCGGTTTAAATATCGTCTTCTTGTTGACAGTACAGATGGAGAATTAAGCGAAAACGCAAACACCATGATCGAAGGACAAGCGGTTCCGGTTTATCGCATTAATCACTTTGATATGGAAAACAGTCAAATCGATTGGGGCGTTTTTGAAGAACAAGGCAAGATTGTCCTTAAAGACAAGAAACAAAAGCTCCCTTTTACCCATCAGAAAGAAGCCATTAAAGCCGTTTGTGAGGGTTTACAAGAAGCAGACCGTGGCAAGCTGATTATGGCTTGTGGAACGGGGAAAACCTTTACGAGCCTTAAGATAGCAGAACAATTAGCAGGAACAGGCAAGCGTGTTTTGTTTTTGGTGCCTTCACTTGCTCTTATGTCTCAAACAATACGAGAATGGACAAATGATACAGAGATAGCTTTGCGTTCCTTTGCGGTGTGTTCTGATAAGCAAATAGGTAAGCGTCGTGCCAATAATGATGATGATGCTGAATTCAGTGCCTCGGATCTTGCCTTGCCTGTCACAACAGATGCGCAAACGCTTGGAGAAAAAGGGGGCAAAATCTTTCCCAATGCTATGAGTGTTATCTTTGCTACTTACCAATCAATCCAAGTGATTGCCGATGCACAAAATACCCATGGCTTACCTGAATTTGATCTGATCATTTGTGATGAAGCCCATAGAACCACGGGGGCTGCCTTGGGAAGAGACAAGAGTGAATCTGATTTTATCAAGGTTCATGATAACAGCATTATTAAGGGCAAAAAACGTCTGTATATGACCGCAACCCCGCGCATTTTTAGTGACCAAGCAAAAAGACGTGCTGATGAACTTGATGCTGTTCTGGCATCTATGGATAATGAGAACATCTATGGAAAACAGCTTTATTTTTATAGTTTCTCGGATGCCGTCAAGAATGAACTCTTAACGCCTTATAAGATTATTGTCTTGGGTGTGGATGAGAGCATGGTGCATGATACAATGGACATTCCTAAGAGCCATAAGGATTATGAACTTACTCTTGATGATAGAACAAAGATTTTAGGCTGTTATCAGGCTCTTAGTAAAATCAATCTGAAAGTTGATCTTGGTGATGACCCCAATCCGATGCGTCGTGCTTTGGCTTTTTGTAAAGACATTAAAACATCTGAACGCATTCGTGATACCTTTAAAGGCAAGGGTGTTAAGAGAGCTTTCCGTAAGCTTCATAAAGAACACAAAGATACACCCCCTCTTTTCTGTGATGTAAAGCATATTGATGGAAAAGATGGTGCCAAGAAACGAACGCAATTGCTTGAATGGTTGGAAGAAGATGCGGGGGAAAATACCTGTCGTGTCTTAACCAATGTACGCTGTCTTTCTGAAGGTGTGGATGTTCCTGCTCTTGATGCGGTTATGTTTCTCCATCCCCGCAAAAGCCAAGTGGATGTGATACAGGCGGTGGGACGTGTCATGCGTCGTGCAAAGGGGAAAAAAAGAGGCTATATCATTTTACCCATTGGAATACCGGCTGGCATGCCGCCTGAACAGGCTTTAAAAAACAATAAGAAATACAGTGTTGTTTGGCAAGTTCTCAATGCTTTGCTTTCTCATGATGAGAACTTTAAAAAAACCCTGAACCAAATGAACTTAGGGCAAGATGTAAGTCCTATTATTGATATTGTAACTGTTTCTCAAAAGAACGAATTAGAAAATGTTACAACCGTTGTTGATGATGTGCCCTTATCGGCAAAGACAGAAGTTTCAAGCTCTTCTGGGGCTGTGCGTAAATCTCAAAATAACCAGCAAATGAACTTTGTTTTTGATCAGACAGTTTCCAATGCTCTTAGGGCATTGATTGTCAAAAGATCTACCATGAGTGACTATTGGGAAAACTGGGCTGGCAATGTTGCTGAGATTGCGCAAAACCATATCAACCGTCTTCAAAATATGCTCTCTGATGAAAAGAGCAAAGCACGCCGTGCCTTTGATGCGTTTCATAAGGAATTAAAAAACAACTTAAACAGTGATGTCAAACAAGAGGAAGCTGTTGAGATGCTTGCACAACATCTTGTGACGCGTCCTGTCTTTGAAGCCTTGTTTGATGGCAATGAATTTGTTCAAAACAATGCCATCTCGCAAGCAATGGAAAAGATTTTAAAGGAATTAGACAAGACCAATATTGTAGAAGAGTCTAAAGAACTTAGAGAATTCTATGACAGTGTAAAATTCCGTGCCTCTGGGATTACTGAACCCCATGCAAGACAAAATCTCATTATCAAGCTTTATGAAAGCTTTTTTGCCAAAGCGTTTAAAAGAACCACCGATAAGCTTGGCATTGTTTATACCCCTGTTGAGGTTGTGGATTTTATCATTCATTCCGTTGATGATGTTTTACGCAAAGAATTTGGAAAAAGCTTGGGGTCACGTGGTGTTTCTGTACTTGACCCCTTTACGGGTACTGGTACCTTCATCACGCGGCTTTTACATTCTAATCTGATAAAACCAGAGGATATGGAATATAAGTTCCGTCATGATATCCATGCCAATGAGATTGTTCTTTTAGCTTATTACATAGCAGCGATTAATATTGAATCGACCTATCATAGTCTTATGAAAGGGAATTATATCCCCTTTAAGCATATTGGATTAACCGATACGTTTCAGATGCTTGAAGAGAAAAACCTTCTGCAAGAATTATTTAAAG
This sequence comes from Bartonella sp. 220B, assembly GCF_026930205.1. GTDB lineage: Bacteria > Pseudomonadota > Alphaproteobacteria > Rhizobiales > Rhizobiaceae > Bartonella. Next base: position 3,237 of record NZ_JANHOI010000028.1, on the reverse strand, counting down.
AAAACAGTGAGTATTTAGAACATCAGAAAAAACTAAATATCGAAGTTATTATTGGTAATCCCCCTTATTCTATAGGTCAAAAAAGCGAAAATGACAACGCAAAGAACACCCCTTATCCGCTCTTAGATGACCGTATTCGTGAAACCTATGCTGCTCAATCAACAGTAACGAATATACGAGCGCTTTATGATAGTTATATTCGTGCCATTCGCTGGGCTAGTGACCGTATAAAAAAACGTGGTGTTATCGGTTTTGTTACAAATGCAAGCTTTGTAAATGCAAATTCTATGACCGGTTTACGCAAATGCCTCGTTGAGGAATTTAGCAGTCTTTATATTTTCCATTTACGGGGCAATGCGCGCACTTCTGGAGAACAACGTAAGAAGGAAAGTGGTGGAATTTTTGGTGAAGGCTCTCGGGCTCCCATTGCGATTTCTATTCTCGTAAAAAATCCAAAATCCAAACAACGTGGTAAAATATATTTCCGTGATATTGGAGATTATCTCACAAGAGAAAAAAAGCTTAAGACAATTAAGGATTTTGGTAGCATTGATGGTGTCACAAATAAATCAAGTTGGCAAATCATTACATCAGATGAACACGGTGATTGGATAGATCAACGTGATGAGGGTTTTAAGACATTTATAGCCTTAGGTGATAAAAAAAGACACGATAAAAAACTTTTTGAAAATTTTTCTCGCGGCATTATGACGAGCCGTGATGCGTGGACATATAACTCAAGCTGTAAGGTTTTAGCTAAAAACATGCGTAATATGATTGCCTTCTATAATAGCGAAGTAGAACGTTTTAATACTACCTATCCACATGCTGACCGAAAAACACGTACCAATGCTGTAAATGATTTTGTCAATTCAGATGAGAGCAAAATAAGTTGGAGTTATAGTCTCAAACAAGATTTGATAAAAGGAAAGACTTTTAACTTTAAAAAAAATTTTCTGACGCAAAGTCTTTATCGTCCTTTTACACAACAGTGGCTTTATTGTGATTCTGCTCTCAACTGCGATGGTGCTTATCAGATGCGTATATTTCCTATAGAACAAGCAGTTGAAAATAAAGTAATACAAGTTACGGGTATAGGAGCAAGTAGTTTTTCTGTTTTGATGAGTAATGCTTTGCCTAACCTTGATTCAATAGAAAAAAGCCAATGCTTTCCATTGTACCTTTACGAAAATACTGCTTCTTCAAAAGATAAAAATGCTGACCAATCTCATTTATTTGCAAATTCTGTAGAAAAAAACAAAACAGCTGGTTTACAGAGGCGTGATGCCATTACTGATGAGGGATTAGCACATTTTAAAGCTGCTTATCCAAATGAAATCATAACGAAAGATGATATCTTTTATTACGTATACGGCCTTTTACATTCAGAAGATTATCGTACTCGTTATGCTGATAACCTCTCTAAAGAATTGCCTCGCATCCCTTGCGTAAAGAGTGCTAAAGATTTTTGGATGTTTGTTACAGCAGGGCGTGAATTAGGAAATTTACACGTCAATTATGAAACTGTAGAACCTTATCCTGTGACCTTCAAAAAAGGTGACCCCAAACTTACAGATATTCCTAACCCCGAAAAGTTTTATTACGTTACAGAAATGAAATTTGCTGGGAATAGTAAGGAAAAGGATAAATCTACAGTTATTTACAATCGTAATATCACAATAACAAATATCCCTAAGGAAGCTTATGAGTATATCGTAAATGGTAAACCCGCTCTTGAATGGGTTATGGGGCGTCAATGCGTAAAGACTGATAAAAAGAGTGGCATTGTTAATGATGCCAATTGCTATGCGGTTGAGACTATTGGCAACCCTGCTTATCCATTGGAATTGTTTCAAAGGGTTATTACTGTAAGTTTAGAAACAATGAAGATTGTTAAGAACCTCCCAAAATTGGAATTAAGAGAAACTGAAGAGACTTATAAAGCATGCTCACATTTCGCATGATGGGTATGCACATCTTACAAGGGGTATAGAGTTTATACCTATACTCTCTTGTTATGTTGATTATGTACACTCTTAAAAGGAATGATTTACCATGTAACACCTTTAAAAGATTATATCGCAATTTAAAATGATGCCATCATATCCTTCAAAAGCTCTCTTTAAAGAGAAGAATGAATGTTTTTATCTTTACGTTATGCCCCCCTCAAAACTGATAACAATAATAATCTTGATAGTACCTTTCATAATTACACACTCTCTTTTGAAAGGCTTTAAAGAGCCATATGCCTTCTCATAAGATAGGGTTTAAACGCTCACTAAAATCATAAGAATTGTCTGTTAAATTTACTGACAAAAATTGACAAAAGCAGACAAAACGCGTGTCATTAATTGTCTATTTTACTCACATGGGTTTTATACGTGATGTTTCAAAATTTTGAAAAACACTAACCTATTGAAATATAATGTTTTTATTTTTTCTCAATTTTTTTAAATGGAAGGGGGGAGTAAATCAACAGACAAAACTAACAAAAGATACAAAAGCCCATAAAAAGGTATTTTGATAATGGAATAAGAATCCAAAATGTTTTCATAACAAATTAAAACCGCATGATCATATTTATCATTTTGTTTTATGAGAATGATGCGGTGCTTATAAAGAATGAATCAAAACGATAGATTTGAATGAAAAGCGCTGGTTATAAGAGCGCGGTGCTTATTAAGGCGTCTTTAGTGAATTGCTTATAACAAAATTCACAAAAAATATTCACAAGGCATTCAATAAAAATAACCATGCTTTATAAAGTTAAAATACGCATCATAAGAAGCGTTTCTAGTTATTATGAAGTTTAAAAGATAAAATAACGCAATTGCGTAATATAGAGTCAAATATAGGCAATAAAACAGAAAATATTGATAGGCATATGACGCATATTTATACACAATGGATTAAAAAATAATTATAAAAAAATACAAAAAATAGCAAAATATAATTGACAATAAATACGTATTTTGATATATAAATAATCAAGTGATCAAAACACTAATCCTAAAGCGGATAGGTTACGAAACAACCTTTCCAAAACTTTGAAATACTGACTGTCTTTTATACTCTTGTTAGTATATGAAGATTCTGTCGGGTGTGCTTACACCATACAATACCCTTAGGGAAAAGTGTAAGCAACGGACTTTAGGCCGTGTTTTGAGCGCCCGGCGCTTTTTATAATAAGCTGTCAATTCAAAACGTTATAAACCTAAAGGAGACACTAGCATGGTT
>NZ_JANHOI010000027.1 GCF_026930205.1 Bartonella sp. 220B | reverse complement strand
CCAATTTCTCCTCCTCCATAATTTTTTAAAAAACTCTTATAGGAAGAAGTAAATTGTAAATCGAGAATATCCTCAGCCTCTTTAATCTGTACATCATCAGGGGCATCATCTTTAGTCCCCAAATTAATAACATGACTATGCATATCAACATATTGCGCAACATCTAATAAAGTATAACTTTTCATAAATTTTTCTCCATAAGTCACAGTGTGCTTTGGCTAATAATGAGTGTTTCTACTGACCAATATTTCTCTACTATAGCCAATGGAATTTTGATTATATTGACAGCATAAGGGATAATTTTTTGAAGAAGCTCTTTTCTCATCTGTATCTATAAAATCATCTCACATTTACAACATATGATGTAATTAAAGGGAATGATCGTTAAAGCTTAGAGAGCACCTTTTTCTAGCATTACTTCAATATTTACAATAATTACTTTTTCTTTTTTCCTGCTTAGAAACCTTTTTTTGAAATCCAACAAATAACTTTTTTGATAAAGTTTGTCTTTGGTTTCGTATAAGCAACCACACTTTTACCTCGATAAAATGAGTAGAGAATCTCAACGAGATGAGTATCTTGTTCTTGTTTTATAGGATATAACATAACAGGCCTACTATCGACTCCAATAGGTGCTCTTCCTGATTTCATTCTTTCCACATTTGTACCTGCTACTATCTGTCCTTTTTCCTTCCAAGAAGAGACTGCTTCAGGCTCAAACAGTTCATCTCCCTGATAAACTTTTTGACCTTTAAATTCCATAAACTCAGTTGCCGCTATAATTTTTTTCTTTATCCATTTCATGATTCATAATCCCCTTTAATTTTTTCAAAATAATCAATCTATTCTTTGTTCAAAATAAACTTAAATACACTCTCCTTTCAAGAGCAAAGTTATTATTCGCTAGAAAACTCTGAGTAGGCGTCAAAATCCTTTACTACATGTTCAATCAAAGCGTAGCTCACTTGTTTCACCTTTGCTACTTCTTTGGCTAAAACCAATGCGCGTTCAAGATGGGTTTGGTTGATATTCTCATCAAAGCCTAGATGATCTCCTGTCACAAAGCTTTGTTGATAAGACTCTAAGCTTTCAATATCACCCAATAAAGCAAGGGCACCAATATGAAGTAAAGCATAATCCTTATTGCCTGCTTTAGATGTTGCATCCTTTTCCCAAGGCGGAGTGCCATATTGAGAGCGGAGCTCTTCATGAAGATCAATGGCAGTTACTGCCCATTCTAATGCATCATCAAGTGCCTGTTTTAAGCGATCCGCAGTAACTTTTGGTTCAAAGATTTCTAATCCCTTGGCTTCAAAATTAAGCTGTATATCTGGAATATCTTCCGTGTGGGTAGGATCAATGACCTTACAAGCAGCAGCAAGTATGCCGGTACTAATCAAAAAGGCGCTATCAAATTGCGGACAATCTTTGGCAATTTCGTCGTTATAAAGAATATCAACTTCACGATCAGCCAATTGATAGCTTGCTATATGATCATCTCCATCGATTTTCTTCACTGACCAATTCAAGCTCTTCAAAAGTGCCGTTGCACTCTCCATGGTAAGACAATCATCATTATCATCCACTTCATCCATCTCCTCACTCTCAGCAATAGATGCTGTCTTGGAGACAAGAGACGTTGTTTGTGGATCAAGGGATAAAATCGGAGCGTTTTTTGGAAAACCGGTCCGATAACGCCGTGCAAGAGTAAGAACACTATCAATTATGTATTTTGTAATGTCTTTCACAAAACCTAGAGGATTACCTTTTCTAAAACTCTCCTTATAAAATTTGAGCTTCTCTATATCTCCAATCAGAATAAGCGCAATAAGGTGACGTGCTAGAAGGTAAGCTTCGCTATTTGTTGGTAAAGCGGCATAGTCATAGATAATTTGATTGACATTCTGTTGATCTGCCCACTCAAGAATATCCATACAGATCTGTTTCAGTTTGCCTTCATCCAATTCAGCACCAGACAATGTATAAACTTCTTCTGCCTCTTTGAGTGGTATATACTGAGGTAATCGAGAAAACATATCCCGATGAGCGGTAGAAAAACCAAGTGTTGAAAGTGAAGATTTCACTGTAACAATGGAGCTTTTCCCTTCTGTCTCAAGCTTATAAACTATATTAATGATACGATCTTTCTTTATAAAATAAGCATTACGATTGTAATCTTTATCGCGATAAACTGTCCAACCCATCGCTTTTAATTTTTCAGAAACTGTATTAAGAAAAGCCAAAGATTGTACAGCAATACTTGTATCTTCTTCCTCTATCTTCTTCAAAGTTGGAAGATACTCTTCAGCAAATTGAACAGCGTGATTAATATACTTCTCCACCTCACGGTTTTTTAAATGTTCAGATATCGTACCCGCTGCTAGAGAATTTTGATAAGATTTTAGAATATCAATTTGTCCTGTCAATGCTAAACAAGCCAAATGCCAAATTATATCTGTATTGTAGCTATATTTTTGGATAAGAGTTTTGCTTTCTATTGATGCTTGTAAATCTTGGGCACGTGCCCACTGTATCACCCGTTCAGAGATTTTTGCCAACTCTTGTTCATTTAATGTCTCTACACAAATATCAATTCCTTTATCAACACTACTAAAAATTCCTCCCCCAATCGTGTTAAAAGACTGATAAATATCCGTAGGAAATATACCCTCATATTCCCCACTATAGTGAATATATTTGCAAGCTACAGAAATTTCTTCGTTAGAGATCTCTGCTTCAAGATAAACATTGTAATTATTATGAAGACGTATAAAACCAAAATCAAACTGAATAAAACGATCGGGTAAAACCAACCACATTTTCCCAGGTTCTGTAGCAAACCACCCTTGCGTTTTGAGAATGCGGCTTGCTGCTGTAAGACTTATCAAACGTTGTTTAGGCTTTTTACATGCCAGAATATCATCTAACTCCCCGTTTTTATAGGCTTGTGCAAAAAGAAGCAGGCGATCATCCGATGTCATCATCTCATAATCAGCAAATTCTGGTACATACACTTCAGGAGTAGATCCATCATTTTTGAAAACATCCATATCACCAAGAAGAGCACTTGCAACGGCAGAGTGATCAGCTGCTTCCTCGCGTAACTTTTGTTCAATATCCTGTGCTTGCGCCCAAGCAATTACTTTATTTAAAGCAGATATAATATGGCTTTCAGAAAGGTTTGGAGCTTTAATATTGAAATTCTCCTTCGCGTAAAACAGAATATCTTCATATTTACATTGTGATTCTTTACCTCTAGAATACTCCCAAGCAAGACAATAAGCAGCGGTAGTAAGATTAACTGACAACCGCAACTCTTTATCACTTTCTCCATAATTTTTTATATCATAGTTAATACCGATAATACGGTCAGGAAGATGATAATGTGCGAAGGTATCGCCCCCTTCATCACGATAGGGCTCCCACCCCTGTCTTTTTAAAATATCTGTGACATCTTTGGTTCGCATAACACTTCACTTTTTGAATAATGATGTAACATCAGCTAAAGTACATGTTTTCAGGAATTGTCCCTCCTCCATAGTTTTTTCCAAAGACTCTTGTAAAAAGGTAAAGGTTGCGGATAGGGTGTTTTTTCCACCTTTGCAATCGGTTGATCACCATCAAGTATCTCAGCCCCCACGCTTTCTTTAATTCTTTTGCAAAGGAATTCATAAAAATTACTTGCATAATATTCGCAATCTTCAGATGGAAGCATGACATAGAGTGGGCATTCACCATCCCGAAACTGAGTATAATCGAAGAAAAATGTCTCTCCAAAATCGGTTCTACTAACAATAAGTTGCTGTGGCGTTGCAAAACCATTTTTTCTATAATTTAAGTTTTTATAAACAATATCATCACTACGAACAATCTCAAAGTTTGTATCATAAACGCTACATATTTCCTCACCACAAATTTCTCCTCTTCCATAGTTTTTTAAAAAACTTTTATAGGAAGACGTAAACTGCAAACCGAGAGTTTTCTCTGCTTTTTCAATTAGTACATCATCAACTGCTTCATCTGTAGAGCCAAAATCAATACTATCGCTATATTTATCAACTAGTACTGCAATATCAGCTAAGGTATAGGTTTTCATAGATGATCCTCAAAACTTGCGTGATAAACGCTCCATATTTCCTCTATCAATTTCACCTCTTCCATAGTTTTTTCCAAAAACGCTTGTAAAAAGGGATAGGTTGCGGAGTGGGAACCTTTTCAATCTTTTCAATTGGCTGATCACCATCAGGTATTTCTTCTCCCACGCTTTCTTTAATTCTTTTGCAAAGGAATTCATAAAAATTACTGGCGTAATATTCGCAATCTTCAGATGGAAGCATGACATAGAGTGGGCATTCCCCATCCCGAAACTGCGTATAATCAAAATAAAAGGTTTCACCAAAATCAGTACTACTCACGACAAGCTGTTCTGATGTTGCAAAACCATGTTTTCTGTAATAATTTAAGTTTTGGTGAACAATATCATTAACAGAAACACCTATAGGATGCTCATAAAGACTATAGATTTCATCACCACCAATATCTCCCCCTTTATAATGTTTTAAAAAAGCTTTATAGGAAGATGTGAATTGCAAACCGAGAGCTTTCTCCGCCTTTTCAATCACAAGATCATCAACTGCATTATCTTCAGTACGAAAATGGATAATATCATCATCATATTTATTAACTTTATCAATTAATACTGTAACATCAGCTAAAGTATAGGTTTTCATCGATTATTTCTCCAAACTTCTTTTTTCTCTCTTTTCATCAACCGTAGAGCATTACTGCTGATGCTCCTGTCCCCATCTGTCAAAATTGAGACCTATGATACCCCATTTCATATCGATTATTCCTCCTAAATTATTGTTTTTTTGTTCTCTATACCCTTTAGCGCGTTCCTTCCAATATTCCGCTCTCCACTTCTCAAACTTTTTTCTCTCTATAAGCGATTGATGTGTTTTTGGATTAGCATGAATCACCGAACTATATTTATTATGAGATTCCTTGCTTATTTCTGCTATGGGTCCATCAGGGGTTTGCTTTAGGTGATGCAACTCAACAGATTGACCATCAAACCCTATAGGTGCTCTTCCTGCTTCCATCCTTTCAACATTGGTGCCCCACACCGTTTTTCCTTTTTCTTCCCAATCAGAAACTCTGTTAGGATCAAACAAATCGTTTCTCTTATAGGCTTTGTTTGTCTGACCAAATTTGCTATCGGTAAATTTAGTGGGTTTCTCTTTTAACCAATTCTTTTTTTCTTTAGCAGCGAGTTTGGTCAGTTCTTTCTTCGCTGCAAGTTTGGCAGGATCTCCCTGAGCTGCAAGTTCTGCAAGATTTTTCTTGGAAGCAAATTGAGCAAAATCTTTCCTAGCAAGGAACTTGATCAGAGCCTTTTCGCCAAGCTTTACACCTTCCTTGGCTACCCCAGCACCTCCCACCACTAGGGATGCTACTTCTGTCAATAATTTTCCGACTTCAAGTCCAGCTTTAAAGGATCCACCGGCACCGGCTCGCTCATATTCCTCCTCCATTTTATTAATACGGTCTACATAGGATTGCCCAAGGGTAGCCAAAACCTCACCACTCGTGAAAAAATCTTTAAGCGCTTTCAAAGTATCTATCGGATGAAGAGCCAGTTGCGCAAAACCATCAACCGTATCGTATAATTCAGCCGGTACACCAGCAACCACACCTGCCGAAAAGCTTATATTTTGCCCACCACTAATCGCAGACCATTTCGCGAACACTTTTGTTTTACATAAAAGGTCAGAACATTCCTTTAATTCTTTCTCCATCTGAGCTTGTTGAGCACTGCTGAGGTAGTTGTTCTCCGCAGCATTTCCTGCAGCATCAGCTCCGGTATTGACATCACCACCGGCAAGGGCAGCGGCAAGGCCTCCAGCAGCACGTGCGACATCAATGGTGTGTTCTCTAAAATCAGGAAACTCAGCATCAATTCTTGCCGTGAT
>NZ_JANHOI010000026.1 GCF_026930205.1 Bartonella sp. 220B | reverse complement strand
CTTAAGATTAAAGCCATGCTTTGCTTTTTCTGTAAGGTCTTCATCCTTGGTTTTGCCATCAGGGCGTACAATGCGCTTACTGCTTGGAGCTATTGGTGCATTAAATCCGTAATAAAGAGGGTCAAGATCAATGATATCTCCCTCAAAATGAAGTCTGTGTGCTGTATAACCGCAAGCATGAATAAAAAACATCACACTCAAACGGTCTGCAAACCAATCCGATAAACTGTTTTTGGCTTCTTCACGCAAATTAAACAGGGTACGTTGAGTATCAATAGTCCCTTCGTTGGGAATGCGCGTGCCATGATAGAGTTCATTGATATATAATTTATCATGGAGGAATTGGAGCGCTTCTTCGTTCCCTTCTAAAGTTTCTCCCTCACTCACACCACGTCCTGCAAGTTGGGCGCGTAAACTAAAGGTTACACAATCCCCCTTGCCTTTCTGGGTTTCTGTTTTGACCTGAATAATGCTATTGGAGCCTTTTCCCATCAGAGGAGCTATCGGCGTTGCCTTGGATACCTCCGCATCGAGCATTCTTGCCCATGTTTTTAACGCATGGGGTTCATTAATCCCTACATTGGTTATTGCCATTTATTTCACCTTTCTTTGCTGTAAAAAAAACCGGCTTAAAAGCCGGAGGAAAGCCCGCGTCAAAGGCGGCTTATCTCTTATAATCCCTCATCTAATCTTCATCATCCACACCACTTAATTTGCGTATAAGTGCTTGGTTCTTTGGATTGCTGTACCATGCTTGAAACTCTTTATCCGACATGGCGCTAATCGTCTCCCATGAAAGAGGTCCTGTACTGCCCCCTCCTCCAGATGCCGTTAAAGTTTTCGAAGAAGCCTGCCGGCTTTGAAGCGCGGCAACCTGATTATTGGCTTGTATTGCTTGGTTTTGATAACCAAGGTTTTTTGCTATTCCATAAAGCTCGTCTGCTGGATTGACACCCTTTTGTGCACATGTCGCTACAATCATACGTAATTCATTGCCTATAATCGCATCTATCGTGCTCTTTTGCGCATACTCTGGATAAACCGTCGACCAAGCCGATAACTGTTTCGCACGGGTCTCATAAAGATAATCCGCCGCCGCATCAAAATCACTGTATTTTTTCTTTGTCGAGGCAACAGAATTTTCTAAAAACTGGTTCAAATGCGCATCATGCTGTTGCTGTTCAAATGCCTGCCTTTGCACTTCCTGTTGCGATTTAATAAATGCATCCTGCTCTTGAAGCTTTTTTCCCATCCACGCCATATAGCCGACAATATCCTGACTCATTTCAGGGGGCGTGTTTTTATCCTCAACAGAAGGTTCCTGTACTTGCCCCTCATAAAACTTCATCAACGCTTCACGCGCTTGACGGGCTTGTTCTTCTGCACGCTGCTCCTCTACCGTCGATATCTCCGAAGCTTCATGAACAGGCGGTGTTGGTTCTGTAGAACCTCCCTCATCACTTACAACGGCTTCATTCTCATCACCCCCATCATAATAGTTATCATCATCAAAAACCCGCTGTTCTGCCGTGTAAGCTTCATTCATACCTTCCATTTCTTCACTCATTTGTGCATTCATTCTTTCACCTTTCTAAATGCTTCGTGCTCTATATGTATCTGCCCGTGAACGCATAATCTGATTGTGCATTTGTTCATTCAAAATACGTTGACGCTCTAACTCATGGCGCTGCTGCATCAGTTCCGCCTCTAATTTCGCTCTTTCCTGCCGCATGTACAGATCAATCTGCTTTTCTTGTAAATCCATCTGTTGCATCTGTGCTTTTGCCGCAATGTCCTGCTGCTTTTCCTGCAAACGCATTTCCTGTTCGGGATTCACCTGCTGCTCTTGTTGTGCCATCTGTTGTTGCTGTTGGAACTTCTCACTCACACGATTGAGTAATGACGCCGGCAAAGGCGAATAACGCAACAAATCAAGCATAATATCCGGTGTAATGGCATTCTGGAGCAACGGGAGCAGCTGTGTGATAATGCCAAAGGTACGCTCTTTTTCGTTCGGGCTGGTTGGGGCATCATCAACGACAATGTCATACTCAACACTCATCACCTCTTCACGGGTTAAAGGAATATATTGCGCGTTCTCTTCTCCTGAGATACGTACCAAACGACCATCTGACAGATAATTCTGTATCAAATGGAGGATAATCTTGCCTTGACGTTTGCGATACAAACGCAAGCCATCAAACAAACAAGCAAGCAGATTAAGGCTCGATTGACGACGTTGCGCTTCAAGAATGCCTGCTTGTGTAACTTCTCTGGTGCCAATAAATTCAGGCGATAAACCCGTAACCTGATTAATAGCCTCCTTCGCTTCATTAAACAGCTGGAAAAAGCCCGCTGGAAACTGTGCTACAGGCTTTGGTTGTACTTTACCTGCTGCAAGTGAGCCCGATTTGAGCCAAGTAACACTGTCTGCTCGTGTTAAACTTCTTGCCGCCTCTCTTTCATCCTCAAAAGCACCACGCTCTGCCATAATCCCGCCCTTAGATTGGCTATTGAGAATGTACATCACTTGACTGAAGTACTTATTTGCCCAGCGTTGTGGGTCTTTTGTTGGTCGTACAACGCCATAAAACTGCCGATTGATCTTATCAAAATAGCCGGTAATACACTCCCAACCCAATTGACCAGCAGGAACCAGCGGTTGATCAGGCTCTGACAAAAGCTTTCTACCTAGAAAGGCGCGTCTGACAACCTTTTTATTGAATTGAACTGCCTGTATATCAGGCATCATGCATTGAAGCTGTTCAAATTCCTCTTTGCTGTAATCTCGCAATTCACCCGTTTCTAAATCAGGTGCCTTATAAGCAACTTCTCTTTCAAACCAACGACATTCAACAAGCGTAACCATGCGTCGACCATTTTCAATATCAACGCTCTTGTCATCACTGTAATATTCTAGATCGTTATGATGAACACCTTCATAACCCACACCATCCCGCGCCCAATCCGCATTGAGCTCTGTCCAATGCGATTGCGGAAACATCTGCCTTGCAACTTCTAAAGGCTTGCGGTCAACATACCACATGCGTTGCGCATCGGTTAAATTCGGTTGTACTGCTGCGCTGTCCCAAACCATTTTTAACGGGTCTAAACGTGTGATCACCGGCTCTCCATCGGGATTATTGTCATAATCAAGCCGTGTATCTGTCCACCCCATTCCACAAATGACAGCATCCTGAAAAGCATCACTATCAGCGTATTCAGCATGCGCCATGTCTCTAAACCATTCCGCTGCACCAGTAAGCAATTCACTTGGCAATGCTTTGCCTATTTGTCGAGGGATAAACTGCACTTCTCGTTTGTTATTGCGTTCAGAGCCCACAACTGCATTCACAAGCGGGGCAATACGGTTAAAGGTCATGACAGGGCGGCGTTGCTCCTTTAAAACCGATAAATCCTTCTCATTCCACTGATCACCATTGTAAAAAGCAAAATCCTCACGAGCATGTTCACGCCATTTATTCACATGCTCCACATCTTCTTTGTACCAACTGACAAGCTTACGAAACAAACAGTCACTGGAGAGATCAGAAGCTTTGCTGTCATATTCCTGATCTAACGTTTCGTCATCTTGCATCATTCTGCCATCCATGAGCTACTCTCATACTCTCTTCTGCCACTATAGGCTGCTCGTTTCTGTCTTTCTTGGGGTGGTTCATAGGCTACACACATCAAGCCAAAGGCATCGGCTCCATGGCTCGACCAATCATGTTCAGCGCCCAAACCTATATTGCGCTTTTCATCCCACTTCTCGTGATACCAATTCAGTGCTTTGCGCCCTGCTACGGTCGTCTCTTCATTAAACCAAATTGAGGGCAAAATACGTCGCACCGCCTCTATACGTATCTTGACCGCCCCTGCTCCCTGATTGGGAATAACTTGTGTTTCAAAACCCGCATCATTCAAAGCACTCTCAAAACTCACATTGTGCACACGGTCTCTGGTCGCACCATCATGAGGCAAAACCATCAGTGCTTTCTCATAGCCATTTTGACGCAACCAGCCTATGTGCTCGGATAAGGGTTGCCCTTGTGCTTCATAATAATCAAGAACCCTGATTTCGCGTCCAACAAACTGTGCTATCCATATTGCTGTCGCATCTGCCTTGGCTCCCGTGCCCCCAATATCCCAAAAAGCGCGTATTTGCATTAAAGGGTCACGAGAAACACGCCCTATCCGCCCCTCCTGCTCGGCTGCCAACATCTCTTTTTGATAATAAGCGCCCTGAACAGCTTTTAAATAATCACCTTCCCAAATATGCTTATAGCTCTCTGGACGGTTCTTAAGATCATCCAAACGTGCTTCATTCAAGATCTTTGGAAACTTCGGATTATCAGACCAGTTGATCTCAACACGCTTGATTGCCTCATTATCGGAAAAGCGAAACCGCTTCTCAACGGGGGCATTCTCTCGCAATGGGTTCCATGTCACCCATAACTCTGCACGCCATCCCTCACCCTCCTCACGTAAAGTCGGTATAAGCGTTTGCCAAGCTGTCTCAGTGACAGGTTCCGCCTCATCAACCCAACAAAGCAAAATACGCCCCATCGACTTAATGCTCGCTACATTGCGATCAAGACCAGAAAACTGAAAAGCTATTCGACCATCTTTCGACTTAATCGAGGACTCCCCAATCTTGTAATAGTCCTTTAAAAAGTCATGACTTTCAATGGCGCGCTTAATCTCTTCCAAAGAGCTCTCTGCGAGTGAATTTTGAAATTGACGAGCACAAAGAATAGTACCTGATATCCCTCCCATGCCAAATTGATAGCCCTTTAAAGCCGCCATCAGGGCAAATGATCTTGTTTTCCCTGACCCCCGTCCTCCCCAAGCGGCACGAACCGCCGCCTTTCCTGTAAAGATTGGTATAAGCTTTGGTACAATACTAATCTGTTTGGTCGTCATTCACTAAAGGAGCGATCTCTACACGCGTTATTGTTTTTATCGCTCCACCATCCTCACCTGTCACCTGTAAAGGCAGCACCTTACCAAGCAGAGCCAAATAAGCAGCGGGGCAATCCATAGCCTGCTTTTCCAAATAGGAAATAAGTCCCTCATTGCCTATTTTGTTACCAGCAGCCTCAGCAGCTTTAAGAACTGCCTCTTTCAGAATGCGGGTCATTTTGTTGGGAATGCCCTTAACACGACCTATTCCTGCTCTCGGTGGTATCCATTTTTGTTTGACTGGTGGAGCTTGTTCTGTATTTTCTGATGTCATAAAATACGCCCTCCCGATAATAAAAAACCCCGCATTTGCGGGGGTTTCCTCACTGCACTTCCCCTCGTTTAGATACAATACGACTAAGTACAGCAACGTCATTAAATACGATTTGCAACACATTGTCAACAACAAAATAACACATATTGATATATTAAAAGGGGATCAATTATAAGAAGTTGAAATAAAAGATAATGGATACCTTATGTTTAAACGCTGCATTTTACTGAGTATAGCAATAAGCACTCTTTTATTAGCTAATCATGCAAATGGTGAAAAACAAATCGAATGTGCAAATGGAAAGGTTCCTGTTTATCGAAATTCTTCTTTTATAAAATGTGTTTCAAAGCAAGACGCACAAAAAGATGCACCAGATTGGCTTAAAAAATATAAACTACTTAGCATTCATGAACAAACCACAAAGCATGCCTCTCTTGAACATATATGTGCAAATGGCGAAATTCCTGTTTTGCGTGATGTAAGAGATCCATCTTCTGTTATTAAATGTATCCCAGAAACGGATTATGATAAATCACTTCTCCCCGAATGGGCTAAGGAATATAAGGTACTTGGTATTAGTGAAGAAGACTATAACGAAAGGCTAAAACATCGTTTTAATAAAGATAAGATAATAGAGTGGCTTGTTATAGGATTGGTCATAATCGCTATAATGTCACTCCCCATTAATATACTTTGGCGATTTAGATTCAAAATTCCTGCTTATTTATTCGCAATGGTGACTGCCTTGGCTGTTATTGCAATACCCTTTATCTTTGGTTGGTAATATCTCTTTTTAACCTATTGTTTTGAAAAATGCTTTTGAAGCGCATTAAGAACAACACGCAATGAACTCACAAGATGTGGTAGCATTTGATCTTCTATAACAAGATACTGTAGCGCGGCGTAAAAATTATACTGTCTATAAAGGCATTGCGCTTCTTTTATTGCCTCTTGCATATTTAAAAACTGCTCTGTAGCGAATTCTACCCATTTGTCCCTTGCCTTATCATCATTTGATGAAGGCATTTCGTCGTAAATAGCGTTTGGCAAGCCTTTTGCACAAAGATAGTCGTTTCTTATCTGTAGATATTTTTGTGCCGCATCATATTGCTCTTGTGTAAGCACACCTTGCAAACAAAGCCGCCCT
>NZ_JANHOI010000025.1 GCF_026930205.1 Bartonella sp. 220B | reverse complement strand
GACCGGACAAAGGTGAAAATTTTATATCTAAAAAAATAATATTTTATAGAGATAGTTAGAGGGCAGTATACTTACAAAGTTCATAACAGTGTATTATGTATAATAATTTTAGTGAATCTGTTTTTAGTTAAATGGAAGTATTTTCACTACAATTTACAAATGCCAAAAATATTTTCATATCCATATAAATGGATAATATGCATAATCGTACAGCATTAAAAGTGCATGTTTTATAATTTCATTAATAGAAATATCCATTAGAGGATATAATTAAAAAAGTCCCATTTTTTACGACTCTATTTATTTGTATGTAGTAGCAACAATAATTAAGTAAAACGCACTCTAATCAAAATGAGGGTGTCTAAAAAGTATAATCATACATCAATATTCCTCTACAAAGCCTACAGAGCGAATAATGAAGCTATGAATTTAACAATCATTCCTGAATCAAATATTAAAAATAAGTTAATTTTTCTCTTGCTTTTCTTCTTAATAGCTTATAAGACTGGGGCAGTTTTTAAGTTTCAATAAAAACTTTTTCGCAAAGCGGGGGAAATGGGTTATGAAAAAATTACAAAACTGCTGTTACTCCATCTCAGAGCACGCCAAAAGGTGGAAACCTAAAGCTCAGATGTGCACTACTCATTTCTATAGAAAAAGTGCAATAACTCTGCACAAAAATCCCTAAATTATTTAGCAAAAACTCAAATTTCCCTCGCAATAAACACTCTATTGCGTCCTAAGCATACTACATTTAATAACAGTGAACGAATATGTCCTCTTTCTGTCTGTATCATTCCTTCTCGGTTCCAAATCGAAGAGCCCTTCTTCAAAAAGTTCCCCCTTAAAAGCAAAAAAACGAAAGTTTTATTAACCGGATCATCGATCATTGCAAGCCATAACTTTATTGATGCTTCTTTAGATAGTCCCTTTCCCCATTATGGCAACCCTAATTTTTGTAAAAAAGATATTCTGATGTCACCTAACATCGGAATGTGTCTTTTTAATGTTTTTAATATGTTTTTCTTACTTGGAGAATTTTTTATGAAAAAAATATATACCACAAAGCAAACACCAGCGATGAGTGATTTTAAAAGTTCTTGTTCGCCTTATCGATTACCTTTTATGAAAACGGTTTCATTGATCTCAGTAGCTGTTTTTTTATCAAATGCTTCTCCTGTTTCTGCTTGTGAAGATCTTGTTAAAATGGGGCCTGGAGGGATTATTACAGTTGCTGCAAAAAAAGGGGGCAATATAATAGACATTGCAAATAATATTAATCAATCGCGGTTAATAATTGGTCTTGCTAGCGGTTGGATTAATAAAATATCAGATCAAGCAATCAATGGTGCTCAGCTTTACGCATTGGGTAACATGGTTGCAAGTTCTTTTGGTGGTGGTGGATATGATGAATATGGCGTTTGGATGCCTCCTAGTTTTACGGTTAATGTCGTTGACCAGAATGGCAATGGGACTAAGCAAAAGTATAGTAATGTCGCGGATGCACTTACTGGGGTAAGTAGTTCTTTTGTGAATCTTGATAAAAAGATTAACTATGTAGTGACCAATATGGCAGGTAATGATCTCGTTAAGGTAGGGGATGCGGGGATTATTACAGTTGCTGCGCAAAAAGGGGGGGCTATAGTAGACTTTGCAAATGCTGCTCGTCAATCGCGGATTCTTATTGGTGTTCATAATGGTATAATTAGTCCAACATCGGATCAAGCAATCAATGGTTCCCAGCTTTATACTTTGGGAGCAAATGTCGCAAAGTTTTTTGGTGGTGATGCTGAATTCAATGATTCTGATTGCAATGGAGGATGGGTGCCCCCTACTTTTACGGTTAAAGTCTTTGATGAGAATGGTAATGGAGTTGAACAGCACTATAAGAATGTTGCGGATGCATTTACTGGCGTAAGTAGTTCTTTTACAAATATTGATAAAAGGATTGAAAATGTAGTGACCAATGTGGCGGGTAATGGTCTTATTAAGCAAGATGGTACAGGATTTATTACCATTGGTGGAAAAGTAAATGGAACGAAGATAAGTATTGCAAATGTTGGTAATGCAGCACGGATTCTTTCAGGTGTTGGTGCTGGTTCGATTACAGCAACATCAACGGATGCGATAAATGGTTCTCAACTTTATTCCATGAGCAATGTCGTAGCTAGCTATTTTGGCGGTAATGCTGAATATAAAAATGGCAACTGGAAAGCTCCTACTTTTACAGTTAAAGGCGTTGATCAGAATGGTAATGAGACGAAAGCAACATATGGTAATGTCGCGGATGCACTTGCTGGTGTAAGCAGTTCTTTTACGAATATTGATAAAAGGATTGAAAATGTAGTGACCAACGTAGCGGGTAATGATCTTATTAAGCAAGACGCGACAGGACTTATTACCATTGGTGGAAAAACAAATGGAACGAAGGTAAGTATTGCAAACATTGATAATGCGTTGCGGACTCTTTCAGGTGTTGGTGCTGGTTCGATTACAGCAACATCAACGGATGCGATAAATGGTGCTCAACTTTATTCCGTGAGCAATTTAGTTGCTAGCTATTTTGGTGATAATGCTGGATATGATGAAAATGGCAACTGGAAAGCTCCTACTTTTACAGTTAAAGTCTTTAATAAGGATGGTAAGAGAGTTAAAAGGGACTATACGAATATTGCAGATGCCTTTAATGGTGTAAGTAATTCTTTCACGAATGTTGATAAAAAGATTGAAGATATAGTTATCAATTCGGCAGGTGATGGTTTTGTTAAGCAAGATGATACAGGATTTATTACCATTGGCGGAAAAGTAAATGGAGAGAAGATAAGTATTGCAAATGTTGGTAATGCAGCACGGATTCTTTCAGGTGTTGGTGCTGGTTCGATTACAGCAACATCAACGGATGCGATAAATGGTTCTCAACTTTATTCCATGAGCAATGTCGTAGCTAGCTATTTTGGTGGTAATGCTGAATATAAAAATGGCAACTGGAAAGCTCCTAATTTTACAGTTAAAGTCGTTGATGATAATGGTAATGGAGTTGAACAGTACTATACGAATGTTGCAGATGCACTTTCTGGTGTAAGCAGTTCCTTTACAAATATTGATAAAAAGATTGAAAACATAGTTATCAATTCGACAAGTGATGGTCTTGTTAAGCAAGATAAGACAGGACTTATTACCATTGGTGGAAAAGTAAATGGAACGAAGATAAGTATCGCAAATGTTGGTAATCAGACACGGATTCTTTCAGGTATTGGTGCTGGTTCGATTACAGCAATGTCAACGGATGCAATAAATGGCTCTCAACTTTATTCCATGAGCAATGTCGTAGCTAGCTATTTCAGTGGTGATGCTGGATATGATGCAAATGGCAACTGGAGTGCTCCTAATTTTACAGTTAAAGTTGTTGATCAGAATGGTAATAGGGTTGAACAGCACTATACAAATGTTGCAGATGCACTTTCTGGTGTAAGCAGTTCCTTTACAAATATTGATAAAAAGATTAACAATGTGACAGGGAGCAATTTTATTAGGCAAAATAGCATTGGGCTTATTACGATTGGTGGCAGCAAAGGTGGAGATAGAATAGATATTGCAAACAGTGGTGGTTCTCCACGAATTCTCTCTGGTATTAAGGGCGGTGTCTTTTCACAAAACTCGACTGACGCAGTAAATGGTACCCAAATCTATCTGATGTCTCATGCATTTGCACGTTTTTTTGACAGTCGTGCTGGATATGATGAACATAGCAAATGGATAAATCCTAGTTTTACAATTATAACCCTTGATAAGGATGGTAATGAGATTGAGCAGAAATATTCTAATGTCGCGGATGCATTTTCTGGCGTTAATAGTGCTGTCAAAACTTTGAATAATCAGATTAGTGAAATGAAGAAGGACCCTTCTGTTTCTACACAAGGGGACAAAAATAATGATGATGAAAACGATCTTATTTCAGATGGCTTCCCTTTTATGAGTAGAATGCTACCTATGGCAAGATTCACTCGTTCTCTAGATGATGAATATCTAGATGATGTAGACGATGAAAATGATTTTGAACTTTTAGAAGCGCAAAATGATCCAGAAATGAATTTAGGAGGTAGGAGTTTATTAGGTGCCAATGAGAGTGAACCAGTTACTCTAGAAGTAGCGGATGGTAAGATTGAAACAGGCTCTAAGCAAGCGGTCAATGGTGGTCAGTTGCATGATTACACTAAAGATCAGATGGATATAGTTCTTAAGGAAGCGAAGAAATATACGGATGATCAAGTGGGTAGTCTTGTCAATGATAGTGTTAACAAAGCAAAAGCTTATACAGATATGAAGTTTGAGGCGTTAAGTTATGCTGTTGAGGATGTTCGCAAAGAGGCAAGGCAAGCAGCAGCTATTGGTTTAGCAGTTTCTAACTTACGTTACTTCGACGATCCAGGATCTTTAAGTGTTTCATTTGGTGGTGGTTTATGGCGTGGTCAATCTGCATTTGCTTTTGGCGCGGGCTATACCTCTGAAGATGGCAGGATTCGTTCTAATTTATCAGCAACCAGTGCCGGAGGTCATTGGGGAGTTGGTGGTGGAATAACTCTGAAGTTAAAATAACACCAGATAATACAAAAAACGATAATTTAACCGAATTTTCGCCCTTGCCTTATGAGGCAAGGGCGAAAGTTTATATGATAGATAAAGCAATATTTTTATAGAAAATGATAGAGTAATATATAGAAAACTCCATAACAATGTATTTTATAGGAATAATCTTTGTGAGAGTGATTTTAGTAAGAAATATGAAGCATTTTAATAAAAATTAATAAAAATTTTAGAAATATAAAGTAATTATCCCTAAGATAAACGGATAGAGTATGTCATCCGATCACGATTTAAAGACGTACATTTTATAATGTCTTTGGTAGAAAATATCCATTGGGGGGGGGATACTGTCAAAAAAACAAAAATCCTATTTTATCATTTTCTTTGTACATCGCAGCACAAATCATAAGGTGCAGAGTTGCCGTAATGATTAATAAGACTCATTTTGACCAAAATGAGCTCCAAAAAACGATGAAACAAAAACCTCTCTATAAGCCTATAACATATGCAATAAAGCGAGAAATTTCAAAATTATAACGATATTTCGCGGTTACATAAATTGAAAAGACTCATTATGTAAAAATAATTAAATTCATTTTCTTCTTGCTTTTCTTCTTAAGAGCTTATAGAAGTTATCATATAAGACTCATTTTGATAAAAATAAGAAACTCATCGCAAGGGGAGGTGCGCATGGTTATGAAAATCCATACAGCTTATTTCAAGTGCTTCAAAAAAACAATCCTAAAATACCGAACTCTATCGTCTATCTCTACGATAAGAGCACAATGAACTCACGGTAGACACTTTATCCCCCCTAAATATACAAAACAAACTATTCCGTTTTAAAGATTATGAAGCACACATTTAACAAACAAAGATATTTTTCTCGTGTTCATCTCATTTTTCACTATCGATCACCCCAAAAACATCAGTGAAAAAAACACCCCAGTCTAAGATAGAAAAATAAAAGCCTTACCACAGCTTTCATTTCTTCTTTCTACCTCTTCAACGAACCCAAATTTTATAAAGAACAAACAAAAATTACACCAATACACCACTTCTAGCGCTGAAATGTGTTTTTTTAATGTTCTAAAATATATTTTCTTATCTGGAGAATTTATTATGAAAAAAATATATACCACACCAAAAGTGCCAGTGGTAAGAGATTTTCAAAATTCTTGCTTGCTTAATCGATTGCCTTTTATTAAGACACTCGTATTGGCTTTAGTGATTATCTTTTTATCAAATATTTCTCCTGTTTCTGCGAATACTCAAGTTTTTAATAACACATCAAACGATTTTAGTGGTGGCACAAATGTGCTTAAAGGTATTCCACCAGTCGATACAGTTGGCAGTAAACTGCATAGAGCTATTGACTCTGTATTTATGGGGGATCAAGATTCCGTCGAAAACTTAAAACCTAATAATAAATTTCAAACTCAAGTTGCTCTTAATACTGCATTTGCGGGTAAAAAAGATTTTCAGAATATTGCGGATACATTTTCTGCCGTTAATAATGTTTTTCAAGGGAATAATTTGCATGAAAATACAGGCAATTTTCCCCTTATGAAAAGTTTATCTCGTGCAACATCTCCTATGGAGGATGGGCGTACGTTATATTTGGCTCCTACATCAGAATACGGTAAAATAAGTATTCGAAGTAGTAGTGGTGTAACACGAGTGTTTTTTGATATTACTCCTGGTGCTATCTCAGAAGAGTCAACCGAGGCGATTACAGGACGTCAGATTTATTCACTTAATCAGACGCTAGCAGCATATTTAGGTGGTGACGCGGCATTTAAAGCTGATCAAGGTCTATTCCATGACGAAGAAGTTTGGATAGCTCCAACTTATACTCTCTCTCATATTGCTGAAGATGGTACGGTAGGTACGGCGAGCTACAATGATGTTGGGAGTGCGTTGTCCGGTCTTGATATAAATGTCAAGAATGTGAATACGCACTTAACGAAAGCAATCAATGACTTTAATAAAAAGTTTGATGATATTTCTCAAGGAGCAAACGGCGATTCATTGAACTGGAGCAAAACTGCGAATGCGTTTGTCGCAACGCATGGTGAAGAAGGCAAAA
>NZ_JANHOI010000023.1 GCF_026930205.1 Bartonella sp. 220B | reverse complement strand
GACAAATGAATAAGCAACAAACGCGGGGCGGATGCTTTCTCAAAAAAACATTTCGTTCCAAATAATAACTATTAAAAAAAATCAGAATCAGATTAAAATTCATCCAGCATGGGGGGGCATCTCTTCTATAAAATTTCACTAAGGAGATTTTTCCCAATGCCGTGGTTCACAATCATACAAAAGAAATATAAATTTACAGATGATATAAGAGAAATTTCGGGACACGTGGTTTATCGTATTCAAGCTATTAAGGACTTTGGTGATGTTAAAGCAGGCGATTTGGGTGGTTGGATAGAAAAAAGGAAAAATCTATCTCATGATGGGGATTGTTGGGTGTCCGTTAATGCCGTTGTTTTTGGGAATGCCAAAGTTTACGGAAATGCCAAGGTTTGTGATGAAGCTGAAGTTTCTGGTAATGCTACGATTTGTAATTCTGCCCGTATTTGTGTTCGTGCCAAAGTTTATGGCAATGCCAAGATCTTTGATAGAGCAAAAGTTTATGGTAGGGCTAGGGTTTACGAAAATGCCTGTGTTTTTGGTAATGCTCATATTGCTGGCAATGCTGAAGTTTTTGACAATGCCAAGGTGTATGATGAAGCTAAAATTTCTGGTAATGTTAAGGTATGTTGCAGAGCAAAGGTTTATGGTAATGCTGAAGTGTTTGGAAAGGGGGGGGATCCAGTCAAGATTTGTAGTAATGCCAAGGTCTTTGATAAAGCTAGAGTTTTTGATCATGCTCATGTTTATGGCAATGCCGCTGTTTATGACCGTGCCCATGTTTATGGTAATGCCGCTGTTTATGGTAATGCCAAAGTGTATGAAGAAGCTAAAGTTTATGGTAGTGCTAGAATTTTGGGTAAGATATATTATGATATCGAAGATACAGCAATTAAGCTATAAATCTAAAAACACTAAGGTGTGGATAGATCTTTAGCATTGTGAATAAATGATAAGGTTCTCCATCCAAATACTTTAAACGTTGTTTTAGAAATTAACTTTTAACTCTTAATATCATTGCCTTATTTATTTTAAATGATTAAACGCTTATCTAAAGATGGCTCTCATAGGCAATGATGTTATTCTTAAGTTCCGCTTACTTATCTTAAAGAGGTGACCCCAATTTTGGGGTTCCCCCAATCACTCAATTCAAAGTAGCTACTCTCGTTTTCTAAATTTTTAGCAAGCGTGATAAAATCGATATGTCTTTAAACCTATGGAATTCTGTTATCGACAACTTCAAATTCAAACGATTGCGTTTTAAACAATGGGATTTATGTGATAAAAAACGTATTGCAAAATTTATGAACTTTTATGGATGATAACAGCTTTGCATTTCATTTGAATGCTCACATGCGTTATAATATTTGCATCATGATTTGCTTTTTATGCTCTGTTTATAGATGGCTATTGTTTATAAAAAATGGTCAATTGAATCACGTATAAAAGTGTGGATTCTTAAGGGGACTCAAATAAAATAAATGTACTTAATATATTGACTTTATTGTATTTTTTACTATAATATGCTTTCATACTCGTACAGGTTATAAAAATACTCACTCACTCCTAACCCCCATGGCACATGACCAACCGCCGTCGTAATAAACTTTTTTCTTGCCTGTTTACGTTTTGTTAAGAACAAATCTTTTAAAATTCCCATGCTTTTAGTCCATAATTTTACCAACTGGTCTATTTGCCTCAAATTTAATCGTACAAAGCGTTTTTAATTCCTTATGTGGTTTGTATCAAAAAAATATTTAAATCGCTTTGTACGGTGCCTTTTTATCGATTTAAACGCATATCTAAACACAAAATCATCTCTACTTGGCTATTTCACATTCAAGGCATTTCAAAACTTTGCTTAACTCTGTTTGAAGCTCTTCCATGCGGTTCTGAGCTAACGGTGTCTCTTGTTCTTTGCCCTTTATCTCAGGCTTTTGAAGGCTCTTGAATATGCGATTGACACGCAATCGAACGCCAGTTTCAAGATTTTCGCAATAATGATAAAATTCAGCTGTTGCCGGCATAAATGTTGCGTTTATGCCTTCTGCTTTGCCTTTCAAAACGTTCTTTGTTGCCGTTTGCAAAGCCCAGCTGCTTATGCCTTCAAGAGTGTAAAGATAGGCAAGCGATGTTGCTTTTTCGTCTGCTCCCGATGGGCTTTTGAGACCATTTGACAACACAAGATACGTCGTTTGAATTTCCTCTTCAGTTGCTTTTTTCTCAAGCTTTTTCAACGCATCATTAGCTAATGACGTAACCCTCTCCGCTTCTGCAATCGATGGTTTTTGCCCCGTCTTCCAAAGGAATGGTGGTTCTTTCATCATCCTCGAATAAAAATTTATAGATACTGTCTGAATTTTTGATATCGGACATGTACCGTGCAATTCGATAAGATTTGCTACGTTGTTGTTCTGCATTTGGTTTTCCATAATTACCACCTATTTGATTAATTTTATGATCTTTTGAATTTCTAATCCAATTACGCCATGTTGCTTGCCAATCGATCTTGGTAGCATCCTTCCCAGTCTTGGCTTTCCAATAATCTCGAAATTTTGCCATCTCGACTTTCACGCGCTCTGGAGGCAAGCCCTCTGCAATTGCGAAATCGTAATCAGGTTCGAAATCATCAGGCAATCGACAACCCCGATTAGTTTTAGACCGCTTGGCTTTTTGGGGAACGCTTTCTTGCTCGTGAATGGGAAGTTGGGTTTCTTCTACCGCTTCGATTTGATCTGAAAGGTTCTCAACAGCATCAACCTCAGTTGGCTCGTGAACCTGATCTTCAGTTTCTAAACTTTCTGAATCAATTTCTTTTTTTGCTAATACGATAGTATTAGTTTTTTTATTTATATTCTTATTCTGGTTCTGGTTCTTTATAGCTTGATTTTGCTTAACGTTTGCTTCAGCAAAAAAATCATTTTGCTTGTCATTTGCTTCAGCAAAATTATTAACATGTTGTTTTATATTGTTTTTTGCTTTCGCACCTTTTCTACCAGCTTCACTGCGAACTTGAGATATGTGCTCTTTTTTACCAGCAAAATCTTTTAGCTCTTCTTCAACGCGCGCATTCCACAACCCACCATCTATCTCAATAAGTTTATTATCCCTTATTAAATATTCGACAATAGTTGCAAATTTTTTCTGCGAACAATGACAAACGCGTGCAAGCGTTTGAAAATCTGTTTTAAGTGGTGCTTTTTTGTCATACATGCGAACAAGAAGCGTTATATAAACGCCCCGTTGCTCCAATGTCATTCCATCTGTACCACTAATCCAGTCATACAAATGAAATCTAATCCACGGCATACCATTAGACATGCCCAATCTCCTTTCCTTTAACTAAATGTAAAATCGCTAAAGCATCCGCTTCATTATCATCCTTAGGCTCGTGACCCTTTGCACGCATCGCCTGTATCATCTCTTCTTTTGACGCATTCCCCTTCCCTGTCGCCGCTTTCTTTATTGTACCAACCGGAATGCCCTCATAAGGAATTTGATTGTTTTCACACCACGACGTTAAGGTTGCTAAAAAACCACCGTAAACATGCGCCGCATCCGTACCAACATGACGCCTCACCTCCTCAAAATACACCGCGTCAATACCACCGGCTGTTGATTTCATTTCTGTAAGCCATTTATTAAAACGAAAATAACGCATCCCACCGCCCTCAAAACGGCTCGTTTGAAAATTCGCCGTGCCACTGAAGATTTGACCATCCACACCACATATCGCCCAGCCCATCTTCGTACCTAGATCAAAACAAAGAATCGTGTTAATCACCACGCCGCTCCATACAAAATGTGTTTTATTAAATTACTGTTTTCCCAAAAGCGGGGGGAGAAAGAGGTAAAGATCATGTTGAACAATATAAAAGATGCTTTGTATTGGATTGATAAGAGTACTATCGCATCCGCCGTTATTACTGCGGCTATCATGTGGGCTGGAGGGAACTTACTTAAGCATATAAAAATCCACAAAAAAAGAAAAACTACAGAACAAAAGTTGATCGTTACGAATAAACCAGTAATGTTACTACCAAAATTAGAGTGTAAAGACCCATATGAAAAGCCCTTAATTATTACACCTTTAGTCATTAAAAATCCTACAAAACAAGTTATTAAAATCAATCACATCCGGATAAATGAAGAAACACCTTTTGAACTTATTGGTGTAATGACTCTTGATCCTATCTTCTATGGATTTTCTCGAAACTTTCCTAAGTATATTAGTTTCGAAAAGGATTCCATAAAACCACAACGCTCCATACTGCATTTAAAAAAAACGCCTCTAATCAATCCTTCATTAGAACAATTATTGGAATTATTTAGTTTAAAAAGTTGTAGTGAATTGTCATTGACATTATTTATTTCACCCCTAAGTTCAAACGATATAGCCAACCCTCAATTTTTCATACAGCATACAGCACCATATAACCCAAAGAAAACAATTGAAGTAAGCTTTTCTCCTATTAGCTTCGAGGGGTTAGAGACATGGAAAAGTCTTTTTGAAATTTCTGGTTAAATAGTCTGTATTGCTGTTCAAGCCCTTCTAATTTTTGATGTAAAATTGTAAGCTGTCTATCAATCAAAGTTTTCTGTTGATTGATCAATTTCTCTTGATCTTTAATTATTGCATCCTTTGCATTAATCATTTCATCATTTAGCTCTATCTGTTCTTCTAGATCAGAAGCCTTAAAACGATAGTGTACAGCAAATAGTGTAACCACAATAATTGGAATGTTATTTATGGTATGACCTATGATAAACGGTACTACATCACTCATCTTCCTCTCCTCACTTACTTTTCTTCTCAGAAGAGAGGTTTTTATTATCAACAAGCACTTCTTTGCCTTGTACTAAAGTACCGCCGCCAATATTAGCGCTAGAAACACGAGCATCATCACAAACGGTCGCATTCTCATAAACTGTTGCAGTTTCATATACATATGCATTATCGTAAACTTTGGCATTGTCATAAATCTTCGCAGAACCGGAAACTAATGCCTCTCCATAAATTTGTGCTTTGCCATAAACTTGTGCATCATTCGTAACGGTAGCATATCCGTAAACTTGGGCATCGCCATAAACCTGTGATGAGCCCCAAACCTCCGCATTTTCATACACATGCGCATTGCCATAAACCTTGGAATTACCACCAATGGTTGCTTTTCCATAAGCCTGTGCTTTGTCATAAACTACAGCATTGCAGTAAACCAGAGCATTGCTAAAAACCATAGCCTCGCCCCCAACCCAACAATCGCCTTCATGACTAAGGTTCCCCTCTTTTGCTATCCAGCCCCCTAAATCACCCTTTTTAATAGCTCCAAAGTCTTTTAACGCACGAATCCGATGCAAAATATGGACACAATCATCTTTCGCACCGTTGAGTTTATATTCCTTGATTTCACCAGTGAATTTATATTTCTTAGTTGGATCAATCTTCTCTGCAAGTTTAATTGTATCGTTACACTGCTTAATTTGCTGTTTCAGTACTTCAACTTCCTTGTCACGTGATCTAACATCTTCTTCTAGTGTCTTTATAATTTCATTTTTCTGTGTGTGCGCTTCATCATACTGATCTATTCTTTGTTTCAGCACTTCAATTTCTTTGTCACGTGAAAGAAGCGCCTCACCATCATACTTAATATCTTGTTTTAATTCTGTAATGGTTTTATCGCGTGCTTTAATCACCTCATCATGCTGCTTAAGCTCTTGTTTTAGCCTTGAAATCTCCTCGTTGCGTGATCTAATCACCTCATCATCATGCTTAATATCTTGTCTCAATGCTGTAATGGTCTTGTCGCGTTCTTCAATATCCTCATTACACTCATCAATTGTCTGCTTGCGTTCCTTTGCAAACTCACTCTCTTTCTCTTTGAGTTCTTCTTTAAGATTGGTTACGCGCTCTTTAAGGGCTTTAACTTGGTCGCAATAATGCAATACAAAACGAAATACGACCCCGCCAAAAAGCAAGACTGAAAACACCGCTATTAATAACATTTCATTCAAACCCATTTTGTTTCTCCTTAATTGTGAGGGCGGTCATCATGACCTATCTGTTTTGCTTCGCATTCCATTAAGAAAAGAAGGCAACAAGCCGCATGTGCCAAGTGTGATAAATCACTCTCGGCATCCTTATTCTCTCCATCAAACCATGCTAATAAATGACGCAAAGCAGCGCCGTGTAACCGGCTCCAATCCATACCTTTACGCCAATTGTTTGCCCCGTATTTCTTGGCTCCAAACTCAAGAACACGACCGATTTCAATCAAAGTTGACGGCGGGATAAGTTCTAAACGTGCCTTGCCATCATCACTCTTATGCGCTTTTTTTACAGCCATGATCATCTCCTTACGGCTGCAAAGGTTCACCCGCGCTATCAACACGGGAGCTCTTTACAATTTTAGACATGGGAGGGGGTTGCTTCTCTTGCATTAATCTCTGCAAGCGTTCAGGGTAAAAGAAATCATCTGGACGTAAATCTATGCTATGCTCACGTGCATAGTTTAGTAATTGTGCCTGATAAACCGAAGGAAATAATCCATTAGCACCACCTTTTTCCTTGGAATAAGTAATGCGATAAACAGCACCCTTACATTTCTGTAAAATGCGTGAAACATTAATAGCACCGCCTAAATATTTTATTATGGTATACGCAGGTTCTTTTTTCATAATAATAAAATTTCATATTGTCTGAATTTTATCAAGAGAAAAAATTCAGTTTTTTTTAATTGATTTTTCATTTGATATGAAAGAGCCTTATTCTTATGGAATCGGATCAGTTAAAGGCATGGCTTAAAGAGCAATTAGCTAAAAATGGACATGGTAGCAAAAAAATGCTAGCTGAACATTTGGGGGTATTGCCATCTACTTTAACTAGTATGATCAATAATTCAGGTACATCGGGTAAAAATAAATCAATAAAACCCAGGCTAATAAGAGCAACTGAACTTATAAAGATTATTGATTTTTTTGGTGAAATCCCGCCTTTCTTAATCAAAGAATCTGAACAATTTATTCGTCTTTATTATCAAGCAAATCCTGAAGTTCAGAAAGCTGTTTTAACGATTCTTCAAAATTCCTGCTCTTTAGACAAAAGATAATAGAAGCCATTACTTTTTTATCTCCATAATTCCAAAATTTTTCTAACATTATTTTATCCATAATGAATTTATGTTCAATATAAATTTCAGATTTTATGAATTTTTTTATTGACACCATTCATAAAATATGAAATACAGACACCATACCCCGAAAAAAAAAACCTGTGTCAAGGCGTTTTTTTCAAAATGTATTTAAATATTTTGATAT
>NZ_JANHOI010000022.1 GCF_026930205.1 Bartonella sp. 220B | reverse complement strand
GCCCTTATCCTGTGGTTTAAAATAGCAAAAAAAGTAAAATAATCCTAATCAAATCTCTTATCCTGATAAACAAATTATTTGTTTTCTATCGCAAAATTTACTTCGTTGCTTTTAAAGAGAGACTTTACAGCGCTGTTTGTTCAACGGAATTCTCCTGCCTCATAAAATGGGCGCATAGTGCCATGGAAACCTGTCTCATCAGATTTCACTCTAAAATTATTGGCTTTTAAAATTTCTTTTGAAAGGTTTAATATTTCCTTTTTAGCGTATGCGCTGATATTTGTTTGCATACCGTTTTAAAAAACCTCTTTCCACTAAAGTGCGTCTTAGTCTTGCAAAATCTATAGTAAAGAGGTTACATATCTTTGAAACTTCAGTTTCACTATAAATTTTTCCCATTTGAAATGCTTCAATAATTTTTTTAAGCATATCTTCTGTTTCTAAGGAGTGGTCGCTTAAATTTTCCATATTTCGTACGTTTTTATCGTCTAGTGCTTGCCATAATGTATCTATCGCTTGAAATCCCTCTTTTGTGTTTTGAATAAGACCAAGATTCAAAAGGCGATTGATGGATTTGTGAATGATTTTGATGTCTGAATCGATATGTTTGACAATGTCAGAAAGATTTTTCGCACCAAGTGTAATTGTTGCGTAAACAGCGCGTAAGGTGGGTGAGGTCATTGCAGAAATCAATGAATTGCGCTTGTTATGTTTGTGAAGTGCTTCTGTTCCCATCGGCAAAATATCATTGCGAATAGGCAGTTCATTGATCTCTCTCAATTCCGATTGTAATGATTGTGACCGTACAATCTGTTCGGTGTTGATGCGTTTACGGATTATACCGAGTCCGCTTTGCCGATATTTATGATATTCAGGTAAAGTTAAAGCTTCATATGATCTATCAAGCCGATAGAGGATTTCTTCCCACAAAGGGGTTCTGACACGTCGAACTCGTTGTTGGCCATTAAGGGCGACTGTTGTTGTTATTGTTGGTTCATGGAGACAAAGATAACCACCAGGAGTGATATATTGCCAAAGGGTTATAACAAATCGCACATCATCTGCGGGGGTTCCAGCATCGACCCAAGCAAAATCTATTGGTTGCCAAGATTTAAGGACACTTTCATCAAGAGAGAAAAAATTCTCGTTAATAAATGTTACTGTATTTTTTTCAATGTTGGCATTGAGAAGTTGTTGCCATGCTTCTTCTGCTGATTGACCTTCGGCCGTAAAATCATCAATTGTGATAAGCCGCGGTTCGTAAGTTTCTGGAATCCCTGAAGGGTCAAGTAAAGCAGTACGTTCTTCCCAATGAGAGGATTCAAGAAGCTTTTTATCCTGTTGCCATGATAATTTCGCTTTTTGAAGTGCTTGAGCAATAAAGCGTGTGCTATCTCCTGCACCGATTTCAATGACTGTACGTGGTCTTGCCATTTGAATGAGCGCATGGATAAGTTGAGTACTATTTTCTGTTCCCATGCCAGGTCTTATCAGCTGCATCTTTTTATCCTTATAATTTTACCAATCGCAGCATTCCTGCTTTAATAAAAAACTTCATTGAATCCGTTAGTGGGTGCCGAATATGCATTGGTGTGATGGCTTGCTTCAAGAGATGTTTTGTTTTTTCATGAAGCCGGATTGTACGCCCATTGAGTTGATTAATGGCGAGAGTGCCAAGAAGAGAATCTATAATCATACATGTTGGTTCTCGTAAAAGTACTGTTGCATCATCCTGTGAAAACGCTTTTTGATCTGTTTCGATAAGATTGTGTCGCAATAGTGATATCAAAAGACTTCCAGCAGTGAAAATAGAACCATTGAATTGTATTTCTTCCAATGATTGGACAAGGCAGCTTTCACGAAGTGTTTCAAATGTGCGAAAATCGAATCCGCCAAATGCCGCTCCTTTTATAGAAACAACTGTTATAGATTGAATTTGGCGTTTCCCAATGAGCGCGGGCTTATTTCTCGTTATCTGTACGTCCTGTGCCCATTGAATACGCGCCAAGGGATTGAGTTCAAGTGGATAGACAGCGAAAGAATTGATGGCTATGGGTGGTATTGGTTTTTGTAGTTCAAGCGTGTGGGAGCTTTCATAACAATTATGTAACATATAGTCTGCAAGTTGCCACACATAGCCGCCTGTTCCATTATAAAAGTTTAGTCCTATAGGGTCTTGTTGCATAGTATTAAATCGGTTCATTGGCTGTTTTAAAATTCCAAGTTGCTGGAACGGTGGTTAATTCGTATTCATCGAAGTCATATTGACTGGTGTGAGGCTGAATGAGATGAGAAACAACGGTTTTATAGAGTGGCGGCTGTAACTCCGCTTTTGAGATATTGTTTGCTTGCGGGCACATAGCCGAGTCCACTAACCATTATCAAATTCTCTTTTTTCTTTTTTTTGTACAGTGGTATTTAATGAAAAACCTAATATGCCTGCGATCATTGTGGCAATGCCGATTGCAAAGAGTGTGCTTTGGGTGTGATCTACATGGACAAAGCCAGCTCCTATAAAGCCAATACAAACGGCTGTTTGTATGATGAAGATATAGGCAGGCATTTGATTGTTTCTGTGTTCTTTCTGAATGGCTTTCATCATAAAACTTGCCATCAGGGCGTTTTGCACGCCGTTGGCACCCCCAAGGATAAAAAATGACAGCATCATCAACCATATCATGTCTGTTAGGGAAAAACAGAAAACTCCAAAGCCGATGATTGTCGCAGCCAATGATGCACCAGCGGCATTGCCAAAGTGGTGGAAAAGGCTAGAGAAACAGAGTGGACCAACCACGAGGCCAAGACTGATCATACTTGTGATCGCCCCATAGGTTTCAGCATTTAAATGAAGATCAGTGCGCATACGGACGATAGATAAAACGTTGAGAGCAGAGGTGAGTATGATGGTGATAATGAGTGGAGCAAGAGCATAGACAATATTTTTTTTACGCAACAAACCTATGACATCTAATCCCTTTTTGGTTTGCTGCACTGTATTTGTTGTTTGCGCATGAATTTTTAAATTTTTAAAACAGAAGAGAGTGATAAAGGTTGCACAAAGAACCATGATTGAAAGCACAAACAATCCTCTTTGTCCGTTTGATAAACCATATAATACGCCTCCTAGGAGTGGTCCGGCAACATAACCAAGATTACGGACTGTTTGGATAATGCGGTTTAGTCGATCTAATTGCTGATCAGTTTTTGCCAATTCGGGTACAGAGACAAGGATTGCAGACCAAAAGAGTGATCCAGCACAGCCCAGCGCGAAAGAAAGTACAATATAAACCCAAAACTGGCTGACGATTGCAGCTGTGGCTATAAAGAGTGCTTCAAATAATAAAACAATAGTAACGGTTCGCGCTGGTGGGAAGCAATGTAAGAGGCGTGGGGCAATTGGTCCGGCACAAATTGCGCCGATAAGCCCTGATAACAGGAGCATTGAAATAAAGGCTGTGCTCTCTGCTAAGTGGAGAGCAAATGTAACTTGCGCTGTTTCATCAGCAAAGCTGCTAAAGCCCAAAACAAGAAAAAGTCCCATTTGAGTGAAAATAGTGGATTTTTTCTTTGTCACAACGCCCCCCAAGACGCTAAAGCTTTTACGGTTTTTAAAATTTCTTCTTGTGCTATATTATGTGGTTTATCATTGAATTTCGCGATGTCAATTTTCTTGTTTGATAAAAGTTGAGAGAGGAATCTGTGTAAATGATCGCTATATTTCAAACTGGTGCAATGTCCGTTTGTTGCGATGAGAAGTTCTTTTGTTTCAAGCAAGGGAGCCCATTGCAGGGTAGCGGATGAGCGAAGAGAGATTTCATTTTCAATCTCAGAGACGTCGATAAGAGGGCGACCGATGCATAAACGCGAACTTGTATCACAAATTAATTGAGAAACAAGCATATGGCGTTTTAAAGTGTTGTTTGCAATTGCAGAGCTTAGTGTGGAGTATTGAAAAGCATTATCAGGGTTTAAATCTGCTCTTCCTGATGCACGGATGTCATGTTTTATCCTATCATCAAGATGGAGCAAATGCATAACATACTTTCTAAAGTGTTGTGCATCGCTTGCCGTTTCCCAAAAAGCAATATTGATATTTGCTGCGATATTTTTTCCAGTTTCGGCAACATGGAAAGCGTTGTGGGGGAA
Source organism: Bartonella sp. 220B (assembly GCF_026930205.1). Lineage (GTDB taxonomy): Bacteria > Pseudomonadota > Alphaproteobacteria > Rhizobiales > Rhizobiaceae > Bartonella. The sequence continues at coordinate 5,208 of NZ_JANHOI010000022.1, read as the reverse complement.
GTATGCAACACGGTCTTTACGATTTTGTAGTGCGATTGCTGTAGATTTATGTACCTCATATTCGGGATATTTTAGTCCTTGAAGGTCTTTTCGTGTGCTGGGCCATGCAAACATTGTTTTGCCATCTTGGAGAGTAAAGCCAAAATTATGTGCGTGATCTACGTGAACCCCCACATGAGTAGAAGAATACCGGCCGATGAAGCAGTCAATGTCCACACGTCCACCGGGTCTAAAACCTAAAGAATGTGCTAATTGATCTGCAAATTGTTTTGCTGCGTCCCACAGTACAGGGGACGCAGCGTATAACCCATAATACATGACTGCCCATTCTTGCCCTTCGGCATATTGGTCAACGCGGGCAGTATAGTCTTCTATAGTTTTATCCGCATCTAAAACAAGAAAGTTTGGAAGAGGATGTGGGCTCCGCACCCCATTAATAACTGTTACTACTTCGGATTTAGGATTAAGTGCTAAGAGTTTATTTGGATTTTTTGTATATTGCCTTAGAGCATCCAAAACATCCCCTTCATGGAAAGGGATGTTTGAAATTGACAACTCAGCTGCTTGTTTAGCCCAAATTTTTTGAGAAAAGTCTTTAGAAAACAATTCAAACATGCCATTAAACACGCTTATTTTTCTCAATTTGAATGTATAATAAGCAGATTTGCAACATCAATAACACATTATTAAACTTCGTGTGAAGCATCTGTATCATGATTGTTTTCACAAACTTCTATGGTTTCGTGTTGAGCGTATTTAGTAGCGGCTAAGACTGGTACAACTTCATCAGCAGCCAGTTCAATAACGCTTTCTACTTCATTAAGTGAAATATTCATATATCTCCCCCTTTAGTTGATAAAAAATAATGATAATCAAAAGAAAAGATCTATCATCTATGTCACTCTAGCATGGGTTTTATTTTTGTCAAATGCAATTTTGATTGCAAATATCGCTTACTCTTTTGAAGAGGAAACATAGATTTTATTATAAGAGGAGTCATTAGGGGGGGGAACGTGTCAACTGCTTTTTGCTGTATAAATAAAATATTTTAACATGGACTTTTGATTTTGATTATGAAGTTTTTTCCAAGAATATTTTTCTTCAGTGACTGTTCTGTTTTTCAAGAATTTGGAGCGGTAGAAGTTTTTATTCTATTCATAGTGTTTATAAGTGCGTTTTTTGCATGTCCAATATTATAATCAAGGAGGCGTGTGAGAGTTTTAATGCATTGAGTAAGGCTTAGCGCTTTTCACTCTTTTCTTTCATAATGAAAAAATAAAAAAGGAAAGAATGCATGAAGGGCATAAAGACGCGATGAGAGATCATTTTAAACAAGAAAAACAAAAAAGTGAAGTAATCCAATAATCTTTTGCAAAAAAAAAAGCTGTACGCATGGTACAGCTCTTTCTTTATTTTATACTTTATATCTTCTCAATTTTAAAGCACGAAAGTGTCCTTACGGCTTCTGTAGCCATAATAGCCAAACACACTAGAAATCACAGCGCCTATCAGGGTGCCTAAAAAGCTCCACCATCCCATGTAAGAGGCTGTTTTGGTGGCTTTAGTTGCAGTGTTTTTTGCTTCTTTTATGGTATCCTCAAAATTGTCCGAGAGTGTTTCTGCTTGATCTTCAAGCGCTTTGATAGCTTTTTTAGTTTTTTCCTCTGCGCTTTGATAGATATGAACAGCACGGTTGGTTGCTGTTTGTGCATCCGCACGGTTCATGCCATCGTTCATCAGGGCATTGATGATATCACTTCGATCAAATTTTGTTGTGAAATCTTCTATACGATCAGACAGGCGCTCACTCAGATTTTTTAAGATGGTGCCAGTGTGAGAAGGATCATTTTTGAAAGCTGTTATCGCAGAACCAATATCGTTGAGTACAGCTTGATAGGATTGTTTTAAGCGATCAGGATTGAGAGCGGGAATGTCGCTTTTCTTGAGAAGAGTGTGTAATTCATTACCAAGTTGGTCAAAATTAATGCCATTGTCACTGTTTTTTGCAAAAAACTTTTCAAAATTTTCGCTGTTTAGTTTTGCAAATAGAGGAGAAAAATTTGTTTTAAAGCTGTCTCCAGTTTGTTGGAGTGCCGATGTGCTTTCTACAACAGTTTTCGCACCTATCTTTGCTGTACTTGAAACTACGTGGATGGCTTGGAGGGTCATCAGTAATGTTATGAGAGCCCAAGTGAGAAAGCCATGAAGTGTGCCTGATGATTCAGCAAAGCGTCCAGCGACAAAGCCTCCTAAAGCAAGGCTGATGAGCATAACAATAAGAGAACCAATCCCAACAGAGAGAAAGGCTCCTGCAAAAGGTGTCGAAGAGTTGAAATCCATTTGACCTAAACCTAATGCTGCAACCAGAAAAGATAAGCAGATCGAAGTGGCAAGGGCTGTAACCAGTCCAGCAAAGATTGCGGACCATGAAATGGGTGTTTGAAAAAAAGGATAATCTGTTTCTAGAGATGTTTCTCCTAGGAAATGACTATCGAATGGTGTGTCTTCAGGAATGCGAGTTTCCATGTTTTTATCTCCTTGAATGATGCTGGAGATAAAATGCCTCGCTAGCCATTATGTTCCCCCCATTATATTCCAAAGAGACAAATCAGTGCGAATGATGCGCCCGAAATGGAGGGGAAAGTTCATAAACAGAAAGTAATGACCATGGTTTTATAAAGGGGATACCACATTATGGTGGGGCACACGGATTTTGATAATGCGACCATTATGGTGAAACTTCTTTTTGCAAGCTTCTGCTGCAGAGAGCTGGTTATAGAGCTTTTTCTTTGCCTAGAGAATGTTCTGAAGAAAAATAAAAAAGTGTAATACAAAGCTGCTTTGTGAAATTATCTTAATGCTTATTTTTTAGATATAAATATATTTTTACTTCTTAGATAAAATCTTATAAAGGTGATATTTAGTCAGTTGCATTTGGGAATAAAAAGTAAAATTTTGTAGCTATTGTTTTAATTTTTTAACAGTTTTTTGGAGTGGGAATTTAGAGCAATTGAAAAGGCATGAGAGGGTGGAAAGTGGGGTATGCAGTGTATTTCTATATCGCGTTGAGTGTGGATTATAAATTAAAGCTCTTTTACTCATCAACAAGATTACAAAAGATAAATTTTATTAAAATTAAAATTTTCTATATAAATCATTTATATATTATATTTTTATAATTATAAAATAAAACTATATTTATAAAATAATAATATTAAATTAAATAATATTTTTTAATAAATAAAGTGTGCTTTTTTAAATGAATCATAAATATACGTTGCCATTTATTATACTTATTGTCTTTTTATCAACAGGTGGTTTGATTTCTACAGACATTTTTCTTCCTGCACTTGACGAAATGCGCCAATACTACCAAGTGAGTGAATCTCAGATACAAAGTGCTGTTGCGATTTTTCTGTTTGCATTGGCTCTTGGACAGCTCATTTATGGTCCACTGAGTGATAATTTTGGGCGTAAAAAAACACTGCTATTTGGCTTGTTTTTATGGTTATTTACTACGATCAGTGTGATTTATACGGTTAATCTTCACGCTTTTCTTGCATTACGTTTTTTACAAGGTCTTGGAGCTTGTGCGGGGATTGTTTTAAGCCGTGCGATTATCAATGATTTATTGGATAAAAAAGCAGCAGGAAAACTTTATTTGATTGTTTTTCCCTTTATTGGGATGTCACCAGCACTTGCGCCGTTAGTTGGAGGACTCTTATTACAAACGTTTAATTGGCAAGCTACTTTTATCTTTTTAAGCCTTTTTATATCCTTAACCATTTTGCTCTGTTGTTTTATTTTAACGGAAACATTGCCTTCTCAAAAGCGGCATCGTTTTTCTTTTATGGGATTTATGAAGAGCAATTTAGGAGTTCTCAGAAACAAACAATTTATTTTTTATGCACTTCTTCCGTGCTTTTCTTATGCAACCTATTTTGCTTATATTGTAGAGTCGCCTTTTTTACTCACCACTTTGGGTTTGCCACTGAAATATATTGGATATAGCTATATTGGGGTTTCTCTTCCCTATATTATGGGTAATCTCACGGCACGATGGTTTTTTAAGCGAGAATCTATGGAAAGAACGGTATGGCGTGGGTATATTATTTTTGTTGTAGGCGGAGGGCTTTTTGCTTTGCAAATGTATGTAAGCCCATGGACACTTGTAACGAGTTTTGCAGCTATCGCTGTTCTTACCTTTGCTAATGGTTTTTTATTGCCGTTAGGGACAGCATTGGCTATTTCTTCGCATCCTCAAGCAGCTGGAGCAGCTTCTGGTGTTATGGGCGCTTTACAATTAGGAAGTGCGGCGTTGAGTGCGGCAGTTATCGGAAAGATATCTGGACATAATCCACGGGTTGTAGCAACTTTGTTAGCTCTATGTTGTCTGCTTGGGTTTATAATTTATATTCGAAAAGCCCATCATTTTATGACTTCAGAAGGGTAAAGCAGGCTTTATTCATAAAAATCAAGTTATATAAAGATGTGCAAGAGTGTATAGAGGTCTATAACTTTTTATGATTCAATAAAAAAATTAAGTATTAAAGAAAAAATCTCAAATCAAAAATTAAAGGTGCTCTAAAAGGTAGCCCCAAAAAGGTGGATGAGCAATTCCTGGAAAGGTGGATGGAAGGGGGTGTTAAGTGAGGGCGATTCATCGGTTATCAGCATCATTCGTAAAGACGTCTCCGCAAGGTAAATATTGTGATGGGGCAGGGTAACATAGGTTGCTGTTTTATGGATTTTTTCCGCAATCAGTTGCACGAGAGCAAATAAAACCGGTGAGAGTTTCTCTGTGCCTTTAAGAATGGCACGGAGCATAACTTTTTCACTGATATATTCGGTAAGACTGAGCAATTAAAAGGGTAAGAGTTGATAAATTGTGCTGTTGTTTCTCTCAATTTCAAAGATTACAGAACAATCACTTGAAGGCAATTCAACCGCGGCACGGATTTGCAAATCAGAACAGTCAACAAGATCAAATGTGCCAAGATCAATGGTTTTTTCTTCTTTTGTTCTTTAAGGATAACATCCCCTTTTGCTTCAAAATGACTCCAATCGATTTGACTGTTTTCGAGATCAAACAGATTAATCCGTTGAATCGGGACATCTTGTCCTTTACAGGTGAGATTGGCATTGTTACACCAGTTTATTTCGTGCTGTCGATAAGAATGCGACGGGTGAAGATCTTTTTGCCAGAGG
>NZ_JANHOI010000021.1 GCF_026930205.1 Bartonella sp. 220B | reverse complement strand
TTCTTTAAAGGACCATGCTTGTTTACAAGCCATTCCTTATGAAGTGGCATTACAACAAATTGGTTGGGGCGAATTAAAACCGATTAACACCGCTCTTTTACCGGTTGAACCTTTTAATATTTTACAAATGCCTTATAGACTAAGCAGATATGTTTACGATATTGCTGACCGTCAACAATCTCCTCTCGATTTTGTGGCTGTCTCTGCTATCTGTGCTTTAGCTGCTCTGATTGGCAATGGCGTGCGCATTGCTCCAAAACAGCATGATAATTGGTACATTGTTCCTAATCTATATGGGGGGCTATTATTGGTAACCCTTCTACACGAAAAACACCGGCTTTGAAAACCGCTCTTCAACCCCTTGCTGATCTTCAAACAGAAGCTTTGCAAGCTTACCAACAAAAGAATAAATAAGCAGAGATTGAACAGGCTCTTGAGGCTCTAAACCAAAAAGAAAAGAAAAAACAAGCCGGCAAAGCTTTAAAGAATGGAGATACCCAAGCTGCCCGTTCTATTTTAGCTGAAAACATAACCAAAGATAACCAGCATGATGAGGAAAATTCACGTTTTATTGTCAATGACACAACGGTCGAAAAGCTAGGAGAATTACTCAAAGAAAACCCGCGTGGATTATTGATGGTCCGTGATGAACTCTCTGGTTTTTTAGCAAACTTGGAACTTAAGGAATATCAAACAGACCGTGGGTTTTATTTACAAGCTTTTAATGGGGATCAACCCTATACCTATGACCGTATTGGGCGTGGAACGATTCATATTCCCAATGCAATGCTTTCCATTATAGGAGGTATTCAACCTTTACGAATTACCCCTCTTATTCGGGCGTTTCATTCTGGAAAAGGAGATGATGGTTTAATCCAACGTTTTCAAATGATGGTATGGCCCGATAAGGCAAAAAAATGTGAATTGGTTGATAGAGACCCTTTAAAAGATGCCTATAAAGACTATGAAGAGGCTTTTCGTTCTTTTCGGGATAAACTTGGGATCACCTGAACACCCGATTGTGATGCGTTTTTCTCCCAAAGCACAAGAGTTGTTTCGTGAGTGGTGGGAAAATTTTCAAAGAGAAATAAGAGAAGGTAATCACTCTGAACCCTTGCAAGCACATTTAGCAAAAATGGATAAAACCATACCAAGTCTTGCCCTGATTTTTGAACTTGTTGAGGATGGTCGTTTTGAAATCACTCTCCCTTCTCTTTCCATGGCATTGCGTTGGGAAAACTATTTGTTAAGCCATGCGAAACGTCTTTATGCTGCTGGGGATACCTTAACAGCAGAGCGTGCAAAACTGATTGTAGAGCGCTGTAATGGCTTACCTGAGGTTTTTACTGCACGGGATATCTACAGACGCTGCTGGGCTCATTTGAAAGATAAAGAAGCTGTCAAACAAGCGTTGGAGCTTTTATGCTGTTCAAATCACATTCGCAAAAAGTTTATAACCCATCAGACAAGTAAATTGAGTACCTATTATGAATGGCATCCTTTGGTAAAAAACGAGAACACAAGGCAATGAAATGAATGAACAGAAGATGATTTTAAAGAGTGCTGGCAAAAGAGAAAGATATGATCTGAATGGATAGTCATAACTCAGGTCATATTCTTGTCAGTCATTATTGTTGATTTACCCCCTCATTTTAAAAAACACCTTTTAAATAAAAGTAAAAAACATTATATTTCAATATGTTAGTGTGTTTTTAGAAATAATCCATCCCAATAAGATGATTTATATAGACAATGAATGAGATAAGTTGATTAAAACCTGTCAGTATCTGTCTAAAAATTTAACTGACAGCTGTTGTGATTTTTAGAGGCAATAAAATACTTCAAAATTGCATATTTGAACTTTTAAAAGCACATATTGGAGTTGTCTTGATTTCCCATAAAATGAATAGCAAATTTCACTACTTTGCTGTTTATAGGCTGTTTATAAATGCAACTTGTTAAATTTTTTTGAAGCATTTTATGGCTTTTCGGGCGGTTTTTGCCCATTTACCACTCGATATTTATCCTAAATGTATTTAATAAACTCCATTTCGATTCTTTCGAAGTCAATTGATTAATGTCATAAGACTATGGAGTTTCTCTATAATGCTTCAATCCCTCAATTCTGATCATAAACAATCCTCTTTACGCTCTCTCTTACAATCTTATCGTCAACAAGCAAAATCACCCCGTGAATTAGGTACTCTCTTTGAAAACCTTGTCATGGCTTATTTGACGCAAGACCCTCTGCAATGCCAAGAATATGAACAGGTTCAAACCTATTGTGAGTGGGCGAAAGAACGTAGTGAAGATGGGCGCGATATTGGCATTGATCTGGTCGCTAAAATTCGTGATGAAGGAGGCTATGCTGCCATCCAATGTAAATGCTATGAAGCCTCTCATTGCATTAAAAAAGAAGATCTTGATAGTTTTATTGCTGCCTCTGGCAAAAAGATCTTCACCCGTCGCATTCTTATCGACAGCACCGAAAGTGATTGGAGTGATAACGCTTCTCACACCTGTGAAGGACAAGAAGTTCGCATTCAACAGATTAATCTGTTTGATCTAGAAAAAAGTCAAATCGATTGGAGCCGTTTTGAAGGAAAAGAAACTGTTGTTCTGAAAGAGCAAACAAAGAAAAAGCTTTTAGATCATCAGATAGAAGCCCTTGAAGCTGTTTGTGAGGGTTTACAAGAAGCAGACCGTGGCAAGCTGATTATGGCTTGTGGAACGGGAAAAACTTTCACCAGTCTCAAGATAGCAGAACAAATAGCAGGAAAAGGCAAGCGTGTTTTGTTTTTGGTACCTTCTCTTGCTCTTATGTCTCAAACGATAAGAGAGTGGACACTCGATACAGAGATAGCCTTGCGGTCCTTTGCGGTGTGTTCTGATACACAAGTTGGCAAGCGGCGTAAAAACCAAGATGATATTGCTGAACTGGATGTCTCAGATCTTGCATTGCCTGCAACAACAGATCCGCAAGAACTTGCAAGCAAAGCCAATAAGACTTCTCCTAATGTCATGACTGTGGTGTTTTCGACTTATCATTCGATACAAGTCATATCAGATGCACAAAAGAAATATGCTTTACCTGAATTTGATCTGATCATTTGCGATGAAGCCCATAGAACCACTGGTGTATCATTAGGAACAGACAACAGTGAATCGAAGTTTGTTAAGGTTCATGATAACAGCATTGTTCAGGGCAAAAAACGTCTCTACATGACGGCAACTCCAAAGATCTTTACCGATAATGCCAAGAAACAAGCCAATGAGATTAATGCCGTGCTGGCTTCTATGGATGATGAAGATCTCTATGGAAAAACCCTTTACACTTATACCTTTTCAAAAGCCGTTCAGAATGAACTTTTAGCACCTTATAAGATTATTGTCTTGGGGGTGAATGAAGAGGTAGTGGCTCAATCCATTCAACATCTTATGACCGATGACAGTTATGAACTTACTCTTGACGATGAAACCAAGCTCGTAGGCTGTTATCAAGCTCTGAGTAAAATAGATCTAAAACTTGATCTTGGGGATGACCCCAATCCCATGCACCGTGCTTTGGCTTTTTGTAAAGATATTAAAACCTCTGAAAATATCTGTAGAGCCTTTAATTCTGATAAAACTAAGGAAAGATTGCGGGCTCTTTATGAGAACCGTAAAGAGACACCTCCTCTTGATTGTACATTTGAACATATTGATGGAACTTGTAGCGCTAAAGAACGTACAAAAAAACTTGATTGGTTAAAAGAAGATGCGGGGAAAAATGTTTGTCGTGTCTTAAGCAATGTCCGTTGTCTTTCGGAAGGTGTGGATGTGCCTGCTCTTGATGCCGTCATGTTTCTCCATCCGCGCAAAAGTCATGTGGATGTGATACAGGCGGTGGGGCGTATCATGCGGCGTGCCAAGGGCAAAAAAAGAGGTTATATCATTTTACCGGTTGGAGTTCCTGCTGGGATTTCTGCGGAACAGGCTTTAAGACACAACAAGAGATACAAGGTTGTCTGGCAAGTGATCAATGCTTTGCTTGCTCATGATGAGAATTTTGAGATAACCCTTAACCAGATGATTTTAGGACAAGATGTAAGTCATACCCTAGAGATTATCGCCTTAGACAGTATGACTGCGGTTGAGGATAAACTCTCAATCTATGAAAAACCAGAAAGTACGGGATTGGAAATTGGAACACCTGCTTATGAACCTTCTAAGAGCTATAAAGAAGAAAAAAATTACTCCTTTTGTTTTGAATTTCCCCGTGCCCTTAAAACACTTCTTGCGAAGAAATTTGCCATTACCGATTATTGGGAAAATTGGGCTGGCAATGTTGCTGAGATTGCACAAAATCATATCAATCGTCTGCAAAATATGCTTGCTGATGAGACAAGCGAAGCTTATCACGCCTTTCATGCGTTTCACGAGGAATTAAAGAATAACTTAAACAGTGATATCAAACAAGAAGAAGCAGTTGAGATGCTTGCACAACATCTTGTAACACGCCCTGTTTTTGAAGCTTTATTTGATGGCAATCAATTTGTTCAGAATAATGTCATTTCACAAGCGATGGAAAAGATTTTAGCTGTGTTGGATCAAACAAATATTGAAGAAGAGTCAACAGAGCTTAAAGAATTCTATAGCAGTGTAAAATTACGTGCTTCTGGTATTACCACCCCGCAAGCAAGACAAAATCTCATTATTACTCTTTATGAAAGTTTTTTTGCCAAGGCTTTTCCGCGTACGGTAGAAAAATTAGGAATTGTTTATACCCCTATTGAAGTTGTTGATTTTATTATTCATTCTGTTGATGATGTTTTACGCAAAGAATTTGGACAAAGTTTGGGTTCACGTGGTGTTTCTATCCTTGACCCCTTTACGGGTACCGGTACTTTTATCACAAGGCTTTTGCAATCCGATCTCATTAAACCAGAAGATATGGAATATAAATTCCGTCATGATATCCACGCCAATGAGATTGTCTTGCTCGCCTATTACATTGCTGCCATTAATATCGAAGCAACCTATCATGGTCTTATGAAAGGAGATTATATTCCCTTTAAGCATATTGGTTTAACCGATACGTTTCAGAGGGTTGAAAAGCAAGATCTAATGAAGGGCTTACTAGAAGAAAACAGTGCATATTTAGAACTTCAGAAAAAACTCAATATTGAAGTTATCTTTGGTAACCCCCCTTATTCAACAGGGCAAAAAAGTGCAAATGACAATGCCAAGAACACCTCCTATCCACTCTTAGATAACCGCATTCGTGAAACCTATGCTGCACAATCGAATGCAAGTCTTATACGAAATCTTTATGACAGCTATATTCGTGCCATCCGCTGGGCTAGTGATCGTATAAAAGACCATGGTGTTATTGGTTTTGTTACAAATGCAAGTTTTGTAGATGCAAATTCTATGACTGGTTTACGAAAGTGTTTTGTTGAGGAATTTAGCAGCCTTTATATTTTCCATTTGCGTGGGAATCAACGAACGTCTGGAGAGCTTTCTCGAAAGGAAGGTGGAAAGATTTTTGGTTCCGGATCACGAGCACCTATTGCTATCTCTATTCTCGTAAAAAATCCAAATGCACAACAGCGTGGTAAAATATATTTTCGTGATATTGGAGATTATCTCACAAGAGAAGAAAAGCTTACGATAATCGAGTCCCTTAGTAGTATTGATGGCATTACACGAAGTGAACACAGTTGGAAAATGATTACACCAGATGCACATGGTGATTGGATAAATCAACGTGATGACAGTTTTAAAACATTTATAGCCTTAGGTGATAAAAATAATAATAAAAAGCTTTTTGAGGCTTATTCCTGTGGTATCGTAACCAGCCGTGATGCATGGGCATACAATTCAAACCGTGAATCTTTAGCAAAAAATATGAAGAATATGATTGCCTTCTATAATTGCGAAGTAAAACGTTTTAATAATGCTTATCCACATGCTGACCGTAAAGCACGCACAAAGACTGTAGACAATTTCGTCAATTCAGATGCAAGAAAAATTAGCTGGAGTCTTAATCTTAAACAACATTTAACTAGAGAAAAAGTTTTTGAATTTGAAGAAACTTGCCTTGCGCAAAGTTTATATCGTCCTTTTACACAACAATGGTTTTATTATAATCGTATTTTTAACGAAGCCATCTCTCAAATACCGCGGATATTCCCTATGGGAAAAGCAGTTGAAAATAGGGTGATACAAGTTACAGGCGTAGGAGCAATGAAAAGCTTTTCTGTACTTATGGCTAAGAATCTACCTAATTTTGATTCAATAGAAAAAAGTCAATGTTTTCCATTGTACCTTTACGAAGATCCTGTTCTTTCAAAAGGTAAAAATGAAAAACAATCCCATTTATTTGCAAATGCTACAGAAGAAACCAAAGCCGCTGGTTTACAGAGACGTGATGCCATTACTGATGAGGGATTAGCACATTTTAAAACAGCATATCCTAATGAAACCATAACGAAAGATGATATCTTTTATTATGTTTACGGTCTCTTGCATTCAAAAGATTACCGTACTCGTTATGCTGATAATCTCTCTAAAGAACTCCCTCGCATCCCTTGCGTAAAGAGTGCTAAAGATTTTTGGAAATTCGTTAATGCGGGGCGTGAATTAGGCAATTTGCACGTCAATTATGAAAGCGTAGAGCCTTATCCTGTGACCTTCAAAAAAGGCAATCCAAAACTTACAGATATTCCTAACCCTGAGAAATTCTATTATGTTACAGAAATGAAATTTGCTGGGAATAGTAAAGAAAAGGATAAATCGACTGTTATTTACAATCGTAATATCACAATAACAGATATACCTCTTGAAGCTTATGAGTATATCGTGAATGGTAAACCCGCTCTTGAATGGGTTATGGGGCGTCAATGTATAAAGACCGATAAAAAGAGTGGCATTGTTAATGATGCCAATTGCTATGCTGTTGAGACCATTGGCAACCCTGCTTATCCATTGGAATTATTTCAAAGGGTTATTACTGTAAGTTTAGAAACAATGAAGATTGTTAAGAACCTACCAAATCTAGAATTAAGAAAAACTGAATAGATTTATGAATCATGCCAATCTTATAAGGGGTATAGATCTTATAATCATCATCTATACTCTCTTATTAGGTTGCTTACCTATAAGCTTAAAAGGAATGAGTTACTATGCGCTATTCTAAAAAGAGAAGCCTTGCACTTTTAAACACTCTCATTTGGATTGCTTTAAGACTTTTAAGAAATCCCATCTTAAACAGAATGAGATTTTTTTACATTGCCTTTAAAAGATTATATCGCAATCTCAAATGATGCCATCATATCTCTCATATGCTCTCTTTAAAGAGAATTATGCGTATTAATAGATTGTATTTATCAATAGAGATTATTTTTTGAAGCATTGATAAGATTTAATATATTGAAAAATAATGTTTTTTATCTTTTTTTCTTTAAAACACAAAGTTTCAAAACTCAAAACTCCCTTCAAATCGATAAGTTACTCTTGATAACATAGCTCATAACCATCTCTTGTCTTTTGAAAAGCTTTAAAGAACCATATGGCTCTCATAAGACATGGTTTAAACACTCACTAAAATCATAAGAATTGTCTGTTAAATTTACTGACAAAAATTGACAAAAGCAGACAAAACGCGTGTCATTAATTGTCTATTGTACTCACATGACTTTTATACGTGATGTTTCAAAATTTTGAAAAAAACTAACCTATTGAAATATAATGTTTTTATTTTTATCTCAATTTTTTTAAATGGAAGGGGGGGTAAATCAACAGACAAAACTGTTAAAAGAGACAAAAGCCCCTTAAAAGGTATCTTGATAAGGATATAAGAATTCAAAATGTTTTATAACAAATTAAAACCGTATGATCATATTATCCTTTTGTAAGAATGATGCGGTGCTTATAGAGAATGAATCAAAACAATAGATTTGAATGAAAAGCGCTGCTTATAAAGGCGTGTTTAGTGAACTGGTTATAACAAAAATTCACAAAAAATATTCACAAGGCATCTCATAAAAATAATCATGCTTTATAAAGTTAAAAATACGCATCATAAGAAGCGTTTTTAGTTCTTATGAATTTTAAAAGAGAAAAATAACGCCATTGCGTAATATAGAGTCAAATAGACGCAATAAAATAGAAAATATTGATAGGCATATGACGCATATTTATACACAATATGATAAAAAATAATCATAAAAAAAATACAAAAATAGCAAAATATAATTGACAATAAATACGTATTTTGTTATATAAATAATCAAGTGATCAAAACACTAATAACTAGCGGATAGGTTACGAAACAGCCTCTCCCATGTCTTTAAAAACTGACTGTCTTTTATGCTCTTGTTAGTATATGAAGATTCTGTCGGGTGTGCTTACACCATACAATACCCTTGTGGGAAAAGTGTAAGCAACGGACTTAACGCCGTGTTTGTTAGCGCCCGATGCCCTTATAGGGGCGTCAATAACAAACTATTTTACGTTAAGGAGACACTAGCTATGGAAGCTACTGTTAATAAGAAAACATCATCCAAAGAATATGAATTGACCAATGAAATGGATTTTATGACTGGTCTCACATTGTACCGTATACGTGCTTTAAAAGACTTTGGTGATGTCAAAAAAGGGGATCTAGGTGGTTTTATCGAAAAAGAAAGTAACTTATCACATAAAGGGAATTGCTGGGTTTACGATAAAGCCCGTGTCTTTCAAAATGCAAAGGTTTCAGGCAATGCGAAAGTAAAAAGCTATTTTGTTGACGTTTGTGGAAATGCAAAAATTTATGATAACGCCTCTGTAAGTGGGCATGCCCATATTTCTGATGATGCCGTGATTTGTGATGATGCTCAAATTGGGGGCAATGCAAAAATAAGCGGCGCTGCTCATATTGGTGGTCATTCTCAAGTTTGTGATGATGCCGTGATTTGTGGGGCTACCGTATCTGGTTATTCTTGTATTCATAGTGACGCCTCTTTATCATCTGATGATGATATTTATGATGCTGCGGTTCCCGAATTTGGTAGTGACGATGATTATTATCGTCACGAATATTATGATGATTACGAATATGATTGCAATTCTGAAGATGCCAATCAAGCTGCGTAAATAATGACAGGCGCGGCGGGGGCGCTCCTCTCTAACTTTCATTTAAATTTAATCATTATTTAGATTGGGAATAACCTATGTCCACTATAACTGTATCTAAAATTGTATCCAAAAAATATGAACTTACAAATGAAACGCATGTCGTTGGTAATCGTACCCTTTATCGCATTAAGGCATTAAGAGACTTTGGTGATATCAAGGCTGGTGATTTAGGGGGCTTTATTGAAAATGAAAATAATCTCTCTCATGATGGTAATTGCTGGGTTTATGATGATGCGTGGGTTGCTGACAAGGGCGTCGTGTCTGATAATGCGCAAATTTTCAATTATGCTAGCGTTTTCGATAATGCAAAGGTTTGTGATGATGCAAAGGTTTTTGATTGTGCAAAAATTTATGACAATGCAAAAATTACAGGTGGTACATACATTTGCGATAAAGTGAGTGTTTTTGGTAATTCATATATAGATACAAAAAAATTGAATGGTAATATCAAAATTTGTGATCAATCCATAAAAGACGCTGCTTGATTAACACCGCGGGCGTGGCGGGGGCGCCTGCTTTCCAAACTCTTTCATTTTAAAAGTGAATCTTCTTATAAAGGAATGGTGCTATGCAAAAAAAAATTTGCACTCACTAATGAAATACGTCTCTTTGCTAATCGTACTCTTTATCGCATTAAAGCTTTAAGAAACTTTTCTGATGTCAAAGCGGGGCAATTGGGTGGATTTATCGAAAATGAAAATAACCTCTCTCATAATGGCAATTGCTGGGTTTATGGGGATGCTCTGGTTTTAAACCCTGG
>NZ_JANHOI010000020.1 GCF_026930205.1 Bartonella sp. 220B | reverse complement strand
GATTACTCCACCTATCAATCCGGAAATGGTTCGGTTCTCACCATCCTTGTTTTTAAGATTGATTACTGTGCCATCTTTTTCTTGACCAATATTAATAAACTTTGTCTTCTCATCCCACTTAACAACACTCTCACCTTCAACTTTGGTAATCGCATTATTAACTTGTTCTGTTACTTTATTCTGAACATTCGTGATGGAACTCCCTACACCTTCAAAAGCCTCTGCTACATTCGTATAAGTCTTCTCTTCAGACTTACCATCAGCCTTAACAGCTTTAAGCTTAAATGTTGGTGCTTTCCAGGTTCCATCTCCATTATAACCAGCGCCACCACCAAAAGAGGCCGCAACCATGTCACCCATTGAGTAAAGCTGAGAACCATTTATAGCATCTGTTGAGTCTTTGGAAATATCCCCATTCTTAAGAAACGTAATTTTACTGTTTTCTTGTGTTTCTGTCGCTGTAGCTTCACTTTTTTCTTCTTTTTTCTTTCCATGACGCGCTACAAAGGCCTGTGCTTCATCACTCCATAACAAAGCATTTTTATCAACCTTTTGAGCTATCTCGTTATGAATATTCGTGACAGAATTTTCTACCTTCGTAATTTTATTGTTTACATTCGTAAAAGAACTATCAACACCTGCAAATGCAGATCCAACATCATGATACGTTTTCTCTTGTACAGTATAGCTGGGGTTCTTGCCTTGAAGAACACTTGCACCACCACCCAAATATTTCGAGATATTACTATCAAGAGAAGATATATTACTGTTTGCTTTTGTTATATCAGCAACGTTCTTCGTAATCTTACTATCAGCTTCTTTAATAGCATCGGTATTTTTGGTTACATTACTGTTCGTTGCGAAAAGCTGTGAACCTGTTACCGCTTCATTTGAATCTGCTGAGAGTGCACCACCCTTCACACCAGTAATGGTACGTGTCTCTTCTTTCTTATTAGAAACATCAATTAAATTGCCATTTTCTTTCGAACCAATGGTAATTTTTTCCGTTTTGCTATCATGCTGCACAAGGTTGTTTTCTGTAACATTCGTAATCTGCGTATTAATGTTTTCAATCTCTTTGGTAATCTTTTTTGTAACATTCGCAAAAGAGGTACCTACACCTTCAAAAGCTGCTGATACACTATCATAGCTTCCATCTTTTGTATCGCCATCAGAAGAAAATGTCTTAACCTTAAAACTTGGTGCACTCCACTTGCCACCTTCATATTTAGCGTTACCACCAAGAGATTTCGCAACAGCGCTACCCAACTGATGAAGCTGTTGACCTGCGACAGCATCCGTGGAACCTTCAGAAATATCGCCATTCTTAAGAGACGTAATCTTGCTGTTAGATTTTGCATCTCCTTCTCCATGCGTTGCAACAAAGGCATTCGCAGTTTCATTCCAGTTTAAAGAGTCACTCTTTGCATCAGAAATCTCTTTGTTAATCTTTTTTGCAACATTCGCAAATGAAGTACCTACTCCAGCAAAAGCCGCTGCTACATCAGTATAGTCTTTATCTTCTGTTTGCCCGTTTTCCTTGATGCCTTTAACCTTAAAGGTAGGAGCGGTCCATGCACCATCCTTGTAGCTAGCATTACCTCCAAGAGATTTTGCAACTTCACTGCCTAAAGAATAAAGCTGAGAGCCATTTACGGCATCTGTTGAGAGACTACTAACAACCCCATCCTTTAGAGATGTAATTTTGCTATTTTTCTCCCCATGTTCCGCTACAAAGGCATTTTCATCTTTGCCCCACAACAACGCATCACCTTGAATTTCTTGCCTAATATTCGTGATATTTTGAGTAAGTTCTTTAAACTTATTCGTTATATTGTTATTAAAATTCGCAAAAGAGGTACCTACACCTGCAAAGGCAGTTGTTACATCATCATAGGATGCATCAGAAATTGTACCCTTCTCATTAACAGCCTTAACCGTAAATTTAGGAGCGATCCATGTACCATTCTCATACTTAGCATTACCTCCAAAATACTTAGTAATATTCTTATTGGTTTCAAAAAGCTGAGAACCATTCACTGCCTCGTTTGAATCTTTAGAGATTGTTCCACCTATCAATCCGGAAAGGGTTCGATTCCCTTTATCCTTATTTTGAAGATTGATTACTGTGCCATCTTTTTCTTTACCAATAGTAATAGACTTTGTCTTCTCATCCCACTTAACGACACTCTCACCTTCAACTTTGTTAATTACATTATTAACTTGTTCTGTAACTTTATTCTGAACATTCGTGATGGAATTCCCTACACCTTCAAAAGCGTCTGCTACATTCGTGTAAGTGCTTTCTTCTATTTTCCCATCTTCCTTGACGCTCTTAGCCTTGAAGCTTGGAGGTGACCATCTGCCGTTATCATACTTAGCTCCACCACCTAAAGAATTTTCAACGCCACGGCTCAATCTATAAAGCTGATTACCAGCTACAGCATCCGTGGAATTGATAGAAATATCTCCATCTGCAAGAGAGGTAATCCTGCTGTTAATTTCTTTGCCTTCTTCTTCATGTTCATGCCTCGCTACAAAGGCCCGTGCTTCATCACTCCATAACAAAGCATTTTTATCAACCTTTTGAGCTATCTCTTTATGAATATTCGTGACAGAATTTTCTACCTCAGTAATTTTATTGTTTACATTCGTAAAAGAACTATCAACGCCTGCAAATGCAGATCCAACATCATGATATGTTTTCTCTTGTACAGTATAGCTGGGGTTCTTGCCTTGAAGAACATTTGCTTCACCACCCAAATATTTCGAGATATTACTACCAAGAGATGATATATTACTGTTTGCTTCTGTTATATCAGTAGCGTTCTTCGTAATCTTACTATTAGCTTCTTTAATAGCATCGGTATTTTTGGTTACATTATTGTTCGTTGAGAAAAGCTGTGAACCTGTTACCACCTCATTTGAACTTGCTGAGAGTGTACCACCCTTCACACCAGTAATGGTACGTGTCTCTTCTTTCTTATTAGAAACATCAATTAAATTGCCATTTTCTTTCGAACCAATGGTAATTTTTTCCGTTTTGCTATCATGCTGTACAAGGTTGTTTTCTGTAACGTTCGTGATCTGTGTATTAATGTTTTCAATCGCATTGTTAACTTGTTCTGTGACTTTATTCTGAACATTCGTGATAGAAGTGCCAACACCTTCAAAAGCTTCTGCTACAGTATCGTAAGTTTTCTCTTCAGAGTTACCATCATCCTTAACAGCTTTAAGCTTAAATGTTGGTGCTTTCCAAGTTCCATCTTCATTATAGCCAGCATTCTTATCAAAATAATGCGCAATATTGTCGCTTAGAGAATAAATCTGAGATCCATTAACAGCATCTGTTGAATCTTTGGAAATATCACCTTTCTGAAGAAAAGTAATTTTGCTATTGGTTTTTTTGTCTTCTTCACCACGCGTTGCGACAAAGGCGCTTTTTGCCTTATCCCACAACAAGGCGTCACCTTGAACAGTGGTAATTTCATCCTTAATTTCCTTGAAGGAATCCTTGACTTTCTCAAATGATTCACCAATGCCAGCAAAGGCAGCTGCGACATTGCCATAAGTCGCATCAGTAATGCTGTTTTGAGAATTAAATTTCTTAACCACAAATTTAGGAGCAGTCCAACTTCCATCCTTGTAGCTAGCATCACCACCAAAATAGGCTGCAATCTTCTCATTTGTATCAAAAAGCTGAGAACCATTGACTGCTTCGTTTGAATCTTTAGAGATTTTTCCACCTATCACACCTGCAATCGTTCGGTTCTCGTTATTCTTATTTTGAAAATTAATTATATTGCCATCTTTTTCTTGACCAATAGTAATAGACTTGGTCGTCTCATCCCACTTAACAACACTCTCACCTTCAACTTTTTGAATTACATTATTAACTTGTTCTGTAACTTTCTTCTGAATAGTCGTGAAAGCGGTACCAACACCTGCAAACGCATCTGCTACATTATAATAGGTATTATCTTCTTCAGTACCATCATCCTTTATGGTTTTAAATTTAAATGTTGGACCATTCCAGTTTCCAGCTCCAAAGTCAGCACCACCACCAAGAAACATAGCTATTTTAGTGCCTAATATATACATCTGGCCACCATTTACGGCATCCGTTGAATTTGAGGTTTGATCTCCGCCTATAACAAATTTAATTTTACTTCCTTCTTGATGTTTATCACCATGCGTTGCAACAAAGGCTTGTTCTTTTTCATTCCATGACAAAGCATTTTGAGCAATTTTTTGCGTTATCTCGTTATGAATATTCGTGACAGAACTTTCTACCTTCGTAATTTTATTGTTTACATTCGTAAAAGAACTGCCCACACCAGAAAAGGCATCGGCAACATTGTGATATGTCTTATCTTCAGGGCTACCATCATCCTTAACTGTTTTAAATTTAAATGTTGGAGCAGTCCATTTGGCACCATCATATTTAGCTTCACCACCAAAATACTTCGCAACTTCACTACCCAATGAATGAAGCTGTTGGCCTGCGACAGCATCCGTGGAGCTAGCAGAAATATCTCCATTCTTCAAACCAGTAAGCGTACGCTTTTCTTTATCACTATTGGCAATATCAATTTTATCACCACCAGCGCCCTTACCAATCGTGATATGCTTTGTATTAGCATCTTGTTTTACAAAACTATTGGCTGCTACTTGTTGTTCAATCTTTGTTTCAGCTGACTTCAACTGAGAAAAATTTACGGCATCGGTATCTACAGAACCATCTGCCAATCCTGTTATCTTTTTATTGCCAGCTGAGATGCCGTCCTTCGTCATCTTTGGGCCATCAGCAACTATGAGACCTGCTGCATCTAAAGTACTTGCCCCTAATTTTATATCATCATGTATTTTAATGCTATTGAGCTCAAGATCCTTCGCTAGATCAAATTTTACCTTATTGTCTTTCTCTCCTTTTGTAAGCGTAATATTTGTACTTCCAGCTGCTAAATCCATTGGGCTGGTTGAATTAACATTCGTTTTATTTTCACCATTAACAGAAAGATCCCAACTTGGGGTTATAGAGTCTTGTAAAGCTTTTAGCTGTGCCACATTTACCGCATCGGTATCTTCCGTTCCGGTTTCCACATTTGTAATTTTTTTATTGCCAGCTGAAATGCCATCTTTCGTTATCTTTGGACCATCCGCAACTATGAGACCTGTTGCATCTAAAGTACTTGCCCCTAATTTTATGCTATCAAGCGTAAGATCCTTCGCTAGATCAAATTTTACCTTATTCTTCTTGTCGCCTTGACCATTACCAGTGCTTTCACCTTTTACAATTTTGAAATTTTCACTTCCAGCAGTTAAATCCAATGAATCGCCTGGATTCATAGTTGTGGAATCGCTACCGTTAACAGCAAATTGCCACTCTCCTCTTATTATTGATCTTAATTCTTTTAACTGCGCAACATTCACCGCATCGGTATCTTCAGTTCCAGCGGCAAGACCTGTAATCTGTCGAGACTCAATTATTCCACCTCTAATTTCACCGCTACCATCCAAGCGCTGCGCCTGATGTTTACCAATACTCACTGACCCCTTAGTTGATTTCCATGCAACGTCTTTCGATTTAGAAGCTCCACCTTCCTTAGGACTATAACCTACAACACCTTTTTTAGCTTTAACATTACTACCAGCGCCCAAAGCAACACTATCTTCAACATCATACACATATGCACCAACACCAAGAGCTGTCGCATAGTCAGATTGCTTTTCAACCTTAGAGTATACCCCTACGGCTATAGAATAGCGCGCGTTTGCTTTTGGAGTAGGAAGAGAGCAACTATTAGCAACATTATCAGTACCACATCCTTCGCTCGTCCCTATTGCAATAGTTCCAATATGGTTTGCTTCTGCTCCAACACCTAATTCAAGACCATAATACTCACGTCCTTTCCTCCCACTAATACTAAAGGGTGTAAAGCTTCTTGCCATTGGTTGATTCAAGTCAGGCATAGAGAAGCTTCTCGAAAGAATTCCTTTATTAACAGTATTTGCTTCTAAGGCTTCATCATCTGCTGATATGTCTCCATTCAATGCTGAGAGATCACTCTCTAATGCCGAAATCTGCCTAAGGTCAGGTAGAGAGAAGCTTCTTAATCGAGGCCCTTTCTTAACAGTATCTTCTTCTAGAGATTCAGTGTGTGCCGATACATCCACTCTCAACGCTGCTGGGTCGCTCTCCAATGCTGATACCAACACGGGCTGCGTAGATACAGCAAATCTAGAAGATGCTTCTCCTCCACTAATATGACTCGCATTTACATCAACAGGCGATGTTGTGGATGCTGTTTCGACAGTATTAGGCTTTCCATCTGAAGAATTCCCTGCCACACCAGCGCTTACTAGAAATATATTCGATAAAAATACAACCATTCCAGCCAATGAAAGCGTTCTCAAAAAAGGCCGCTGATAAAAAGAATGAGAAATATTAAAATCATTCTTCGCCGATATTTTTTGTATTTTTTTCATTATCAATTCTCCACAAAGGAAAAGACATAAAAAAGACATATTTTTGTGTCATCCACATCTTTGGTTTTTATTTGTTCTCTTACACAGGAGTTTTTTCTGTGATAAGTTTCTTTTTGTTAATATTTTGTTACTTAACTTTCGTTCATTATCCGTTTTTGAGGATGGTTTTGTCTGATAAATTTTTTAAAGAGTCCTATATTTACAATTTAAAGTGATGGTTTATTTCTGCGTTAGATATCAAAAATTGTAGATTTTCTTAGCAAAGGTAAAGATGCATTTTGAGTCTTTATTTGAGGAGAAATTTTTTCAGACAAAGGCTCTAACCACGGGTTCTTCTGATCTTGAGTATGAGGTTATTTATTATAGTTCAGTTAGATTACTTATCATAGAGCAATATTTTTTTATCACTGTGCATAAATAGTATAATTGTTTTAACATTGTTACTTCCCCCCTGTTTACTAGATCAATATGCTCTCGTTGTATCATAATGAATCTTATTTACACGAATTTTCCGATTCTATAAAACATATTGACAAAATAGCAAGAAAAAAATGATACAAATTCCAACCGTTTTTTGCTGCAATGGATTGCAAAAGAGCGTTTAAAGAGGGATTCAATAAGTATTTAACAAAAATTAACTATAAAAATAAAAAGAGTCTTTTGGTGGATTTACATTTTAAATTACAGCGCAATTTTTTGTTCTAATATGGCTTTTTCTAGATCTCATATAAAAATTCCACTCTCATTATAAGATAAGAATGGAAAAAAATTAAAATATTGGGAAATTGTTATTCATTCAATGTCATATTAAATCCTGCACCTCTTCCCAAATGCTTTCCTAAACTCGTTACCGACAAGTTGAAACCGATGTTTCCTTTTTCAGATATAGCATTATAAAGTAAGTTAGAAATTGCTAAATCTATCACTGTATTTGTCTTGTTTCTTTTGTTTCTTAATACGCACTCTCAATGCTATAATTCAAAATATTCAACTTCATGTCGGTATTTTTTTAGTACAGTCCCAATACAGTCAATTGTGTTACAAATAGTATCAGTAATGACATCACTTAAACCTTTATCCATAGGTTGTTTGATTGATCGAGAACTTATCTTCATTTACTGCTCTGTATAATCATGTCATTATCGGCCATTCTTAGCCTCATTCGAATTTTTCTCAATACAGCTATTCGCTACATTATCAATCAGAGCAGATTGACTTTCATTGCTCTCTTTTAAAGTAATTTTCTTATTTTTTCATCACTATCTTTATTACAGTTAATAACTCTATCAGTCATATTACCAACTATATTTTCCATATCTCATACCCATTTCTCAATAGTCGCGCTACTTTATTTTAACTTTGGTAATCTTTCTCGTGTTCTTCAAAAACTGTATTCCACTTACTACGTCAATGGAGTTTTGCTAAATCTCCCCACCAGCTACATTGATAATCTTTAGCTGTCCCCTTATAATCAGCTTAATAAGCTTTGTTCTTATTATTACAATGTAAAATATCTGAATCAATATGGTTGCTCATCTTGTCAATATGAGTCTTTATATTTACCATATTGCTGTTAATATCCTCAAAAGCATCTGCAACATTATGACGCATCTTCTTCTCAGCTTCAGTACTATCGTCCTTAAATCGTACAACTTTGAAATCAGATTTGTCTATTTTCCCCCTCGTATTGGGCATCATTCCTGAAATATTCCGCAAATCTAGTATTTGTAAAATAGAGTTGTGAACCATTCACGCCATCCGTTGTTCTCTTGAAAGTTTACCTGCCTTAAGAGAGGTTATTTTACTATTTTTTCTTCTATTCTTCTCCATGCTTTGTAGCGAAAGTCCCTTTCATCCCTATTCCGCACAATAGAATCCAGCTCCACACATTCAGAAATGTCCTTTATCTCCTGATTTACATTCTTGATATTTGTCTCAATCACCTCAAAAACTATACGAACATCTTTATAAGATTTTTGTTCTATCTTTCCATCTGTATTAATGTGAGATAATTTATAGGTCTATCTATCAAACGAACTGTTGCAAAACGCGGTATCATCGTCAAAAATCTTTACAACGCCTTGCATTACTTCTTAAGGTAATTCCCATCGATTGCATCATGCGATCACTCAATAATTGAACCATCTGTAATATTATACAAAGCAAATGAGGCCGTCGTCCTTTGTCTCTAAAATCACACTATTATAATTAATATCACATTGATTTATAATGACAATTTATCGTTTTGCATATTGAATGAGAAACGCGAATGTCCTAAGATTCTCTCATTTCAATTCTGCTTATGTTGAATCAATCAAAACCATCCCCTTCCACATCACAAGTAGGATTATCGTGTGGATAAAAGCTTTAAAGAAAAAAGCAAAATACCTCTTATGAATCGTCTAAATACCAAGAGCTGTTGTAATATTGTGGGCCAGTAAATAGTATGATGGTGCCAGCTTGTACTTTCATAAGGGTAAAAATGGTAGTACTCAGTGGATTTTACGCTATACTATCCATGGGCGACGTCGTGAAATGCGCTTGGCTGCATTGAGAAATGTCTCTTTAAAACAAGACCGTGAATTAACGCTATTATTTCTACCTCAATTTTTGTCTTAGAAAACTGCAAAAGAACTTATACATTTAACTTTTTTAGAAATATCATTCAAACTTTCCTCAAGCTAGGTTTTATTAATGGCCTTATAGCCATTCTACACCACTTTCACACCAGAGAAAGTATCTGATCCTTGTTTTACTTATTTGCAATACTGATTTTACTGCTTCCTACTACCTTACAGATAGTAAGATGCTTCCTCTTTTTATCTTACTTAACAAGAATACTCCCAACTCCTTGTTGTTTAACTCCTATAACTGTTAACTGTAGAAAAATTAATTGTGTTGATGTCCTCCGTACTCTTTCTAAGCCTGTACTTTTTTATTTTCTACATTAATACTAGCTTGTCGTTATTTGCAAACTATTATCAATTCCTAAACCTACTGCGTTTTAGAAGTTGCTTCCTGCTTTTATGCTATTGTGTGTAATCTTGCAGACTAAATCAAATTTTACTCTAATATCGTGCTTACCTTTTGTAACCTTTATGTCCTTACTTGAAATTGTTAAATTTACTATTTTACCTGCGTTAACTATTGTAGTACTCACAGCCTTCAACAGAAAGTTTCTAACCTTCTCCTGTAACCTTTGTATTGTTAACTGCGTTATATTTACTGCACCAGTATCTACTAATACCAACTGCTAATTCTATAATTTAACGTGTTTTTTGACTACCATAATCAACATCCACAACACTAAGAATTGTTTTCCATTCTGTATTAGTTGTCGCTCCTTTAAGCAAAGGACTAAAACCAGCAATACTAACAAAAGAATTGCTGCCTATAACAATACTTCTAGCCAATACTGAAACAGCTTCAAAGCCTATAGCAATACTCGTTTCTAACCCCGCTTTTCTAAATTACCAATAGAAATAACACCTTTCGTACCAACCAATATATGATCTCCTATAGCGATAACAGGCTAGAACTTAAGCAATAAAAACAAGGCTCCTGGCTATTTACCAGACACCAAAGTAGCTACACTATCGCCAACGTGCATATTGCATACCACCACAATTTGAAACACACACCAATTTACCTATTATAACATAACTATCATTCCCTCAGTCTTCTCATGGACCTATAATAAAAACATTCTTGCTTTGTTTCTTCGTTTGATTAACCAATGACATAACATGATTATCATTATAGTTTGCACCTTGAAAAACTGAGAAAACACTTGTTATAGTTCTTGGTATTCCCCTCATCACTAATTCTGTTGAATGATGATCCGATGACATTCTTTATTTACAGGCACAAATAATCCTCGAAATTTGCCTCCTTCATTATAATATTATTCACACTTGTAGACCTTCAACGCTATCAACCACGAATGGCTGTAGACTGATGAGGAAGAGTTTTTATATTGCTTCTCCCCTGTATTAGGGTTCTTACCAATAAACTTCTGCTATACGTCATCAAAACATTTACTATAAAACGATAATCACTCATACCAGAAAGGATTTTAGTTAAAAAATTTGCATAGTTATCAGAAGCATTTCCTTCAAATATCAGAGCAACATTCGACCTATTAAAATAATTTTTCTTATCACCATCATTATCTGCAGAGATAACGCTTTGGAGATAAAGTAACTAAAATACCCCTAGCATTTTCAAAAAGTGTTTTTGTTAAATCAAAACTTACTGAAAAATGAGGAGAAACATTGAATAAAGCAACCCTTAACAGTAAACAAAACACCGTTAACCAAAAAACTATGGATAAGGAAAAAGAGGATAATTTATATCATTGCGCATGAAAACGATGTATAGTTTTTCATGTCATGTTCCCTCAGTAAAACAATATATTAAAGCATAAAAAATACATTACATTTATTATTCTGGTTATTATGATTTTTTTTAGGTTGTTTTCTTTCATGCTATACAATTTTAAGATTTTAGACAAATAGAAATCAAGAGCATGTTAGAGTGTCCCCTTTTATCTTTTATAAAGACAAAGCAGCGGATATTTTTTCTCTATAAGCATTCTTGAGATTTATTGAGGCTTATCACAATATAGATAAAACAGAAAATGACAAATTAAAACATATATTTTGTTTCTAAAGTATATTGAATGTAGTGGTTGTATCTTATCATGAAGTTTTTCATGGGGTGTCCGTAATATAATTGCGTTTTTTGTTTTATAACTTCAAAAACATTTTGCCCTTGCTTAATGAAAACAAGAGCAAATAAAGATTATAGAAAGAATTAATTTAAGGTTAAATTAAGTCCAATACCTATTCCCCAATGACCTCCAGCGCTGGTAGCTGCTATGTTAGAACGGATTTTTCCATCTTCAGAGGTATAACCAGCACCAAAAGAGAAAGCAGATTGACTACGCCATATACCACTACCAAATGAAACACTAAATTTTCCAGGGTTGTCATTATAGCGTAAGCTAGAGACCGCC